>CAZAFH010000036.1:0-61288 GCA_964484265.1 uncultured Singulisphaera sp.
CGAGGTCACGGCGTACATCCCCGGTGAAGGCCACAATCTGCAGGAACACTCGATCGTACTCGTTCGTGGCGGCCGCGTGCGCGACTTGCCGGGCGTGCGATATCATATCATTCGCGGCGTGCTCGATTCGCAGGGCGTCGCCGACCGTAAACAAGCACGCTCCAAATACGGAGCGAAAAAGGAAGGCTCATAACCGAGCGGTTGACTCTCCCTCGCCAATGGGTTGGATGTGGGTTCGCTCTCTTCGCCGGGAGCGAACGGGTGGTATCCCTGTCCGACGAGGATGTTGGTTGCATGTTAAGTCTTCTTTTAGCCCTCAAATTTGGCTGCACCGGTTGTTCCGGTACAGTCGAGACGACTCTTCACTGCGAAGGCCAGGGAGTCGAAGAAAATGCCGGGGTGATGGCGAAGCTCGCCTGCCCTTGGTGCGGAACAAAAAACGAGATTGTCTTCACGGCAGATGGAACCATCCATGCCGTGAATCGTGCACGAACCTACAAACGAATTCCTGAACCAAGCCTCAACTGACAAGCCTCACCCGCGGCAGCCAAGCGGCAAGCGGGCACTAGGGACGATATTCCATGGGACGACGTACCGCAAGCGCCACAACTTTGAAGCCTGATGCCGTCTATCATTCAAAGCTGGCGTCTAAATTCATCAATTGCATGATGTGGCAAGGAAAAAAAGCGACTGCCGAGCGCATCTTTTACAACGCGATGGACCAGATCAAGAAGCGCATGCCCGATCTGAATCCGATCGACGTTTTCACGCAGGCCGTCGAGAACGTCAAGCCGCCGATCGAAGTTCGCTCGAAGCGTGTCGGTGGTGCCACCTACCAGGTACCGATGCCTGTGAATCGCGTTCGGCAGCAAAGCCTGTCGATCCGCTGGCTTCTCGCCGCCGTTCGCGGCAAGGCTGGCCGACCGATGTTTCTGCGCCTCGCCGATGAACTGATCGCCGCCTATCGCAAGGAAGGCGAAGCAATGACTAAACGCGACAACACCATCAAGATGGCCGACTCCAACAAGGCCTTCGCCCATTTCGCATGGTAACTTGGCAGACGTCCGTAGTCCATAGTCCGTGGTCCTTGGTTAAATACATTAACCTCGAACCACGGACTTTTTTGTTATGTCATCATGGCGGCTACCGACGACCGACCATTAACTACGGACTTCTTATGGCCACCTTCGACCTCACCAAAATTCGCAATATCGGCGTCATTGCCCATATCGACGCGGGCAAGACGACGACCACGGATCACATTCTCTATTACTCTGGCGCCAAGCACAAGCTCGGCACCGTCGATTCCGGCACCACGGACACCGACTACGATCCCGAGGAACAAGAACGCGGCATTACCATCTACAGCGCGTGCGTTCCGTTCAAATGGCGCGATTGCACGGTCAACCTCATCGACACGCCAGGCCACGTCGATTTCACGGCCGAGGTCGAACGAAGCTTGCGCGTGCTCGACGGCGCGGTCGTCGTCTTCGACGCTCAGAAGGGCGTCGAGGCGCAATCCGAAACCGTGTGGAGGCAGGCCGACAAGTATCTCGTCCCGCGTATTGTTTTCATCAACAAAATGGATGTGGTCGGCGCTAACTATGAAAACGCTCTGACCGAAGTCAAGGAGCGCCTTGAGGGCACGCCGGCGCCGCTGGTTATTCCGATTGGCAGCGGATCGACCAAGGATTCGTCGAAGCCGTTCGAGGGCGTCATCGACCTCATCGAGCAGAAAGCTTACTACTACAATCCGAACACCGAGGGAAAGACCTTTCGGACGGAACCGGTCCCAGCAGACATGGTCGGCGATGTGCAACGCTGGCGCGAGTACCTCTTCGAAGTCGTGACGAAATTCGACGACAAGGACCAGATCACTTCCCTTTACCTGGAAGGCAAGGATATCCCCCCCGCAACGCTTCGAAGTCTCTTGCGTGAGCAAACGCTCGCCCGTCAAATTCAGCCGTTATTGTGCGGTTCGGGGCGCGATCATTCGGGCATCCAACTCCTGATGGATGCCGTCTGCTATTACCTGCCGTGCCCGCTGGATCGTCCGCCGGTGAAGGGCCGCAACCCGAAAAAGAACAAGGAAGAATCGCGCAAGCCCGATCCGAAGGAGCCGTTTTCCGCGCTAGTGTTCAAAATCAGTGCAGACACGCATGGCGATCTGTTTTACCTTCGCATCTATTCCGGCACGCTCAAGGCGAATAGCCGTGTGCTGAATCCCGAGTGCCGATTTTACAATCCGCCGAAGGACGTGAAGGAATTCGCGAGCAAGCTCTACCATATTCACGCGGACCCGAAAAACCGCGACGACCTTCCGCTTGCTTATGCGGGCGATATCGTCGGCATCATCGGCCCCAAGGACTCGATCACGGGCGACACGCTGTGCGATCCGCAGAATCCGATCGTGCTCGAGCAAATCCAGTTCGCGGAGGCGGTCGTCAGTCAGTCGATCGAGCCGGAATCGTCGGCGGATAAGGACAAGCTCACGGAGTCGCTCGATCGGCTCAAACGCGAGGATCCGACGTTTGCCTGGCGCGTCGATAGCGACACCGGCCAGATGCTGATGAGCGGCATGGGCATTCTGCACCTGGAGATCAAGCGGAACCGCCTCGAGCGCGACTATCGGCTCAAGGTCCGCGTGTCGAAGCCGCGCGTCAGCTACCGCGAGACGTTGCGCAAGCCGACAAAGATCGAAGGCGAGTGCACGTTCGGCCGGTCGCCCGCCGCGAATGCCGCCGGCCTCTTTGCGAAGGTAACCGTGGAATTTGAGCCAATCGCCGTGGAGAAAGGCGTCATCGTCGTCAACGAGATTACGTCGGAGACGCTGCCGCCCGAGTTCAGCTATGCGGCAGAGCAGGGGATCCGTTTCGCGCTTCAATCGGGCGAGCTTGGCTATCCGGTGATTGGCGTGAAGGCGACGATAAAATCGGCGCAGATGCAAGAGGGCGTGTCGAACGATGTCGCGTTCCAGGCCGCCGGCGCCGACGCCGTCAATCGCGCGCTGAAGAACAACATGACTCTGCTCGAACCGGTCATGCGCACCGAGGTCACGATACCGGAGGAATACCTCGGCCCCGTCACTGCCGACATGAACGTTCGCCGCGCCGAGATTCGCGAGCTTCACATTCGCGGCAAGCTGCGAGTGGTCGAGGCGCTTGTGCCGCTGGCAAAAATGTTCGACTACTCGGACAAGGTCCGCAGCCTGACGCAAGGCCGTGCGAGCTGGACCATGGAACCAAGCGCTTACGCCCCCGTGGATACGGAGACGCTTAATCGAATGCTCAATCCCGACGGGTTTTAACTTTTTAATGAGAGCTACTGCTTGGCCGATTCGATTCGATGCGAGCGCTAAACGCAAGCGGAAAACCTGAAACGCTTTCCTGAACGATATCAGCCAGATCATTACAATATCCGACACGAGTCTCCCATTCGTCGAGGATATTCCATGCGCTTGTCAATCTCTCTCGCACTGGTGCTGGCTGTCACTTTCCCGTCTTTCGGAGCGGCGCAAACGCCTCTTCGAATTCTCTTCCTTGGCGACAAGGGCCATCATCAACCTGAATTGCGGTTTCGGCAGTTGCAGCCGGTGCTCGAACCGCGCGGGATCGAATTGACGTACACGGATTCCGCTGCGTCGCTGAATGATAACACGCTGGCGAAATACGACGGGCTGCTTATCTACGCTAACACCACGAAAATCTCGCCAACCCAGGAGAAGGCTCTGCTCGATTTCGTCGCAGCGGGCAAGGGTTTCATTCCGCTACATTGTGCTTCGTACTGTTTTCTGAATTCGGAAAAGTACATCGAGCTTGTCGGCGCCCAATTCAAATCGCACGGCACCGGGACCTTTCGCACGACCAACGCCGAGCCAAACCATCCCATCATGAAGGGCTATGCGGGCTTCGAGAGTTTCGATGAGACCTATGTTCACACCAAACACAACACCAAAGATCGCATCGTCCTCGAATATCGCGCGGATAAGAAAGGCAAAGAACCCTGGACCTGGGTTCGCACGCATGGCAAAGGCCGCGTTTTTTACACAGCGTGGGGGCATGACGAACGTACGTGGGGCAATCCGGGCTTCCAATCGCTCGTCGAACGCGGAATTCTCTGGGCGTGCAACAGGCCGCTCACAAGCCTTGCGATGGCCTATCACGACAATCCGACGATGATTGCGAAGCGCAAAGACGTGAAGCCGTTCGAATATCAGGACGCGAAGGTTCCATTCTACGCACCGAAAGCCGGCGCCCGAGGGCCATTGACGAAGATGCAACTACCGATCCCCGCGGAGGAATCGATGAAGCATTTCGTGCATCCGACCGACTTTCTTCTGAAGCGATTCGCTTCCGATCCGCAGATCAAGCGACCCATCTGCATGAACTGGGACGAGCGAGGCCGACTGTGGATCGCTGAATCCGTCGATTACCCGAATAACTTGCAACGCACCGGCAACGGAAGCGACCGGCTCGTCATCTGCGAGGACACCGACGGCGACGGCGTGGCGGACAAGTTCACGACCTTTGCCGACAAGCTGAGCATTCCCACGAGTTTCGTCTTCGCGCACGGCGGCGTCGTCGTCACCCAGGCGCCGCACACGCTGTTTCTGAAATCGACCAAGGGCAACGACGTTTGCGATTCACGAACCGTGCTCTTCACCGGTTGGGGCGCGGGCGACACTCACGCCGGGCCGAGCAACCTGCACTACGGGTTCGACAACTGGCTTTACGGCATCGTCGGTTATTCCGGCTTCAGCGGCACGGTCGCGGGTGAAAGGCACAAATTCGGTCAAGGTTTTTTCCGGTTCAAACTAAAATCCACTGGACCCGATGTCCAGGTCGCGAAACTCGAATTTCTCCGCTCCACGAGCAACAACAGCTGGGGTGTCGGTTGGAGCGAGGAAGGTCTGCTGTTCGGTTCGACCGCGAACGGCAACCCGAGCGTATTCATGCCGATCCCGAATCGATACTACGAAAGCGTGAAAGGCCTCTCCGCAAGCGTCCTGCCGACAATCGCTCAAAGCAACAAGATGTACCCGATCACAACCAAGGTCCGCCAGGTCGATTGGCATGGCGGATTCACCGCGGCGGCGGGGCATGCGCTTTATACCGCCCGTGTCTACCCGCGGGAGTATTGGAATCGCACCGCCTTCGTGACCGAGCCTACCGGGCATCTCGTAGCGACTTTCGTGCTCGACCGCGCGGGCAGCAACTTCCGCTCGCGCAACTCGTGGAACCTGCTGGCGAGCGACGACGAGTGGAGCGCTCCTATCATGGCCGAGGTCGGACCCGATGGCTGCGTCTGGGTCATCGACTGGTACAACTACATCGTGCAGCACAATCCCACGCCGCCGGGCTTCAAGAATGGCAAAGGCAACGCGTACGAAACGCCGCTCCGCGACAAGGTACATGGCCGAATCTACCGCCTGGAACCAAACAATTCCCAAGGACGAAAGCTCCTGGGATTTCCAGCCCTACAAACACCGGAGCAAATGTTAGCCGCCTTGAAAAATGACAACATGTTTTGGCGAAAGCACGCACAGCGGTTGCTCGTCGAGCGAGGCAAGACCGATGTCGCCGCCGAGTTGGTCAAACTCGTCAATGATCCGACCGTGGACGAGATCGGCCTGAATCCAGCGGCCATTCACGCGCTCTGGACTTTACGTGGTCTGAACGCGGACCAAAATGAGGATCGCGCCATTGTCTCCTCGGTGCTAGCCAAAGCTATTGCGCACCCATCCGCCGGGGTTCGCCGAGCGGCGCTGGCGGTGCTTCCATCGTCCGCTGAGACGGCGAAACTCATCGGCAGCGCGGCGGTACTCGACGACCGCGATCCGCATGTTCGCATGGCCGCCTTCCTCGCACTGGCCCGGATTCCCCAGCACGGCGATGCTGCTGGGCGACGCCTGGTCGAGGCCGCGCGCAAGCCGGCGAATCTCGAGGACCGCTGGCTTCGCGATGCCGTCGTGATGGCGGCAGCGGGCGACCCGAACACGTTCCTCGCCGTGCAGTCGGCTCAGGCTGAGGCGCCGTCGCCAGCCTATCTCGACGTCGTCCGCGCTGTCGCCTATCACCATGCCGCAATGAAGGATAGCCGCCCGGAAGCCGCGTTGGCCGGGCTTTCCAAGGCGCATCCGGATGTCGTGGAAGCGATCCTTGACGGATTCCTCAAAGGCTCGAAGTCCCGCAGCGTCGAAAAAACCGCCGCGGTTTCGCGTAATCTTTCCGACCTGATGCTCACGCTCCCTGCTTCGGGGCGAGGCAAGGTTGTCCGCCTCGCCAAACTCTGGAGCGTCGCCGGTTTCGATCAGCAGATTGCAGAGATCGGCAAGACGCTGCTCGCCGTCGTGCTCGATGAGAAGCAATCCGATGTTCGCCGGATCGACGCCGCTCGTCAGCTCATCGATTCCCAATTCGATGATGCCAAAGGTCTCGCGCGGATCCTCGACACAATCTCGCCGCGCACTCCGCCAGACTTGGCGATCGGCTTCGTCGAAGCGGTTGGCAGTGCGTCGGCGCCGGAGGTTGGCACGCTGTTGCTCAATCGGCTGGCGATGTTCACGCCGCAGGTTCGCGCGTCGGCCATACGCATGCTGCTGAGCCGCACGGCAACGACCAGACAATTTCTCGATGCCGTCGAAAAAGGGACGCTCACGTTCAGTGAACTCCCGCTCGACCAAAAACAGGCGCTCGCCTCCCACCCGGACCAGCAGATTGCCAGCCGGGCGAAGGCGTTGCTCGCAAAAGGCGGCGGTTTGCCCAATGCCGATCGGCAGAAAGTCGTCGAAGAGTTTTTGCCATTGCTCAAAAAGACAGGTGATGCCGTGCTGGGAAAAGCGGTGTTCAAGAAGCACTGCGCTATCTGCCATACGCATTCCGGTGAGGGCACAAAGATCGGACCGGATCTTAGCGGCGTCGCCGTTCATACGAAAGAACACCTACTGATCGACATCCTCGATCCGAGTCGATCGGTCGAGGGCAACTATCGCGTTTATACCGTCGAGACCAAGCAAGGCAAAGTGCTGAACGGCCTGCTGGCCTCGGAAACCAAGGCGTCGATTGAATTGTTCAATACCGAGGGCAAGAAACTCGTCATTGAACGCGACGACATCGAAGCACTCGCCGCCTCGACAAAATCACTGATGCCGGAGGGATTCGAAAAGCAGGTCAAAAAGGAGGAGTTGATCGATCTATTGACCTTTCTCACCACGCGGGGAAAGTTCGTGCCGATCACGCTGGATAAGGCAGCTACTATCGACAGCACGCAGGGAATGTTTTTCTCGAAAACCGCGGCGATCGAGCGATTGATCCTGCCGGACTGGTCGCCGCGCACGGTCAAGGGCGTGCCGTTCCAGTTTGTCGATCCCGTGAAAACCTCCAGGCCCAACGCCATCATGCTCTACAGCAAAAACGGCGCGATTGCCGCGACGATGCCCAAGTCGGCCCGTCTCGATTGCAACATGCCCGCTCGCGCGATTCATCTGCTCAGCGGCGTGAGCGGGTGGGGGTTCCCGTATAGCAAATTGGCCGGCGTGACGTTGATCGTCCGGCTGCACTACGCCGACGGCAAGACCGAGGATCACGCACTGAAAAATGGCGAACACTTCGCCGACTACATTCGAAGAGTGGACGTGCCCAAATCGGAGTTCGCGTTCATGATGCGCAGCCAGCAGATGCGCTACCTGAGCATCACGCCAGGCCGCGACGCGGAATTGCGGGCGATTGAGTTCGTGAAGGGCCCCGACGCCTCGGCGCCGATCGTGCTCGCCGTGACCGTGGAAACGCGGTAAAAGGGGGACCGCTCATGCAATGGCATGATATTTTCGGCGCGATTCTGACCGATTTCTTCGCAGGCTCGGCTTTCGTCGTTGAGACGGAAGTCGATCTGTCATTGAAGAAACAATTGCTCGATTTCGTCATCATTCGAAGACTGACCGGAAAGTTCGACCGCCCCCTGCCCGATGGATTCGGTCCGCTAGCGGATCATAATCTCATTAGCTTCAAGTCCCACCAAGGTACGTTCGACGGATGGGCCCTGCTCGAACTGATCGGGCACTTCGTCAGCTATCGCAAAAAGGTGAGTCCCGATTTTGATAATCTCGTGCCCCTGAGCGAGTTTCGGGTGATTGGGATCACGGCTCGTCATCCTGAGAACCTCGCGCGAGAATTCACGCTGGTGGATCGTGAACCTGGCGTGTACGATATCAATTGTGGGCCATTATTAGTACACATACTCGTAATTCGAGACATGCGAGATTCATTGGTGAACGCGATGCTAAAGCTTTTTAGCATCGTGCCAAGCCAGATCGAATTCGCCTGCCATGCGTACCAGCAGTAGCACCCCGATTCCACCGGAACCATTGGCGAACTAATCAGTATGTATCGAGAGGAGGATAGTGCGATGGCCATTACGTTGGAAGAAATCAACCGCAAGTTTTGGCAAAGATTTACGCCCGAGGAACGGTTGAAGGGCCTGCCCGCGGAGGAGCGTCTCAAGGGGCTCGATGCGCGCGAAATCATCAACGCCGTTTTGAATTCGGAAGAATTTCAACACCTCTCGCCCGACGAGATCGCCAAGCTTGTTCGCGAACTGGCGGAAAAATCCAAACGCACCTAATCGGGAGCCTGCTCCCTGACTATCCCTGTTTCCATTCAACGAGAACCCTACATGAAACCATCCTGGACCGGTATCTATCCCGCGGCGACGACGCAGTTTCACGCGGATCAATCGCTAAACCTTCCCGCCACCTGCGAGCATCTCGAAAAAATGCTCGCCGCTGGCATGCATGGCATGATCGTGCTCGGCTCCGTCGGCGAGAACACGGCTCTCGAATACTCCGAGAAACTCGACGTTCTTCGCGCCGCCATCGCGCAGATTCGCGGACGCATTCCCGTCGTCACCGGCGTGGCCGAGACGACGACCCGACTCGCATGTCGATACGCCGAGGATGCGAAGAAAATAGGCGTCGATGGCCTGATGGTCCTGCCGGCGATGATCTACAAGGCCGATCCGCGTGAGACGATCGCCCACTTCCGCGCCGTCGCCCGCGCCACTGATCTTCCGATCCTCGTCTACAACAACGCTCCGGCTTACGGCGTCGATATCAAGCCCGAAATGTTTGCCGAGTTGGCCGACGAGAAGACGCTCGTCGCCATCAAGGAATCGTCGGACAACCCTCGCCGAATCACCGATATCATCAACCTAACGGGCGATCGCTACATCATCATGAGCGGCGTCGATGATCTGGTACTCGAGAGCGTCATGCTCGGCAGCGTCGGCTGGGTGTCCGGCCTGGTCAACGCCTTCCCGCATGAATCGGTCGCCCTGTGGAATCTTGCCAAGGCCGGCAAATACGCGGAGGCGTTGAAGATCTACCGCTGGTACACGCCGCTGCTGCATCTCGACACGCACGTGAAACTCGTGCAATACATCAAACTCGCCGCCGCCGAGTGCGGCTACGGTACGGAAACGACGCGTGCCCCGCGTCTGCCGATCGTCGGCCGAGAACGCGAGGAAGTGTTGGCGATCATCCGCAAAGGCATCGCAACGCGGCCGAAGTAGCCCCACTCCCAATTTGCCTTTCCCGCTTGCGGCTTAGCGCTCAACAGGTGCCATGCTGAGCGCTAAGCCGCAAGCGGAAAACGCGGAAGTTGTATTTCAAGCCTGCCTATGGTTACAAAGAATGGACACGTTGCGTCTTGTCGCCGAGCGCGGTAATGAAAGATTTGAGATCATTGAGGGACGCCGGGAAGGATTTTACCTGCGCCGTTACGTCGGTGGACAAATGACACAAAACTGGCTCGTGGACGATGTGGCAATGGCCTTTGAATGTGCTGAGGACGATTGGGGCGTTTCTCGAAAGGCATGGCGCGGACCCTACCCGGGTGAGCCAATGAGGTGTCAGCAAAAAGCATGACTGCGGGATCGTTGTCTACTCCTGAAGTCACTTTTCACTCGCCACTACTCCTTATCAGCGTAAAATGCTTGAGTGCGACTGAAAAAGATGCTCCTTGCGCGGGATGAGCCGAGCGTGCACGCTTCGTGGCGTGCGTCGGCAGTCATCTCGTGCGGAGACGGAATACCTATCGACCATGGCCAATCGACTCAAACAACTGCTTCGCGAAAACAAGCTTGTCCGCGTCTTCGGACTGGGGCAAATTTGCGATCCGAAATTCATCGACATCATCGGCATGCAGGGCGGCTACGACGCGGTTTGGCTGGATCAGGAGCATGCCGGCTTGACCTTGCCGCAGATCGAACACGCTTGCCTGGCCGCCAGGGCCACAGGTATCGAATCGTTCGTGCGGCTCGCGCCGACGGACTACGCCACGGTGATGCGTCCGCTCGAAGCGGGCGCTGGCGGGATCATGGCGGCGCAGGTGAAGAGCGCTGCCGAGGCGGAACAAGTAATGCAATGGGCCAAATTCCATCCGCGCGGCATGCGAGGCGTGAATGGATCCGGCGTCGATGGGCGCTACGCCACGCTGCCGATGGGCGATTACATGCAGCGCGCCAACGACGACACTTTCGTCGCCATTCAGATCGAGCATTTTGGTGCCGTCAATGAAGTCGAGGCAATTGCAGCGATAAAAGATGTCGATATTCTCTTCATCGGTCCGGCTGATTTGGGGCAGTCGATGGGTCTCGTCGGCGATTGGGATCATCCGCGCATTTGGCAGTCGATCGAGCGAGTGGCGAAGGCCGCCGCCGCCAACGGCATCCAGTGGGCGATTCTGCCGCGCAATGCCGCCTACGCCAAGCGCTGTGTCGATCTGGGCTGCAAGATGATTTCAATCGGACTGGACGTCTGGGCCATTCAGCGCGGGCTGAAAGCGTTCCTTGCGGAGTTCGAGGCGATATCGTGAAAACTGCCAAACCGCTGGCGAGAATCCTCATTTCAATTTCAAGATCCATCGTGTAAAATAGCGCTGAGGCGAGGATGAACACAGACCAACTCGCCTATGAGGTTTTTGTCGTCGATCCTGGCAGTTATTTCGAGATGTGCGGAGAATCGCGCTCCGAGGCCGAGCATTATGTTTTCAATGCCATAGACATCAAAACGGTCGAGCGTCGCCTGGATGGATATTTCGAGCCAAAAGATGAGCATAGGCCGCTTCATTTCGTCGAGGTCATGTTCCACAAAAAAGAAAACGTCTATGCGAACCTGTTCGCCAAGGTGTTTCTTAGGCTTGAACAGGATCCGGCACGCGACTGGCGGGCGGTGATATTCTTCGAGTCGAAGAACATGCTGCCCTCGGCGGAAGCACCGTATGATAGCTTGATTCAAAGCGAACGCGTGAAGCGTATCTTCCTGAAGACCTTGCCCGAGAGCTCGGCGAGCGGCTTCGGGCTGACGATACTGAAAATGGTGACGAAGTCGCGGCCGGACATTATCCGTGATGCCAACATGCTCGTAAAGCGACTGGATCGAGAAGTACGGCATCCTGCCACGCATTCGAAGTTGTTGGAATTACTTGAATTCGTGGTAATTTCACGGCTTGCCGATCTGTCAAAAGAGGAGGTTCGAACCATGTTGAAGTTGAATGATTATCGTGAATCGCGGTTTTACAAAGAGGCTCGCCAAGATGGAATCGCCGAAGGAGAGGCGCGAGGAGAGGCGAAGGGCGAAGCCAAGGGAAAGGCCGAAATGCTAAGGCAAAACGTACTGAATATGGCGCAGAACGGCTGTGATGCGCAACAAATCTCTCGCCTTCTGAGCGTTGATCTGAAAGTCGTAAGACGAATTCTAAAATCAAAAGCGAGCTGATTCGGAATACAGGCGAATGAGGACAAGTTCCATGCAGCATTACGATATCGGAATGGTCGGTCTGGGTGTCATGGGCCGAAATTTATTGCTAAATCTCGCGGATCACGGCTTTCGAGTCATCGGGCTCGACACCGATTCCGGCAAGGTGCAGGCGCTGAAAACCGAGGGCAGCCGAGATAGCGTGGATGCGACGACCGACGCCAAGGCGTTTCTCGCGGCGCTCAAATTGCCTCGGGCGATCATCGTGCTTGTGCCAGCTGGCAAGGCGGTGGATGCGGTCATCAGCGAGCTGGCGCCAAGCCTGAGCCAGGGTGATTTATTGATCGACGCGGGCAATTCTTTTTTCAAGGACACCGATCGAAGATACAACGAACTCGCCGCCAAGTCGCTCAATTTCTTCGGCATGGGTGTCTCCGGCGGCGAGGCCGGCGCTCGCCGAGGTCCCGCGATGATGCCCGGCGGACCACGCGCCGCCTATGACCGCGTCAAGCCGATGCTCGACGCCATTGCCGCGAAGGTCAACGGCGAGCCGTGCGTCGATTACATCGGCGCGGGTTCCGCGGGGCATTATGTCAAGATGGTGCACAACGGCATTGAATACGGCATCATGCAGCTACTCGCGGAAGTCTACGACATTCTCCACCGCGGCGCCGGCATGTCCAATCCCGAATTGGCAGACCTGTTTCAGCGCTGGCATGACGGCGAGTTGAATTCGTTTCTCGTGGAAATCACCGCCAAGATTTTCCACAAGCTCGATCCGAAGACCGGCAAACATCTGGTGGACGTCATCCTCGACGTCGCCCGCCAGAAGGGCACCGGCAAATGGACCTCGCAGGAAGCAATGGACCTGCAAGTTCCGCTGTTCACCATCGATGCAGCCGTGTCGTCGCGCGATATTTCCGCCTACGATGCGGAACGATCCCAGGCGAGCAAGGTTTACACAGGCATCGCCACGAGCGAATCGAATGACAAAGCCACGCTCCAGGCCGTCGCCATGGATGCGACGTATACTGCCGTTCTGCTCACCTACGCCCAGGGATTCGCGATGCTGCGCAAGGCTTCCGCAACGTACAAGTTCGGCCTCGACCTTGCCACCATCGCACGGGTCTGGCGCGGCGGATGCATCATTCGATCGACGATGCTCGAAACCTTCCGCACGGCGTTCGGCGAGCAACCCGACCTGCCCAACTTGCTGCTCGCGCCGAAGATCGCAGCCGACATCGCGGCACGTCAAGCAGGGCTGCGGAAGCTCGTCGTCGCTGCCATCTCGGCTGGCATTCCCTGTGCTGCACTCATGAACTCGCTTGCGTATTTCGACGCCTACCGCACGGAACGCCTGCCAATGAATCTGACGCAAGCCCAGCGCGACCTCTTTGGGGCACACACCTACGAACGCATCGACGAGAAGGGAACATTCCATACGAAGTGGGAGGAATAAAAATTTCTCGCTTCTCCGCATCGCTGTAACCCAGAGGTTGGGAATGCCTCATTTCTGGGCTTCACTAATTACATGCCGCGGCGGATCGCCTGGGCCATGTCAATGCGCTGGGCGTCTGGCAGATGATCGAATCGCTCGGCGTGGCACGTCAACACCAGCAACTGCAATGGTCCTGTCGGATGCGGCCCGTGCTCTTCGCCCTTTGCTGCGCGGGTGAAAATATCGAGCATGCGGCGATGTTTGAGCGCATCCGCGTGGGCAAGCGGGTCGTCGAAAATCGCAGCCATCGATTTGCCTCGCGCGAGGAGACCGCCGATTGCCAGGCGAATCAAGATGCTGAGTTGCTCCTGAGTGCCGAAGGATTCCTTGTCGAATTCCACCATTCCGCTTGGATCCTTCGGATTCAGTCCGCCGGGCAAGAGCCGATCGCCGAATTCGAGCGAAGCGTAATCCGCGACGCCGAGCTGGCGAGTCCACTGCATGACGCGATCGTTGATCGGGCCGACGGTGCGGCGGACCTGTTCTTGCCGAACCTGCTCGAATAATGTCTTCAGGTGTTTGTGAGCATCGGCAAAGAGCCGCTCGCGGTCGCAGTTCCGTTGCAAGTCATTCACGGTCTGTTCGGCCTGGATGCGTTTCTGGTGCAGGCCCTCCGTTCCCGCGAGCATTGCCTGCAGGCGAACCACGGTGGTTTCATTTTCGCGAAGACGTCGGCTGCGCTGTTCGCGCGCACTCAGTGCAGCCTCATAGCGCGACTCGATTCGGCGTTCCTCGTCGGTTAGCGTCGTCGCGAGCATGATCTTCTCGGCGTCCGCCAACCGGGTCTGGGCCTTTGTCACCGCCTCCGTCAATTCCGCCTCGCTGTTCTTTGCCAATACCTCCGAGATCGTGCGCGAATCCGCCGCAAGCTCGATCACGCGGTCACGCAGCTTTTGAAATGCGGATTGCTCCATCTGTACGACGCGCTCCGCCTGGCGAACGGCTTCCCGTTTTTCCTCGTGCCGACGCTTGGTCTCCTGTTCGATTCTGTCAAGGTCGGCCTGGAGTCTTTCGATCTCGGCCGAATCTGGGGTCCATTCGCGCAGCTCGGCCCGGCGATTCTTTATCGACTCGGATAGATCACGGAGCCGATCGAGCTTAGCTTCCAGCGCGGGCACGCCCTCCGGCGCGGTTTTTCCGATGGAATCACGGCCCTTTTTAAGTTCCCGAGTCCATGCCTCGGAATCCGTCCGCCGAGTGACGAGTTGATCGATGCCGTCCGCCGCATCCGGATCGAGTCCGGCAGCGCGGATCGCGGCGGCGAACGACTGGTTGAGGCTTCCGAGTTCCATTGCGGATTGTTCGAGATCGACGTTTTCCGTCACCCGGCCGATCTGAATATTCGCCCAATCGCCCAGGCGGAATCGCGCTTTTTGGCGAACCAGCCAGCGAGAGGAATCGCCTGTCGGTATCGCGATGTCGGCCGGGGCATCGGTGTCGCGCACCATCTCGCCTTGAAGGGGCTGCTTCGCTTCGATGACGATCTGAATTTCCGCCGCCTCAAGTTGCGCACGCAGCGTTATCGCCCGGTCGCGATTCTTCCGCAGATCATCGATCTCCGCCTGCGTGACAGCGGGAAACTCGCGGAGCTTTTGTTCCAACTCGGCAATGCGTTGCCTGAGTTCGCGAACCGATGCCAGATTCGATTCGATCCTTTCGGTTTGAATTGCGTGATTGACGAGTGCGATCCGATCGTCGATTCCTGCACGCACCTGAAGAAGATTGCGTGCCTCGCTCTCTTCCCCTTCAAGAGCCGAGCGTGATCTCGACAGCGTCTCAGTTGCCTCTCGCAATCGCTCTGAAGCTGCAGCGCACGCGTGCTCGGCTTCGACCATCTCCTGTTCCGTTAGCTTTCGACGCTGGAGGGCTTGCATCCAGTCGCCAAGGCGTTGCTGGGCTGACTCCAGTTGCCGCTTTTCCGCATCGCGATGCCTGGCGGCGCTTTCGTGTTGCGATCGGCGCATGGCGATGGCCTCACGCTCTTTCGCCACGGCGTCAAACTCTCGCTCAGCCACTGCCAAACTGGTGCGAAGGTCAGGCTGTTGCGCGATGGCCTCGTCGTACTGCTTGAGCGTAGTCTCGGCAAGTTGCCAATCCTGGTCGATTTTGGTTTTAGCGGTCTCGGCTTCCTTGATCCGGGCGAACAATTCGCTGATTGGCGAGTTCTTGCTATCCTTCATCAACGGCGTGAACCAGCGTTCGCAGGCTTTTTCCAGTTTCCTGAAAAAATCCAGATCGCGACCGGTGATCATCGAGCCAAGGACGCCTTCGAGCGATTTTTGAAGCTGTGGGTCGAGCTTATCCGGCAGAGTTACGCTGCCTTGTTCGAGCCACATCAGTTGGTAAAGTCCGCTGGTTGATTTTTGCACGCCAATCAACTCGCGGATCCTTGGATTCGCGTCCTTTCCCTCGGCGACACGGTCCCATCCCGTGGATGATTGTTGAAATAGCTTCGCGAAGCCGCCGGCCTTCTTGGTAAATGCTTTTTCGACGCGGTAGCGTTTCGCCTCGATCTCGATTTCGACGGCGACATGCGGAACTTCGCCCGATCGACGTGGAATGGCCGAGAGTATTTCGCGAGCACCAGAGTCGTGATCGAAGTCGAGCAGGCAGCTTCGCAAGGCGCGCACGAGGCTCGACTTGCCCGTCTGATTCGGACCATGCAAGATGATTACGCCGTCGGAGAGATCGGCGATGGAAAGCGACTCAATGCAGGTCCAGTGGCGAATTTCGACGGCCCGAATCTTCATTGCTGCACCTCGTGAGCGAAGCGATACAGCAGCAACAGAGATTCACGTGCCACCTCAGCGGTTCGCACGTCAGCGCTCTCGGCTTCGATCTTCAACCGATCGTAAACGTGCCGCACGACGCCATCGCCAGCGAGGTCGCGCAATTCCGTTTCACTTGGCGCCGCATGAAGCCGGTTGGCATCGAGATCGAACCAGCGGAATTGCGTGAGCACCCCGCCCTGGCCGCCCGATAGCGATTGATCCAGTTCGTCAAGACGCAGTCGCGCGTGCGCCGGCAGCGTGCCGACGAGGTGCAACCGCAGCAGTTGGCGATCACGCTTTTCGCGATGCGCAAGTTCATTGATAAGCGCGGACAAATCGGCTTCGTCACGCAGCGTGTAGGTCTCGTCGCTCCATTCGAACGTCGTGGTGTCGATCTCTTCGATTAGGGGAGACGCCCCGGAGCATTCGATCTCGACGATCATCGCTCGGCCGTGTCCATCGTCGCCAAAGGTTCCCGCATCGGCGACGCTGGAGTAGGGCGACCAACCGATACCGAACTCGGGAGCGTCGCGGAACCGCATCGGTTCGTGCACGCCTGGATAGACGGTGCGAACGACACCGGCACTATCGGCATGCCGCGATGGGCCATGCCAATGCCCGAGTGCGAGGTAGTCCAATCCTTTGGTGTCAACCGTGTGCCTATCGATTAGATGATCGTCCGGCGGAAGGTTGGGGCGGTCATTCAGGCTGCCGTGCGCGAATCCGATGCGAATCGAAGTATCACCGGACGCTCGTGCCGGTATCCAGCGTGTCGGGTCGTCGAGCGCGTTTTTTGCTTTTAGCGGACAAGGGAAGAGCGCTCCGCCGGAAATCGGGACTGGCGTGGGTTCGCGGATCACGGTGACGCTGGAATTCGCGCCGAGTCGGCTCCACGGCGGCCGCGAGTAGACGCTATCCGCCGTGAGTGGGTCGTGATTGCCCGGCAGCACGTATACGGGCAGGCGGATCGATTCGAGCAATTCCAGAGTGCGCCGTCCTGTCGCCAGATCGATATGGTTGTCGTCGAAAAGGTCCCCCGCGATCAGCAGAAAATCGAGATTCTTCGTCGCGGCGATTCGCATCATTCGGTCGAGCGATTCGATGCGAGCCTCCCGAATTCGGCCGTTCGTCTCCGCACCGAACCGAGTAACGCGCAGCCCGATGTGCAAATCCGCAGCGTGTAAGAAACGCATGAACCGGCTCTCCGGACAAATCCTGTTATTCCAATCGATGTTATTTTACGGACTCGAAACAACAACTTCCCGACGCCGATGCCGACAAGCTGGCAACTTGTCGCCACGCCAATATTTTTGTGCCGACAAGCTGCCAGCTTGCGGGTTTGGTTTTTTGCTAGACTACCCTCAGATACTTTTGGAACAACGAGGGAGGAACGCGATGCTACAACACGCATTGAAGGAATGGGCCGTCATCTGCGAGGCGCTAGCGCAGGGCCGTCAATCGATCCTCCTGCGCAAAGGCGGCATCGCCGAGACTGCGGGCGAATTCGCCATCGAACAGACGCGATTTTGGCTTTACCCCACCTACGTGCATCAGCAAAATGACGGCATCGCCGAGAGCGCGAAACCGTTGCTCGCCTCGGTCCAAGCTCGCAAACCACGGCAGGGTATCGTCCGTTTGCAGCTTTGGGCAGAGGTCACCGGCGTCTACCAGATTCGCGACGAGTTGCCCGCACTAATGCTGTCGCACCTGCATTGCCTATCGGAAGACGTCGTGCGAAGGAGATTCCAATATCGTCAGCCAGGAATCAACATCATGGTTCTGCGTGTGCATCGCTCGCAGCAGGTCCACGAGATACATGAAACTGCCGCCTACGTTGGCTGCAAGAGTTGGGTGGAATTAAAATCGCCGCTTGAAACGGAGCCGTCAGTACCTGTGCTGAACGACGACGCCTACCGAGACATCAATCGCCAACTCGATTTGCTGCTCAACCCCACGGCATTCGCTTGAAGCAGTCCAAGCAACCAACAACCGTAGTCGGGAAAATTTAGGAAAGCTAGGTAATTCTCTTGCGGAACTCCACCTGGATTCAGCTTGACAGGAATTTGCTGATAGGCTAAGACCACACCTGATGAACCGATAAGATAAATAGATTCGCACATGATCTCAGGGATGAGATCGTCCTCGACCTCGTTATCCATTCGTTGGGTATCGCTGGCGAGGAACGATTAAGGAGATAGACCGTGAAGGCGATTCTGAAGCAATTCTCCAAACCATTCTTCCGATGGGTAGGGAAGCTCCCGCAGGCCGTTGGCGACAGTCGCCAGGAATTTCCAATCGCCTATTGGTACGAGCCTAACCTCTGCGAGCCCTCGGTTCAGCTTGCAATGCGCGACTTGGTCCGCGGCGGCGACACGGTATTCGACGTCGGTGCGAACTGCGGCTCCCTTTCGCTCATGCTGTCACGATTGGTCGGCCCTCGGGGAATCGTGTGCTCTTTCGAAGCGAGCCGGCGAATCGTGGACAAAACCCAGTACAATCTTGTCAACAACGGGTGCGGAAATGTGACGCTCTATCATCGAGCGGTCTTTCATACGTCAGGCAATGTTCTTCCAATCTACTATGGATCGCATCTCAATGACTCAGTCATGGCGGCAAATGACTTCGGCTATGGTGTGGACCATGTGGAGACTATCTCCCTGGACGACTTCTCAAGGATCATGAAAGTAACCCCTTCCTTGATCAAGATCGACATCGAGGGGGCCGAGTTCGACGCGCTTCAAGGAGCCAAGGATCTCATCTCTCGAGCACGCCCGCACCTTCTCCTCGAACAGCAAACCAATGACTCCCGCTGCTTTGACTTCCTACAGTCTCGCGGCTATTTGGCGATTGACCTTTCTACCTACCACGTAATCGAGAAATACCAAGACTTCCCGGCGGGAGTCGCGCTCACAAACATTGCTTATTTGCACAAGGATCGGCTTACCGAATCCGATTATCCCAGTCCCTGCAAATCCACCAAAGTCGCCGAATTGGGCAGAGATAAATTCCATGCAAACCAGGCCGGGGAGCTAAATCTGGTCGAGCGACTTCCGCTGGTTGCCGGCCGTTACGTGTTCCATTTCGATAATTCAGCGGACGGAACCAAGAACGAGGTCATGATCGGCGTCGAGTCAGAAAGCAGGCCGATCGCGAGGTATCACGCCTATTCGAAGCTTCTTGCTGACAATTATCAGTGGATGCCCCTGCACTTATCCAAGAAGACCAATGTCAACATTTACCACCGGTTTTTGAAACAGTCATCCGATCCAACTTTCGTTCTTCAAAAAGTTTCGATTTACCGAGTCGAGGGATTTTCCGATACCTGGAATGACGTGATTTAGTCACAAACAGAAGAGATAATGCACGATTGCTCGGAAGGAACCGTTGTCGATGCGCGTACTACTGCTTGATACTGACTTGTTTGCCACGGTGGGAGGGGGACAGACCTTCTACCGCAATGTCATCCTGAAAAATCCGGACATTGATTTCTTCTACCTCAAGCAGAATGAACCTTCCACCGCGACCAGGCCTGTCAATGCTCACCCGATTGAACTTCGCGAACATTATCCCTGGACAGCCCTGCTTAACTTCAACGACATCAATGTGCCATACTGGACACAATCCTTGTATTTGAAGGCAAACAACATCGCCGCCTCGGTGGCGAACAAGTCGTTTGATGTCGTGGATTTTCCTGATTACAATCCAATAGGACTCTTCCTTCGCAGCGCGCTTCAGTCTCACGGAGTCAATGTTGGTCGAATCGCAATTTCGATGCATGGTCTGATTTCAACGACAAATGCCCTGAATTGGGAGGGGACCGGCGTCCCATGCCGGGTGACTCGCCTTACTGAAGAGCTGCAATTTGCGACGGCGGATCTTCGATACTTCATTAGTGAAAGATATCAATCAGAATGCTACGCATTGAGCCGCCTACCGTCTCATTATGTCGATCCGCTCCATCTTTTTTCACCGTCCAGAAAAAACAGATATGAGCGGAAATCCGCTGCGCCGTGTATTAATTTCGTCGGCCGAACGGAAAAGCGAAAGGGACCTCATCTTTTTCTCCAAATGTTATGGTGGCTTTCTCCAGGGTCTTATAGCAGTGCCAGTATCATTGGTCCACCCTGTCTCGGATCATCAGGAACGCCGTCTACGCAAACAATCGAAAAAATGAGATCGGCTCGCGGTCTAGACGTAAGAATACTCGGATCGATGAACTCGTCAGAATTGGAGGAGTTATTCGCGTCAAATTCAATTACGTGCGTTCCTTCCATTTATGACACATTCAATCTCGTTGCCCTTGAATCGCTTTTCGCGGGATGTCCCGCGATTATTGGCAGTGGAGCGGGAATTGTGGATTATTTGCATGATCGATTTCCAAAGATTCGCTTTGAGATTCTCGACACTAAATGCTTTTTCGCAAGCATTCCTCCTATAGAAGCGTTGCTCGAAAATTACGACGACTATCGCGCCGATTTGTCCACTGCTCTAGCAGAAAGCGATTATACGCCTCAGGGACCGGCTGTACGCGACGTCTATGAATCGACTCCGGCACGCGATCGCTCAATTTCCGACCAAATAGATGACTGGTACCTTCGGATGCAAAAAAGATCCAGGAAAATTATCTGTTAAAATTTTGTCATTGCACGCCAAAATTCCCATGAACTCCTCGCGCAACTACTAGCGCGAAAGTATTTGAAAGCATAAATAATCGATGAACAAAAAATCATTAGATTTGGCGATTCAGGGGATCCTGTCAAAAATACCAAAGGGCATTAACCTAGTATCAAGCCGGGTCAAGTACTATCTAATACCACGCATAGTCCGGGACGTTATAAATTACTGTGTTCCGCCATTATTCAAGCGTTCGGTAAGATCACAAGCGACGTCAGAAATAAAGGGCCTGTTTCGGTTTCTAACCGCGATATTACCTCGAAAGGCGTCGCAATTTGCACGATTGATGAAGATACTCGCTCCCGCGAGCTTGTATCGCAGAATCGAAAAATACCTGCGTTTCCAGGTACGTGGTCGCGATGACTATCCCGTCGTTTACTGGATGCCAGAACACGACGTTGATCAAATTCAAAAGAAAGTTAACCTTTACTGCGAAATTGCAAGGGTCACGCGATTAGATCGCGTCCGCATCTTTCGTGAACTTGGGAGATTGGAGAGACTTCTCGGAAATAAGATGACAGCGTGCGTCTATTCAATCCGAGCCATGCGTCTAGCTGGTGAGGACACATTTCATGACCTTCCGTGGGTCTGTCGAACTCTGCAAGAGGCAGGTTTTTCTCGTGAGGCAGCGGCCATCGACGCAATGTATGGAGAACATTCGTTGCGGAACGTTCGGTGTGCCGAGTTGCTTGAAGAGGCAAATAAGCGATGCATGAATGCTCCGGATCCGTGTGAATTCGAAATCTTCGACGATCGAAGAGGAAATGGATTTGTAAAGGTTGCTGTAATCACGTCCCTCTATAATGCAGCAGCGAAGCTCGGAACGTTTCTTCAAGCTCTGCAATGCCAAACATTGAATCGCGCAGGCTATCTTGAGGTGATACTAATTGACAGCGGCTCGCCAACCAATGAATATGACGTCCTGAAAAATGTCGAGCTCGCATATCCTATTCGTTGGTTATATGTTCGAACATCAAATCGCGAGACGATCCAAACTGCCTGGAATCGCGCTATTGGATTGGCGCGCGCCGATCACTTGACATTCCTCGGAGTAGACGAAACCGTCATTCCGACAGCTCTGGAAGAGTTGAGCGCCCACCTCGATGCGGATGTTGAACTGGATTGGATCCAAGCCGACAGCCTAATCACTGAGGTGGACGCAAATGGATTGCTCGCGAATGATGTGATGAAGTATGATCGTGATGGCTATACACCTAATCATGTCTATTTAGAGACTTGTTATCTATCTTGGGTCGGAGCGATGTACCGTCGCTCGATCCATGATCGATTCGGATACTACGATGGCACCTTCTCAGCTGCAGGCGACACTGAGTTTAAAAATCGTGTGCTCTCTCACCTGAAGACTAAACACCTTCCCAAGACGCTTGGGGTTTTTCTTAATTACCCAGAGGAACGAACGACTGCATCACCTCGCGCGGAAATCGAGGACATTCGGGCTTGGTACCTGCATCGTACCTCGGCAGGAATCGAGCGAGCCTTCGCAAACAAAAACTCCGCCGAACTAGAGCGGATACTGATCTTGTCCCTCCAGTACCGGAAATCGTATTGTGGCCACCAAAGCTCAGATGTCGAATATGCGCAAAACACAATCGAGGTATTAAAGAAACGCGACCCCAGATCAGCTATGCTATCCTTGGAAGATAGCATCAAGAATCTCCTATACTATTATCGCGCGTTGGATTATCTTCCTGATTGTGATAAGCGTCGAGCCGAAAAAATAGTAAAGCGGATTAACGGAATTATCGATGCGATACAGAGACAGCACCGAACGAGCGGGCGCCTTCCCTCAGCAGATTACTCAATCATGAATGACAATCGCCATGAGCAGCACCATTTTATCTGGCAGAGCGGGGTGTCGCCAACGACAGAGGAGTTTGAGGCAGCATCTTCTGAGGCCGCAAAAAGCAAAGATCGCGAAAAACGGCAGGCAGCATGATTCGTCATCACCTGCGGAAACAGGGTAACTGACTGTTTAGGATGGAAACCATGCTTTGCCGAGTTTGTGATTCGACAGACCTCCAACCTGTGATCGACTTGGGAAACCAACCTTGGTGCAACCATTTCCTTCGTCCAGAGGAAGTTGGAACGGAGCCGTTTTATCCACTCAAGGTAGTCTATTGTCAGCGGTGCGCAACTGCGCAACTTGATCATACCGTCAAAAAGGAAGTTATGTTCGGGGACCATACTTACCTTTCGGGAGTTACTAAATCTCTTAGCGAGCATTTCCGAAATGTTGCTAACGACGTGAATCAACGAATCGCGGAAGGTCCAGAATTGAGGACTGTACTCGATATCGGCTCTAATGATGGAACGCAGTTAAAGCATTTTCAACGACTCGGTTTTGATGTCCTGGGTGTTGAATCCTCAAAAAAAACAGCAAAAATTGCCAACGACTCCGGCGTTCCGACTTTAAATGAATTCTTTAACCAGGAGACGGCCAAGAAAATTAAGCGGAAATTCGGAGTCATCAACGCTGCCGGGGTCTTTTTTCATCTCGAAGAGCTACACTCTGTGGCAGAAGGTATTTGCGAGTCGCTTCACCAGGACGGCATCTTCGTTGTCCAGTTTCTCTACATGAAGAGAATTCTCGAGAACCTCGCGTTTGACCAGATTTATCATGAACATCTGCTTTATTATAATCTTAGAAACATAGAGACTCTCCTTAATCGACACGGATTGGCATTATTTGACGCCTATCTCGCCCCTATTCATGGCGGTTCGATCATCGGCTTCGCGACACATCTCGATAGGCGATCGCAATCGGAGAGGTTAAGAAGTCTTATCGAAGAAGAAGAAAAAACTGGATGCAATGAAATGCCGGCTTATCTGGAATTTGCGAAACGTGTCGAGTCGATGAAGCAACGGGATTTATCCTACCTGGTCGAGAAAAAACGAGCTGGAAAGACGATTTTCGGCATGGGAGCTCCTGTCAAAGGCAATACGTTGCTAAACTACTTTGGCATTGGGACGGATTTGCTAGATTGCTTGGTTGAGAAGAACACGCTGCGCAAAGGTCTAATCTCACCCGGCATGCACATTCCTGTGGTCATGGAAGACGAGTTGACGTGTCCGCCAGATATTTACTATGTGCTTGCCTGGAACTTCAAAAAAGAGATCCTCGCGAACAACAAATCCCTGCTGGAACGCGGAACAGAGTTTTATTTTCCCGTCGATCCTGGAGCATCATAACATGGAAATCCTCGTAACGGGAGGCACTGGCTTCTTGGGCACGGCTCTATGCGGGCGTCTTGAGGAACTGGGGCATCATGTCGTTCGATTTCATTCCCACGAATGTGATTTGACCGTGCCGGATTCGCTGGATTCCTTTGCGCACGTAAAATATGATCAAATATATCATCTCGCCGCATGGACGCAGGCTGGGGATTTCTGCCTTCGCCACCAAGGTGAGCAGTGGATAAAGAACCAACAAATTAATACGAACGTTCTGACGTGGTGGCACAAGCGTCAGCCGCAGGCTAAGTTGATTGCGATGGGAACAAGCTGTGCCTATTCGTGCGATGTGGAGCTCGTGGAAGAAAATTATCTCGTCGGCCAACCCGTGGAAAGCCTATTCACGTATGCCATGACCAAGCGCATGTTGTATGTCGGCTTGCAGGCGCTCCATAAACAGTTTGGCCTCAAGTATCTTTGCTTGGTACCATCCACGCTTTACGGCCCTGGTTACCACACGGACGGTCGCCAGATGCACTTTATTTTTGATCTCATTCGGAAGATACTTCAGGCTAAGCTCTTCGGAACGCCTGTTGTACTATGGGGTGATGGTCATCAAAAACGTGAGCTTGTATTTGTAGAGGACTTTGTCGATATAACTACTCGGCTCTCAAGCACGTGCGAGCAATCATTAATAAATATTGGCGCCGGTGTCGAATACTCCATTCGCGTATTCGCGCAGATGATTTGCGATCTTGTTGAGTATGACTTTGGTCGCATTCAGTTTGATGAAAGAAAGTACGTCGGGGCGAAATCAAAGTGCCTGTCTGTTGGCAAACTGCGGAAAATTCTTCCCTGTCAGAAAATGACGACGCTCAGGGAAGGGCTTGTTCGTACGATCTCATGGTTTCGCGGGGCGCATTCGGTATTGCACGCGGCGTGAAATGGCGACCAGCCCTAATATCGGAATGCAGCCGCAGCGTAAAACCTTGAAATGTAGAAATGTATGATCTCAAAAATTAAAAAAACGGTCCGTCCGTTCTTTCCTGGAAGTCGATTGCGTGCAATTGCGAACTGGTTTCGGCGCCGAATTTGGATGGAGCCCGCTAATTCATTTGCTCGACACGCTATTCCAATTGACTATCCTCCGTCACGGGACTGCCGCCCGCGGTGGGGATACTCACGTGAACGTCTGATGATTCTCGATCAGTGGTTTGCGAAGCACAGGGAGAGCTATCGAGAATTCATTCGCTTTATGCGGTCTCTCGACGTCTCCAATATCGGCGCCTCCAGCGAAACTACGCCCGCCCCAAAACCTGCATGGTTCGGGGGAGCCATTGCGGCCTTCGACTCTCTTGCTTTGTATGCCATGATCTTCAAGTATAAGCCGAAATTGTACCTCGAAATTGGTTCGGGAATGACGACATGCTTTGCTCGGCAGGCGATCGTGGATGCGAAAATTGACACTCGAATCATGTCCATCGATCCGGAACCACGTGCCGCGATCGATGCAATTTGCGACGAAGTGGTGCGCGAACCGCTAGAGCAGTGCGACGTGTCCATTTTTCAAAAACTTGAGGCGGGAGATATTCTGTTTTTTGATGGTTCCCATCGAACGTTCATGAATTCCGACGTTACGGTGTTTTTTCTGGACATACTTCCTCAAATAAAGCCAGGCGTTCTGATTCATCTGCACGATATTTGTTTGCCTTATGATTACCATGAGTTTTTTAAGACATGGTATTGGAGTGAACAATACATGCTCGCAGTTTACATGATGGCTGCGATGGAGCGTTTGGATCCTATCTTGCCCACATTTTATATATGCAATTCGCCGGATTTCGAGTCACTCGCGGTGAATCCTCCATTTGATCTTGGAGAGCTTAATACAAGTTGGGTAGGCGGCGGGTCGATGTGGTTCACTCATAAATCACAGCCGCATTTATGATATGATCAAACGGTAACTCTGTTTTTGCATTTACTCGATAAAATCGGCCTCGAATGGTTCTCTATTTGTCAAGGTTAGTGAAAATGCTTGCGACAAAGCCAATCTTAACCTGGATTCGCCGGATTATAGGTACGCAGCAGATCATGCGCGCATTGGAATCACGGAGGGAACGGGGCGAAAACGAAGATAATTCGAATGAAACGCAGAGGGCGATGAACGAGGCGGTCGCATAGGCGGTGTTTCATTCCTCTCATGAGTCGTTTTTTCGGTGTAGGTTCAATAGCGTCGAACTTGAAGTTCCTCGCGATACTCTGCTCACCATGGTACACTGTATTAATGCCCGTGCCGATGGACCATTTTTTGTCGACGTCGAAACCAATCATTCAAATTGGTTAAAAAGCAAGCTTAAAGTCGGCTCTGTATTCTTGGATGTAGGCGCAGCTACTGGGGCAATGACACTACCCATTTCAATTTCACGTTCCGATGTCAAGGGCATCGCGATTGAGCCTAGCCGAACCGCAAACCTCCTGCTCCGCGAGACACTTCGACGCAATGCAGTCGGGAATGTTGAGGTCCACGGTTTTGCTGCGTCAGACTTTTTGGGGAATACTGTTTTCGTTGAATATAAGACCGACCCTGCAGGCGAGTTGCCTTTTTTACCCGAGGCTTCGACATTGGCTCCTCTAAAAGAATTACAGCACTATCCATTGGAAAAATATGATGTTCCTCTGATTAGGCTAATCCAAAGGATGAAGAATCCCGATGTCGTGGTGGCGGAGACCGCTGTGCAAACTACCGAACGCGTCAATCGAGCGGCATAGGTTGACTTGCGGTCTAGATTTGCCGCACCGTCCACGTTATTCAGGGGTGTGATAGGCGATGGCGGTTCGCACGGCGCGGCGCCATTGCGATAATTTGGAGGCTCGGGATACCTCGTTCCAGGTCGCGACGAAGCTTTGACCGGCTTGCGTCAGGCGGCGGAGGGCGTTCAGGTCGGGCCAGACGCCTGCCTGCAGGCCTGCCAGAAATGCCGCTCCAAGGGCGGTCGCCTCGGCCTCGATAGAGGGCAACAGGTGGCGGCCGAGCAGGTCGGCCTGGCGTTGCATGAACCACGCGTTACGGGCCATTCCGCCGTCTACGCGCAATTCCGTCAATGGCTGGGCGATGTCGCGATCGGCGGCATCGATTAGATCCACGACTTGAAAGGCCACTCCTTCCAACACGGCGCGGGCCAAGTCTGCTGCGGAGGTGTTGCGCGTTAAACCGAAGATCGCGCCGCGCACATCCGGCGCCCAGTGTGGAGAACCAAGTCCTACAAATCCCGGCACGAAAATGATTGGTTCTTCAGCGTTCGATTTCTCCGCCAATGCTTCGATTTCGCTTGAATGCGCGATCAGATGCAATCCATCGCGCAGCCATTGCACGGCCGCCCCGGCGATAAAAATACTGCCTTCAAGTACATATCGCGGCTTTGAATCGGTCGTCGCGGCTAGACTCGAAAGCATACGGTGGCGCGATCGGATCGGCACTTCGCCTGTATGCGTGAGGAAGAAGGCGCCGGTTCCGTAGGTGCATTTCGAATCACCCGGGAAGAAGCCGCCCTGGCCGAACAAGGCGGACTGCTGGTCTCCCGCGATGCCGAGGATGGGGATTCCCGCGGGGAGAATTGGCGAATTCGCGGTGATGCCATACCGGCTGGCGCTTGGCTGGATTGTGGGGAGCAGGGCGGAGGGTACCTCGAAGTATCTACACAGGTCGTCGTCCCAGGTTGCGGTCCGCAGATTAAGTAGCAGGGTGCGCGAAGCGTTGGTGACGTCGGTGGCGTGGACTGCGCCGCCGGTGAGGTTCCAGAGCAGCCAGGAATCGATTGTGCCTACTACGAGATGGCCATCGGCGGCGCGCCTGCGGAGGACGGAGTCATTTTGCAATAGCCAATGGATTTTGGTGGCGGAGAAATATGGGTCTAGTACGAGTCCGGTGCGCTCGGCAAGCCAGGGTTCGTCGGATTTCCGCAATTTGCAGAAATCGGTGGTCCTTCGATCCTGCCAAACGATCGCCGGCGCGACGGGCTGGCCGGTGGCGCGATCCCACAGGACTACGGTTTCGCGCTGATTGGTGATGCCAATGCCGATCAGCTGGCCCGCAGTAATGCGTGCCTGGGCGAGCGCTGCCGGCACGACGTGTACAAGTGTCTGCAAAATCTCGTGCGGATCGTGCTCGACACGGCCAGGCTGCGGGTAAAATTGGCGAAATTCTCGCGCCGCCGAGCCGACGCATTGGCCAAGCTCGTTAAAGATGACGGCACGGGTGCTCGTCGTTCCTTGATCGATGGCAAGTAAATAGGCACTGGTCATAGTGCTCATTTCCGGGAGAGGAATGGTGTCGGAATGCTCAAAGGGTGAATTCTCAGGATCGTATTTTTGCCAGGCGCATACCTCTCGAATTGTCCCTCCCAGAGCGTCAGGCTATCGGTCAGGGAGCAGGGCACTACAATCCGAGATACAGTGAAAATTATTCAAATCGTCGGCATCGTGCCAAAAAATAATCTACAGTTGCATGAAACTATGAATTGTTCCTCGCCGCTGCAGGGAAAGGGGCACCCATGGCGTTGGCCTGTCCTCAATGCAACCAAACGTTTGAG
Organism: uncultured Singulisphaera sp.; assembly: GCA_964484265.1. Taxonomy (GTDB): domain Bacteria; phylum Planctomycetota; class Planctomycetia; order Gemmatales; family Gemmataceae; genus SIAQ01. The sequence goes on from CAZAFH010000036.1 coordinate 28,474, forward strand.
CAAGGCAGCATCTGTCCGCTTTGCAATGTTGTACTTCTGTATCACGCGCCGAACTTGCAGTCGCCGACGCCCATGCCCTCGTCGTCTCCCTCGCTTCCCATCGATGAATCGACGGCCTGGCAACGAACGCCCTGGGGGAAGATCGCTATCGGGTTGATCCTGGCCCAGGGGCTGAATTTCGGGTTGCAGCAACTTGTCACGGCAGGTTTCCTCGCGACGGACGGAGGCGATGTTTGGTCAACCTTAATTGGGTTAGCTCTTCATCACGCGGTACTCGGCTTTAGTCTCATCGTCGGCGGCTCGTTATCGGGCGCAGGCCAAACGCGCGGGATCATCTTTGGGGCGATAGTCGGGGTTGCCAGCGGTATCATTTCCCTGGTAATGCAAGATTTGCGAAGCCAAGCGATCCCGCTCGTGTTCTTTTATTCCGTGCCGTTCATCCACATGTTCATCGGCGGACTTGGCGGCGCGCTTGGTATGTTGATTTGGCCGCCGGCACCGAGCTTGCCCGATCTCGACAACAGTTCACCGACTCCAGTGGGCGGCGATGCATTTTCGTTGTCGATGGGGAAATTGTTTGCGGGTCAGCTGCACCCCGGCCGAATCGCCGTCGGAGCGTTTATCATCGTCGTCGGCGTGGTATGGTCGGGCGCCATTCTCAATTTTATCCTTCGCGCAAGTGGCGGAACGTTGACGATAAGCTCCAGGCTGCAAGCTCAACTCGTGACGATGGAAGTAGCAGCACTGATCGCGCTTGCGGGGGCCGCGTTCGCAGGGGCTACCACGTACAACGGGTTCAAGCAGGGCCTGTTCGTCGGCATCGGAGCGTGTGCGGTTATTCTCGGGTTGCAATTCAGCGATCCGAAATTCACGCTTGAGGTGTCGGTGATCACGGGATTCGGCACAATCATTGTGTCAACTGTCGGAGGATGGTTCGGCAGCCAGCTGTTTCCGCCAATCGATCCGCACAAACGGCGTCGACGATTCTCTTACGAATTGTGAACTAGGCGATCAGGCTCGCTGCCTTGACGCGTGCTGCCGCGGCGATGATATCGGCACAGCGTTCCTCGCCTAGCAGACTCGTGTTTAGAAGCATGTCGTAGAGATGTTCATCGGTCGAATTTCGTCGAAGGTGCGTGGCAAGAAACTCCGCCCGGCTGCGATCGCGTTTACTCACCTCGGCTTCCGCCTCTTCGTCTGTCAATCGAAGCCATTGGCCCATGTAGGCGATACGATCAGGCAGTGGAGCGATCAACCGCACATGCAGGGTCGAACGGCTCGGCAGCAAGAACCCCGCGCCTCGGCCAAGCAAGATGACCCCGCCCTGTGCGCCTAGTGACAGCACGATTCTCGCCAAATCAACGATGGTCGGCTCCTGACTCAGATGCTGTGTCTCCTGCATCGCGTGGATCTGGTCGTCTACCCATTTCCGAGCCGCTGGCGAGAGTTTGTCGAGCATTTCGCTGCGTGCAGCTCCGTTCTTTGCGCCGTACTCGAGCATTTCCTGGCTATAGATGTCCCAGCCTAGCTTCGCGCTGGCGCGCGCTCCGATCGTCGCACCGCGTGCTCCCGCCTCCCGGCTGATCGCCACCGTGAGTCCGGCCGGCACGCCCAAAACCGACGGCGCCTCAAGAGCGCCGCGATAACCGTGAAGCGGCGACTCGTCGCCTTGCGTAACGCGGCTCTGCGTCTCATCCACTAGCGGAATCGGCATGATCTACTCCTGCTCAAAAGCGTTCAATATTACAAGTAATTATACCTCATTCTTGACCACTCAGCTGTTGGTGTATTAGCTAAAAACGGGGAGCCTGAATTTATAATTGTCTGATTTTGGCAATCCGCTGGTTTGAGAAGGATTGCAGACGTAGTTCATCGTCATTGTTGCCGTGCAATCGGAATGGAATCACGCCTGATGGGGAGATCTTGGTCATGCCGGCACATTGTCCGCATTGCGGGGTCTCGCTTTCTGATACGCGGGATGGCTGTTGTCCCGCGTGCCGGGAGCCGCTTGATGATCCGCTGGCTCGCGAGGATTCTCTGCCCGTGATCAGCGAGGTTGACGGCCTCGCCGGTCTCTCCGACGAAGAGATCTTGTGGGAACTTCGCAACGGCGCGAAATTTGTCGTATACCACTATTGCGTGTCGGTAATCGTGGTGAGTTTCTTTCGCGTGTCGCAGGTGCATTTCATCCGAAGCAATGAAAGCGCGATCTGGCGCGGAATGAAGTACACGCTGCTATCGCTTCTGCTTGGCTGGTGGGGTGTGCCGTTCGGGCCGATATTTACAATCATTGCGATCGTCATCAACCTGTGTGGCGGTAGAAACGTGACGCCGCCTGATCAGAGAGCTTTCCAAACGTAAGCCCAGGGATGAGGTATTGCGAAGAATAACTTCCCGATTTGCGTTTGCCGCTTGCGGCTTAGCGCTCAACAGGGCGCCATGTTGAGCGCTAAGCCGCAAGCGGCGGACACGGAAGTTGTTTTTTTAAGCCTCCCTTAGAGAAAAACACCGACATGAAAGCAGTAATATTTGACCGTTTCGGCGATCCGCGCGAAGTGCTAGCCGTGCGGGAAGCGCCTATGCCTCGGGAACCACAGGCCGGCGAGGTGCGGGTGCGGATGCGGATGTCGCCAATCAATCCGTCCGATCTCATGACTGTCCGCGGCGTGTACGGCCGACTGCCGACGCTGCCTGCCACGCCTGGCTTCGAAGGCGTTGGAGATGTCGAGGCGGTGGGAGGCGGCTGGCTGGCGAAACTGCGTGGACTCCGCGTCGGCCGCCGGGTCGCTGTACTCAACGGCCTCGGCGGGAACTGGGCCGAGCATGTCGTCCTCTCCGCTCGCCAGGTCGTGCCCGTGCCTGACGACCTGCCCGACGATCAAGTCGCTGCATTCTTCGTCAATCCCGCTACCGCGCTCGTCATGACTCAACGCGTGCTCCACGTCGGTCGCGGCTTCTGGCTGCTGCAAAGCGCTGCTGGAAGCGCCCTGGGCCGTATGATCATTCGGCTCGGCAAGCATCTCGGCTTTCACACCATCAACGTCGTCCGCCGCAAGGAACTCGCCAGCGAACTGATTCAACTCGGCGCTGATGCCGTGCTCTCGAGCGTGGACGACGACATCCCCGCGAGGGTCGCCGAGATCACCGGCGGGGCAATGTGTCCCTATGCCCTGGACTGCGTCGGCGGCCCGGGCGTCTGTGATCTTGTCAAGTCGCTTTCGCCACAGGGCAGGCTGTTGCTTTATGGCACGCTGTCGGGTGAACCGATCCCACTGGAGCCTCGCTCGCTGATGAGCGCCCAGCGCGTCATAGAGGGATTTTGGCTTTCCGAATGGGTCAAGAACCAGGGCGTGCTGCGCATGCTTGGCCTATTCCGCCAGATCATTGCGTTGATGCGTGCGGGAGTGCTAACGACGCCCGTCGCCGCCACATATACGCTCGACCAGTTTCCGCAAGCAATCGAGCACGTTGAAAAATCCGCACGCGGCGGCAAGATCCTGTTAAAGCTCGTTTAGCCGTTCGCCTCTGGCGAGCGCGTTCAATTATTCAAGTTTCCATCCATTGCCTACGGCATCGCTCGGCATTCGCCAGTCGCCGCGCGGCGAGAGGCTGATCGATCCCACCTTGGGTCCGTCCGGCAAGCACGACCGTTTGAACTGATTTGCAAAGAATCGCGTCAAGAACGTCTTCAGCCAGCCGCGAATTTCCTTCGCCGAATACTTGCGATCAAATTTCGCGTGCTCGGCGAGGAACAGGATCTTCTCTGGCGGAGCGCCGTAGCGCAGAAAGTGAAAGAGAAAGAAGTCGTGAAGTTCATATGGCCCGACGACACTCTCCGTGCTCTGTGTCGGTTGACCGTCAGCGGCCGTCGGCAGCAATTCCGGCGAAATCTCCGTGGCGACAATGTCGAGGAGAGTTTTCTGTGCGTCGTCGGCGAATTCGTTCTTCGCAGCCCAGCGCACCAAAAACTTCACCAGCGTCTTGGGAATGCTGACGTTTGGATTGTACATGCTAATGTGATCGCCGTTGTAGGTGCACCACCCTAGCGCGAGTTCGGAAAGATCGCCCGTGCCGACGACGAAACCAGTGTTCATCAGCACCGAGGTGCGCATGCGGGCCTGCACGTTCTCGAATACGAGGTCATCGCGCTTCTCGATAGGAACCGATTGCAGTTTCGTCGTGAACTCATCCAGCGTCAGGCCTTCCAGTGCGATGCCGAACGGGCGATGGCCGAGCGCGCGCATTTCCTCGAAGCAGAGCTCGCGGATGTCGATCGTGCGTGCGTTCACGCCGAGATGATTCATGAGCGCGAGGGCGTTCGTTCGCGTGCGGGCGGTCGTGCCAAAACCGGGCATCGTGAGCGCGTGGACGCGAGCACGCGGCACGCCGAGAGCGTCAAAGGTCTTGCAGGTGACGAGAAGCGCGAGCGTCGAATCAAGCCCGCCCGATACGCCAATGGCGACCGCCGGCTTGCCGATGTGTTCCAGCCGCTTCGCCAGGCCGGCGACTTGCGCGTGGAAGATCTCGCCGCAGCGTTCACTCAGTGGATCGTCGCCCCGTGGCACGAACGGATGTGCCTCCACCGCACGCACGAGCCGGGGCGGCGATTTTTCGAGCGTGAACGTCTCCATGCGGAATGACTTCGCGCCAGGTTGCCCGAGGGAATCATTGAAACTGTTCGTCTTTTGTCGGTCGTTGTGCACGCGATCGACATCGATATCGCTGACGAGCAGATAATTCTCACGCTGAAAGCGCGGCGACTCGGCGAGAATGTTGCCATTCTCCGCGATGATTCCATGACCGCCGAAGACGAGGTCGGTCGTCGATTCACTCACGCCGGACGACGCATAGACATAGCCAGCGATGCATCGGCCCGATTGATTGGCGACGAGCTGTCGGCGATAGCTCGCCTTGCCGATGACTTCATTGCTGGCCGAGAGATTGACGAGAATCTTCGCGCCAGCGAGCGCTTGTTGACTGCTCGGCGGGATCGGTGTCCACAGGTCCTCGCAGATTTCGACGCCAATGCAAACGTTTGGCCGCTGTGCATCCGCGAACAACGTATCGGTCGCCAGGCGGAACTCGCGATCGTTCGATCGGCCCCATGTGCCGCGCTCTTCCGTCACACGCAGTCCGGGCGTGAACCACCGGGCTTCGTAGAACTCCTTGTAATTCGGCAAATACGATTTCGGCACCAGCCCAAGCAAGCGATTGGCCTGGAAAACCGCCGCGACGTTGTAGAGTTGATCGCGTACTACCCAGGGCAACCCGACGATGGCGACTCCGCTGAAGTGCGAGACAGCCGCGCCAATCAGGTCATCGAGCGCGTAAAGCGCCGCCCGCTGTAACGCCGTCTGATGAAAGAGATCGCCGCAGGTGTAGCCGGTGATGCTGAGTTCGGGAAACACGAGCACATGTACGCTCTGCGCCTCCGCGTCGTCCATGAGGTTCAGCATCTGCGCACAGTTATACGCACAATCCGCCACGCGCAAACGCGGCAAAGCAGCAGCAACCCGAACAAAACCGTGGTGTAGCATAGAAGACCAATCAGGCCCAGGGGGCACATTGAACAAACAGCAAATCCATTGAACGAAGCGATTCGGCGCCGATCTCGTGTTTCCCAAAGCGACTGAATCAAACAACTTCAATCGTTGGGCGGAAATCGATTCTCGAAAAGCAGATTCTCGCGCAACATCACTCGCGACGGGTCATTGATGTTGAGAACTTGAACCGTTACGATTCCTGTTCTCGTTTTCCCCACGAGCATTGTCAGGTCCCAACGGAAATGGCGCCGCCAGCTTTGTTTTCTTGGATGGAATAAGGGATAAAGCCGACCGGACAGCGTTCCAGCTAGGTTTGGGCCTTTTGCCCAATTGCATTCCGAGCATGCCAAGCAAAGATTCTCTTCAAGGTCGGTTCCGCCGTGTTGCTTGGCGATGATATGTTCGACATGAAAGCTCTGGTAGTCGTAGTCTGATTGATGAATCTGGCAATACTCACACCGGCCGCCAGCGCGTTTCCAGACCTGCGCTCGAAGCGACGCATCCATCAATCACTCCGACCGGTCGCGATAAGCTGACGAGCCTTCGATTTCAGCACGGAGACGAACGTGGCATAGGCGACATACTTTCCGTACTCCGCTTGCTCGCTCGGCGTCAATGTGCCTTCCGTGTGGCGAGTTGCCAAATCGTCGATATATGCTTGCAGTTCGGGATCGGCTTTCAGTGCGATGACACGCCGCGCGGCTTCGGGCGTGAGACAATCCCCAAGCGGGGCGAGCAGGCGTTCAAGCGTGATAGGTCTCCTCTTCATAATCACATTCTATCATTGACATCCGTCGAGATACAGGTGAAAATCACTCAAGTATTCGTGAGGCACACTTCATCCCTAGCGTTCGCCGCACTCACACCTCCGCTTGGTGTTTCACCTCGCCGCTCAAGATCACTGCGTGGGCTCGGCCGCGAACGCGCAGGCCGTCGAAGGGGCTGTTGCGGCTTTTGGACGTGAACGTTCTCGCGTCGATGGTCCACTCTGCAGCGGGGTCGATGATCGTGACGTCCGCGTCGGCGCCGGGTTTCAGCGTGCCGCGGTCGATGCCGAGGATGTTGGCCGGATTGCGCGTTAGCTTCTCGATAAGGCGTGGCCAGGTCAGGTGACCGGGTTCGATGAGCATGGTGATCGCGATCGGCAGTAGCGTCTCCAGGCCGACGGCGCCGAACGGAGCCTGATCGAGTTCGCGTAGTTTCTTCTCGTGAGCTTGCGGATTGTGAGCGCTGCTGATCGCATCGAGCGTGCCGTCGGCCAAGCCCACGATGATCGCCTGAATGTCCTCCGGGGTGCGCAACGGCGGGTTCAGTTTGAAATTGCTATCGAAGCCGCATAACCGCTGATCGGTGAGCGTGAAGTACGGTGGCGAAGTCTCGGCGGTCACGCGCACGCCGCGCTGCTTCGCCCGGCGAATCAGGTGGACCGAACCGGCGGTGGAGACGTGCAGGATGTGCAATCGTCCGCCGGCGAGACGAGCGAGTTCGATATCGCGGTTTACCATGACTTCTTCGGCGGTCGAGGGCATGCCGCGCAGGCCAAGCCGCATGCTCTCGCGGCCTTCGTGCATGATGCCGCCCCGTGTCAGCTCGATTTCCTCGGCGTGGCTGAACACCGGTTTGTCGAACATGCGGCAATATTCGAGGGCGCGGCGCATGATCTCGGCACTGACAACCGGCGCGTCGGCATCGGTGAACGCGACGGCCCCGCCATCGACGAGGCCGCCAATCTCCGCCAACTCAGCGCCTTTGCGGCCCTTGGTGATGCACCCGATCGGAAACACGCTGGCATTGCCCGCCCGCTCCGCCTGGAGATAGACGAACTCGGCGGCAGCCTGATGGTCGATCGGCGGTTCGGTATTCGGCATGCAGGCAACGGAGGTGATCCCGCCTCGCAGTGCCGCCGCCGAGCCTGTAGCGATGGTTTCATCCTCCTCGCGGCCCGGTTCGCACAGCCGGACGTTCATGTCGATCAGTCCAGGACAGACGATCATGCCCGCGGCATCGATCGTGCGGTCGGCGTGTAATTCAGGCCTCGCGCCAATGCCGAGAATTCGTCCATCGCGAATCCAGAGGTCGCTGACGACATCGAGATTCTGGGAGGGATCAATGATGCGGCCATTTGTGATGTGGAGGGTGGTCATTTCCGTATTGGATTAGCAGAAGCCCAGGGGTGAGCGCAGCGAACCTCTGGGATGAACGATATCGATCCCAGGGGTTCGCTGCGCTCACCCCTGGGCTTGCACGATTATCCTTCTGGTTGCCCGCAAAGTAAATACAAGACCGCCATGCGGACTGCCAGGCCGTTGGTGACTTGCCGAAGAATGGCGGAGTGCGGTCCGTCCGCGACGTCGGGCGTAATCTCGACGCCGCGATTGATCGGGCCGGGAGCGAGCAGCAGGAGGTCGGGCTTGGCATTCTTCAACCGCTCACTATTCAGGCCGAAGAGGCGAGCGTATTCGCTGATGGACGGGAACAGGCCATTGCGCTGGCGTTCGAACTGGATGCGAAGCATGTTGATGACGTCGCACCTGGGCAAGATTGCGTCGAGGCTGTGCGATACTTCTACGCCTAGTTCGGCTATGCGCGCCGGAACCAGCGTCGGCGGACCGCAGACGATGACTTTGGCGCCGAGTTTGGTTAGGCCGTGAATATTGCTGCGTGCGACCCGGCTATGGGCAATGTCGCCGACCAGGCCCACCGTCAGGCCTTCGAGGTGTCGGCGTTTTTGGCGGATTGTGAAAATGTCGAGCAAACCCTGAGTCGGATGCTCGTGGGCACCGTCTCCGGCGTTGACGACGGCTGCGTTCAGGTGCTGCGAGAGCAGATGCGGCGCCCCCGTGGCTGAGTGCCGAACCACGACGAGATCGATGCCCATTGCCTCGATGTTCTTGGCCGTATCGATAAACGTCTCGCCCTTGGACGTGCTTGAACCGGACGGAGAGAAATCCAGCACGTCCGCTCCAAGCCGGCGAGCGGCCAGACCGAAGCTCATGCGCGTGCGCGTCGAAGGCTCAAAGAAAAGATTGACGACGACCTTGCCGGATAGCTGATTGCGCTTCCTGCGCGGCGAGTCGGCATCGCTCGTGAAATGCTCCGCCATGTCGAGGATCGCGGTCAGTTCCGCCGCACTCAAATCCTCCAGGCCAAGCAGGTGGCGATGTTGCCAGGAAACGCGAGGGAGCGTCAGCACGGGTGTTCCTTCCCTAAGGCAGAGTTTTTAACGATCCCAAATGGGTTCCCACATCAACCATCGGACGAACGAGTTCCACGATGGCTTCCGGCAAGTTCGCCAGCGGCATGCGTGTTTCGAACATTTGGCGATTGCGCGAGCGAGTGTAGCCATGTTTCGCGTTATGCGCGGCCAGAGCAAGCCATGCCAAGGCCAGGGTTTGACCTTCTTTGTCGGCGCTTTCGATCATTGCAAGCGAATCGGCGTCGAGCGCGGAATTGGTTTGCTCGCATTTGCCCAAAAACATCTCCAGATGAGCACGCAGACGGAACGGTTCTTTCTGCCGCTCCATGAGTGCTTTCACGGTGTCGGCATCTTCCGTGCGAACCGCGGCGCGTGTGAGCAAAAGGATCTGCCAGGGCGTCAGCTTGTCGTTGCCTTTTTCCTTGGAGATCGTGATCGCTTCTTTGACAAACGGAGCTGCCTTGTCTTTGTGCTTGGCGTCTGCGAGCAATAGGCTGGCGACCCCTACGCAAGCGTCGAAGCGATCGCGCAGAAGCCCCTTGTGCGTTGCCAGCTTCAGCGCATCCTCAATCTCGCCTTTTCGCGCTAGCCCTTCGGCATAGCCGACGCGAGTGTTGCCATCACCCAGGTCCTGGCCTTCCTTTGGCTCCGGCCGTTTCATCTTCGCGTCGGCCTTCTTATCGTCGCCGCGGATGATGCGCAGCGCCATTGCTTGCCGATACGCGGGCGAACGAACAGCGGATTTTCCGATTGCTGAATTGGCAAGGCCGTCGGCGAGGACAAGCGCGAGGTCGTCCTGGTTGATGGCGACGAGCCGGGTCGCGGCGTCGCGCAGTGCCGCGACCTGGACTTCGGAATCCTTGCATTTCTCAAGCGTCGATCGCAGCAAGCCGCGAACGCTCTCCCATGATCGCTTGGTTTTTTGGATCTGCTCGTCTTCATTCCCGCCAAGTTCGATTTGCGAACGCGCCAGGTCGATCAGAAACATCTGATCGTTTATCGACGGCGTGTCGCCGATGAGGGAAAGCGCTCCGGTAAAGAAATCCTCGGCATCCACTGCCTTGCCTTCGCGAAGTGAGAGCAGCGCCGCGGCACGAAACACCTCGGCCTGGAGGAGCGGGTCTTTGACTTTCGGACCATTCGTCGGATCGACGAGGCTCTTGGTTTCCTTCAGCGCATTCAGGCTTTGCTTATTGCCGATCAATCGGATGCCGCCGAGCGTGGCGGCGCCGAGACCGGCGACGATGACCATGCCAATGAACGCGAGGTACAGCCATCCGAAAATGCCGCGCGGCGGTTTGGGAGGCGTCTCGATGGCGCCGGCCTGGGCGAGGGAATCCTGGCGTGCGCGCGTGGTTTGTTCCGTGCCCCAGGCGTTGTCGAGTTCTTCGGGTTGATTCGTCAACGCGCCGGCAGGGCCGACGCGCACCTTTCGCCAATCTTTTTTCTCGGGAACCTTGGGCAGCGGAACTTTGATGATGCGCCCGCATTCTTCATTCGGGCATTGCGTTTGCTTACCACCGAGTTCGATCGGCAGATGCAACATTTCGTCGCACCATTGGCAAGTGAAGTCGATCGTCTTGGGATCCTCGGCTTCCTCGGGCGGCGGAGGTTCATCCGCCCATGCCGACAAGGCTTCCTTTTCGAGGTCCTCTGGCGGCGGCGCCGGCGGAGCGGGAGTTCCGTTGGCCTTTGCCACGGGGGGCGTCCCGTTCGTCGCGGGCTTCGGCGACGCCGATTTCGATGGTGATGGCGACTTCGCCTTGATTGGTTGCGTCCGCTTGGTTCCACCAGGGACGGGCGCGGGAATTCCCGCAGCGGGTTTCTTCGCGGCAGGCGCGGTCTTCGCAGCCGGCGATGATTCCTTGGCGGGGCCAGGATTCGGCACGACGACCACGGTTTGGCACAGCGGGCATTTGATCTTCTTGCCCGCGAGGTGATCTTTCACGCTCAGCGTCTTCTTGCAGGCGTCGCACTTTACCCGAATCGGCATGATGGGATCTCGAAGGGGGCATTCCTTCAGTCTATTTTTCCTGATTCCGTCGTCGATTGCAAGGGTTCTCCCGTTTTCGTAGCCAAAACAGGTCCTCTACGTGTTCGGTGCGGCCAGATTGCAATCCAATACGAATCACGAAAGCACGAGGGAACGAAATTGCGAAAAAAAATGAACAGAGCAAGCAGAAGTTGCAGCCAAGATGCAGACTCGCCATCACATCCCAATTCTCTGGCCTTTTTTCGTGGATTTCGTCGAGTCGTGATTGGAAACGAAGCGTCATGTTGTCACGCCGGCGCAAACCGCGCATGCCGGATCACGCCTCAGCTGCAAGGTGCGAAAGCTCATGCTCGCCAGGTCACAGAGCAACATTCGGCCAACGAGCGGTTCGCCCAGGCCCGCGAGAACCTTGATTGCTTCCATCGCGCCGAGCGACCCGACGACTCCCGCGACAGCCCCAAACACAGGAAACTGCCGGCGCCAGGCCGACGGCTCGGTGGGGTAAAGACAACTCAAGCATGGGCTGCGTCCCGGCTGGATTGTCGTGAGCTGTGCTTCCATCTCATACATTGCGCAATCGACGAGCGGCTTCCGCTGCTCGACCGCAAATCGATTCAGATGCAACCTCTCCGAGAACAGCGGGGCGCAACTCGCGACGGCGTCGGCCATCGTGACGAGACGCTCGGCATTGTCGAGCGAAATATTCTCGGCGATCGGCACGACTTCGACGCTGGGATTGAATGCGCGCAGCCGATCGGCTGCCTGCTCGACACGAGATTTCCCCAGACCGGCATGGGACATCAAGAGTTGGCGATTGAGGTCGCTGGAGCGCAACTCGCCGGCATGAGCGAGGATCAACCGTCCAACGCCTGCCGCCGCCAGGTAATACGCCAGCGTACCGCCGACGCCGCCGCAGCGGGTGACGAGGACCGTGGATTGTTTCAAACGCAGCTGCCCTGCTTCGCCGAAACCCTGAACCCAAAGCTGCCATTCATAGATTGCGCGATCTTCGTCGGTCAGATGTTGAGGTTGCATGAAGAAATGATATACCGGGCTCAGCCGCCCGCCATCGGTGCGAGGATGCTGACTTCATCCCCGTCGCGCAGCTGGCGCGAAAGCTCGGCATGATCGTCGCCGACAAAGAACAGCAGCGATCGGCGAACTTCACCAGCCTCGTCCATGACGAGCGAGCGGAACCCGGCGTCGTGGCGATCGACGAGCTGGTGCAGCAACGAATCAAGCGTGGCGCCGGCGCTTGCTGCGATCGTTTCCGTCGGGCAGCCTGCGGAACGGCGAATCTGCGTCAGGTAGTGGACGGTGATACGCATCGATGGATCCATTATTTCTTGCGTTCGTCTGCGACCAATTCGACGCCGCAGAGTATCGGCTCGCGGATCGCTGCGCCAGCGGACGGCGTCAGACGCACGATCAAGTGCCCGCGAGCGCTAATACCGCGGAATTCCTTGACCACCGAGCGCATCGAGCCTCCGGCTTCCTTGGTGATGTCGAAATTGCTGAGCACTTTTTGGCCTTCGATCTCGACGTCAAAAACGCGCTTCCCGATGGCGACCTGGTCGGGTTCGGAAAAAAAGAGTTTGACGGTATAGGTTTTGGCTTCGGTCGTGGAGCCGAGCTCGAGTTTGAATTCGTTGATGCCTTTCATGCCGGAGCTTGTGACCCAGTTGTAAGGTCCGGAAACGACCGACGAATGCCGACGGAACAACGAGGTCTTTGCCGGCAGCGTGGCGATCTTCACGGCCGGGGAAATGCCGCCGATACTGGGATGTTCAAGCCAGAGCGTGCCATCGTCGGCCTTGCGGTCGCCGGCGCCGCCGAGGTTTAGGCCGATGCGCTGGATGGAGCTTTTCACGCCTTTCGTGCCGAAGGAGGTCCACAACTCGGCATCGGGCATGTGGATGAGAGCGATCGAGGACTGATTCTGATAGGCACAAGTGCACGTGCGGGTGTATTCGGGTGCCGTGAGGATGCCGCCGGCGACGATGAGGTTGTTCGTGCACGAGGAACGGAATCCGCCGAAGTTGCCCGTGCCGCCGTCATTGCACAGATCGAAAAAGCCGGCCGCACCTGAGCGAAAGGTGAGTAAGTGCTCGGATGCCGCGGGCGTGTTGCAGCCATAGTTGCGGATCCAGGTCCATGGAACGAGCTCGCCGGTGATGGGGTCGATGCGCTGCTTCAGGCTGCCGGTAAGGAGATCGCATGCGCCCTGGCCTTGAAGGATTGTGCTGTGGAGTATCATGGCCGGGCCGGTGTAGGATTTTTGGAACCAGAGCACCTTGCCGTCTTTGCCGGAATACGCACGCATTCCTTTCGGTTCGTCGAGCAAGCTATCGCGTGCGACTCGGCCTGCCTCGACAAGCACGTCGTGCTTTTCGGAGTAGCTCAGCCAGGTGCCGAACACTTCAGTCTGGGTGGTCCAGAGTTCCTGGCCGGTCTTGAGGTCGAAGGCAACAAGCCGGGGCGCGGGAGGTTCGACGTCGTCTTTCTTGTAACGAAGAATTTGATTCGCGGACGGAAGATCGACGGCGAAGAGCTTTTCGTTGCCGACACAGATCGCGTGATGGCGGAACCCCGCCTTGGCCGAGGCGGTCCAGAGCACTTTGCCGGTCTTTCGATCCAGAACGACGAGATGCCGGCTGGCCGACATGTTGTCGCCGAATCCCTTGATGGTCTTGATTAGCTTGCCGATCGCGCTGGTTTTTTCTTCTTCCTTTTTTTTGGTCGGATCGGGATCATCGCCTGTCTCGCCTTCCTTGGGAGGAGGCGGCAGCATCTTCGGGTCGAACAATGGATCCGCGCCGCCTATCAGGTAATCGCCTACGACGCTGATATAGCCCCACTTCGGCGAAGCCTTCATGCCTGGAAACGTCGGCAACGTGAATTCGCCGATCTTTTTTCCCGTGGCTGGATCGAGTCGCACGCACTTGTTGTGAAAGGCGACGTAGATTCCGTCGGACGTGGAAACGAAGTTCCCGCCTGATGAGTTGGCGCCAGGTTGATGCGCGAGATTATTGTAAAAGAAGCCAACGCCAGGCAGGCGGGTTTCCCAAAGCAGTCGGCCCGTGTAGATGTCGATCGCCCGGATCATGTCCACACCTTCGATGATCATGCGGCCGTCGATGACCTGCGGTTGAGGCCCGTGGCCGTGGCGAGGTAGAATCTGGTCGTGCGACGGGCCGCCGAACCACAAGACGCCCATCGGCGCCTTGACTAGCTGATCGCGCGAGACGCGCGTGTTGGCGGCGTCGGCGTTTTCGTGCGTCCAGTTTGCCGAGCCTGCCAATGCACCGGCGCGCGTGATGATCGTCAATTCGCCGACCTGGTTCATGGCCGCTCCGGGCAGCTTGAGCTGTTCGATCGCTCGAGCGTAATCACCATGGACGACGAACATCTTCCCGCCATACGGACGCAGCGAACTGTAGGCCGTTTCTACAAGCCTGGGTAAGTCTCCCACGGCAGTGACGACGATGACACTCGCCAAGTACGGCGGCAGATCCGCGGAGCGAAAAGCCGTCGGCACGATCGCAATATGGGTTCCGTACAGATTCGCCTTCGTCCAGCGCTCACGCAGCGAGGCGACCTTTTCCTGATCCGGCTCGACGACGATTACGTGCAGCTTGGTCTGGCGCACGAGCGCCTCCGCGAGTTGCCCGTCGCCCGCGCCGAACACAATCCCGTAACCGGCGAGATTTTTCTCGGTTCCCACAATCGTCGATGCCAATGCCGCGGCGTTGGCATCGAGCGCGACGAACGACTTCTCAGCAACGTGCTTGTGCACGACCGCTTCGCGGGCCTCGCTGCCAAAACAAAAAACGCCGCCGTCCAGCGTGACGGCGAACAGGCGATCGTCGGCTGCGATCATCCGCACGACGGTGCCAGGCACTTCGAGGACACCGGCCGGTGTCAGTTTTTTCGCGGCCGAATTCCAGTCGAGCATGGTAACATGATCCTGGCCGCCGAGGTAGATGCGGTCGCCGGCTTTCATCATCGAATGCACGTCCGTGACCTTGAGGTTGGCCAACTCGGGCATGGTCCAGCGATTGACTTTCTTTTTCTTTTTGGTCTTGGGATCGACGATGACGCCTTCCTGCGTTTTCGCGCTCTTGAGATCGAGCACTTTGCATAGACCTTTGTCCCAGGTGACGACATCATCCTGGGAAAGTAGGAAGTGCTGGCCGATATCGGTGAGGGCCTTCTGAGTTTCGATGTCGAAGACGGTCCCGCCGTTGAAGAAGAGATTGCCGATGGCTGCGACTTTGGAACCGCCGCCGCGTTTGCCGTTCTCGGCGAGTTGGAACCTCACGAGCTTGCCCGTTTGGCGATCGAGCGTCGCCGGCACGGAGCGTCCGCCGGGCACGAGCAGCCGATTGCCGATCGCGACGATTGGCCCCTGCGGCGCGACGCCAGCGAACGAATCGGAATTGTGCGGCTGTTTCATGTAGACCGTGCCGTCGCCGTCGTTCGTCCAGACGGGTTGGCCTGTTTTGGCGTCCACGGCATGAATGAAGATGCCCATGAACGGCCAAATGCTGGCGGCGAAATAGACTGTGCCGTCAGCGATGACCGGCGCGCCGCGCGCGGGCCAGGTCGAGATCAACCGCTCGTTGCCAAGGATTCGGCGATCGCTCGGTCCGCCCCGCACTTTCCAGTGCAGCTTGCCCGTATCGCCGTCGAGGCAATAAAGATAGCCGTCGTCCGACGTGAAATAGACCCGGCCATCCCATGCAAGGGGAGCGAACCGAATCGGGCCATCCGCGAAGCGCGTCCATTTCTCCAGACCGGTACGCGTGTCCATCGCCCGCACCGCATCGTAGCGTGATGAATTGAAATAGAGCGTCCGACCCACGGCGACCGGTTCGCGCACGATGTCGAACTGCATCTTGGCCTGGTCCGGCCAGGCTGCCGTCGTCGGCGCGTATTGCCGGGCCCAGTGCAGATGCAGTTTTGCGGGCAGCGCGTTGGGCGTCACGCCGGAACGATTGGCATCGTAGCGCCACATCGGCCAGTCGCCGGCGCGAACGCAATTGCCAGATACGACGAGCGAGCCTGTAGCGAGAATAACGAAGTGAAGAAACTTATGCATAATAGTATTTGCGTGGGGTAGGTTTCTGGACAACATGGTTCATCGAGGCGGGGTTTCATCAAGCCTCAGGGCAGACGTATCATAAAATTATGGATGGTTCTGTGTGATTCCAATCAAATCCACGTGAATTTACGCAGGATCCCTCCAATAAATGGAACACCTGAGTCAGGCAAAGGTTTCCCATGATTTTGGATCTGAATAGCGATTTGGGCGAAGGATGCCCGCACGACTCGGACATCATGGCGATCGTCACCTCCGCCAATATCTGCTGCGGCTTTCACGCGGGGGACGCCAATACCTCGCGGAACGCTCTCCGCCAGGCCGCGCAGCACGGAGTCCGCGTCGGAGCGCATCCAGGCTACGACGACCGGGAGCACTTTGGCCGACGTGAACTTTCTCTGAGCGAGGAGGAAATCGTTAATCTGATTCTGTATCAGGTCGGTGCGTTGATCGGGCTTGCGAAAGCGGAAAAGGTGGCCGTGCATTACATCAAACCGCATGGCGCGCTCTACAACCAGGCGTTCCACGTCGAGGCCGTGGCGAAGCCATTGATCCGATCGGCAGAGATCTTGGGATTGCCCTTGATGGGTCAACCCGGCTCGGTCCTGGAACGGCTTGCCAGGGGACGCATCGATTTTATCGCCGAGGGATTCGCCGACCGGCGTTACCGCCCCGACGGCACGCTGGTGCCCCGCAGTCAGCCCGATGCATTCGTGCACGGCGTCGCCGAGGCTGTCGCTCAGGCTGGCCGTCTCGTCCGCGATAGTGGCATCCGCAGCCTGTGTGTACACGGCGACAACCCCAAGGCCCTGGCATTCGTGCGAGCGCTGCAATTGGCCCTCGCCGATACGCCAATCGATAAGGTAATTTAAGATGGCCCTGGGAATGTTCGGATGAAACGAACCCGGACCACTCACAAACGAGAACCAAAATGCGTCAACGCATCGTTGCGATATTGCTCGTGGTTTCCGCCAATCTTACCTTCTCCGCTACGGCATTTGTTCAACAGCCGAAAGCAGGAAAGCCGCCTGCGAAGAAGCCAGGTAAAACGCTGAAGGATCGCTACCCGCTTCCTTACCCGCCGAAGTTGCCCGGCGGCAAGATTGTCGTCACCGAATCCGATTCCGCTTTTCTGAAGCCCGGGCCAAATCTACGTCCCGGAGTCGAAATCGCACGCACGGCGCCCATCGTCGATTTCGCCTTTTATCCCGAACAGAACTATCCGGGCAACCCGTGGTCGCATCGCTCCGACGGCATTGTCGTCGGGGATCTCTATTTCTCGTCTTCGAACGACCATCTGGCGCCCAAGGGGACAGCTCATCTTTGGGAATACGACGCACGGGCCAAGAAATTCCGCATGCTCTGCGACACCACGAAATTCCTCGAATCGGTCAAAGCCTTCCCGCCTGACATGAACTATCGCCCGGGCGAGATGCAAAGCCGAATCGACATGGGCAGCGACGGCTGGCTATATTACGCCACTGACCGCGGTTCACCGACCGTCACGCACGACGGCAACGGCTACCGCGGCGAATGGGTGCTGCGCACCAACCCCAAGACTCTGGAGACGCAGATATTGTCCACCCATCCGATCGCCAAGCACACGCTTCCCGCGAGCGTCCTCGATCCGAAGCGATTGATCTATTATGGCGGAACCGCTCCCGGGAAGAACGCGCTCAACCAGAAAATCCAGTTCTTCGCGTTGGACGTCAAGTCGCGCAAGATCCTGAAGACGGCCGACGACGGACCGTACCGCACGTTGATTTTCTCATCCTCGACCGGTAAGGTTTTCTGGGAAGGAAAAGTGTACGATCCCTCCACGAATCAAATCTCGGCCTCAAACGTGCCCGACGTCCGTTCCGCGACCACGGAGACTGCCGAAGGCATCGTGTATGGCACTTCAGGCCGTAGCGCCGATCTGTGGGCTTTCAACGTCAAGACGGGTGAGCTAAAACAACTCGGCTCGGGCGCCGTTGGCAAACAAGAATACATTGCGTCGATCGAAGTCGATCCCACCGGGCGCTATCTGTACTACGTCCCTGGTGCTCACGGCGGCGCCGCGGGCGATGGCACGCCCATCGTGCAATACGATCTACGCACCGGCAAGCGAAAGGTACTCGCGTTTCTGCACAGTCATTTCTGGGAGAAATACGGCTACGCGCTTGATGGCTCGTTCGGCTCGGCGCTCGACGCCAAGGGCGAACGCCTTTTCATCTCGTGGGATGGTTGGCGCAAAGGCCAGCCGCGTGGCTGGGAATCTGCCGCACTGACCGTTGTCCATATTCCAGCGTCCGAACGGAAGGTGGAAATGGCATCGCGGAAAAAGTAATTCATTGGCGAAGCGGGAGCACGAGCGACCGGTGGGACGACCGAATAATCGTCGCATTTCTCCAGTCGCTTACGCTCCTGGCTCGCCGAGAATGCGCGTGTAAGCTTCGCCCTCGTTGACCGTGGCGCGTTCAGGCCGACCCTGATGGCGGTAAATAAGGCGAGTGTGATCGATCCCCATGATGTGTAGGATCGTCGCGTGCAGATCATGCACGTGCAGGCGATCCTCGACAGCGTGCAGGCCCATTTCGTCGGTGCTGCCGATGACGCGTCCGCCCTTGACGCCGCCGCCCGCCATCCACATCGTGAATCCGTATGGATTATGGTCGCGCCCGTCGCCTGCCTCGGATTGCGGCGTGCGGCCAAATTCGCCGCCCCAAATCACCAGCGTACTTTCGAGCAGGCCGCGCCGTTTCAGATCGCGCAGTAATCCTGCGACCGGCTTGTCGCTTCCCCGGCAGTTGTCGCCGTGATTGCGTTCGATGTTGCGATGCGCGTCCCATTTGCTTCCCGAACCGTGATAAAGCTGCACGAAACGCACGCCGCGTTCGACAAGCCTGCGGCCGAGCAGACACATTCGGCCATACGTCGCGGTGAGCGGGTCGTTCATGCCGTAGAGGTTCTTGGTCTCTTCCGTTTCCTGAGTGAGATCGACAGCCTCGGGCGCCTGAGCCTGCATGCGAAAGGCGAGTTCGTAGCTGTTGATGCGTGCATCGAGTTCACTGGCGGACCGATCGCCCGGCAGCGTATATCGGCTTGCGTGCTCGCGGTTGAGTTCATTCAACAGATCCAGCCTGCCGCGCTGCTGGGCGGGTGAAATACTCGCGGGCGGATTGAGGTGGTTGATCGGCTCGGTCGAAGCGTTGATGCGCGTGCCCTGGTAGACAGCGGGCATGAATCCCGTGCCCCAGTTGCGAGCACCGTTGTTGACCGAAGCAGCATTGTCTTGCATGACGACGAACGCCGGCAGGTTTGCGTTTTCCGTACCCAGGCCGTAAGTCACCCAGGCGCCAAGCGATGGACGACCGCCGACGATCGAACCCGTGTTCATCTGACTGACGCCGTTCGAATGGTTCAAGCCGTTCGCCCAGCAGCTGCGAATGACGGCGAGATCGTCGGCGCACTCCGCGATGTTCGGCAGCCAGTCCGAGACCCACAATCCGCTTTGGCCGTGCTGCGCCCACCGTCGGCGCGACGCCAATATCGGCGAGTAAAATTCGCCCATCGGCGTGATGACCGGGCGAAAGCTATCGGGAATGCGTTGCCCCGCGAGCCGATTGACGAGCGGCTTCGGATCAAACGTGTCGAGATGGCTCGGTCCGCCTTCCATGAAGCAGAAAATCACGCTCTTCGCCCGGGCCGCGAAATGCCCAGCGCGCGCGCGCAGCGGATTGGCTGCGTCCGTCGGCTGTGCGGATGCGCTTTCACCGAGAAGATAGCTCAGTGCGAGAGCCCCGAATCCGCCGCCACTCTTCAGAAGCAGGTCGCGACGATTCAAAACAGGCTCGACTCGGCCACAATGCGAAGAAGATTTATTATTCATGGTAATCATTATTATATCGGCTGATCCAGCACGGACGCCAGAGATTTCGCTCAAAACAGATCAGTCCGCCAAATCTTTCGGCAGCATGGGGTTCGCCACGAGCATCACGCGGCAACGGGCGTTTTGCAAGACGTATACGACCCAACCCGGCAAGGCGAGCGGTTTGGCGCGGTCGATGTCGTCAGAGATCGGCACGACAATGATATCCGCGCCTACTTTGCGAGAATATTGCACGATCGATTCCCCCAACGACCCCGACAGTATCTCCATCGTCAATTTGCGATTGACTTGCTGCGTCTGGAATTCGATCGCTTTTTGAACGCTTGCCGGCTCGTGTTCGTCGGCAGGCATTACGAGGACATCGAGCTTGACCATCGGATCGAGAGCCGTAAGGATCGATTGAAAAAGGTCGAGACCGTTTTTCGTATCCGGCTGAACAAGAATGACGCGATCCGCGCCGACTCCCGCTTGCCGCAGGTCGGCGATGGATCGAGCCTTCGCCTCACCCTGGCGAGGGATGCGATTCCCGCCGCCGAGGTCGAAATGCAAGTCGCGGTCCTTGCTAAGAATGCGGATGGTCAGCGGTTCTGTGTTTCCCTTGTGTAGATTGATCCACAGCAGCGCTACTTGATCGATCTGTTCGTCGGCGGTGAATTTGTTCGACGCGCCGATAACGAGCTCGTGGACCTTGAGGTCGCGTGCCGTACGCAAGAGTGCGTATACGGGATTATTCGTAGGCACAATGAGCGGATGCACCTGTTTACCCGCAGTCTCGGCACGCTGGACGACGGCGGTCATCAATTCCTGATCATATTTGTCGAGGTGTCCGGCATGCTCCATCGAATCGCCTTCCGGAACCGATTTGGCGGTCATGACGATGACATCGGTCGTTTCCGCTTCCGTGTCGGCCAGCGTTTTCTCGAGCATGAACAAATTCTGCGTGGACCGAATCGCCACCAGTCGCCGGAATGGCTTGTCGATTCCCAGCGCTTGCGCGTCAATCCGATCCTCGGCGTCCTGGTTGAATTGCTCCAGGTGCTTGTGATGCCCACCCTTCAATTTTCGCTCGTGGATCATTTCCGAGACGTAGAACAGCACGAAAAATATTCCAGTGAATGCAGCACCGAAGATGGTTGCCAACGGTTTGGTGAAAAGGTTTAGAAGTGCCGCGCTGACCAGAACAAAGAGTATGACGAGCAGGCCAAACGGTATCTCGACGGAGCCAATGGAGAAATTGAAGGGGACCTTGTATTCGCGCGTCCGGGTGTCCTTGAAACGAAGCACGACCATCGCCGCCCCTTGGAACACGAAACTCCAGACAACGCCGAAGGCATAGGCTTCGCCGAGAATAAGGACGTCGCCTTTACTTAACAAGATGATCGCCAGTTGAAGGATGACGATCATCGTGAGGATGCGATAAGTCGTCCCGTATTTTCCGTGGGGCTTCAGGAACCACTCTGGCATCACGCCATCTTCGGATACCCGATTGAGCACGCCATTGGAACCGATGATGGCCGTGTTGACGGCGCCCGAAAGAATGAGAAAACCGACCACGACGACAAACGCGTTCAAGCAAAGCCGCAACCAGTCGGGGCCGATGACGTTCATCGCCAATCCGCTGATGAGATTCTCGGAATACTCGGTGACCCGCTGTGTCTGCGGTATCAGCAATACGGCCAAGAAGCTGATGCCCGCGGTAAAGACGAGGCTATAGAGGAAGACAATAAACGCTGCCTTGCGGAAATTGACCAGTTTTGGGGCTTCGACTTCGCGGTAAACCTGCGCGAGCGTCTCCTCGCCGCTCATTGCCAAAATGGAATGCCCAAACGCGATCATGATTCCGAGAAACCCGATGAATCCGAACCAATTGACCTCGCGGGGCGGTGTCGGGCGAAGTGCCGAGTTAATCGGCGTCTTGGCAAGAAATCCGATCGGGTCGGGTAGGTCCTCCGTTTCGCCAGTCTTCTCGTCCACCTTTGGCTTCGCGGTTTTCGGATCGAGGACTTTCTTGACCGATAGGTCAGGCTGCCAGGGAATTGTGTTCTTGCCCGTGAATTCGTCGACGGCGATACCGTTGATTAGTAGAGTGAGTCCGCACCAGGCGAGGATGACGATCACCATGACCGTCGTGGCGATCATGATTTTGAGAGCCCGATCGCTGGATTCATGAATTCCGCGGATATTGAGTCGGTAGAAATATAACGTGACAGCAATGGCGATGACGACAGCGCCGCCGCTCTTGACGGCCGACCGCGTGCCATCGTCAGTGATGACCCAGCTATCGTTGAGTATGCGAAGACTATCGAGTAAGAGGCCCATGAGGTAATGCCCCGCCGAGACGCCGCTGATCGGTCCCGTGAGGAGATAATCGAAAATGAGTGCTGAGACCGCGATTTTCGCGGCGAGTCGACCGAGCGCCTCCTTGACGACGCGATAGACGCCGCCGCGAATGAACAGGGAGCAGCTCTCAATGTAGACCGACCGGACCGCATAGCTGAAGCCCATCACGGCAAGGATGAACCACGGCGCCGCCGGGCCGACTGCCTGTTCGACGATGCCGCCGATGTAGTACGCCGTGCTGCCCAAATCGCATAGGACGACGGCGGCGGTTCGCCAATAGGAGATGAACGTCAGCATGACGCTGCTGACAACGATAATGCGCGCGGCCTTGCGCAAGGCGCCGCCTTGCCCGCTAGGCGTAGTCGTGGGATTCATAAAGGAATGCGTCGGACAAGGAATGAAAACGGAAAAGGATGCCTTTCAATAGCTGGCACAACGCGTGCCTCGCTGCCTCCGAGGTTAGCTGCCGGGCTAGAGCTTGAAAGTGCTCCGATCCGCAAACGGATCTGCGCCCCATGAAGTTCTTGACTTCATTGGTTCCCCCGTATGCGCGCCCTTTGGCACGCGATTAGGCTGCATTTTCGAGATTATAGAGCGCACGCAATGATTTGTATCGAGACGAATTTTTTTTGTTCGGCAGCTCGCTTCTTTGTAATTCAGCTCTCTTCCTCCGGTTCCGGCATGAATTCGACGCCCTCATAGACCTCGGCAAGCGCCAGTTCGGCTTCGATCTCGGGCAAAGCGATCACGGCGTCAAGTCCTTCAAACACTTCGCGTTCAAATCCCGACGAATTTCGACGATAGACCACGGCGAACGGAAGTTCTTGTTCGATCAACACGTATACTTGCAGCGAGGGAATCGTCAGATAGGCGTCTTTCTTCTCCGTCAAATCCGTGCGTCGCGTCGTCCTCGACAGCACCTCGACGATGACCACTGGCTCGGACTGAAACAATTCCTCCGGCGGATTCGATCGGCAGATCACGGACACATCGGGATAATAGAACCGCACCTGCCCGTGCACGACGACGCGGATCTTCGAGTCCGAATCAAACGGTTGACATCGTTTGCCTCGCAATCGGATGAATAGCGAGCCAAAAATATTGCCTTTGATACGATTGTGCCCGACGCGAGCACCGGCCATCGCGTGCACGATACCGCCAAGGTATTCGTGCTTGGTTGGCGAGCGCAGCTCTCCCGTAAGGTATTCCTCCACCGAGATCAGATTGCGTTTCGGTGCGGCTGACACAAGCATCCCCTCCACGTTTCATCCAATTACGACTCGACCTCGCCAGGTTCCGGCACGAATTCGACGCCGTCATAGACATCGGCAAGCGCAAGTTCCGCTTCGATCTCGGGCAATGCGATCACGGCATCCAGTCTCTCAAAAACTTCGCGTTCAAAACCGGACGAGTTCCGCCGATAGACCACGGCAAACGGCAGTTCTTGTTCGATCAGAACATACACCTGCAGCGAGGGAATTGTCAGGTAGGCGTCTTTCTTCTCCGTCAAATCCGTGCGTCGCGTCGTCTTCGACAGCACCTCGACGATGACCACTGGCTCGGACTGAAACAATTCCTCCGGCGGATTCGATCGGCAGATCACGGACACATCGGGATAATAGAACCGCACCTGCCCGTGCACGACGACGCGGATCTTCATATCCGAACCGAATGGCCGACAGGGTTTTCCACGCAGACGACTTCCCAGCGAAATCAGTGTGTTGGATGCGACTTGGTTGTGAGAAACGCGAGCACCGGCCATCGCGTGCACAATACCGCCAAGGTATTCGTGCTTGGTTGGCGAGCGCAATTCGCCTGCAAGGTAATCCTCGACGGAGATCAGATTTCGTTTCAATGCGGCTGACACAAAAAATCTCCAGGATTAGAGAATGCCCGGAAACGACATCGGCATTCTACCAAAAGAACAACTCCGCGCGAACCTTGAAGACTCGGTTCGCGCGGAGTCGTTTTTTTGACGGTGGGCGTTGATGCTTTGTTAAGCGTGCAACCCTGGGATCGGCTGCGATTCCGTCAGCACGCGGTTGACATCGGTCGGCAGGCCAGCGGAGACGCGGACATCGCCGACGTGGAGCATGGTGTGCATGATCGTCGAGATCAAGTTCGGGATGCGCTGCGGGTCGGATGCCGGTTCGCCGCCGTCGCGAGTCGATTGCCCGATGACCTGGCCGTGCGTGATCCCGCCACCGTGCATGAGCAACGGCGTGCCCCGGCCCCAGTGATTGCGCCCGCCATTGCTCTGTAGTCCCGGCGTACGGCCCATCTCGCCTGTCGCTACCAACAGGATGTCGTCGGCAATGCCTCGGCTTTCGACGTCGTCGATATACGCAGCGACCGCATGATCGAACGGCGTGCCGACGAAGTCCATGCCTTCGTAAACTCCGAGGTTATTCTGATCCTGGTGCATGTCCCACACGAATTCGGTGTTGACGAGCACGAACCCCGCGCCAGCCTGGCACAGACGCCGAGCAAGCAGCAGGAGCTTGCCAAGCGTACGCGCATTGGCGGTGTAGTTGTTGCGATTGTTCTTGTGCGCCCACGCATTGGGACGGTCATAGCGTTCGGTGTCATAGGCTGCCACGAGACGCGGATCTTCGCGGCGAAGGTCGAACGCCTGCGCGATGCCGGAGACGATGACGTCGAACGCCTGCTCGTGGAAGCGGTCAACGGCAGCGATACCGCCTGTCGCGTCGGCCTGTCGGCGAAGGCGATCGAGTTGGCTGAGCAATTCGCGGCGATCACCGAGGCGATCCTGGGCAAGGTTCAGCGTCATGTTCTGCTGCATCTGCCCGCCAGCGCCGGGAACGAACGGGCTGTAGGACGCGCCGAGCGAGCCCGTGGAAAGAAAGTTGCCGAAGTTGGCTCGAGGTCCCGGACCGCGCGAGTCGACGGAATTCGGGAAGACGGCGACATTCGTCGGCATCCCGTTCGGACGCATTGAACCTGCAACGCGGGTGTAAAGCGAGCCAAGGTTCGCGCCGAGCGAAAAGTTGCTCACCACCGGTTTGATGTCGTGATTGCCATTCCCAACCTGATAGTTGCGAACGACGGCGAGTTTGTTCGCACGCTCAGCGATTTTTGGAAACGTGCCGCCAAAGGTCACGCCAGGGATACTCGTTTGGCACATGCCGGTGGCGCTGCGATTGTTGCTCGGAGCATTGGGCTTGGGGTCCCAGGTTTCAATCTGGCTGGGGCCGCCGTGCATCATCAGGAAGATGACGGACTTGCCCGTCGTGAGAGGCCGGCGCGTTTCCTGCGCCGCCGCCTTGCCCGCGAGCAACATTGGCAGCGATAATCCCGCGAGACCTCCGACCGTGAGAAAATCACGGCGTGAATGTTTATCGACAAACGTAAGCATGGTAAATCCCCCCCTGTGGTTTTGTACCTGTTAATGATTAAACATGAATTCCTTGGTATTGACAATGGTCCAAAGCAGATCCTCATACGCGCGCTGAGCATTGCCGATGCGCTCGATGTACGTTACGACCGTGCGGGTTTCCTCGGCGCTGGGCTCGCGCGAATAGGCAATCAGGTACACATCGCGCACGCGCTCGGCGTGAGGCCGAGTGTCCTTTGCGAGCTTTGCGGCTCGGCCCTTGTCGAGCTTGTTCATTACATCCTTCGAGTTTACCATGTGCAGCGACTGGGCGAGGTTCGCATCGCCGGAGCGTTCACATTCACATGCGCTAGCGAAATCAGGCCGACCGAACACGCTAAGGAAGTACGAATCCACCTGATTGTCTGGCAGCTGAACCGCGCGCGTTCCTGCGGGCATTCCCTTGAACACGCTTCGCACCTGTGCCAGGTCGTCGATTGCGTCGAGGAATACCTCGGCTGTCAGACGGCGCGGCTGAAAACGCGAGAAGTTCTGGCGGTCCCCCGCGTTGTGCTCGTTAGGCTCCGAACTCAAGCGGTACGTGTTGGACAACACCATTGCCCGGACCAATATCTTCAGGTCATACTTGTTATCGGCAAAATGCTTGGCCAGGGCATCAAGCAATTCCGGATTGCTCGGCGGATTCGTAACACGCATGTCGTCTTCGGGTTCGATCAGACCACGGCCAAAGAAGTGCTTCCAGTACCGATTGACAAGCGCCTTGGCGAAGTACGGGTTGTTCTTGTCCGCCATCCAATCGACCAAGGCGACGCGCGGATCGTCGTCCGGCTTGAGCGCGAGTGCGGACGAGCCAAGCCCTGTTGGCCTGACCGAAAATCCGGTACGAGGATTCTTCGCCTCGGCCAATCCGGGTTTGTGCATCACCGTTATCGGCTGCTTGGGCGGCGCTTCCTTCGCTCCCTTCGCCTTCTTCGGCGGCGGCGGGGTTTTCAGTTCAACTCGCGAAAAGAAAGCCGCGAAGCCGTAGTAATCTTGCTGGCTCCATTTCTCCAGCGGGTGATGATGGCAGCGAGCGCACATGATTCGCTGGCCGAGGAATAGCTGCGTCACGTCCTCGACTTGTTCATTGAGTGAATTCACCTCGCGGAACCAGGCGACGGTCGGTTTCTCCGTGTGGGCGCCGCTCACGGTGATAATCTCACGCACGAACTGGTCGTAGGGTTTGTTCTGCTCCAGGCTTTCCTTGATCCATTTATGGAAGGCCGACGTGATCTTCATGTCTTCCTTGTCGGACTTGCGGCGATTGCGGAGCACCGCGCCCCATTTGTTGGCGAAGTAATACGCGTAGTCAGGACTTGCGAGTAGCTTATCCACCGCCTGCTCGCGGCGTTTGGGATCTTTGCTCGCCAGGAACGCCTTTGTCTCGTCCACCGTCGGCAGTCGGCCCGCGAGGTCGATGGTCACGCGGCGCAGGAACGTCACATCGTCGGCGAATTCCGAAGGCGGAATGCCAAGCGTTTTCAGGCGTTTGAAGACAAGCGTATCGATGAAATTATTCGCCGGCGGCATCTTGGCGATCGGCGCGCCGAGCGGAACCAACGCGCGAAAGACATCGACATGCGTCTGGTAACGCGCCATCACCGAGAAACTGCCCGGACGCGTTTTCGCTCGCACCAATCCGGTCGGTGAAACCTCGGCCAACTCGGCGTCATTCACCTCGAACTGGGCAAACGCGGTGGCGTCGAAGGACGTGCCATCCGCGCGATGCGCAATCACCGCCAGCTGCTGCTCACCTCGCGGCGCCAGCGTGCGCTCTTGCGGCAGCACCTCGATACTGGTTACCTCGGCGGCATTCTTCGCCACGGCCGGCAGCCCTTGTTCGATCCAGCGTTTGACGATGTGATACGGCGCCGAATCCACGGTGAATTTTCGCCCGCCAGCGTGAGGCATCGTGCCCGCGGGTTTGCTGAGCAAAAGACTCATGTCCGGCGCGGCAAAGAGAATCCGCCGTCCGCGTGATTCCTTGACCAGGGTCTCGAAATCGTCCTGCGGCTCGAATCCGAACAGCGACAGCGCGAAGCCGTTCTGCCCGCCGGTCTTGCCATGGCATCCGCCGGTGTTGCAACCGTACTTCGAAAAGATCGGCACGATCTGCTCATTGAAATGCACGGGATATTCGCTGCCCATGTTGATGATCTTGATAGGCAACGAGACCGAACGCCCATCGGCCAGCTTCGCGGTTACGGTTCCCTGGCCTTCTTTCAACGGCGTGACGAATCCGCTCGCGCTGATCTTCGCGAGATCGGCCGGCGCGATGCTGTACTTGGCGTCGCGGGTCAGATCGGCCTGATTCTTGGCCGCGTCCGTCACTACCAGCTGACGCGACGAACTCGCCCCGTCGAGAACCACGACCTTCTCGCGCGGCGATCGTTCAATGCTCAGATTCTGCGCAGACGCAACAGCGACGCTGAGAACACCGGCGGCGAGGAACGCACTAATGCGAAAGAAGTTCATATCGATTTCTCGGCCAAAAATGGAACCAGGCAGGAGGGATTTTGAGATAGTGAAGATATACCCGATAATCCGCGCGATAGCAATAGCGTAGGCGGAAAAACGACGAATTTCAGCGCGAACCGGGAGCGGTCCCCTCAGGCCGCGAACTTACAGTAAGGAGCCGCGCCAAAATAACCTACCGATTTCGTAGTGCGGGCTTCAGCCCGCTTTCCGCCGAAAATGCAGGCTGAAGCCCGCACTACGACGACGCGAATTCGGTAACTTATACTGCACGCGGTCTGGATAGATGCATGTGCTTATTCACACGCCCGACGCGTCAGCGAGGGTTGAGGCTTCCGCGGCGTAAGTCCTCGCTTACGCTTCGGGTTTGTATCAAATGAGGCTGCGTACAGTATATATTAGCGCGGCTCCTGACATCGACATTGTGTCGAATCTTTGGATCTCACGGAGAACTTTCCGAAATGACCTCTTCTCCATTCGCGATACTCTGGGACGTGGACGGAACACTCGTCGATACGGCCGAGTTGCACTATCAATCCTGGTGCGCCCTCGCCGCCGAGCTGAATAAGCCATTCACAAGAATCGACTTCGCAGGCACGTTCGGCTGGCGGAATCCAGAGATTATTCCGAAGCTTTTTGGCTCGCACTACACGGAAAGCGAAATCGCGGAAATGGGGAACCGCAAAGAGGACCTCTACCGCGCTGAAGCCGAGAAAGGCGTTTCGCTTCTCCCTGGCGTCCGGGCATTGCTCACGGCGGCGACTCGGTTTGGCGCCCGGCAGGCGATCGGCTCCAGCGCCCCTCGGCGAAATATCGACCTTATCCTGGAAATGACCAATACTCGCGAGCATTTCGCAGCCATCGTCGCCATGGAAGACACAAAGCGAGGCAAGCCCGATCCCGAAGTATTCGCGCGGGGCGGCCGACTGCTCGACATCGCGCCCGAGCGCTGCATCGTCCTGGAGGACGCTCCAGTAGGCGTTCAGGCCGCCAAAGCGGCGGGAATGCGTGCCATTGGCGTCACTTTCGTCGCGCATCATCCGGCAGAGAAGCTGCTCGCCGCCGGCGCCGATCGCGTCGTCCATACGCTCGAAGAGGTCAGCATCGAAATGCTGCGCGATCTCCTGAGCTAATTCCCATCTCTCTTGTCGCGCGGTTCGCTCGCACGATTACTACTTCGGCGATTTCAGTGGCGGTTGGGGCACGCAGGCCGTTTCCGCCGGCGCGGGCATGGGCGACGTCACCCTGCTCGTCGAGAACCAGCTCGGCGTCGCCACCACGCTCGACTACGGCTATGACGCCGGCGGCCAGCTGACCAACAACGACGGCACGACGCTCACCTACGACGACAACGGCAACCGCATCGGCGGCAGCTATGGCGTCGCCACCGGCAACCTCATGAGCGCCGACGCGAGCTGGACCTACCAGTACGACAAAGAAGGCAACCTCAAATCGAAGTACACCACCGCCGGCGGCAGCAGCGAACACTGGACCTACGCCTACACCGCGAACAACAACCTGACCCGCGTTCAACACTACGATAGCTCGAATTCGCTTGATCTCTCCGTCGATTACAAGTACGATGCATTCGGCAGCCTGATCCTCCGAGATAACGGCACCACCATCACCAAGTATGCCGTCGATGGCTGGAACCCGAACGCCACCGGCAGCATCGGCAACGAAAACTTCAACCACTGGGCGATCCTCAACAGCGATAACACGCTGCAAACCCGCACGATCTTCGGCAACAACCCCAGCGAGGTCTTGGGCCGAGTGGACCAAACCGGCGCCAGCAACCCTGCCGGGAGCTACTATGTGCTCGGCGATCGGCTCGGCTCGGTGCGCGAAGTGCTCGACAGCACCGGCGATGTCAAGGACTCGGTAGCCTACGACGGCTTCGGGCAGATTCAACCGGGCGAACTCGACGCCGCCTACCGCGGCTGGTACGCGTTCACCGGCAGGCAGCACGACATCGAGATCGACCTGCAATACAACAACGCCCGCTGGTACGACCCAAAAATGGGCCGCTGGATCGGCAACGATCCGCTGGGGTTTGATGCGGGGGACAGCAATCTTAGCCGGTACGTGAACAACCGGCCGACGATGGCGGTGGATGCGAGTGGGATGGATGCAATTTACCTCTGGGCCCCGATAGCGTCTGGACCGAAGATTTTTACAAAAAACGGACACGCGTCAGTCTTAATTGGACCCGTAGACGGTAAGTGGTATCACTACAATTTTGATGCAAAAGATTTGCGAACTAAGAGCGACAACGTCCAGAGAAGCGGACCGTTCCCTGACTTGTTTTCGGCAGCGACGGATAAAGGCCTGGATAGATACAAGAAGTTTCTTTATTTCGAAACAACTGCGGAGGAAACCAAAGCGATGTTTGACAGAGCAGAAATGATGAGAGCAAATCCAAGTTTGTTTTTTA
Source organism: uncultured Singulisphaera sp. (assembly GCA_964484265.1). Taxonomy (GTDB): domain Bacteria; phylum Planctomycetota; class Planctomycetia; order Gemmatales; family Gemmataceae; genus SIAQ01. The sequence continues at coordinate 58,821 of CAZAFH010000036.1, forward strand.
TCTTACCTTTCAAAGACAGTGAAAGTGCTATAACACAAAACTGCACACGGTTTTCGGGAGATGTGCTGCAAGCCGGTCTCGGAAAGAAAGGCCAGGCCGGCAAAACTATGTATTTTGATAATTATCGAAATCCGGCTGGCGCATTTAATGAAAACAAATCCCGAGCAACGTATGTCGGCGAATCAGATGATAGTTGGAACAGATTTCGGTTCATGCTTATTGAAAAATTACTGAAAGATATTCTTCCAATTCCGATTGAGGCGCTACCAGTGATCAAATATCCGAATACAGGCGCTCCGCTATTCGACCTTAGGCCAGGAAAATTCTAGAAATAGCCAATTGCTTCAAATGTAACGCCATCCTGAAAAGGCAGACTTCCAAGAATCGCCACGCGAGCACGCTGCGTTTTTGAATGCATCATAATCAAAACGCAACTTTTGAAAGGGGTGTCGAATGCTGTGCTGCGTTTAGCAATGAGATCCGCCACACGAGTACTAATCCTTCCTCTTGTGTCTTTTATTGATATAGCAATTTGCCGTAGCACGGTGTTTAAGCGAACCCAAATATAAGACTATAGAATGAGTCGGCGTGCGGGAATTGGTAAATTAAGTTAATTTCTCCTGGCAATCCCAAAGGAAATAAATGCAATGTGGAAACAGACAAGCTTTATTTTTGTAGGCTTCTTGGCGGCATTTCTCGGGGGCCAAACAGAAGAAAAATCAATAGAAATTCTAAGAAAAATGGGTTGCACGGTGATACAACACTGTGACAAAGAGGGCAAATTGGCCGTTGAAGTTTCCTTTATTGATGTGGACGACGAGCGTCCGGACATAGGAATCGTTGAGTTGACGCATCTTAAATCACTGCGTTATCTTGACGTAATGTTTCACAACGTTACCAATGACGGAGTTCTAAAAATATCGCGAATGGCTAATCTAGAATCATTAAATCTAGCCGGAACAAAGCTAAGTCAGCCCGCAATTGAACACTTGTCGAAACTTCGAAAGCTTCGCCAGCTGCATCTTGCCGCGACTGAGATAAGAGACATCAATTCCCTTGGCGGACTTGGCGAACTTGAAGAGCTAAATTTAGCACAGACCTCGATAAATGATAATGGCATATTGAAAATCGCCAACTTTCAAAAGTTAAAGAAATTAAATATTTTTCTTACGCTGATATCCAATGATGGAATGAATCAGATATCTAAATTGAAAAATCTCGAATCGATTGTGTTAAATAACGACGTCTCTGACGCCGGCCTAGCTAAACTCGTGGACCTTCCTCATCTAACACAGCTAACAGTAATGTCGAAGAAAATTACAGAGCATGGATTACGCAGTATTGGCAAAATGAAAAACTTGCGTAGCCTAGAGATCAGACAAGCAAAAGTGGCAGACAATGCGATAATACACCTCAGGGAATTGTCGAACCTCAGTGAGTTAACGCTTGCATTTACAGATATTAATGGGTCAGGCCTGAGCGCGCTGGCGAATCCAGGTCTAGTCAAAACACTTGACCTTCGTGGCTCGAAGCTGACCGATGCAGGGCTAGAATCATTAAAAAAATTTCACGGCTTGAAGAACCTTTGTATTCAGGAGACAGACATTTCAGACTCTGGGATTAAAATCGCAAGCAATATTTCTGGACTTCAAACCTTAGATTTGTCCGGAACAAAGGTCACAGATGTCGGATTGGAGCACTTTGCAAATCAAAAAAATCTTCGAGAAATCCGAGTCGTAAATTCGAATGTGTCAAAACACGGGGTTGATTCGTTTTCAAAACGACGACCCGAAATTAAAATTTTTGCTAATTGGTGAAAACTCGCTCTGTGCTAAAATGCTGACACAGCCTTGGCCGCATCGAACTCGCGATCAAGCGAGGAAACCGGCGCCAGCGACCCTGCCGGGAGCTACTATGTCCTTGGCGATCCGCTCGGTTCGGTGCGTGAAGTGCTCGACAGCACCGGCGATGTCAAGGACTCGGTAGCCTACGACGGCTTCGGGCAGATTCAACCGGGCGAACTCGACGCCGCCTACCGCGGCTGGTACGCGTTCACCGGCAGGCAGCACGACATCGAGATCGACCTGCAATACAACAACGCCCGCTGGTACGACCCCAAAATGGACCGCTGGATCGGCAACGACCCGCTGGGGTTTGATGCGGGGGACAGCAATCTTAGCCGGTACGTGAACAATCGGCCGACGGGAGCTGTGGATCCGAGTGGATCAAAACCCGATCTGTATCAGAATGAACGGCTCGCTTTCACTTATTATAAAGCTCATATTAATGCCGCAGTCAATGCCGTAAAAACGCAGACAACACAACTACAAAATCTATTCGAGAACAAAGCATTTAAATCGGAAAAAAACCAATTAATCGCGACTCAAAACGCGATCACAAACCTCCGAAAAATGCACCTGTTTAGCGCCCTCTGGCCATTCTACGCAAAAATCCGCATAATTTCGTGC
>CAZAFH010000037.1:0-60046 GCA_964484265.1 uncultured Singulisphaera sp.
GCGGCACGAACTTCATGCCCAGCGGGCCGTCTTTCGGCGTCGGTGGCTTCGCGGCAGTACCGCTTCCGACCGTTGCGCTAGACGATTCAACCACGGAGTTAATACGCTCCAACCTCAACTCTTCCGTTCGCGCCAGGCCGTCCTGCCTTCGTCGCCCGCTTTCGAAGACGATCTCTGATGGCTCATTGATCTTCTGCACAGCCGCCTCGGCAGTCTGCCGCCCGTCTTCGTATACGCGGATCTTATACGATTTGGCATCGCCGACAGCGACGCCGTCCTTCGCGACGATAGTAAACCGGACCCGGATGAATATCCCGTCCTTGCCCGTAGGGCGATCGAGGATGGCGATATCTTTCGCTGGATTGAACTCTAAGGTAAATGGAATGGCGGTGGTCCTGCCGGCATCATTTTTCTTCGGCGCCGGCTTGGCTGGTTGCTCCTTCGCGGGTGACTCCTTGACGGCCACACGGACAAGGCGGAAACCGTGGTAGCTGAGCCTGATCACCGGCTCGCCCGCGTTGCGTTCCGCTGCCTGGCAGTCACGGACTGAGTGGACCCAACTGCCGCCCCGGTACACCCGGACCGAACTCCCTGTCTTATCTTGGGAGAATGGAGAGTCGGTCCATTGCCACACGTTGCCGTGCATGTCGTACAGCCCCAACTTGTTCGGCGTGTACGATCCCACCTTCGTCGGCCGGTCCAGGTACGTTCCCTTCTCCCCGATACAGTTCGCCTGCTTCGACGCCAGGTCGTTCGTCGGCTTTGTGAAGTAGAAGTGGTACGAGCACTCCTCTTCCGTCGTCGCGCCGCCCCGACAGGCGTATTCCCATTCCGCTTCTGTCGGCAACCGATACAAGAACCCCTTCCCCTTTTCCTTTTTGTTCAGCTTCTTGATGAATTCCTGAGCATCGTTCCACGATACCGTTTCCACTGGAAACTGCTTCAGATCCTCGTCCTTGATTTCCTTGACCTTGTCCTTCCCGCCGCGGTTCCGCGAGAAGAAGCTCGGGTTATTGCCCATCAGCTCCTGCCATTGCCCCTGCGTCACGGTGTGGATTGCGATCTCGAAGTCTTCCTTGATCTCCGTCTTCTTCGCGGAGCCTTTCTCGCCGTTCCAGCCGAGGTAGGTCGTCCCCTTTGGCAGCGGCACGAACTTAATGCCGAGCGGACCGTCCTTGGGCGTCGGAGGTTTGGCGGGCTGAGCATGGGCAATCGTCGTTCCGCTGGTCAGACAGACGAGGCATAAAAGAACGCGAAACATGAATGGACTCCTTCGGAAGGTCGATTACTTGATTCCATCGAGGCCGCCGGGCAGGTTCGCCAGGGCTTCCTTCAATCGTTTGAGGGCGCGGACGTAGCGATTGGCGGCGGCTTCCTCGATGCCGAGTTCCTGCGCCGCCTCGGAGCGTGTCATTTGCTCGAAGTGCCGCAGCGTCAAAATCTCGCGGTCGATCGGTGCCAGCGTGTTGAGGGCATCCTGCAGGCGGCGCAAGCGCTCGGCCCGTACCACGGCCTGCGTCGGCGAGGTCAAGCGCCCCAGCAGTTGCGCCGCCAATGCTTCAGAGCTCGCCATGGGCATCGCACGCGGGTACAGCGACACTTCCTGGCGCGGGTCGCGCATCTGCGTTCCCAGATGATGGCGATGCAGGTTGATGATGTGCTCGCCGACGACTAAACGCAGCCAGAGAAAGAGGGGCAAGTGCGGCTTACTCAGGTATTCCGCCAGCCGCGACGCGATTTCCAGGTACGCTTCCTGAAGCACATCGGCCGGATCAAGCCGGGCACGCAGATGCGAATCGAGCCGCAATTCCACCATGCGCAGAAGTCGGCCGTGGAATTGCGTGAAAATCGCGCTCTGCGCCTGGCGATCGCCGTCGCGTGCCCGTTCGAGTATTGCCCGAATCTCGGTATCGTTCATGACGAAACCCATTGTCATTTCTTGATATCGCGCATGATCGCTTCAGCCTCTGCGCGCCATTCGCGCAGCTCCGCGAGCTCAAGTGGCGGCCGATTTTTCTGCGCTTCCATTGTGGTCAGCGCACGATCGAAGCAGTCCTTGGCCTTTGCGTTCTCGGACAGCCTGGCGTGGGCCATGGCCAGGATGAAAAGTCGCGCGACGTCGGTTTGGCCTTTTGAAAATGCAGGCGCTCGCTCCAGCGTTGCCACGGACTCCTTGAATTGTCCATTGCGAAATTGGACGAGTCCCAGTGTGTTGAGGAACGCGGGATTGTTCGGCTGCGTCTTGACAGCCTCGAGAATCAGCTCGAGCGTCTTGGCCGGATCGCGTTTGTCCGCGGGGGTGGTCACCAGGTAGCGTGCGTGATCGTGGCGCGTCATTGCGCTGGCGCCAAGCTTGATGGCCTGGACGCGGTCTGCCGTCGCCAGATCCGCATTCCCCATGGCGGAATAGCACAGAGCGCGTTCCTCCAAATAGGTCACGGTACTGGGGTAGGACTTAAGCAATTCGGAATAGTCCGCGGTCGCCTCGGCGTAGAGCCTGCGGACTCGATACATCTGAGCGCGCAGCAGACGAGCTCTCGAATCGAAGGAGTATTTGGTCAAGTAGCGAGTGGTGTCGGCCTCGACCTCCTCCCAGCGTTGCATGCGAAACGCGGCCGTCGCACGCATGAGCATCGCCTCATCGAGTTCGGGACGCAGCGCCAGAGCAAAAGTCAGATGGGCGTACGCGGAACTCGGTTTGCCTGCCTGCAGAAGCCCCTCGCTCAGCCGAAAATGCGCATCGGCATCGAGTGGGTTTGCGACGAGGCGCAGCGTGGCCCCATCGGCTTCGTACTTCATTATTTTCGCACGGCTGTTTACCCACTCCGCGCCCTCGAGCTTGACCGACAGGGGCTCCGCCAGCGGATCGACGGTCTTCGCGATGGGAAGCGGCTGCATCCCGGACCAATCGAGCCCCAATTCGGCGAGCTGCACGCGAATTCGGCGCAGGTCGAAAATGTAGAGTGCGCCGGTTTCCACGGACGTACCCATCAGCAGCGATCCATCCGGACTGAATCCATGGGGAGCGATGCGATCCGCCTCGGAGGCGGGCAGGCGGGCGATCTCGATTTCCCCGTCGGTGGTGACGAGTCGAATTTCGCCGTTGTCGAGACCATGGGCACGAATGCGCCCGTCCGGGCTGAACGCGCCGCCCAGCTGCCGGGGTTCGGCCTTCCATTTCTCCTCCCACGGCCGAAGATTCAACGGCGCTGAAAGGGGGGATGGGGCAGCAACAATCGACGCGATTTCCACTCGCCGCGAATCCATTCCCGTGATGTGAATCCAGCGGCTGTCCGGAGAAAAGGTGCATGTGTCTCCTCGCGCATCGGCCGGCAAGGTGGCAGCAAATTTTCCGCTTTCCGCATGCCACAGTTTCGTGTGTAGCCCCGAGGCGTCAGCCCAATGACTGAAGGTGAGCGCCCATTTTCCATCGGGACTGACCAGGCCGTGTCGCACATCGTACTGGGGCCCAAGCCTAAAAGTGCGCCGAGGCTCGCGCCAGTGGATCAGAAGGGCGCCATTGGTGTACATCGGAATCAGGGCAACATCTCCGCTGCGGCTAATTCCGCACGTGTCAGCCAAATTACCTGAAACTTCGCCGATCCACTCAGGCGGACCAACTCTGTAGGTTTGGGATGAACCCGGATGTGAACGGATGGGCCAGCGCAACAGGCCGGCCGAACCTGCGATCCAGAAGGCGCCGGTTGCGTCCAGACGCACAAAACCATTGAAATTCCTGGCAACAAAGCTGAGTGCCTCCCCGGTGAAGAGGTCAACGAAACAAAGGCCGGTCGGTCCGTAGAAGGCGAGAAGCCTGCCGTCCGGGTGGAGCGCGATATCGTGAATCCGGTGGACTCCGTTCGGCGTGGGCCGCTGCCAGGTGCGCAACTCCTGGCCTCCGGCAAATCGATGGTCCCACCGTTTGCCGGCGCCGGATGCGAGTTCGAAGGTTTGGTCGCCCGCGCCGAAATGGAGTTGATGATAGATGGAGGCCTCGGAAACACTCAGCAACAAACGCCCGGTTGCAGCATCCCAGAATCGCAAAGCGCCGTGCCAGTCGGTACTGACGACGCGGTCCCCCGCATGGTTAAACGCCACCTGGATGCCGCCGGTTTTGTGCCCGCGCCACGTGCCTGTGATGGAATGTCCTGTATCGGCGTCACAGAGATCGATCTCGTCAGGGCCATTATCGCAGCCGACTGCCAGGCGATGGCCGCGCGGATGCCATGCGATGCACGTCACTCGGTTGCGCTTGAAAAACTGGCAGAGCAGTTTCCCCGATTGCAGATCCCAAATGGCGACACGATTCCCTATGCCGGTCGCCAACCGGGGCTGTTTGGGATGATACGCCAGACAAAAAACCGGCCCGGGCGCTTTGGGCAGTCGGCACAACCGCTTTTTCGACTCAAGATCATAAATGCTCACGGTCCCGTCCTGGTGGCCAATGGCAAGCTGCTTGCTGGTCGGGTCAAAAGCCGTTGCTCATTCATAGGGCCCTTCGTGGTCTTCCAGAACGAGTTTCGGATCCGGGCTGTCGATCCGATAAACACGAATGGGCACCGACACACGTTTGATGTAAGGCTCGGTCGCGATGACCGCATATCGGCCGTCCGGGCTAAGCCAGCCGGCCCCCTTGATTTCAAGAACGGGAGGCGGCAAACGTTCCAGAGATCGCCAGGCTCGTTCACGAAGATGAAACTTCGAGTCTACGCTTGCCGGCATCGGTTCGTCCGCGGCCCACGTGGTGCCTTTTTCCAGATCGGGCAAGCATAGCGCCGCAACGGCGATGTTGCGCAGACGAAGCTTGTCCGCGTCCGTCATGCCGATCTCGCGGCCAATCTCCAGGGCATCGCGAATGCGTTTCAAGGCGCCGAAGCGCTGACCTTGCATGCGGCTCATGCGGATCGCGTTCGCCTCCGAGATGTTCGACTCGAACAGCTTGCGTTTCCCCTCGCGTTCGGCCTTTAGCGCCTTGTCACGGTCGTTCTCAGCCTGTTTGGCGTTTTTTCTGGCGTCGACGGCAAATAGCGTCGCCATGACGGTGCCGAGCAACAGGGACAGCACCACCGCCGCGCTCAGACTCGCCACCAGCGGATTCCGCCGGCACAGGCGGGCCGCGCGCTCCACCGTTGACGCCTGGCGTGCCGCGATGGGTTCATCGCTCAGGAAGCGGCGCAAGTCCTCGGCCAGCTCTTCCGCGGTCGCGTATCGAAGAGCAGGAGTCTTTTGGATGGCTTTGAGGATGATCGTTTCCAGATCGCGCGGAATCGCCGCATCGACGCGGCGTGGCGCCGGCGCATCGTGCAGCCGGATTCGTTCCAGGAGTTCGATCTTGTCAGTCGTGTCAAAAGCGGGCCGTAGCGTGACCATCTCATACAGCGTGAGGTCCAGTGCGTAGATGTCGGCACGGGCGTCGCACTCGCCGCGCAGGCGTTCCGGGGCGACGTAGCGGATGGTGCCAACGATTTCGCCGGTGCCGGTCAGGCCATCGTCCTCCATCTTGGCCAGGCCGAAATCCATGACCCAGACGACGCCGGAGGCGTCGAGCATGAGGTTCGACGGTTTGATGTCGCGATGAATGATGTTGTGAGCGTGGGCATACGCCAGGGCCTGGGCGGTCTGTTGGCCGATGTGTGCGACGCTGTGGAAGAAGTGCCGATTGACGTCCTTGCCGGCGACCGACAAGGACGAGATGGAACGGCCAACCGCCTTTTCCGCTTTGGCGACCGTTTGCGTGTCGGTCGGCTTGTTCACCACGAATTCCTCGGTGACGGGCGCGTTCAGATGCGAGGAATCGGGGCTGGGCGTCGGTTGATCGAGCGGTTTCACCTGGAACTCCCCGGTCAACACGCCATGCGTGATCGCACCGACCGCCGGGGCCTGGGCGCTGGCCGCGCTTGCCCCAGCGGGGACGCCTTGCTTTAAGCGACGCAGCTCATCGATGACCTGATCGAGCCCCTGTCCGTGAATCAGTTGCATCGCGAAGTAACAAGTCTCGCCAGTCTGGCCGACCTCGAACACGGGCACGATATTGGTGTGATGCAACTTGGCCGCGGCCCGCGCTTCCTGACGAAAGCGCGCGAGCGTGCGCGGATTGCGTGACACCTGCTGCGGCAGAAGCTTCAACGCCACGCTGCGCCCCAACGATTGCTGGACGGCCTCATACACCACCCCCATGCCGCCTCGGCCAATCTCAGGCACAACGCGGTAGTCCCCGAATTGCTGAAATGCAATTGCCGGTCGAGCCGGAGTCTTGATCTCTACCGAAACGACCCCAAGGTCCGCCCGCTCCATCTCAATCATTGCCGACGGCACGGTCGGCAAGTCGTCGGCCAGATCAGGATGCTTCCGCTGGTATTCTTCGAGCGTCGGGGATTCGCCAAGCCGCAGGCGCGCGGCAAATTCCTCCGCGAGCTGATCCAGCAACTGATATCGCTGGTCACTATTGGGTGAAGTGGACATCGAACTTGCTCCCTGCCGACCAAGTGCGCGGCGCGCGCCTCATTGGTGTTACCCGAGAAATGTCCGCCAAACGGGACAGGCCTTGCAACATTTTCAGGTGTGAATAGCCTGCTCGCCATGAAAAAATGAGATTCCACTTATTATGGCGGTCTCCACTTCCTGGCGCATCGCGGGTAGGTTCTTACGGCTATCCGTTGTTGGCGCCTTTCACACGCTTTGAAACACGACTTGGTCGTTTCGAACGAGAACGGCGTTTGGATCCAGTACGGCCGAATTCGTCACGATAGGAGGGCCATCGATGAAGAGATTTCTGAGTTTGTGCGTCCTGTTCGCCGCCCTCTGCGCCTTTGTAGGAGCGCCTGGGTGCTCGAACAAGCCCCAGGGCGCGGACAAGGATCAGGCCAAGAGCAAGGAGAAAGACAAAACCGGTGGCAATGTCGGCGCCTCGAACACCGAGGCGGACAAGCTGGCCAAGGCCATCGTCGGCAACTGGGTCAAGGAAGGCGATGACAAGACCTCCTATGCTTTTCGCGAATCGGGAGACTACTCCTATCGCGGCGGCGATCTGACCCTCAAGGGCAAATGGAAAGCCCTGGACGCCAAGGACGTCGAGTTAACGTTCACGCTGACCAAGGCCGAGCTGGATCTGCTGAAGCCGATTTTCGAGGTCACCAAGAAAGGCATCGACGCGCTCAATGACGCTGCCAAGAAGGCCGCCGACGCCAGCGGAGGCCTCATCAAGTTCGAACCCATTCCGGCGCCTCCCGAGCCAAAGGAAGGGGAAAATTCCTGGAAAGAAACCATCGTCGCCAAGGATTCCGAATTGCTCCAAATCAGCAGGGTCAAATACAAGAAGCAAATCGGCACGTGGGGTCCGTTCCAGCAAACCGGCAAGTTCGTGGCCCAGATCGGCGGTTCCGGGGAGATCTACTTTCCACTCCCCTACGCGGAAACTCCCGTCATCGAGTTGAAACGCTTTGCCGGACCCCTTGACTTGAAAATTACCGAACGCACCAGCACCGGTTTCAAATGGCAGCAAACCGGCAAGGACAAGCAGTTCGGCAACCCCGAGATGACCTTCATCGCCAACGGAATCCCGAAGGAGAAGGACCAAACCCCCTTCGAGCAGTCGGGGTCATTCAAGGCCACTCCCGGCGCCAGCGGCGAAGAAAAATTCCCGCAAGCCTACGCGTCCCCGCCGCATATCGAGCTATCGGTCAAGGTCGGTCTGCACAAGGTCATGATCACCAAGACGACTGCTACCGGATTCACCTGGCGCAATGAAGGTACTGACAAGTTTTTCGATAACCGCGACATGAACTACGTCGCGAAGGGCCTCAAGGCAAATTGACCCGGACCAACGTCTGCGATTTGAATATCGCCACGCCAGGGACATCTGGCGTGGCCAACTCGCGTCGGGTGAAAAGACGCTTCTCCTTGACCTTCTCTCAGAGAGAGCGTCCACGCGATCGACGTCGGCGCCTATTTTTTCTCTCCGTTTTTCCACCACGTCGGTGGCGATTGATCGACGTACGTCGCATCCAGTTGTATCGCCCGTTTGCGGTCGGCCTCCGCTTCAGATTTGTTATCGAGCCGCAGGTGGACGAAGCTGCGGTGCCAGTAAATCTGTGCGACGGGCAAATCCTTGACCGCGTTATCGAAATCGTGCAACGCCTTCTCGTATTCGCCCAATGCTGCATAGGCGACCCCGCGATTGGCTCGCGCGCGGGGCGCGTTCTTGTAATTCGGGTTCACTTCGAACAGCCGCGTGGCGTCGGCAATTGCCTTCTCGTACTGCTCCGTGTTGACGTAGGCGTTGGTACGGTTGACGTAAAGCTGGACATTGTCGGCATCGAGCATCAGGCCCATCGTCGCGTCTTCGATCGATTTATCGAATCGGCCTAGGGCGTCGTAAGCGGTCGAGCGCAGGATATAGGCCGGCACAGAACGAGTATCAATCGTCAACGCCTCCGTCGCCAGCCGTACCGCTTCGGTGAGCATGTTCTGGCGGCCGGCAACATTGCCGCGACTGACCAGCGTCTTGACTTCGTCTTCCTGCTCCGGCGTCAGTTTCTTCGCAGGAGGCAACTCGACTTTCTTCGCGAGCGGCTCTTTCGGCTCGGCCTTGGGTTCGAAAATTACGGCCTGGGCTGGATCGGGCTCGAGGCGGAGGATGTAGACGGTGCCGTTGAAGTTGGCGGTGGCCAGGTGGCGGCCATCGGCGGCGAGGTCGAGGTGGGCGATGGTGCCGGGGAATTGCCAGCGACGCAGCACGTTGCCGGTGGCGCCGTCCCATTCCAGCAGCAGGCCGTCGGCATCGACCGACAGCAGCGTCTTCGAGTCGTGGCGGAACAGCACCCAGCGCACGCCCGCCTTGTGCCCGGCGAAGGTGCGGACGGCCTTGCCCGTGGCGGCATCCCACAGCTTCACGGTTTTGTCCCCGCCCGCCGCCGCGATCCACTTGCCGTCGCGGCTCCAGGCCACGCCCCAGACCTTGCCGGTCGGCCCCCCCTCCAGGGTGAGCGCCTCCTTGCCCGTCTGAGCGTCCCAGACCTTCACTTCACCCTCGCCTTGAGCGTAAGTGTCATACCATTCCCAATCGCCTGCCCCGGTCACCAGTTGACGCCCATCGGGGCTGAAGGCGACCGCATGGACCTGGTGCTTGTGCGTCAGGGTATGGAGCTTGCTGCCCAAATCCGTGTCCCAGATGATGGCGGTCTTGTCGTGCGAGGCGGAGGCGAGTCGCTTGCTGTCGGGCGTGAAGGCGATGCAATTGATCCAACCCGCTGTGTGTTTAAGCGTCTGACGTTTCTCAAGCCCTGGTGCCTCAAGCACATGAATAACACCAGCCGAGTCGGCCCCCGCAAGGAGTCGGGGGCTGAAGGCAACGCAAAACAAGTCTCCTACACCGTCTGGCAGCGGGATTCTCTTCTCAAGGGACGCGAGATCTTTCATGGGGCTCTGGGCCCGATACTCACCGGCGACTGCTAGATATTTGCCATCGGATTGGAACGAAACGCGATTCCTGTGGAGAGGAGAGTCCAAAACAACGAGGTTCTTGCCCGTCGCCACGTCCCAGAGTCGAATCCCAACAACGCTTGTCGTCGCGAGAGACTTGCCGTCCAGACTGAACGCCAATTTTCCGCTTGGAAACGAGTGCAGCTGTTTCTCTTGTTTTCTGGTTTCAGGATCCCACAAGATGATTCCGGGCACATCTCGGACGGCGAGGCGAGCGCTTCCGGGCTGGAAAGCAACTCCTGCGCATGATTCGTGGCATTCCACCACGCAGACGTCCGCCCCCGTTTCGGCGCCCCAGACGCGGGCCGTGGCATCATCGCTGCCGGAGGCGATGCGCTTGCCGTCGTCCCGGAAAGCGACGCTCCGCACCGCTTTGGTATGCTTGGCGAAAGTGTGGACGAGATTGCGGTCGGCCACGGTCCAGACGAAGACGCGATTGTCGTCGCCGCCGGAGGCGATGCGCTTGCTATCCGGGCTGAAGGCCAGGCATTGGACCGGCTTGCCATGTTCACTGAAGGTGGCGACGTGCTTGCCCGTCTCGGCCTCCCACAGGCAGACCGTGCCGTCCTGGCTGGCCGAGGCGAGCCACTGGTTGTCCGGGCTGAAGGCGAGTGCGCGAACATGGCTTTTGTGGCGCTGCTGCAGATCAATCAGGCCCTCGCACGTCCGCGCGTCCCAAATGCGAATGCGACCATTTTCCCATTCCCCAGTGGCGATCCAACTGCCGTTCCTGCTCCAGGCGACGGCCACGCCAGAGTTGCTCAGGTTCCCGGCAAGGCGTTGCTCGCCTGTGGCCGCGTCCCACACGCGCAAGGCGCGATCACCACCAACGGAGGCGATCGACTTGCCATCAGGGCTGTAGGCAAGGTCATGGACGTTGTGCCAGTGGCGTAGCCGGCTGTCGCCGAGGACAGCGACGATCTCGGCGGGGGCTTTCGCCGCGTCGCCGCCGCCGAGGGCGCGCAGCTCGTGCGGCGGGATCTTGTCGCGCGATAGCTTCTCCAGCGGCGACTTGCGGGCTTCGGCCATCAGCGCGTCGGTCTTCTTGCGCCACTCCTGATATTCCGGCGTCTTCTTCCAGCGTTCGTAGGCTTCGCCGGGGCCGACGAGGTCGACATCGGCGCCGAGATCCTTGCCGCCGGGGAGCACACCCTGTCCGGCGCTGCCCTTGGCGAGGCGGAAGTCGGCGGGGGTCAGCGAGCCGGGATCTTCCAACGACCGCTTGAAAACATCGCCACCTTCGAAGGCCGGCGTGCCCACAAGTGACGTGGACTTCGTGATGCCCCAGAATTTGTGCCATTCCGCCAAGGTGGAGTGTCGTCCGACGGCTTTGGGCGCGCCATTTCGGTTCGATTTAAGGAAGGCGAATGTCGGCTCAGAGTACAGGCTCTGGTCATCCACAAAGCCGACCAGGCGCGGCAACAGCTCGCTCGCTTGTTCCAGCGTCACGCCTTCATCCTCGGGATTATAAAAGAAAGCGTCAGCCTGAATGGCATTACCCATTAATTTGAAATGCAATCGTGGAGAAACCGGTCTCTCCCTTTTGAGGTCCTTGAGCGAACCGCTTTGAAATACATTGAGGGCCGCTCCACCGACGATGGTGTTGTACCTGACATCCCATGTTATTTCCGCTCTATCATCATCATTTAAGTAACGATCGTGACTTACCAGTGGATGGAACCGATCGGTGATGACATTGTTTTGGACAAGAATGCGAAATCCGGACAGTGGCTAGAAATATTTGATGCTTCCAAATGTGTCGCCAAGCAACGCACAATTCATTACCGCGCAGTTGTTTGTAGTCGCAAGCCCGAGTTGTCCGATGCCGCTTTGCCCAACCAAACGGCAGTTAGCGAGCCGAATCGGCGCGGCGTGTTTCCAGGAATTGCGAACGATGTTACAACTACCGAGGCGTTCCTTCGTCCCTGCCTGGGCCACCCATTCCAACGTCAGGCCTTCGAGCACCAGGGGCGATTGTGCCGACAACATGAAACCATGGTCTTCGGGCTTAAGGCCCACCGGCTGATACTTGAGATGCGGCCGGAAGCCTGTCGCCGCACGGATGCAAAGTGGTTTGGTGGTCTCGATCGCTGGCGTGACAAACGGCCCGTTGCCGCGAATCTCAATCGTGTCGCCCGACTGGGCCGTGGCGACGGCAGCGGCGAGCGTCGGATGCCGCGTCTCGGGGCGCTGGGCCTTGGCGAGCACCACGAACGGCTGCGTCTCCACCGGCGTCGGTGGCAGCTCCTTGATCTCGATCTTGCGCACGTGCAGAGCGGTGCTGTCGGGGCTGACTCCGATCATGAGAGTGCCGGACTCCAGGATGTCGTCCAGGAACGCTGCCGCGGTCTTGACGCCGTTGACCCTGATTTCTGCATGCTTGCCTTGAGCAATGATTTCAAGGGTGAACCAGGCGTCGGGTCGGACAAGTTCTGTCGGCGCGCGGGCAACATACTCCGTTACACCAACCTTAGTTCGCAATAAGCTACCCGTTCTGCACGTGTCTTGCGTTGTGATCCTGGCTCCGTATATCCAGATGTCCTTAATGTTTTTGTTTCTGAAAAGCACGAGCGAAAGATTCGTCAGTACTTGCCTTGGCTTCCATGCGGAAGTGAAAATTCTCAAACTTTTCGCTCAAAGTGTAGAGATATGTCTCACCCTTTGCTACTAGGATTTTCTCGTGAACTTCGACTTTCTTGACGTCAAATCCCCACCCCGTCAGGTCCTTGCCGTTGAAGAGCGACGCCCACTCGTCCTTCTTCTCGGGCGGCTACTCCTTTGTGATTGGGTCCTTCTTCTCCGGCGGCACAACCTCACCGCCGCGCGGCCAGTACAGCACGCCGAGGATCGCGATGAGAACGACTGCCGCCAGCGTGCCGCCGATCAATCCCAGCACTGTCGTCAGCGACAGGGGCCGCGGCTTGACTGCAGTTTCCGGAGAATCAACTCGGGCTGTTGTGCCCGTTCGGCCGTGGGCCTGTACGTCGGCCAGGTGCTTGCCCAGCAACTCCGCGACTTCTTTCGCGCTGCCGAAGCGGTCCTCGGCCTTCTTGGCTTGCAGCTTTTCGACGATCGCGCACAGCCAATCGGGCACGTCCGATTTGATCTCGCGGACTGGTGTCGGCGTCTCGTCGATCACTCGCTTCAGCACCGCCATGGTCGTGTTCGCCCGAAACGGTGCCCGGCCCGTGCACATCACATAGAGCACGCTGCCGAGGCTGAACAGGTCAGCGCGATGGTCGAGCTTCTCGCCCATCGCCTGCTCGGGGGCCATGAACATTGGCGTGCCGGCGATGACGCCCGATTGCGTGACGCTGGCGTCGTCCGCGGCGCGGGCCAGGCCGAAGTCGGTGATCTTGACGCGCTGCACGCCGTTTTCGAGAAGAATGTTGCCCGGCTTGATGTCGCGGTGGATCAGCCCTTGTTTATGCGCGGCCGCGAGCCCCTCGGCCATCTGCATGCCGATGCGCAGGATCTCCTTCAATTCCAGCAGTCCTTCTTTTTGGAGCCGATCTTCAAGCGAGATGCCGTCGATCAATTCCATGACCAGGTAGGGCGGATTGGCCTCGTCGGCGACGTTGTAGATGGCGACGATGTAATCGCTCTTGACGGCGGCGGCCGCCTGGGCTTCGCGAATGAAGCGTTTGCGCGCGGTGCCGCTGGCCGCGAGTTCGGGCGCGAGCACCTTGATGGCGACGACGCGGTGGAGCTTTTCGTCGAAAGCCTTGAAGACGGTGCCGAACCCGCCCTTGCCAATGATGCTGACGATCTCGTATTGCCCCAATCGGCCGAGATGTGCTGGCTTCGTGGATGGCGCCAGGAACGCCAGGCTCTCGTCGCGCGAGCTCGCACTCGGTTCAGCCTGCGCCAGATCACCGACCGATTTCTTCTTGATCTGGTCCATCAACTCGCGCAGGGCGGCTTCTTGCGGGGCGGCATTCTTGCCCGCCGCGGCGAGCCCTTCGATCGATGGGCTGGAAAGCCAGCCATCGAGCGTGTGCTGGCACGAGGGACAGGTTTCGAGGTGGTGCGTCAACGCGTCCTGCTCGGCGGCAGCGAGGTCGCCCGAGAGCAAGCCGCGCAAGCGCTCCGGTAACGGACAATCGGTGGTTTTCTGCTTGTCCATGAACGACGCTCCACAAGAAATCACCAATCCCAGCCCAACTCGTCCGCTTCACGCAGGACTTCCTTGATGCGCGCGAGCACCCGGCTCTTGGCCATGTAGACGGCGGCGACGGAGAGTCCCAGTTCGCGCGCCACGTCTGCCGCGGCGCCGCCGTCGATGCTGGTCGCCCAAAACGCCTGCCAGGAGGTCTCGGCGACCGTTGGCCACACCTGGTCCGCCGCCCAATCGAACAGGCGTCGGCGATAATCGGACTCCCAGACCCGGTCTTCGTCCGGGGCTGGCTGCTCGTCGAACCGGACGTCCTCACGCGGCAACTGCGGGCGTCCTGCCCAGGTGCGCCAGAGATTCCGCACCACCGTGAACAGCCAGCCACGAAAGGTGCCGCGCGCCGGATCGTAATCGAGCCGGCGGATCCCCTGGTTTACGCGCACCAGCACTTCCTGCGTCAAGTCGGCAGCCTCGGCGTCCTGCACTCCTTGCCGGCGAAAAAAGCCGTAGATGAGGGGCGCGTATAGATCGACGAAAAGCTTCCACGCCACCGCATCCTCGGGATCGCGAACGCGAACCAGCAGACTGGCACGTGTACCGGGCGACTCGGACTTCTGACAGCCTTTAAAGACAAGTACCTGCGAAATGCACGGCTTCTAACGCGAAGGCTATTTTTTGTGATTTTATGAGAAAGGAGCGGGGGAAATCGAACCTATTGCCCACGAGCACGTTGGAAGCCATGTCACATTTCACGCTGGTGGCAATTTCGGACAAGCGAAAGAAACTGTGTCTAACGCCGCGACTGTTCCCGCGGGACGCACATTTTTTTTCCTGGCCAGGAAGGAACCATTGAAACCCCTGGCGGGCGTCTACGAAACCCCGCGATTCGTGGGAGTTTTGGGGTTTCGTAGATGTAGACAACGTAGACGCGCTCAACGCGCACACCGCGGCAGGACATGTGCTTGACCTTGTCAACAGCGTCTACAGCTACGACAGCCGAAATACGCTTGGGAGTCGTGGGTTCCGTAGACGCAGAATACGTTCACAGCAGAAGGTCAGGGGCGACCAGCACAGCGTGTGCTTTTAACGTGTCTACACTGTCTACGTCTACGAAACCCCATTTCCCCAGGGATTCCGAGGGTTTCGTAGGCGCTGACGCTGATGACTTACCAGGCCTGAATTGTCGAGGTGGTGCCGGCGCCGGGTAGGCACGTCCGACTGCCGTCGGGGTGTCTACGAAATCTCGCATTTTTCAGGCAATTCGAGGTTTCGTAGACGTAGACAGTGTAGACGCGTCGCAACCTCACGCCGTGCGCTAGCCGCCCGCACCTGACCAGGGGCCGTCGCAGGTATTCGTAAGCGTCTACAGAACCTCGGTCACATGGCCGGCTTCGCAGCGTAGGCGGTGGAGACAGGAAGACAGCAAGAATGGAAGGGTTGGATACCATCGCACGCATTTCGCCGTTCGCCGTGTCAAAGCGTCAACGTCTACGAACCTCGGTATTCCCAAGAATTCTCGTTGACGATGTCTCCGTGAGCGCAGTCCCACCCAGACGCTTCTGACAATCGGGCGGATCGTGAGGTCGCCACCTTGGTGAACCATTCTGCCTCGTTGCCTGTTCTGCATTGGCTTCTACACGAGGAAAAATACCATGAGCGAGTTGCCCCGGCCCGTATTTCTCCGTTTTCCCACCAGTGCGCCAATGGTGAATCAATTCGACTCGGACGAGATTCGCGCTAAGATCGCATCCGCCGACGTGATACACGCATATGACCCGCAACACGGCTTGAAGGCTGTGTTTTTCGGACGGGAGCTATTAGAAAGGGTCGCTCGGTCGGGTATCAGTGCCGACGCAACGGTTGTGAAAATTGCGATGGACCTCACGTCCGACGACGCAGAGCATTTGGTCGCGATCATCCGCAAGGTGAAAGGCAGCTCATCTTTTCTGCCGGCCGATCTGTTTCCAAGAATGGAAATCGACGAAGCTTCGTTTGCCCGGGATCCTGACTTGCTAAATCCCGTGCGCGATGCAGTCGAGAGAATTCGCGCACAACACCGAACGGTCATTCCATTGATGCAACGCCGATTCTATTACCAGGTGCGCAGCGAGGGATTTACGGCTGCGAATCGGTGCTTGACCGAAGCAACGCACCAAACCAACATGCCACAAGCATACATCGTATGTCTTGTGACCCTGGGAACTGTGCTGTACCAGTGGCTGCCTGTCGAGGCAATCCGACCTACCCGTTGCGTTGACGTGATTCACCGAGAAGGGCCCGGCGATCGAATTCTTGTCGTGCGATGCCGTTCACTTGAATCTGTTAGTACGCCGAAGGGCACCGCCTACTTTTCACGTCGGCGACCTCGCCTGCGATTCGGGACCGATTCACAGGATCGAATAATTGCGTTCTCGCGGCATGCCCTCGAGCAAATCAGCGAACGGACGGTATACAATTGGCGCAGCTACGGGGCGCATGGCGATGCCTTTGCATTTTTCGATAATTGCATATACTTCGAAGACTGCACTGCGATCCGTGGTGAACCATCCCTCGAGGTTTACAACTCATGTATCCCCCACTTCTCAAGCTGGCAGTTCGTAAGTGAATTGATCGCTGACCCGCTCCCAGGAGCACGGTACTACTACCACGTGGGATATTGCCCAGTTGAATTTTACGGCGATGTCGCCAAAGCGATTACTCTGCTCGTGCCTGGAATGAACCTGCGGAAAGGCACGCCAGAAGGACGGCTCATCGAACAATCAGGGCTTCCACAACCAGAAATCGAACGACTTAAGGAAAGGGTCGAACTTCAGAAGACCCGAAAAGAGTTCGCAGATCGCGAAGACTACAGCCTGGTCAAATGGTTTCATCAAAACGGCGTACCCCAAGTCATTTCCATTGAACGTGACGTGTTTCAGTATGACTAGGTGCGCCGACCAGCATGTTTGACGGTAGTTCAGCGATGATGTCTCGGCGCGGCGACAGGTTGGTCACCCCTTAGCCCCCTCCGCCGCCCCGATCATGGCCAGGATGCCAGCCCGGATCGGCTCGGGCAGCGTGGGCCAAGCCTCGACAAGCGAGCCGAGGCGCGGGTCAAGCAAGGAAAGTGCGCCGCTTTCTGCGCCGCCTTGCTCGGAGGTTGCCAAATTCGTAGACGAATCTGGGGAGGTTCGAATCCTGCCCTCTCATCTAAACGTATGTTCATTATGTCGCGGCAACTCGCTCGGGGTGGCAATAGTGCCTCACACTCACCTTCGCAACGTACTCCATCCAAAATGCGACGATGCGAACTGGGAACTAATACAGCATTGCGGTCTCGCGCGTCGAACATAGGTCGTGGAACCCTCACGGCCTCAGTTCAAGCGCGGCGCGAGATCGGCTTGCCAAACTTTGCACGACTTCCATCAGGTTGACTTCATCGCCTCGGTCAGGCGACAGATTCGGCGGAAACTCGTACGGTCATACGAACAATCTGACCGCGATCGATCGTGAGCCGAACGACAGCGGCGTTTCCGGTCGGCACGTCCTCTGCCTTGGGGAAGCGCGTACCGACGGCCACGAGCGCCTTGTCGTTCAACGCAAGCGTTTGCCCGCCGGGCAGCGTCACGGTTCGTTTCTTGGTGTCGATGGCTTCAAGACGCGTGCTGATTTGGGGGCCGATGCAATGGATGCCGACGACATCGTCCGATGCGGACAGTTTCAAAAGTACCTGCGTCCCAGCCGGGAGATCCTTGACGTCCGGCAGTCCGGACACATCGCCGGTGATCGGAATTTTCTCGTCTGCGAGGGAGTACGTGGCTTCGGTCTTGCGGTGCTTTACCGTGATGGTGCCGAGTTTCAGGTCGATCGCGACGATGGCGCCAGGGACAAACAACATCGCTGGTGGGCGTATCGCCTTTTCAGTCGGTGCCGAATTCTTGGGGCGCGACTCTTGGCCGCCCGCGTCGTCGTGGAAAATAATACTTGCGCAAACGGCAAGTAGGCAGCACAATAGTCGCATGCTGGTAGGCTCCTGGGACAAGGCGAGACACCGCTAGGCCAGCAATTCCGTGATAGGGCCAGTGCTCTCCTTAAAGGAGCGCACGGGGCAGCCGAGTTGTTGCAGGATGGTGAGGTAGAGGTCCGACATCGGCTTGCGCTCTTGCTGGTAGCGGATGTGCTGGCCGTGACGGAAGCCAAGGCGCCGTCCGCCAGCCAGCAGCGTCGGGAAGCTCTTTCCCGAATGGCTGCTAATCTGTGCACCGCCCAGAAGCAGGACGGTGTGGTCGAGCAGCGTGCCGTCGGTTGCGCGAATCTCTTTCAGCTTGTCCATCATGCGGGCGAAGAGTTCGCAAAACATGCGGTCGCGCGAGGCGATGACGCGAGCATCCGGCGAATCCGGGGCGGCTTGCCCGCCTTTGTGATGGACATCGTGCGCGCCGCGCACTGGAGCGCCGGCGCGCATCGCCCAGTCGCGGTATTCGTCGTAGTTTGGGCCGCCTTCGCCGCCCAGGCTGTGCGTGACCACGCGCGTCATGTCGGTCTGGAATGCAAGCACGATAAGGTCCATCATTAGCTCGATGTGCTCGCGCATGCTGTTTCGACTCTCGGCTTGAACGCGTACGGCTTGCTCGTTGAAGCGCGGCCGGCCTCGCTGGAGAATGCGTTCGCTGTCGTTCAAACGGCGCTCGACGTCACGGATCGATTCGAGGTACTGATCGAGCCGGCGTCGATCGGCGGCGCCGAGGGATCGCTGAAAGTCGCGGACACTCTCGCCGGCAGTGTCGAGAATGCTGCGATTGAGGTCCAGGCGATTCTGAGCGGCGCGGAGCTGATCGCGGTCTGCCGGCGGGAACAGACGCTCGAAGACGCCCCGATGGTTTGAGGTCGCCGGAATATCGACGCCAAGCGAGTTGCGCGACAGCGTGGTCGTGCCAACTCCATCGCCGAACGACAGCGCGAGCGAATTAAGCCAAGTCGGGCCGAGATGCCGGGCGGCAACCTGATCCATGGATACGGTATTGGTGATCGTGCCCGGGGTGAGGTTGATGTTGTGGCCCGTCAGCCAGTTGTAGGGGTGAACGTGGCCGCTGATGCGTCCTTGAATGTGCAGCAGGTTCGTGAGCACGCTGAAGTCGTCGCGATGCCGGGCCAACGATTGATGCGTGGGGGCAAGGGTATAATTGCGTCCGGTGTCGCGCGGGAACCAACCGTGCCGATCGATGGCGCCGGGGATGTAGAAGCACGCTAGCCGGCGCGGCTCGCGCTGACCTGCTTGCGCGTGGACGGTCGAGCCGCCCATGATCTCCAGATACGGCAGCGCCACCGTGGCGCCGAAGCCGCGGATGAAGCTGCGGCGGTTGATCGGATTCTTCGGGTTCATGGGAATCTCCTGATACAGCCCGCCATTTATTGCAGGGTTGCCAGCACAGCAGACGCATGGGTGGCGGGCTATTTGTTGGTTCTTTCCAAAAACGCGTTTGATCGCACCACGGCCTTGAGCAGGCCGCGCAGCGGATACTCCCTGGCGCGATGTTCTTTCATGATCGCGGCGATTTCCATGCGATCGTCAATGCCCGGCAGTCGGCCCGTGGCGTAGATCATGAGGTTCTTCATGATACCGCGCACCATGTCGGTCTGATAGTCCTTCACGACGATCGCCTTGAATTCCGCGAAGGTTTTAAAGGACTCTCCGCGCGGCAGACTGCCGGCCGTGTCGACCGGCCGGGTCTTGCCAACGCCTTTCCAGGAGACGCGGCCATCGAGTTCTCCACGAGCATAGCTTTCGTGTTCCACCTTGCGCCAACGGCCGCTGATATCGAAATTCTGGAACGCGAAGCCGACCGGGTCGATGCTTTTGTGGCATACCGCGCAGCGGCTGTCTTTCTGATGTTGTTTTAGCAATTCGCGAAACGGTTTGCCCTTGTTGGAAGCCTCGGACGGATTGAGTTCCGGAACTTCCAGGGGCGGCGGCGGCGGGGGCTGATCGATGATATGCCTTAACGCCCAGGCGCCGCGATAGATGACCCAATTCTCGCCCATCCAGCAGAGCATCGACTGCAACCCGGCGTGGCCCAGGATGCCGCCGCCGCGCGGATCGTCAGGCCGCAGCTTCACTTTGCGCAACGCGCCGCCCTCGATGGCGGGGTAGCCGTATTGGATTGCGAGTGCGTCGTTCATCATGGTCCAGTCGCTGACAATCAATTCCCTGGCGGGGCGATTCTCGGCAAAGAGTTGCGTGATATAGGCAATCGTCTCGTCACGCATAGACGCTTTGTAATAGCGGGCGAAACGGAAATCCTGCTTGCTGATGTGGTCCTGCGCGATCGTGATCGGCTGCTCCATCTCCAACCACTGCATGATGAAGGGGCGAAAGAAACCCTCGCTTGCACGACTGGTCAGTAGGCGATCGACCTGCGCATCGAGCACGACCGGTTCACGCAGCTTCTTCTCCGCCGCCAATCGCCGCAATTCCTCATCCGGCGGCGCGCCGGTAAGCATGAAACTCAGCCGTGAGGCTATCGCGTGTTGGGCTATTACCGGATCTGGATGGGCCGGCGATTCCTGATAGCGAAACGCCGCGCTCATTAGCACCGACTGGAACGCTGCCCGCAAGGCGTTGTCAAACTTCATTCCTTTGCCGCGGAGCTTTTCGTAAAGCTTCACGAAGGGCGCTTGCTCGGACTCGCCAACCGGCCGCCTCCAAGCACGATCAATCCAGATCGCCAACAACCGCTTCGCCGATTCCGCATCGTCTTTTACTCGGACCTCGCTCCTCGCCCCTCCCCACTCCTTCGGCGGCCAAGCGATCGTCACATCCGGCTCGATGTCGATGCGCTGAAGCACCACGAACGGGGCGGGCTGTTTCTCTGGCGGCGTGGTCTTGCGATCGAAGAGAGGCCGGAACAATCCCGTGCCGCCGATGGGCGGATTCTTGTCCTTGGGGTTCGTTTTATCCTCGTTTTCGAAGCCCTTCACGGAGTACGGAATCTCCACCTTGTTGCTGAGATGGATGCTGACGCCCTTGCCTTGGACGATGAGGTCGCCGAGTTGCACTTCGTAGACCAGGCGATGAGACACCGTACCCCCCTCTCCTTTCGGGAGAGGGGTTGGGGGTGAGGGGGACGTGATCTCAGCGTAGTCGATGTCCCTGCCGCCGATCGTTACCCACAGGCGCGGATTGGGGAGGCCAGCCATCGGTTTCAAGGCCGAGACGACGAGCGAAAGCCGCAAGACGCCCTCGCGATCGGCACGAGTCGGAATAGTGAAGTTGAGAGTGTCCCTTTCGCCGACGGCTTTCGGCTGCAACAGCAAGCCGATGCCGGGTTGCCCCTTGGCGAGATTATTGGGGAGTTTGGCGATGGCGCCCTGGTTTTTCCAGTCATCAAATATCTTCTTGTAGGGATCCGGGCCTTTTTTCACCGGCTGCACATCTCGAAAGTTCGCTGAGTAGATCTTCCCCTTGGCCGGCTCGAGAAAATGAATCCCAGCGACAGCGCGGCGCGTGACTTCGAGCCATTGTGCGACGGAGTCGGAGGCTTCCTGCAGCGCATCGGCGCCGGTGTCGAAGCCCGCGACCGTGCCATCACCTGGCAGGGCGTGAGCGAAGTCGATCGCCAATCCGGTGACATCGCGCAGAGCCGCCGAGAGTTCGCGGCGATTGAGCCGGCGCGTGCCTCCGGGGCCGAGGGCACGCTGCTGTTCGGTGATCCACGCGAGGAGCTTTTTCTTGTCCGCGTCTGAAGGTTGCGGTCGATCTTTCGGCGGCATCTCGCCCGCGGAGATGCGTTCGTGCACCATCGTCCAAAGGTTGCGGTTACCCTGCTGCATGCCGGTGACTCCATCGAGCCGTAACCGTGACTCCTGCTTCGTGGGACCATGGCACGCGATACAGTGTTGCTTGAGAAAGGGCGCGGCCACCAGCTGAAATGTGTCGTCCTGGGCAGTGGCGAATGATGGATGGATTGAAAGAACAAGGATCGCGCAAGCAATAAAGGGGACTGGTGCCGCGCACCTCGAACGGGCGTATCGGTCGATTGTCTTCATCCGCTGTTCCACTCTTGTCAACTGCATGCAGAATCCGCTATATTGTATTGAACCCCGCGTCCCGCGAGAGGTTCCGTTTCATGACTTTTCGACTCCTGATCCTACCGTTCATGCTTCTCGCCGTCGTCGAGCAACCTATCCTCGCGCAGAAAAATGCCGGAGATTCGTCGCTCATGACCCTGCGCGGCCATGAGAGCTGGATCGCCGCCGTCGCCTACAGCCCCGACGGCAAGCTCATCGCCTCCGGGAGCAGCGATGACACTCTGATCCTCTGGGACGCAGCCACCGGCAAACCGCTCAAGACTTTGAAGGTCAACGGCAAAGGCGTCACCGCGCTCGCTTTCAGCCCTAATAGCCAGCGCATCGTCTCGGCGCACTGGAACAAGTCTCTGAAAATCTGGAACGCCAAGAGCGGCGAAGAACTCCTCGTCCTGCGCGGACACAAGGAGAGCGTAACCTCCGTCGCGTTCAGCCGCGATGGCAAACGCATCGTCACCGGCAGCGCCGACGACACCATGAGGGTCTGGGAAACGGCCACCGGAAAGCACCTTCTGACGCTCGATCCCGACAACGAATACGACATCAACGCCGTCGCCTTCAGTCCCGACGGCAAACGGATCGTCTCCGGCGATGGCGAGAACAACGTCAAAATCTGGGACGCCAAGACCGGTAGGGAGCTGGAAGTCCTCGAAGGGCACGAGGCCACCGTCACCTCCATCGCCTTCATGCCCGACGGCAAACAAATCGCCTCCGGCAGCATGGATCACACGGTCCGAATCTGGGATGCCGCCACTGGAAAAACGCTCCACACGCTCGTCGGCCACAAGGACAGCGTCTCCGCCATCGGCATCAGCAACGATGGCAAACGCATCGCCTCCGCAAGCGAAGACGCGACCGTGAAGATCTGGGACGCGAAATCCGGCAAAGAACTCGCGACCCTGCGCGGGCACAACAGCGCCGTCATGTCCGTCGCGTTCAGTCCCGATGGCCTGCGCCTCGTCTCGGGCAGCCGTGGGACCCTAATGGTTTGGGAAACGCCGAAGTAGAGCCATTGTGATCCTCGCCTCAAAACAATTCGCGGATCGGTGTGCCGCGTTGAGCGCGATCGTGAACGCGTGCGGGCAATGCGACGTCGAGCCGCATTCGGCCCACGTCGAAGAGAACGTGCATGAGCGTGGCATGAAGATCATCGATGGTGATCGGCGTCGTGGCGGGTTCGCGGCCACGCGGATCGGAGTCTCCAACGACTTGGCCGTGCCGCAATCCGCCGCCGGCGAGAACGAGCGGACAGATGCGCGGCCAATGGTGGCGGCCCGCGTTGCCGTCGAGTCCCGTGCGTCCAAACTCGCCAGTGATTACGAGAAGGATCTTGTCCTCTAGGCCGCGCTGCCGAATGTCTTCCAGGAAGGCGCTGACGGCATGGTCAAGAGGCGGCGCGAATACGCCCATACCTTCGGGGACGTTCGGGATACCTCGGCGGGCGTGGAAGTCCCAGTTCGCGTTGACCACGGTAACGAATCCGCAGCCAGCTTCGCACAGGCGGCGGGCCAACAGCAGTTGCCGACCCAGCGAGAAGCCGATCGACGGCGACGTGCGGATGAATCGCGAACGATCGTCGCAATCCCAGTTCCGAAAATGCTCGGTGTCGTAGGTTCGCAGCGTGATCGGCGACTCACGGCCCAAATCAAACGCCTGCCGAACAGCGCCTGAACGCAGCAGGTCCACGGCCTGCCTTTGATGTACGCTGTACGCTTCGAGGGCGTGATTGTCGAGCCGGCGATTCATCTGATCGATCTGTTCGAGCAGATTCAACCGAGCGTCCAGTTGCGTGCCGGGAATGCGAGCTTCGAGACTATCGAGAAAAGGATTCGGTTCCTCCGCGGGGCGACTGCGGGAAGGATTGCGGTTGCGTACCGTCGCATCGCCGCCGGCCATTGGTGCAAGGACCTGCATCGGTGCATAGGTAGGGCCGAGGTACGCAGGCTGCATGCCTTCGACCACCGATTCGAATGCCCCAGCAAAACCGCGGCCCGCTCCGGGATATCGCGTCGTGGGTGGAATGAGTGCGTACCGCGGCATGCCGGTTTCGGCGTTGATAGGGCCGGCGGCTCGAGCGAACGCGGCGCCGATGCCTGGCTCGCGGATGGGCTGGCCGTCGCCGACCGTCAGGTCGCCTGTCAGAAGTTGCTTGTGCGCGCCGTTGTGCTCCGCGTGATGTGTTTGAAACGAGCGAACGATCGACAAGCGATCCGCCATCCGCGCGAGTCGCGGCAGGTAGGCAGAAAAGCGAACGCCGGGGATCGACGTCGCGATGTGACCGTTGATGCTGGTGGACCCTTCGGCGCCGCCGGGCTTGGGATCAAAGGTCTCGTACTGGCTTGGTCCCCCTGCCAGGAACAGAAAGACGATCGCCTTGTCCTTGAGGTAGCTTCCCTCCGGCGTCTGTGCAGCGGAGGCGCGCATCAGGTCCGCAAGGGTCAACCCGCCAAGGCCGAGACTTGCAACCCGCAGGAAATCGCGCCGACGCATGCCGTCGCACATCGGACCGCGGGAACTGGTGACAATATCAATCATGATCTTGGTCCTTTTAGCCGTACCTTGATTTTTTTATTTATTTCTTCGATTCAATCGCGACAAAACGTCCGGTCACTCGAATCGGATCGAGGCTGGCCTGAAAACCTTTGGCGTCGCCACGCTTGATCAGATCGTCGCGGAACGGCTTGATTGGGATCTTGTTGGCATCGGCGACCTTCGCAAGAGGATCAAGGAAGGAGCCATCGGTCAATTGGACGCGCACGGTCCGGCGATAGTTCCGCACCTCGGCCGGCTCCAACTTGATCTTGTGCACGGCATCCTGATTCGGGCCGATGACGAACTCCAGCACCGAGTAATCGGGACTGACGCGATAGTAGCGCCAGCCGCACCGCGCCGGCTCGCCGCCCTTCATCACCTCGGGATACTCCATGAGCCAGTACATGTTTCCTTGCACCCAGTTGACGTAGGTCCATTCGTTCGGCTTCAAGAGTTCGCGCATTCCGAAGGTCTTCACGATTTCGCCTGTCTTTTTGTAAATCGTGAGCCGTGAGCCAAACGCGGGGTTCTGGATGAGTTCGTCGTTGAACTTGGCCACGTTCCCCTTCGGATGCGGCACGTTGGAGTCAGCCCAGCTTGCGGGAAGCCAGAGCGCGAATGTCTCGCCGCCAGGCGGGACGAAGAGGTGCCCGTAAGTGACGTCGAAATGCCCCAGGCCGCGCGGGCCGGTTAGCCAGCCGGAGTTGGTCTCGTTGGACTTCTTGTCCTTCCAGTGGAATTTCCATTTGATGGTTTCCTTCTTGCCGACCATCGATTTGATCGGCTCGGCAGTGACGACGTAACGGCCGTCCATGGACTGGCAGCCATCGAGATATGCGGGCCGTGTGTGACCGGCGCACACCATTGATGAGGTGAAGGATGAAACCATTACCACGGCAATCGCGAGACGGTACTTCATGGCTATTTCCTCGTGAAGTCTCTTGGTCTGAGTTCAAATCAGGCCGCCAATTCCTGGATCGGTCCCGGTTGATCGAGATCGCGCAGGCCCGGGTCGGCGACGCCGAAGCGATCGCGCGGCCGACCGGCGGCGTGCAGTAACGTGCAATAAAGGTTGGTGAGCGTGCGGTGGCCGGTTTGCCCGTAGGCGGGGAAGTCGAGGAATCGGCCTCCGGTCCGCAGGCGGCCGCCGAGATTGCCGAGCAGCACGACGGGCCATTGATAGCACGACGGATGATGCGCGTCGGCCGAGTCGCTCAGGTAAACGATGACGGTGTTGTCGAGCATGGTTCCGTTGCCTTCGCGCATGTTTTGCAAGCGCGTGGCGAGGCCGGCGATGAGTCGGCAATGGAACTGGCGCAGTTCCACAAAGCAATCCTCAGACGTCTTCGTGCCGAATCCACCGCCGTGGCCGATGGCGTGCAGACCGGGAATGCCGAACTCGGGGAAGCTGCCGAAGTTCTGCTCGCCGCCGCCGGAACTGAGCAACAGTACGTTAGTCAGGCCGGAGATCAGGGCGGCCGTGCCGGTTTCGAACTGGGCTTCGAGGATGCGGCTGGTGACGTCGGTCGTCAGGCGATCGCCCAGGTTCGGAGCATGCCGCCGTAGGGCGTCGCGCATACCGGCGATTTCGTTTTGTCTGCGGTGCAAGGATTCGAAGGCGGCCAAGTAGTTGTCGAGATGCTGGCGTTCCTCGCCGGCCAGGGCGTTGCGGGAGCGACGCACGTCGTCGGCCATGAAGTCGAGCAAGTTGGAGCGGTGATCGAATTCACGCTGCGCCTGGCCTGCCGCAACGCTGCCGAACAGCGTGCGGAAACCGAGCTCCGGCGTGCAGATAATCGGCGTCGCCTGGCCGCGACCGGAAGCCGACAGGCGATAGTTGAGCGTGCCGCCCCTGCTCGTCATGCCCAACGCGACGTGATTGAACACGCTTGGCAGCGCATGCGCGAGAGCATGTTCGATCGTCTGTCCCATGGCGCCGCGATTCGAGGGATACGCCCCGAGGCAGCCATAATTCGTCGAATGGCCGGCGTAGGCGATGCGGCTCGACAAGCCCTGCAGCAGGGTGAGCCGATTCTTGAACGGCGTCAACGGTTGCAGGGCGGCATGCAGGTTCTTGTCCGCGAGGGATACATCTGCCAAGCGCGTCGTCACGGAACGGCCATTGGGGTTGCGCCATTCCACGCCCGACGGCACGAGGTGGCGCGGGTTGAAGCCGTTAGTCTGCGTGACGATGACGACGCGCCGCGGCGTGCGTGCTTCGCCCGAAGCACGCGCGGCAATCTGATTGAGGATCGGCGACAATATCGTCGCGCCGGCGCCAAGCGTGATGCCCTTGAGTAGATCCCGGCGAGTAGCTGGCATGGTCATGAAGGAAATCTCCGTTTAGCCTCTTGCGGCTGAGCTATTTTACTTCGACGCAACGATGTTTGCACGCCGATAAAGGAACACGTCCGAGGTGAGCAACGAATGCACTAATGCCTTG
This sequence comes from uncultured Singulisphaera sp., assembly GCA_964484265.1. Lineage (GTDB taxonomy): Bacteria > Planctomycetota > Planctomycetia > Gemmatales > Gemmataceae > SIAQ01. The sequence goes on from CAZAFH010000037.1 coordinate 26,634, forward strand.
AAGCTGCCACCGCTGGCGATGTAAACGCGATCCGCCTCTTGCAGCGTACGAGCGTCGGACAGCGTCTCGTCGCGGCCCATGAAATAGCGGAATACATGCCGGACGAACACCTGCCGGGCGCGATCCGAATCGGCGATCTTGCGGATCATCTCGCGCGGGTCCTTGACGGAGCCGTCCAGCCTCGAATCGCCGCTGTCGGCGATGAGTCCCGACGTGTCGAGCGGCAACGACTTGACGCCGGCAACACCAATCGCCTTACCCTTGGGATTCTTCTTCGGAGGTTGCGTGGTGTCCTGCACGTCCTCCGTGGTACGAAAGCGGCCAAAGAGATCGAACTGCTCGAATGGATACCCGAGATCGTCCATGCGCCGATGGCATTTCCAGCATTGTGGCTCGCGGGTAACTTTCAGTCGATCGCGCAGTGTGCGGTGGGGATCGTCCGGCATCTGCGCCGCCACGCCGATCGGCAGGTCGGGCACGGTTCCGCCCAGCAGCCGTTCGCGGATCCAGCGGCCGCGGCGCACGGGATCATTGTCGAAATTGGTCCCCCACGCCACCAGCCAGCTTGGCTGCATCAAGATGCCGATGCGCGTACTTTTCGGCATCGCCACCGGCTGCGGCGAGGGCCATTTCTCGAAGCCGTAGACATGCTCGACCAGGACGAGATTGAATGGTTGAATGATCCCGGCAGGCGCCTGTCCTTTTGCACCTTTGGCGCCGGCTTTGCCCTTGAGAAGTTCGTGGATCAACCCCAAGTAGCCATCGGGGCTAAGCCGCCAAAGGCGGCTCGGCGAGGCCTCGGCGCCAGAATCGGCGGTTTTGGCGAAAAGCAATTCATGCGGAATCAGATTCCCCTGATTCGGCAATCCTGAAGGTCTCGCCCCACTTTGCACGGTCAGCCAGTTCACTAGACCTCGAACCTGAGCGGCATCAGGCCGCGGTTCTTTCGCCGGCGGCATAAGCCCATCACGAATCTGATCGCGCACCGCCAGCCAGCGCTCGACATCCCTGGCAGGATCCGCTGGCAGATCATCGAGCCGAACGCCGCCGGATTTCTTCTTTTCGCTGTGACACTTGAAGCAATGCGCACGCAGAAACGCGGCGGCGTCCATACTCGCTTGCGAGAAGACGACCGAAGGAAAACCAACCGTTAACAACGCCACCAGCGGCCAAGTGAATTTCGTAAGTATCACCAAAGAACTCCTCTCTTACGTTCCGCCTACGCCACGACACCATGCACGACTCGGCCATCGAGGTCGGTCAACTTGTGATCGCGGCCGCCGTAGCGGAAGGTGAGTCGGTCGGGGTCAAGGCCCATCAGGTGCAGGATCGTGGCGTGCAGGTCATGCACGTGGACGCGGTTCTCCACGACTTCGCGACCCAGTTCGTCGGTTTGGCCGTAGCTAAGGCCGGCCCGGACGCCACCGCCTGCCAGCCACATCGTATAGCCATTCGTAAAGTGGGCTCGGCTATCGCCAGTGAGCGACTGCATGTTGGGAGTGCGGCCAAACTCGCCGCCCCACAGGACGAGTGTTGAATCGAGCAGGCCCAGGCTCTTCAAATCGGTCAGCAGGCCCGCGATGGGCTGATCGATGACGGAGGCGTTGTGGGCGATGGTGCTCTTGAGATTGTTGTGCTGATCCCAGCCTCGCCGTCCGCCGACGTTGATCGTGATGACGCGCACCTCGCGTTCCACGAGTCGCCGGGCCACGAGGCACATGGCGCCGAAATCGGCCGTGGTCTGCGACAGTCTGGCGCGGCCGCCCCCGCCGCGGCCCTGGCGACCCTCGCTGCCGGTGATGCCGTACAGCGCGAGAGTACACGCCGATTCGCGGCTGATGTCGATCGCTTCGGGGGCGGCCATTTGCATGCGGAAGGCCAGTTCTCCAGCTTCGATGCGTGCCGACAGGTCATTTTCATCGTGACGGGCCTGGAGATGTAACTGGTTGAGTTGCTGCACGAGATCGAGTTGCTGGCGTTGGGTGTCCGCGGTGATGGTTGCGGGGCGAGCGAGATTCGGCATGCGATTGCCGACGGGCATCCCCTGCGTTTCAGCCGGTAGGAAACCTGATGAATGATGGTTTCCCTCGGCCAGATGGACGAAACCAGGCAGGTTGCGGTTCGCGGAGCCGAGACCATAGAGGATCCACGAACCGAAGCTTGGCATGACACGGCGGTTGTTCCCGATCATGATCTCACGCTGGGCGCCGGGGTGATTGTTGTCCTCGCAGACCATTGACTTGATGACGCACAGTTCATCCGCACATTCTGCCACGTAGGGAAATAGTTCGCTGACCCAGTGCCCCGCCTTTCCGTGCCGGCGAAAGCCCCACTGGCTGGGCAGAATCGGCGTGTTGCCGATCACGCGGCCTCCGGTCACGGTGACGTTTTGGCCGGCCCGGCGGTCCATTTTAGGCTTGTAATCGAACGTCTCGAACTGCGAGGGACCTCCCATCATATTGAGGAAGATCAGGCTGCGGGCCTTCGGCGCGTGATGCGGTCGCGGTGCTTGACGGCTTGCCGTCGGCGCTTGAGCGTTCATCAGGCCGGACTGGCCCAGGTAAGCGGCCAGCCCGATGCCGCCGATGCCGCAGGACAGATTTTGCAACATTTGACGTCGTGTTAGGTTCATCGGGTATCCTTCAAGCGCTGGCGTCAATCCAGGTAGACAAATTCGCTGGTGCACAGCAACGCATGGCAAGAGCGAGCGAAATTCTGCCGCGTGAGGAACGTCTTCGCGTGGCTCATTTCCGCCTCGGTTGGCGTTCGTCCGAAGAGCACGCGGTAGGCCGCGACCACCTTGGCGCTCATGTCGGTTCCCTTTGTAGAGCGCTCGGCGCGCTGGGCGACCGCGCCGGCGAGTTCGATCACTTCCTTGCTATTTAGGAAGAACAGCATCTGCGGCGCGGTAACCGAAGCTTCGCGCTTTTCGACGAGCAGTTCCGGGTCGGCGCCGTCGAACACCTTGGCTGCTCGCAGATCGCGTTGATAGATCGCACGGATATTCGGCCTGGCGTATTTCTTCAGCCCATCCTTCTTGGTCAAGTACACGGGCGGCGGATTCAAATCGAGCCGGCCTGCCACGCAATACAGCGTGTCGTGAATCTGCTCAAACGTCAACCGCCTGAAAGATGCACGCGTCCACAGCTTGTTTTCCAGATCGGCAGCGACAATTTCTTTCGACGCGCGGCTAGCCTGCTGATAGGTGCGCGACGCGACGATTTCGCGAATCAACGCTTTGATCGACCAGCCCGATTTGACGAACCGGTCCGCCAGGTGGTCGAGCAATTCCGGATGCGTCGGCGCGTCGCCTTGGGTGCCGAAGTCATTCTGACTGGCGACCAGGCCGCAGCCCATGAGGCGTTGCCAAACGCGATTGACCATCACCCGCGCAGTGAGGGGGTTGTTCGCGTCGGCAATCCAGTTGGCCAATTCCAGGCGACCGCTTTGCTTGGTCACCTGGGACAATGGCTTCTGCTGATCGCCCGCGAGCACCATGGGAAATCGCCGAGAGACCGATTCACCGGGCTGCTTTGAATCTCCCTTGAGCAGCAGATTGGTGTCGCCGACGACTCCCTCCGATACCGTGAGGATGGCGGTCGGAGTTCCCGCGAGAGCGACTCTCATCTCGGCACTCTTTTTCTTGGCCATCGACGTGCTCGTGAAAATGCCAGCTAACGCGTAATAGTCCTTTTGCGAATAGGCGTCGTACATGTGATCGTGGCACTTGGCGCAATTGATCGACACGCCCAGGAATTGCTGGCCGAGCACTTCCCCAATCCCCTCGATCGGGTCCATCTCTTTGATGTTCAGGTACAGCATCTGCTCGGCGATGCGGTTCGCATCTTTCTCGCGGAAATCCTTTGCTGGCAGAAGGTCGCCAGCGATCTGAGCACGAATGAACCGATCATACGGCATGTCGTTATTGAAAGCTCCAACGACCCATTGCCGATAGTGGTCCATCGTTTCGATCGAGTCATTGAAGCGCACGCCGTCGAGCCAGTCGCGTGCCCAGTACGGCCCGAACTGCCTGGATTGCAGCAGGCGGTCGATGAGCTTGTCAATTCCCGCCGGCGAGGTGTCCGCAAGAAAGGCGTCGAGTTCCTCGGGTGTCGGCGGCAAGCCGATCAGATCGAAAGACAATCGCCGCAATAGAACCTGAGGCGCGGCATCGGCGGCGGGCTGGAGCCCTTTCGCTTCGATGCCCGCCAGGATGTAGCGATCGATCGCGCCCTTCGCGGAGCGCTGCTCTTGTGTCCAGCAACAAGCCGCCCTTGGATTTTTTGGCTTCAGTTGAGTGACACTTATAGCAATGCTCGACAAGGACCGGTCGGATTCGCTTCTCGAAAAACTCGATTCCTTTCGCATCGCTGCCGCCCGCGAACACCGGGGAAGGCGCAGCAAGCAATGGGACCACCAACCAAAGGAGTCGCTGGCACTTCAGGAATAAACCGAGACGCAATATTGCTTCGACTCTGCCAATCAGAACGATTCCAACACAGGGGGAGCGAATCCAAGAACTCCCGCCCGGAAACCATTTCTCATTCTCCCTGCTCATCGGTTTTCTGATCTTGCAGCGAACTCACCCGTCACTCGCCAAATGCGAATCGGCCGAGTGGTAGCTGTGGCAATCCGTTGTCCATCGTGCGAGAATGCCAGAGCCGTGATCGGCCGATTATCCGCCTTGAATCCGGCAATCTTCGCCCACGTTTCCACGCTCCAGACAAAAAGTTCGCCACTTGCTGTACCTGCCGCGAGCGTCTTGCCTTGGGGATCAAACGCCACGGATCGGAACACAAGACCAGGCTCTATGATTCGCCTTTGCTGTTGCTTGGAGGCGACATCCCAGAAAATGAGTTGACTGCCAACGACGGCGACCAGCTGCTTTTGATCAGGCGAAAAGAGGAGCATTTCCACCGAGCCCGACATGCCTTCCCAGCGTGCGGCCTCCTTGGGGCCCTGCAAATCCCAAAGCACGACGCCTCCGCGCGAGTTACCTGCCGCCAGCAGCTGACCATCTGTCGAGAAAGCCAACGTGCCGAGGACGGGCAGGGGACTCGGGAGATCGAATTCCTCCACCCCGGTGATGGCATTCCAGATGCGAACCAACCGTGGATCGCGTGCGGGTTGATAAATCATTGCCAATCGCCTGCCGTTTGGCGCCACAGAAAACGCGCGAACGTTCTTGAGCCTCGTCTCGATACTCGTCATCGGCCCATCAGGAACATCTCGCAAATGAATCACCGACGCCAATCCAAAAGCGACCTTGCAGGCATTGGCGGAAAGAAGCGTGCGATCCGTAACGAGTGCTTTGTCATCGAGGATCAGATGTTCCTTTCTTGTCGCCAGATCATACTCCCAGACTTTGCCGACGCCAGCTAGAAGTAGGCGTTGTCCGTCCTCCGTGAAGGCAACGGATCTCGACGGGCCTTTCAATTGAAATTCGGGACGCTGTCTTGTCACGGGAACAGCAACAGACTTCGGCATGTTCGGGTCGATACTTATCACCGTCTTGAAGCCCGAGGCGACCGACATGGGCCTACCGTCCGCCTGTCGGATCACGTCAGCCTGCCCTTGCTCGACTTCGATCCAAGTCGTCTCGGGCAAACTTAAACAGGTGAACTGCGAATTTTTCCCCTGAATTTCCGCATGCGCTGTCGCCACGACGAACGGCTTTTCACCTTCCCCTTTCGTTTCGGTGCGCAGCACTCCGTGTGACAAGAAGATCTTCTTTGGGTTGGCAGCATTATCGTCCTTCACTAGACGAACCTGCGTGCTTGGGTTCATTTCGAACCTGCCTACGTTGCCGTAATCGATCACGGTATAACTGCTGTCGCCGACGGTACGAAGACTCTGCCCCGGTTCAATCTCTTCGCCGACTTCGATGGTGCGAATTGCACCCGTGGAGGTCAGCAACTCCACTTGGCCTTCCCTCTCCACGAGGCGCGCACGCGAAGCCACCGGCACGTTCTCAAAGATATTTGGCGGCGGCGATGGCGCCACGGACTGAAAAAAGACTTGATTTACCAGAATGCCTAGCGCCACGACGATCGCACAGCCTGCCAGCAATAATGCGACACGTGGAATCCGCGATGTGGCATTCGCTCGCTCTGCCGGGAAAGTGATTGCATCCTGGTCCGAGCCGGTCCCCTCGCCCATCATGTCGACCATGCCTACCAGGGACTCTTCGCCCAGCTCTTCTTGGAGCAATGAATCGAGCAGCATGAAATCTAGGTATCGCTCTCGAGCGTTCGCATCGGCCTTGAGCAAGTCGGCCAGTTTCTGACGTTGCTCATCCGTCAAGTTGTCATCCAGCAACGCGGATAAAAGCTCCGCCAGGGGATCGGGATTTTTTTCAGATGGAATCATCCAGACCCCTCCATTCCTAGTTGGCTGTCGATACAGCGCAGCAAAGCTTCACGAATGCGATACAGGGTTTGGCGGAGGGAACCGGAGGGCCAACCGAGCGCCTCGGCGATGGTGTCGATCGGCTGCTGCAATCCGTAACGGCGATCCAGGAGAAGCCGCTGGGGGGCGGGCAGTTTTTCCAGGCACTTTTCCAGCGTAGTCCTCCGCTCCTCCGTCAGGCTTGCCAACGATTGGGCTTCCTGCGCCAGGTCGTTGACCAGGATTTCGTCAAATACATGTCGATCGCGTCCCTGCTTTTTCCAGTGCGTCAAAACCTGGTACCGTGCTACTTCGCTCGCCCAGGCCCAAAAGCTCGTGCCGGGTTGAAACTGATCCGCCTTATTCCACAGCAACAAGTTCGTTTCCTGCAACACGTCTTCCACATGTTCCGATCGCAACAGCAGGCATCGAATAAAGCCGCTCAGCCGTGATTGATGCTTGGTCAACCCCTGAACAAACGTATCAGGATCGCGCGGAACAGCCATCTCATCGATTCCCGTCCGGAATTCATGTCCTTGCTTGGGTAATAGCGCGGCGCCAAGAAGTGTCAACATCGCATTTTGTTTTTTTTTATCGGAAATGCAAGGCTCACTGTTGACCCGCACATTTCGGCGAGAACTGCGTCAAGGACGCCGTTTCTTGGGGAAATGATTGACGAAATACGCTTGCCATTCCTGGAGATGATCGACCATCGCCCGTTGGGCTTCCTTCGCGTCGCGTTTTTCCAGAGCATTCAGGATGCGCACATGTTCTTGCAGCGCATGCTCGAGGCCCTCCGGCGTGGTGCCCAGCTTGTTGAAGCCGCGATGCAACAGATGGTAGCGGGTAATGTCTTGCCATAATCGCGGGCTGCCACTGGCCTGCGCGATGGCGTTGTGAAACTCCTCGTCAAAATCGGCCCAGAGTTCGACCCAATCGGGTCGGTCGCGATTCTGCGCGAGCATGTCGGTTGTTTCCCGCAAGTTGGCAAGCGTCGCGCGGTTCATGCCCTTGGCGGCCAGGCGAGCGGCTTCGCCTTCCAGCAACTTGCGCATCTGATAAAGATCGTAGATGTCCGCAGCCGTGAATTCCGCGATGACGGCTCGGTGATTGGCTCGCTGCTGAACGAGGCCGTCCTTGGAGAGTTGCCGCAGCGCATCGTGAACGGGCGTCCGACTCACTTTCAGTTGGCGCGCCAAAGCAACTTCGCTGACAACCGTGCCCGGCTTTAGCTTGCCGGAGATGATACCATCGAGCATTGTCTCGTAAACGGCATCCGAGAGGCGTTTGCCTTCGCATCCCGCTTTGGGGATTTTCAAGGACGCGACCATGAACGCTCCGAGAGCCATCCTGCGTTTGTTTGCCTCGCACATTCTCGGTCTAGTATAGCAGATGCGCGAGGCTATCGTGAATCTTTGCCAGGGCTTGATCCGCCTGAAACGACGATAGTGTTTGGCCGCGAAGACCGAGTCTGCCCTGCCTCGTCCACGGTGGCGTAGAGCGAGTGAACTCCCGGCGACAGCGTCACCTCGAACGTCCACGGCGCCTCGGACCGCTCGGCCAGGCGTTTGTCGGCGTCCCAGAGCACCACCTTTGCTGCTTTCACCCTTGCCTCCAACGTCACTTTGACGGAAATCGGCTTGGCGGCTGACTGCACCACGAATTTTTGCTTACCTCCAAGTCCCGCGGGCTGCTCGATGATGATATCGTTCGTGCCTGCCACGAAGGCCTGCCAAACCGCTGCGACGCGTTCGGTCGGCAACCAGCACGCCTGTGTGCGGTCGCCCTTGAAGTCCTTCCAAGGCGCGATCGTCGGCCGTCGGACGTCCTTGCCCCAACTGGACGGATCGCCCAGCCAGCCGGCTTCGAGCGGGATATCTGCCAGCTTGAACGGCCTGGTCGGGTCGCTTTCGCTCGGCAGCCGACGCGCGATCACGTCATCGAGGAAGACGAACGAGATATTGTTCGCACGCGAAAACTCATGTCCCTTGCCCCACTGGACCGCAATGCCGTAGCGAGCATCTTGCTTGCGCTCAAGCGGCAGGCGTGTCAGCAGCTTGGACATCTGTTTGCCGTCTTTCTCGCCGAAGATCGTCAGCACGGGAATCCTCCGGGTCGCCTCGGAATTCGGCCCGACCTCAAGACAGACGGGAACGCAGGCGAGGGTGCGTTCGGGCATCAGTTCGGTGAGCTGCATGCTCATGCCGCCGCCGCGCGACATGCCGGTGAAACAGAGCGGTACGTGTCCCAGCTCCGGATGGGCTGATTTCTTGGCTAGATCGCCGAGACCTTTCGTGAGCAGGCTGAATTCGTCCTTCTTGACGGCATCGAAATCGGTCTGAACATAGGCGAATTTCCAGTGTCGGCAGACCGCTTGCCAGTGAGCGCTGACGCTGTCTCCCTTCGAGAACGGGTTGCACATGGCGCCGCGCAGAGTCTTGACGCCATCGGGAATCCAGACGCTGACGTAAACCTTGTCCCGCGTGCCGCCGAGCACCGGATCCCGCAAGCGAGGCGTCTCGAGCGGATACTCGACGCGAAGAATCTCGCCCGCCTGTGCAAGGTTCGTCGTCAGGCTGATGAGAAGCGCGACTCCAAGTGCCGAAATGTTGAGCGGCGACCTGCAGATATTTTCCATGCGTATCCTCGCTTTCCACGGGCTAGGGATGTTCCTACGATACCATTGGAATGCAATAATTCAATCTTTGCATGCAGGACGAGTCCATGATCGATCTCTCCGGCGTTGGCAGCACCCTCTACATCGCGGGCGCAGGCGAATATCGGCTGCACAAAGTTCGCTTCGAGAAATAATCCGCACCCTACACCAATTGCCCTACTGTGAGGACGCCATGAACACGCTCGGCCGCATTCTGACCGGATTGAATTTCCTCATTCTTTCGTTCGCCACGCTGCAAGCTCAGGCTCAAGGAGTGAAGGTGAAACCCCTTCACATCGCGATTGCGGTGAGCCAGGGCAAGGAGCAATTGGTGAGGTACAAGAATTTCCTCGAAAATAACTACCTGGTCCGAGTAAGTGTGATTGGACCCGAGGAGTCCAAGAAGGGCAAGGACAAGAAAAACGTCGAGACGCCGTTCGTCGGGCTCGATGCGCTCGCCGACGCGGAAGTGATCCTCTCCAACCTCTACCGCACCTCGCCGACGCCAGAGCATCTGGCCATCCTCAAAAAGGCGTTTCTCTCCAAGCCGGTAGTGGGCATGCGCAAGGCGCATCATGGTTTTCAGAATTGGCTCGATGTCAGCAAGGAGGTTTTCGGCGTCAACTATCGCGGGCACTATTTCGGCAAGGACGTGACCATCGAGATTGTGGGCGAGCACAAGGACAATCCGCTCTTGGCGGGGGTGAAGCCGTTCCTGCCAGGCGGCGGCCTGTATCAGCACACGGAGGTCGCTCCCGATGTCGAGATACTGATGGTCGGCGGCCCGGCCGGCAAGGACAAGATGCCGCAGATGTGGTCGCGCATCGTCAAGGAACGCAACCAGCAGCGGACCCTCTACACGCGCTACGATCCCAACGATCTCGACAAGAACCCGCCGATTCGCGACATGGTGACGCGCGCCCTATTCTGGGCTGCAAATCGGGACATGAAGTCGTTGCGGAAGTAAGTATTTCGGGCCCGCCGCCATGCGCGGCAGGATCGAGGGCTCTTCAAAGCCACCTCGCAGGCTGTGGACACAAAGTGCATGCGGTGTGATAGCGCTATCAATCCTGTTGAAGCGACGCGGAGGTTGGGCGTCCTCCGCTGCACCGATTATCGCTCGCCTTCTCCTTTTCGCGGCGGCGTCGGCCTGAGCACCAGGATGCTCGCGGCTTTCCCGGCTTCGACGAAGCCGACGGCTACGCGTTGGTCGACCTTCACATCCCCTATCTTTCCCTCTGCGGTCTTTGGCGTCTTCCGCTCGCGGCCGCCTTCGCCTTTTGTAATGACGTCGTCTTTGGTTTGAACGAGGATCTTCGTCTTGGCGTCGACGGTAAATGTCGTCGAGCGGTCGCCGCCGTCGCCCCGCTGGGTGACCGTTAGTGACGTGGCGTCAACCTTCGACACGATTCCGGTGACGTTCTGCATTCGCGGGCGGCCTTTCTCTTGGCCGAACGAATCCGCCATCACGGTAAGGGACAACATCAGAATTGCGGTAGCGAACAAGTACATCTTCATGCCTACTCCTTGCCGCGGCGCGCGGCGTATTTTGGGAAGAGGGTCTGGCGCGAACCGAGAATCGCGCCACACTGATTGATGCCGGATTGGAGCGGCGTCGGCACGAAACCCCGACTATTTCTTCCCGGCATCGTAGATGAAGGCGTGGCTGTCTGCTGGCCGGACCCAGACGTTGCGGAACCTTACCGGATTGTTGTGGTCTTGCAGAAACACGGGACCGGTCATCGTCTTCTTCTGCTGATCGCGGATTACCTCCAGATAAGGCGTCGTGCCAAATCGGAACGGGTGGAACGTTGACCTCGGTTCGCCGAACGGCGTGTTTTCCTGAACCTTCTGCCCATTGAACCAGACCGTGACGGTTCCGTTTTCGACAATCTTTCCCGATTCGTCTCGCCGCGGCGCTCGGTAGCGAATGTCGAAGACCTGCCATTCGCCTGGCTTTCGGCAAGCATTTACGAGCGGTTTGGCGAAGCCGTAAAGCGCCCCGGCGTCTTCCTGAGTGATCTTTTCCTTGCCGAAGGAATTCAGAATCTGCACTTCGTAGTTGCCATGGATGTAGACGCCGCTATTGCCCGAGCCTTTTTCCGGCAGCATGAATTCGACGTGGATGTCGGCGTCCTTGAAGTGCAATTTCGACACGATGTGGTTCCTGTTTCCCTTCGGCGTCGAGATGAGTGAGCCTTTTTCGACGGGCCAGTTGACCTTCTCGCCGGCCATGCTCAGGAAGCCATGTTTGCCCGTGTCGTCGAGAAGAACGATCGCGCCTTTCGGCGGCGGAACGGGCAACTTGCTCTGATCCGGCGTGAATTTCGCGTCCTTTCCCGAACTAACCGCGAGCGGAGCGAGAATCGAAAGCATCAATAGTGAAAGTAGGTGTTTCATGGGGTTCCTTTACTGATAACTGGCCTGGTTCATTCACGGTTGCTTCGGTCGAGACGGTGCGAAGTTCTCGAAGATATCGGCGATGGCGCGATCCGCGAGGCGGAGGGATTCCTCGATGAGGATCTTCTCCGCTCCGGGGCCTGATGCGGAATACATCGGCTCGTAGCCGCCTTCCTTGTGTGCCTGGGCCGTGCAGATGTAGCCGATGTTGCCATTGGCGTAGCCAACGACGATAGGCACGGCTCGGTCGGCGATTGCCTTTTCGATGCGGAAGCCGTATTCGACCATCGGTTCGCCTGGCAGGGTGAGAAGCAGGTAGGGGCCAACCTTCAGTGCTTGCAGTTCACAGCGAACTTTCTTCTTACCCTCGACGCGTGAAGGTAGTTCGACGGTTTGCGTAACACAGCGGATAGGATAAATCGTCGGCCGTTTGGTGCGCTCCTCGCGAATGGCGCTGCGATCCGATGCTTGCAGAACGGCGCTACCTAGACCCCGGCCGATCCAGCGCATATCCGCCTCGTCGCCACAGCGATAAGGGTAGCCCGGAAGATTAGGCCGAATGTCGCCGCAGCAGCCTTGGAGAAACAGCGCCTTGGTTCGGCCGCCGTAGGCTTTCTCGACGAAATTCTTGGCCTCGCCCGGAAAGTCGGCGCTGATCTTCGGATAACCGTTTGGGTACGGCGGCGACCATTTGTCGCCCCAGGTCAACACGCACGGGTGGCAGACGGCGTGCATCACCACGGCAAGCGGATCCAGGCTCTTGCCATCGTCGATCCGCAGCACTTTCACGCGGCGATCGCACGGACCGTCTGGATTGAGCCGAACGACCGATCGGCCTTCGACCATCATACGGCGATTGATATTGAAGTCGATCTTGCCTTCACCATAGCCAAGCGACACGGGCCGATAGTCGCGAATCGCTTCGGTCACGGCTTCCTTTACGTCGTTGACGACCTTCCGATTCCAGTCGGGCAGATCTTCCCATTTCGGTCCGGAATGGTTGTGTGATGCTGCGACCAGAATGTGGCTGCGCGGGATCTTGGCAGCGTCGGCAACAGCGTCGCGGAAGCCGTCGACCACGTTTTGTGAACAGGCGATCAAATCGTGCGTGACGAGTGCCGCCTTGGTTCGGCCATCGTCCAACAGCAGGATGACGGCATGAAGCCGATCGCGAAATCCCTTCGTCGGCCTCACATGCCCCGTCGCCGGCGTGCCATCAGGCGGCGAGATGTCGATCTTGGCGACGGCGGCTTTGAGGTTCGATTCCACCTTGAACGTCATCGCGTCGGGACCATCGCCTCGCGCGGACATCGGTAGGATGCAGGCGACGATCATCGCGAGCGCAACGGAAAGAGTAGATCGTGACATTGGAGGTTCCTCACCTTGGGCGAGCCGGGAGCGTCAACGCCCGGAGATCATTCGAAGTAATTCAGGCTCCTCCGGTCGCTGACGCTCCCGGCTCGCCACGTCGCGGCGTATTCGCTGTTGGCGAAGACCGGCGGAATAAATCCACGTTCGATCGAAGATGCCGATCCCGAAAGTTCGAACAGGTTCAACACGTCCGCTTTCTTCTTTTTCTTTTTAGGTTCATTCTTGAAGCTTGGATTGTCGCGCGGCAGCTTGGCGCCGACGGCTTTCAAGTGCGCCTGGAGTTGCTCGTGTAGCTGCTTCGTTTTTTCGGGCATGGCCGCGGCCAGGTCTTTTTTCTCGGCCAGGTCGTCTTTCAGGTTGTAAAGCTCGAGGACTGGGCCTTCATAGAACTTCACCAACTTCCAGTCGCCCGACCTCATCGTGCTGTAAGGGCCGGGAGCGTGACGGTAGTGAGGGAAATGCCAGAAGAGATCCCGCTTGGGCAGTGCGTCCTTGCCGCCCGATTTCAAATGCTTGACCAGACTCAGTCCGTCGATGTCGCGGTCTTTTGGCAATGAGGCGCCGGTCGCTTCGACGAGTGTCGGGAAGAGATCCATGGTGATGATCGGCTCGTCCGAAATGCGTCCGGGAGGCACGGCGCCCGGCCAGCGAATAATCCATGGCACGCGCACGCCGCCTTCGTAGGCGTAGCCCTTGCCGATACGCAGCCCGATGTTCAGGGTCGGGCCGACGAGGCCGCCATTGTCCGACGTGAAGATGACGATCGTGTTCTCGGCCACGCCCGCGTCCTCGAGGGCCTTCAAGATGGCGCCGCACGACTGATCGACGCTTTCGACCATCGCCGCGTAGACGGCGCTCTTCTGCCCGTCCGATTCCTTGCCCTTGTACTTCGCGATGACGTCGGCCTTCGCCTGCAGAGGCGTGTGGACGGCATAATGCGCGACGCAGAGGAAAAAGGGCTTGGCCTTGTTCGCGTGGATGAACTTCACGGCTTCTGCTGCTTCGCGATCGGTCAGATATTCGCCCTTCTGTCGAGGCGACAAGGTCGGAATTCCCTTGTTGTTTTTGCCATTGGTGTAGGGATCGAAATAGCTCGGAGGTTGCCCGAAATCGCAGCCGCCGAGGTTGACGTCGAAACCCTGCTGGGTGGGAAAGTAATCCGGGTCGCCGAGATGCCATTTGCCGATATAGCCCGTGATGTAGCCAAGAGTTTTTAGGACTTCAGCAATGGTGATCTCGGATAACTCCATCCAGAAGGGATTGGGCGGGCAGAGCAGTTTCTGCTGCGGTCCGCCCACGTATTCGGTCGGATTTCGTGCCGGCGTCGCCTGGCCGGGACGCTGGAAACGCGGCCTGATCCAGTCGGTGAGACCGAGGCGAGCCGGCGATCGCCCCGTCATCAGCGCGGCACGGGTTGGCGAGCAGATCGCGGCGGCTGCGTAGCCGTTGGTGAAGCGTATGCCTTGCTTGGCGAGTTTGTCGATATTCGGGGTTTTGTAGAACTTGCTGCCCTGGCACGAGAGGTCCGTCCAACCGAGATCATCCACGAATATGACGACGATATTCGGCTGCTTTTTACCTTGTTGGGCGATTGCAAGCGACGGAGGCAAGAGGTGGCAAAGAAGGATGGCCACCAATCCGAGCGAAAGTGTTCTTGCCATGGATTCGGTCTCCATTGAATTGGGAGGATTGGCCGGAAAGCCTCGTCGATACGTTGATTGGCATATGTTTCGCACGGGTCTTTTCAACAACGTTCCGTCCGCTGCCAGCAAACAAGTCTTCGGCAGTCTTGATCATGCGCACGCCGGTACCTGGTTCCATCTTAAGAAAACGTCAGATTAACCGCCGAAAGCACGTGCAACAGATGAGCCGGTTTGGCCCTTAATTCAAGCACCACCTCCAAAGAAAAATCCCCCAAACAACCCATATGCTCCATTTAATCTAGTGTAAAAAATACAACCGTAAAAGGTTAATTCGAAGGCATTCATTTGCCTGTTATGTGTGCATGGATGCTCAACATAAAGGCGTCTGTTGATGGATTTGTTTAAGTCAGATTTTTTCTCAGTGTCGCAACTCTCTTCAAAATAGCAGGTTGCGAATTTTCCATGAGCGTTGAAATATTGGCACGACGCATGCTTATTGGGTTAATCTGTGTTTCCGAATCCCTCTCTCCGGTAGGCGTGCGCGCTAGTAGCCGGACTAACAGAACTTGGAGGAGCTCATGACGAGGAGTTCGCGTTTCGGCGCGGTTTTTATTTTGGCGTTGTTCACGATCCTGGCGGGTGTGATGCCCGTCGTGGCTCAGGCGCCGGCAGGTCCGACTGCAAGCGATGTGAAAACGGATTTGACGGTCGTCGTGGATACGATGTGGGTCCTGATTGCCGCGTTCCTCGTCTTCTTCATGAACCTGGGGTTCGGCTGCGTCGAGGCGGGCTTCTGCCGGGCGAAGAACGCGGTGAACATTCTCGGCAAGAACTTCATCGTGTTTGCGATTGCCTCGATCGCGTTCTGGATCGTCGGTTGGGGCCTGATGTTCGGCGATGGCAACGCCTACCTCGGAAAGACGGGTTGGTTCGCCAAGGGAGCTGACAACAGTCCCGTAAAGACCAAGCTATCGTCGTTGATCAAGGATGACATCAAGGAGAAATTCAAAGACATCGATCTCTCCGATAAGAAGTTTGAAAAGCTCAACGAAAAGATTGGTGAACTGGAATCCGACGCGCAATCGAAGGTGACCGACGCGAAAGAATCGTTCAAGGTTTCCGTCGAGGTTCCCGATCACGGCATGTTTGAAAAAGAATACTCCGGAAAAGACTTCTACTGGGGCGTTTTCGGTGCGTTAGCCTGGGCCGGTGTACCTTTGCTGGCGAAGTTCTTCTTCCAGCTTGTATTCGCGGGCACGGCGGCGACGATCGTGTCCGGCTGCGTGGCGGAGCGCATCCACTACAAGTCGTTCATGGTTTACTCCGTGTTTCTCGTCACGTTGAGCTATCCCATCACCGGTCACTGGATCTGGGGCGGCGGCTGGCTGCAGACCGACGGCTTCTGGGATTTCGCCGGTTCCACCGTCGTTCACTCCGTCGGCGGTTGGGCTGGTTTGGCGGGCATCATCTTGCTTGGGCCTCGCCTTGGCAAATATCGCAAGGACGGGATTCAGCCGATCCCTGGCCATAGCATGGGCCTGGCGTTTATCGGCGGTCTTGTCCTCTGGTTCGGCTGGTTCGGATTCAACCCCGGCAGCACCATGGCAGCCGATCCGGTCCCCATCAGTCGAATCGTCATCACTACGAATCTCGCCTGCGCAGGCGGCATGATCGCGGCGACGTTACTCGCCTGGGTGATCCTCGGCAAACCTGACTTCAGTATGACGGTCAACGGCGCGCTCGCCGGGCTTGTTGCGGTCACTGCGCCGTGCGTCTGGATTAGCCCGGAGTCGTCGGTTATCATCGGTTCGGTTGGCGGCTGCCTCGCCGTCGTGGCGGTCATACTGTTCGACAAGGCGAAGCTCGACGATCCGGTCGGCGCCCTCAGCGTCCACCTCGTGAACGGCATCTGGGGTACGCTGAGTATCGGTCTGTTCGCAGATCCGGTTGCCGCGGGCTACGACGCCGCCGCAGGCGCCGGTCCACTTGCGGGATTGTTTGCGGGCGGCGGTTCACAGCAACTTATCAAGCAGTTGGTCGGCATCGGAGCCGTCGCGGCTTATACGTTCCCCTTGAGCATCGTTGCGTGGGCAATCCTCAAGTACACGATCGGCATCCGCGTGGATGAAAAGGACGAAATCGCTGGTCTCGATATCTCCGAAATGGGCATGGAAGCTTACAGCGGATTCCAGGTCACCGACTCGCACGAGCACACCTCGACGGCCGAACCGCGAGCCGCTTTGACCCCGCCGTCCGATGCTCGATTCAGCATCGAGGTCGCCGGCATCGTGAACGGGGAATTGATGAAGGTCTGGAGCGAACTGTGCAAGCCTGGCAAGGATATTCATCCAGCTTTCAAGGCCGTTTATCCCTTCATGACGACCGTGCGCGGAAATCGGTTCAACTTCCGCGGCGGAGATTCGGCTACGATCAAGGTAAAGCTCGAAGAGCTTCTCAAGGATCGGTTGAAGATTCCCGTAGTAACCAGCGTGATCGGCCAATAATTTTAACTCTCCGGAGCATGGAATCCGCTCACGACTGGGCGGATTCTTCTCCTCAGACAAGGATAAATGAATGAAACTGATTGTTGCCATTATTCGCCCCGAGAACCTCGAACCCGTACAGAAGGCACTGGCCGAGCGCGACGTCTATCTGATGACGGTTTCCGATGTCCGTGGTTGCGGCATGCAGCGAGGTTACACCGAGCAGTACCGAGGCACGGAATTCCAGATTCGCTTGCTCCCGAAACTGAAACTCGAAATCGCCGTCAACGATGCCTTCGTTGAAGCGACCATCGAGGCGATTGTTCACTCGGCGCGGTCGGGAGACACGGGCCAAATCGGCGACGGCAAGATCTTCGTGCTGCCGATGGACGATTGCGTTCGAATCCGCACCGGGGAACGCGGCGGCACCGCCATCGGACCGTGAGCGACCCTCGTTATTCAGTCACCGGGAATGCCAGGGCTTGACGCTGACTGGCATTTTTCCCATCCTTCTCACCAACACACTCACGCCCCGGCACATGCCGGGGCAGCTTGCGTTTACAATCTAACCTCCTGGAGTAGCATCATATGTCCACGCCTCGTCAAACCGCGATCCAGAACATCGCGACGGCCAAGCATCAGCTCAATCGCATCGATTACAAGAAATCGCTGAGCGACCTGTTCGGAACGAACGTCTTCAACACCGAAGTGCAGCGCCAGAAGCTGCCCAAGGCCGTGTTCAAGGCCCTGCAGAAAACGATCAACCACGGTAAGCCGCTTGACCCGACCGTCGCGGACGCCGTCGCCACGGCCATGAAGGACTGGGCGATCGAAAAAGGCGCCACGCATTTCACGCACATGTTTCAGCCGATGACCGGATTGACCGCCGAGAAGCATGACAGCTTCCTCACTGTCAATGACTCTGGCAGCGCGCTCGCCGAATTCAGCGGCAAGGAGCTTATCAAGGGCGAACCCGATGCCAGTTCGTTCCCGTCCGGCGGCTTGCGAACCACGTTCGAAGCCCGCGGCTACACGGCCTGGGATCCGACCAGCCCCGCGTTCATCATGGAACATGCGAACGGCTCGACCCTGGTGATTCCGTCGGCATTCTTGAGCTGGACCACCGAAGCACTCGACAAAAAGACCCCGCTGCTCCGCTCGATGGAAGCGCTCTCGAATCAGGCCATGCGTATCGTGCGGCTATTCGACAATCAGACGGCACAGAAGGTGTTCACCACCGTCGGCGCCGAGCAAGAGTACTTCCTGATCGACAAGAACTTCTACTACTGCCGGCCGGACTTGATCAACGCAGGCCGAACCCTCTTCGGCGCGAAGCCGCCGAAAGGCCAGGAAATGGAAGACCAGTACTTCGGCACGATCCCCGAACGCGTGCTGGCCTGCATGGCCGACGCGGAACACGAGATGTTCAAGCTTGGCGTGCCCGTCAAGACCCGCCACAACGAAGTCGCGCCAAGCCAGTACGAGATCGCGCCGATTTTCGAAAGCTCGAATCTCGCCACCGACCATCAAATGCTCATCATGGAAATCCTCCGCAAGACGGCGGACAAATACGGCTTGGCGTGCCTGTTGCACGAAAAGCCGTTCGCCGGTATCAACGGTTCGGGCAAGCACAACAACTGGTCGATGTCCACGGACACCGGCGAGAACTTGCTCAATCCAGGCGACACGCCGCACGATAACGCGCAGTTCCTCGTCTTCTGCTGTGCGGTCATTCGGGCCGTCGATAAATATTCCGACGTCCTGCGGCTTTCGATCGCCAGCGCTCACAACGATCACCGCCTCGGCGCGAATGAAGCACCGCCGGCGATCATCTCGATCTTCCTCGGCGATCAGCTCAATAACATCATCGAGCAAATCGAGCAGGGCGGCGCCAAGAGCACGAAGCAGGGCGGCCTGTTCGAGACCGGCGTCTCGGTCCTGCCGCAGCTTCCGAAGGACGCCGGCGATCGCAATCGAACGTCGCCGTTCGCCTTCACGGGCAACAAGTTCGAGTTCCGCGCGGTGGGCAGCAGCCAAAACATCGCCGGCCCGAACACCGTGCTCAACACGATCGTCGCGGAATCGCTCGATTACATCGCCACCAAGCTCGAAGCCGACATCAAGGGCGGCAAGACGCTCAACGCCGCGATCCAGGCACTGTTGCCCACGATCATCAAGGAACACAAGCGCGTGATCTTCAATGGCGACAATTACTCCGAGGATTGGCACAAGGAAGCCGAGAAGCGCGGCATGCCGAACCTGAAGAACACTGTCGATTGCTTGCCGGTCGTGTTGAAGAAAGAGACGATCGCGCTCTTTTCGAAGTACAAGGTTTACTCGGAAAAGGAATTGGCGAGCCGTTACAACATTCTAGCCGAGAATTACACCAAGACGGTGAACATCGAAGGCCAGCTCACGTCGTTCATCGCTCGCACGATGATCCTGCCGGCGTGCGTCAGGTTCCAGGGCGAAGTCGCCACGTCGGTCAATGCCACGAAAGCGGCGGGCGTGGACAATTCGGCACAGCTCGAATTCCTCAAGACGCTCACAGCGGCGATCAGCGATCTGCAACGTGCCGCCGCCAAGCTGGATAAGGCCCTGAATCACCATGCCGAGGGTGACGCATTCGCCCATGCCAAGAACATGCGTGACACCGTGCTGCCGCCGATGAGCGAGGTCCGCGCCCTCAGCGACAAGCTGGAAACCATGGTCGCCGACGATCTCTGGCCGCTGCCCACCTACCGCGAAATCTTGTTCATCAAGTAACGCGAGCAGCAGCACTTACTCCAGGCATCACGCTTCGCGTGATGCCTTTTTTTTTGTCGAGGCAGGGGCGTCAGCGACTGGAAGAAGATATTTCGTCTCTCCGATCGCTGACGCTTCCGGCTCGCCACGGATGCACGTCAATCACCCACCGGATAATAGACGCTCGGCGAACGGACCGATGGCAGGGCGTCGATCTCGGCGCGGGCGGCGCCGAAAGCGCCTGTGGTGACGGTATGAGTCATGATGATTAGCGGCACGATTTCGGCGCCGCCGTTGCCCTCCTCGAGTGCTTCATGCTGGATTACCGACGAGATGCTGATGTGATGATTCGCGAGGATGCGCGTGATGTCAGCCATGACGCCTGGGCGATCCTCCACCATCATTCGCAAATAAAATCGGCTGCGCATGGTGGACGCAGGCCGGGGTTCGATGGTGCTATGATTGCCCGACCACAATCGTAAACTGCCGAACGTCTGTTGCGCTCGCCCCACAGCCATGTCGATGAGATCGGCGACGACAGCGCTGGCGGTCGGCATTTCGCCGGCGCCTCGGCCGTAGTAGAGCGTGCTGCCGACGGCATCGCCGACGACGAAGATCGCGTTGAATGCATTGCGCACCTGCGCCAGCGGCGTGGTCTGCCGAAGCATGACGGGCGACACATGCAGCGCCAGTTGCCCGCCGGAAAAATCCGAACCCGGGCGAGGTTCCAGCCACGCCTCCGCAAGCAGCTTGATGGTGTAGCCGAGTTCCTTGGCGAAGCGGATGTCGAGCAGATCCACGTCGGCGATGCCCCGGCGTTGAATTTGCGATACGGGCATCGCGACTCCGAAGGCGATCTGCACGAGGATCGCGAGTTTATGAGCCGCGTCGGTCCCGTCAACGTCGAGCGTTGGGTCGGCCTCGGCGTAGCCCTTCTGTTGCGCCTCGCGCAAGGCCTCGGCGTAACCGCGGCCGGCCTCGGTCATGTTTGTGAGGATGTAGTTGCAGGTGCCGTTGAGAATTCCCTGAAGAGACACGATTTGGTTCGCAGCCAATCCCTGGCAGAGAGCGCCGATGATTGGAATCCCGCCGCAAACGCTTGCTTCGAAGGCGATGGCCCGGTGATGGCGTCGGCCGGCGTCGAAGATTTCCGCGCCGCACGTCGCCAGGAGCGCCTTGTTGGCCGTCACGACATGTTTACCTGCCGCCAGCAAATCGAGCGTCGTCTGCCTGGCCCAATCAACCCCGCCGACAACTTCGACAGCGACATCTATCGCTGGGTCGTCAAGCACGCTCCTGAGGTTTGACGTCACGAGGTGAGCCGGCACGATCGGATCGCGCGGCTTATTGAGATCGCGCACGACGATCCTGCGCAGCACCAGTTTCCGCCCCGCGCGGGCGGCCATGCGTTCAGGATGTTCGAGAAGCAACCGGACGACACCTGTGCCGACGGTGCCGCAGCCTATCAAGCCGATGCCCAGGGGTTCCATCGAAAGCCGTCTCCGTGGGAAAATTGCTGAAACCGATTCCACCCTTACATCTTACGCAAACGCGAATGCAAAACTGCGCAAGGCCGGGTGTTGTCCATCTTCGCGCGCAGGCGAGTCGGTATTGTCAGAATCGAATTTGATACGCTACAATCGTCGGGGATTGGAAGGATCTCGCCCGGAGAGCTTAGCCATGAGTATGCGCAACTTCGTTCTCGTAATCGTGCTCTGCCCCGTCGGTATAGCCGCCGCGCAGAATCAACGATTCGATGATATTCCGAAGGTCCTCACCTCCAAATCGGCGCCGACGAAGCAGGAGTTGGAAAAGCGGGACGCGCTGAAGAAATACGTCGTGGCCATCGCGCTGCTTCACGAGGAAAAATATGGCGAAGCCCTGGAGCTACTGCAAGAGTCGGCTCGGCTCGATCCGGATGCTCCCGCGGTATTCAAAGCTCAGGTTCCTATTCTCATTGCGGGGCTGCGCTATGCCGATGCGCTTGCCACATGCCGCAAGGTCGTGGAGTTGGATCCGGGCGATTTCCGTTCATGGTATGCGCTGGCGAAGTTGAACCGGACGCTGGCGAAATATCCCGAAGCGATCGCCGCCTTGGAATCGGGCCTGAAGTCGGCTCGGCTCAAGGATCATCCCGAGGCAGGTCAGCAGCTTCTCTTCGAGCTTGGCACACTTTACGAATCGGTCGATCGCCCCGGGCCGGCGGCGGATGCATTCAGCAAAGCCGCTGCCATACTTGAGCACCCCGAAGTGATCGAGGCGAAGGGCCACTTCGCTCGTGAAGCGATTCTCGCCCGCGCCTCGGAGATGCACGAGAAGATCGCCCAACTTTATCGCAAGGCCAAGCAGTACGACGCCTCTCTGGAAGCGATGCGCAAGGCCCAGGCCGTGGCGCCGCTCCGATCCGCGCATCTGAACTGGCAGATGGCCCAGATCGCCGACGAAAAGGGCGATGCCAAGACGTCGCTGGCGTATCTGGATCAATATCTCCGCACCCGGCCCTTGAGCGCCGACCCCTATGAGATGCGCGTCGGCCTGCTGCGGAAGCTAAAGCGGCCCGATCTCATCATTCCGTGGATCGAGCAGGTCGCGGGCAATGAACGCCACAACAACGCGTTGCAGGCGATCCTGGCACGGGAATACGTTTCCGCAAAGCAAGGCGCGAAGGCGGAGCCGATCTATCGCAAACTGCTGGAGGACTCTCCAACGCCCGAATATTATCGCGGTCTCTTCACCATTTACAATTCCGAAGGCGCCGCTGGCTCGGCTCGTATTCTCAACCTGCTCAACAAAGCGATCGACAAGACCGTGCGCGACAACGGTCCGGCGCCGATCGGCAACGCCCAGCACGCCCGCGCGATGCTCGCCGCCATCCGCGACGACGGCGACCTCGCCCGCACTCTAGTCGACGCCGCCTTCAGCCGGGCCAAGACCGACGAGGAATTGAAGTTCGACACCGTCTACTTTCTAGCGGTGATCGCGGATCGCCATCGCAAGCTTCCAGAAGCCGAGCAGTTCTATCGGCAATGCCTGCGCAATTCAGATCCTAACACCGAGGCGATCATCTACGGCGGATTGCTCCGGGTGTTGAACAAGGCGAAGAAATACCAGGCCGCGATCGATATTTGCAAGCAAGGTCTGGCGTCGGCCAAGGCGACCAATCCGTTGCTGTTTTACAGCGAGTATCCCCGCGCCCTGGCGGCGTTGCACCGCTACGACGAAGCGCTGACGCAGGTGGACGAGGGCACGCGACAGGCGGGCGACGGCAATCGCTTTATGTTCCAGCTGCTGCGCTTGCGCATTCTCTCCGCGGCCGAACGCTTTGGCCAGGCTGAACGCGAGTGTCTCGATCTTCTGAAAACGACGCTTCGACCGAGCGACATCATTGAGCTTCGCTACGTGCTTTCGGGCATCTACTCCGCGGCCAAACAATCGGCGAAATCCGAAGAACAGCTCCAGCTCATCCTGAAGATCGATCCTGACAACGCGACCGTCAACAATGACCTCGGTTACCTCTGGGCCGATCAGAGCAAGAATCTGGACGCCGCCGAGCGCATGATCCGTCTGGCCTTGGAGCTTGATGCGAGAAACCGCCGCAACAGCCCGAGCTTCAACGCCCAGGCCGACAAGGACAATGCCGCGTACGTGGACAGTCTCGGCTGGGTGCTGTTCCGACGGGGCCAATTTGAAGCCGCGAGGAAGGAGTTAGAGCGAGCGGCAGTGCTGGACGGCGGCGAAGATCCCGTCATTTACGAGCACCTGGGCGACGTCTACCTCCGCCTTGAGATGCGCCCCGAAGCTGTCCGCGCCTGGCAGCGTTCGCTGGAACTGTACGACCACGGGCATCGCCGCAAGGACGACGACCGCATAAAGGAACTCAAGCGAAAAATTGGTCAGGCCAAGTAACGGATTCGCACGTCTCAATCCTTAAAATGCCTATTGTCTCAATTTTATCCACAAGATACCATTAAGGTGTGATTGAAGAAGAAGTTGCAGAGCCTGAGATAGTTCTTCAATCACAATCGAACGTTTGCACGGATGCTTTCTTCTCCACATTTTTTGCAGGGGTTTGGCGATGGACGCGTCTAACTTCGCGATCACCTTGCCGAGCGAACTCCGCATGCTTTCGGTGGCACGCAGTTTTGTCGAGGCGGTCTGCGAGGCGTGCCGACTCGATCGTGGAACCTCCCATGCCTTGATTATCGTTACCGGCGAGGCGTTCTCCAACGTCATACGTCACGCTCATGTCAATCAGCCCGACCGGCAGATGGAGATCCGGGTTCAGGTCACGGCTGATACCGTCACTCTTACGTTCGTCGATCAAGGGCCGCCCTTCGACCTTGAGTCCGTTCCCGTGCTGCCGCCGGGCGAGTTGCGCATCGGTGGCCGGGGTGTGTATTTGATGCGAACGCTGATGGACGAGTTGAGTTGCGAGCCTTGCCCCTCGGGCGATCCGGGCAATGTGTTGAAGATGGTCAAACGCTGCTTCACTCGCGATTCCTGCGTATGCGGATGAATAGCAAAGTACAGATTGGCATTTGCATCTCGTTCACCTTGTGACGCAGAAACCGTTTATCACGCACCTCGGCAGCGAAAAGATGAAAATTCTTCCACGCATTCGTCCACACTTTTCCGGGGCGCGACGATAATTGGGATGTATCACACGGCGAAGGTGCTTTTCTACGCAGCATCTTCTGGCAACATGTCCGACGTTTTCCACCCGTCCGCACGGACTTTCGCGATCCACGGGTTGATTTCCGACGACTCGGCTTCTTAGAATACCTGGGACGCTTGTTACACGTCACTTACGAACAAGCCCTCAGGGGAGTACATCCCGATGCACAAACACGGCCCCGATGAGCTCGTCGGCCCGATACGCGGGTCCACGGCCTGGTGGCAGGGCATGGGCGCCCTGGCCCCCTCCGACGATGGAACGCCTGTTCAAACCAAACCACCGCGAAAGAGCAGCCGCTCGAAAAAATCCTCAGCCCCGATCCGCACGGAACTCGTCGAGCGAATCCGCAAGGAGATCGCGGCCGGCACGTACGACACCGAGGAAAAATGGGAAATCGCGCTGGATCGCCTGCTGGATCGTCTCGACGTTGACGACTGATCGGTTCCATTCGCCACGCAGCATGTTCACTTCACGTATAATGAAAGTGTCGATGGAACGTTGATCCCGTCCCCGCGGTTTCCTGCGGGCTTCACGAGGAAAGTGGTTGCGTGGAATCGAACGTGAACGTACTGCCTGCTGTCGAAGTCTCGCAATCTCCCGAGGAGAAATTCCGCGAGTACCTCGCAAGCCGCCCGCGCGCCCAGCGCTATACAACGCAGCAGCGCGACATGGTTAAATACATCTTCAGCAAACATAATCATTTCGACGCCGAAGAACTCATCGACGAGATGAAGGAAAAAGAATTCCAGGTGAGCCGGGCCACGGTTTATCGCACATTGAATAAACTCGTGGATGCGGGCCTGCTACGCCGCATCAATCTGGGCGATCGCACCGTATTTGAGCACGATTACGGCTACGCCCAGCACGATCATCTTCACTGCGAAAAATGCGACGCCATGATCGAGTTCCACGACGATCGGCTCGAGGATCTGATCCGCTCCGTCTGCTCTCAATACGCCTTCTACCGCAGCGGCCACACGTTCGTCGTCCGCGGCCTGTGTGCCGCCTGCAACCGCGCGCGAACGACGAAACGCCGTCTTGATCTAGTCTGATTCACTTTTCCGCTGAATCCGTGGCTTGTTTTCTCTCTCGCCGTATAAAATCATCGCGGCAGCGGGCTTGCATTGGCAACCTTGACCGCGTGAGGATCGCGCATGAGCATGTATTTTCCGACGCCTGACGAATGTGCACGACATAACATCTTCCCCGGTGTGCACATCACCACCTGCGCCTGCGAAAAGCTGATGCTCTCGTTCGTCGAACTCGAACCGGGTTCGGTCGTCGCGGAGCATAGCCACCCGCATGAACAGGTCGGCATGATGATTGAAGGGCAGGCGCATTTTTTCATCGGCGACGAAGAAAAGATTCTGAGCAAGGGCGACATGTGGCGCATCCCCGGCGGCGTCAAGCATCGCGTCGTCGCGCTTGGCAAACCAGGCGAGATCGTCCGCGCGCTCGACATCTTTACGCCCATTCGCGAAGATTATTTGTAAAGCCAGAAAAGCCCAATGGTGAGCGCAGCGATCCCTTGGGATATCCGCATGCACAATCCCAAGGGTTCGCTGCGCTCACCCGTTGGGCATGGAATCATCCCATGAACCTCGGTATCAAGGGGCACTCTGCCGTCATCGTCGGCGCAGCGCGCGGCATCGGGCACGCCATAGCGCGCGAGTTTGCCCGCGAAGGCGCGAATGTCGCGCTCGTCGATCGCGAAGCCGCGGTCGCCGTTGCTGCCAGCGCGATCGCTGGCGAATTTGGCGTGAAGGCAAGCGGATCATCGGCAGACGTGACGAATTTCGATGCCATGAAAGCCGCTGCAGCCCAGATCATGGCTGACCTGGGCCGAGTCGATCATCTCGTATTCGCGGTCGGCATCGGGTCGGGCAAGTTCGGGTTCCCGTTTTGGAATCTGGAGCCGGGCGATTGGCCGCGCGTCATGAACGTCAATGTGCAAGGCGCCGTCAATGTGGTGCACGCCTTCACGCCGGCGTTTCTCAAATCGAAGGCCGGGTCGATCTTGCTCATTGCGTCGGTAGCGGGGCAGATGGGGTCGCAGACAGACCCGCCTTACAGCGCGTCGAAGGCCGCCCTCATCAACTTCATGCAATGTGCCGCCAAGGACCTCGCGCCGTATCATGTTCGTGTCAACGCCCTCTGCCCGGGCATGGTAAAGACCGAATTGAACCAATCGATCTGGGCAGCCTGGAACGCCATGCAATCGGCTGACAAAAAGCAATCCTATGACGAGTGGGCCGGCGAAAAAATTCGCAAGGTCGTCCCGCTCGGCGAATGGCAGACGCCCGAAGAAATGGCAGCCATGACCGTGTACCTCGCATCAACGCACGGCCGCAACATCACCGGGCAATGCGTGAATGTGGACGGCGGCTTCGTGATGCATTGGTGAGGTCAAGCAAGCCCAAGGGTGAGCGCAGCGAACCCTTGGGATCATCTGAGGGTATATCCCAAAGGTTCGCTGCGCTCACCCTTGGGCTTGGAGATTCGTAATCATGATTCGAATAATTCTCGTCGCCATTCTCCTGTGCGTTCCCGCGCTGGCCAACGCTCAGGCGCCGAAGAAAAAGCCGAACATCATCTACATCATGAGCGATGATCATGCCAATGCCGCGCTCGGCGCGTACGGTTCGTGGCTCAAAGGCGTGACCAAAACACCGAATCTCGACAAGCTTGCCAAGCAAGGCATGCTGTTTCGCAATTCCGTCGTGGCGAATTCGATCTGCACGCCCAGCCGAGCGGCTCTATTGACCGGCCAACACAGCCACAAGAACGGCATTTATACCCTCGCCGACTCCATCAACCCGAAAACGACGCACGTGAGCCACCTCTTGCGTATGCTCGGTTACCAGGTAGGCATGTTCGGCAAATGGCATCTCGGAACCGATCCCGCCGGGTTCGACGCCTGGAACATTCTGCCAGGCCAGGGGCAGTACATCAATCCGAAGCTTCGCGCCATGGGCTCGAAGGCCAAAGGCGCCAAGGAGTATACCGGCGAATACTCCACCGACGTCATCACGAACTTGTCACTCGAATGGGTCAAGAACCGCGACAAGACGAAGCCTTTCATGCTTTTCTGTCACTACAAGGCGCCACATAGGCCATGGGACCCTGCGCCGCGATTCAAAGATCTTTACAAGGATATCAAGATCCCCGAACCCGAAACGCTTTTGGACGACTACAAAGGCCGCGCGAAGCAGGTGAGCATGATTCGAATGCGTATCGGCCAAGATTTCAGTATGCGCGACCTGCAAATGCCGATCCCGATGATGGAACGCGACGAACTGCGCAAATGGGCCTATCAGCACTATCTAAAACGCTATCTCTCGTGCGTGGCCGCCGTGGATGAGAACGTTGGCCGCATCATGGTGTTCCTCGAAGCCAATGGACTTGCGGAGGACACGATTGTCATCTACACGTCGGATCAGGGCTTCTTCCTCGGCGAGCACGGTTTCTATGACAAACGCCTGATGTACGAACCGGCAATCACGACGCCCCTGATCGTGCGCTGGCCGGGCCACACGAAACCGGGGACCATCAACGACGACATCGTCATGAACATCGACCACGCGCCGACCTTCCTCGAACTCGCCGGGAGTAAAGGGACGAAGGAAATGGACGGCCGAAGCTACAAGAAAATCCTGGAGGGCGACACGCCGGCAGATTGGCGAAAGTCGAGCTACTACCGTTACTGGATGCATCTCGACGGTTCGCACAACGTCCCCGCGCATTACGGCGTGCGGACCAAGCAATACACGCTCATCCATTACTACGGCAAAGCGCTAGGGATGAAAGGATCCAAGGACATTACCCTCACGCCGGAATGGGAACTCTTCGATCGCCAGAAAGACCCGCAGCAGATGCGCAACGTCATCGCCGACCCAGCCTACTCGGAGACGGTGCGTGAGCTGCGGGCGGAGCTTGATCGGCTTCGCAAAGAAGTGGGGGATGAGAAATGATGAAGGCGAGCGGGGGGCGTAAGCCCCCTGATTCTTTGATGTACCCCAGAATCAGGGGGCTTACGCCCCCCGCTCGCCAGTCGGACTGATCCTCATGAATTCCACCATCATCGCTGGTCGGCTTGCTGACATCGACGGCGTGCGGCGTGGCCAAATCGCCGTCGTAGACGGCGTCATCGCTGCCGTGGGAGAAAACCTCGGCACGCCGGCGCACGTGTTTGGCGACGACTGTTTGATCTTCGCGGGCATGGGCGACATCCATATCCACGCGCGGGAAGACGTCACCCAGCACGAGATGCACAAGGAGACGTTCGCGTGTGCCTGTGCCGCCGCGCTCAACGGCGGCGTATTGCACGTCGCGGACATGCCGAACAATCCCGCCGCGCCAATCGACGACGCCAGCTATGCCGCGAAGGAATCGCTGCTGGCTCGCCAAAATCTGCCCGTGGTGTTCACCCTTTACGCGGGGATCGGCCCCGGGACGAAGCCGCTGTCGCGCAACGTCCCCTACAAGGCGTATATGGGGCCAAGCGTTGGCCATCTCTTCTTTTCCTCGCTGGAACAACTCGACGCGACGCTCGCCGACTATGCCGGCCAGGCGGTCAGTTTCCATTGCGAAGATCCGGTATTGCTGGATCGCCACAAAGGCGCTGCGACGCACGAATCGCGTCGGCCGCCCGAATGCGAACTCAGTGCGACGCGCTTCGCTCTGGCGATGATCGAAAAATACAATCTGCGCGGCAAGCTCTGTCATTATTCCGTCGGCGAAGGCCTGGCATTAATTCGCGCGGCAAAGGCGAAGGGCCTGCAAGTGACGGCCGAGGTCACGCCGCACCATGTCTTTTACGATACCGCGCATATCACCCCCGAGAATCGCGGCTGGATGCAGATGAACCCGCCGCTTCGCAGTCCCAACGACCGCGAAGCGATGCTCGAAGCGCTGCGTGACGGCACGGCAGACTATCTCGCCACCGATCACGCGCCGCACACGCTCGAGGAAAAAGCACGCGGTGTGTCGGGGCAACCGCATCTCGATACCTATGGCCCGTTCGTCACCTGGTTGCTCGTCGAGAAGGGCTTTACTCCCGAGCGCATCGCCGCGATCTGCTCGGCGAATCCAGGCGTTTTCGTCAATCCGTACACGAAAGACAAATGGGGCCGATTGCTGCCTGGCTACGTCGGCTCACTAACGGTGCTCAATCTGAGCAGGCCGAAAAAAATCTTGCGCGAGGAATTGAAGACCAAGTGCGGCTGGAGCCCCTTCGAGGGCGTGACCTTTCCCGGCAGCGTTGCCGCTGTTTTCGTACGCGGCAGCCTGCGCGGATGAATCTGGGGTGATTTTGACGAGAGAATCACGCGGTGCGAATTTTCTAATCATTTTTTTGAGAAAAAATTCGCGAATGTTCCTTGCCGCCGGAATGTGGCGAGATACCATGAAAATGTCCTGACCGAAGGTACTGGTGACTGGGCGACGCCGGTGCTGGAGGTCAGGACATTTTTTTTGCACATTTCTGATTTGTTTCACACTGGTTAACTAATTGCATGGCGCAGCGTGGATTTTTCGCGGTACGCTCTTCGCAGTGAGAATGCGTATAATCTCCACCATCGCCTGATCTGCAACACAAGCTGGAGAGACGCCAATGCATCCGTGCACTGTGATGCCTCATGCAAATGTGAATAGGACTCCCAACGCGCGACTGATTGGGACCTCTCTTCTTACATGGTTCATTATTTTGGGCGCCGCGGCATCGATGGCACGCGCCGGGGATCCGCCCGTTTTCAGCATCGAGCGCATCAAGGCGGACGTGAAGTATCTCGCGTCCGATCCGCTTCAAGGCCGAGGCATCGGCACGCGCGGCGAAGATTTGGCAACGGAGTATATCGCGAGTGAATTTCGCAAGGCCGGCCTGAAACCCGCAGGCGATCGCAATACGTTCTTTCAGGCCGTTCCGTTGGTGATTGTCGAGACCGGCCCATCTGCGACCCTGGCGATCGTCAAGGGCGATACGGCAACGCCCTTCCGGATCGAAGACGAATTCGCCGGTGTGAGCCGATCGCAGATCTCCGAGGATTTCGATGCGGAGGCGATCTTCTGCGGGCATGGCATTCACGCACCCGAGTTCGGCTGGGACGACTACAAGGGCGTCGATGTCAAGGGCAAGGTCGTCGTCGTCTTCACCAACGAACCGCCGTCGGACGATCCGAAATTCTTCGCGGGCAAGGCGCTGACCTATTATGGCCGCTGGAGCTACAAATTCGAAGAGGCCACGCGGCGCGGCGCCAAGGCGGTGCTCATCATTCACACCAACGAAACGGCCGGCTATCCGTATTCCGTCGTCAAGAAACTCAAGAACGCCCAGCTCATGCGGGAACCTGACGCGCCAGCGCTCGCCTTCGCCGGTTGGCTATCCGCCAACGCCGGTGGCAAGCTGCTCTCGTCGATCGGGCTGACCGTGGACGAAGCCCTGAAAAAAGCCGACACCCGCGGCTTCAAGGCGATTCCGCTCGGTGTTCGCATCAAGGGTCACATCCCGACGACTACAAAAAAAATCGTCACCAGAAACGTCATCGCCATTGCCGAGGGCAGCGATCCAACGCTAAAGTCGGAGGCGGTCCTGTTCACGGCTCACTGGGATCACCTGGGCATGGGGAAATCGTCCATCGGCACGCTGAGCACCTTCAACGGCGCCCTCGACAACGCCAGCGGGTGCGGCATTCTGCTCGAAATGGCTCGCGCCTGGGTCGGCCAAAAAGCCAAGCCCAAGCGCTCGGCGATTTTCCTCGCCACCACGGCCGAGGAGAGCGGCTTGCTCGGCGCGTACTATTATGCCAGCAAGCCAAGCATTCCTCTTGGCAAGACGGCGATCAACCTCAACTTCGATACGGTCATTCCCGTCGGCGTGCCCGAATCGGTCGTCGTCAGCGGCGCGGAACGGACGACGGCGTTTCCCCTCGTCCAGAAAATCGCCAAGCAGCAGAAGCTCGAAATCCAGCCCGACAAGAACGCCCATCTCGGCTTCTTTTACCGCTCCGATCATTTCGCGCTGGCGAGAGGCGGCGTGCCGGCGTTCTCGGTCTACCCCGGCGAGAAATTCAAGGGCAAACCTGCCGACTTCGCCCAGAAGCAGATGCAGGAATTCATCGCCAAGGTGTATCACACGCCGAACGACGTGTTCCGAGCCGAGTGGGATTTCGCAGGCTATCCCGTGCTGATGCGTTTCGCGTTCGACATCGCCATCGAATCCGCCAACGCCAAGACGCTTCCAACCTGGAACCCCGGCGACGAATTCCGCGCCGCGCGCGAGAAGAGTAAATAGTTTTTTCCATAGAGGACACAGAGAACACAGAGAGAAAAACAATGAACCACGGATAACACGGATGGCACAGATGGGAAATGCAAATTAGGAATTTCCCTTATCTGTGCCATCCGTGTTATCCGTGGTTAAAGTTCTGCAATTTTCCTCTCTGTGCTCTCTGTGTCCTCTGTGGCTCGATTCAGAGAGACCTAAAGTGTCAACCGATAAAATCAGCGAGTACCTGGCTCAGTTCAGTCAGGCTCGCAATCAGATTATCGAGCAGCTTCGCCGAACCGTCGTCGGGCAGTCCGACGTCATCGAGCAGATTCTCGCCGCCGTCTTCACGCGTGGCCACTGCCTGCTGGTCGGCGTGCCCGGTTTGGCGAAGACGCTGATGGTCAGTTCGATCGCGCAGATACTCGACGTGCAATTCAAACGCATCCAGTTCACGCCTGACCTGATGCCCTCGGACATCACCGGCACGACGATTCTCGACGAAAGCTCGGGCAAGCGCGAATTCCGCTTCGTCAAAGGGCCGATCTTCGCCAACGTCGTTCTTGCCGACGAGATTAACCGCACCCCGCCGAAGACGCAATCGTCGCTATTGCAAGCAATGCAGGAACGCCAGGTCACGGTCGGCCAGGAGACGTACAACCTACCGGAGCCATTTTTCGTCATCGCCACGCAGAATCCGATCGAGCAGGAGGGCACGTATCCGTTGCCCGAAGCTCAGCTCGATCGCTTCATGTTCAACATCAAGGTGGACTACCCGTCTTACGACGAAGAACGCAAGATCATCGACATTGCCACCAAGGATGAAGCTGCGGAGATCACGAAGGTCTTAAGTAGCCGGGCGATCTTGAACATGCAAAAGCTAGTGCGCTCGGTCCCGGTTGGCGATTTTGTCAAGGAATACGTCACGAAGCTCGTGCGTGCCACCCGGCCCAAGGATCCGCTGGCGCCGGAGTTCGTCAAGCGGATGGTGGACTGGGGCGCCGGTCCGCGTGCCGGTATTTTTCTCGTGCAAGGCGCCCGCGCAATGGCCGCGATGGATGGCCGATTCAGTGCCGCCATTGACGACGTCAAAAAGGTCGCGATTCCTGTTTTGCGCCACCGCGTCAGCACCAATTTTCAGGCACAGGCCGAAGGCAAGAGCAGCGAAGACGTCATCGAGAAACTGCTCGACGTCATACAACCGCCAGAAATCGGAAAGTACGACAAAAAGCGGAAGTGAGGCGGACGATTCGCCGCCCTTGATAAGCGATGCCGTGCGGCAAAGCGCGAGGCGTGAGGGATACGGCATTGCCACGCCGAAAAGCAAAGGACCGCAGGAAGCGATAGGCAGCGCGGATTCTCCATTGTGCGGAAGAAATGGAAGTGCTCCGAGATATGCCGTCGCGAATAATCAGCTGGCTCACGGTCGCTGATAGCGTCGCCCTTTATTCGGTCTGCTTGACGCAGGACGGTTTCATGACGGGCCGAAGTCATACAAGTGCATAACTCTGCTGTGTATTGGTTGGCTTGGCCCAGCGGTAGGAATGTTGGCTTGGTTTGCAGATCCTCATCTCTTCATTGCTTGAATATTAATATTTCAAACCTCTCCAACGCGGCGGAGCCGCAATCGTAAGCATCACGCGGAGAATGATGCTTACGATAATTCGCGCGCAGATGTGATTTAGTACTACAGCGCCATCTCCCCTCGCCCCTGTACTCAGGGGAGAGGGGTCGGGGGTGAGGGGTTTGGGACTTGTCGCTTTGTGTCGCCTCTCCCCCTCACCCCCAACCC
>CAZAFH010000038.1:0-59235 GCA_964484265.1 uncultured Singulisphaera sp.
CCCGGCGTTCTCGCCTTTGAAGCGTTTTCCTACGCCCTGCGAAGCGCAATCCTCAGATCGCCAACCCTTCGTAGCTCCTTCCACACCTGATTTTCGAGCCATTCTCGATACAGCTGCAGCATACCATCAGATCGGTCCACACCGTGAATCTTGCGCGGAGGTGTTTCCGGCCGAGCGAAGTCGCGAGCGGCACAAAACCCTGAACAATGGCCCGGATAAAGAAACCACAGACCGCAACTTGGCATCGAGCATTGACATTTTCGCAGGCGGGTGAATTTTACCGTCAAGCAACGCGCGGCATGACGAGCGTGAAGGTGCACTCCATTGTGTCTTGGCGAATCGGTTTGGTGGCGACGTCCAAAGTAGCACGGTGCTGCTGCGCAACTAGCTTTGCTAAAAATAGACCATTGCCCGATCCTTCCCTGTTAGCGGTGAATCGAACTCCTTTGTGGAACACTGCCGCAGAAAGCTGATGATTCCCTCGGTACAGGTTTTTTACGTGCACCACACAAGATTCATGAAAATCATGGAATTCGATGTCTACTGCTGACCCAGGTAGAACGTACTTTAGAGCGTTCTCAATGAGAGCTGTTGGAATAATGGAAAACGTCTTGTCAAATGTCGCCACCTTTGACCGATAGTCGTATGGGGCATGCAAGATGATCGAACTCGACCTGCCAGCATGGCGAAAAATCCTAGCGCACTTGTCGAACACTTTGTAAATTTCCATTGTGGAATTTGGCGGTATTCTCACAAGGTTGTTATCAGCAAGCAACTCGATAACCTCGAACTGCCACGACATAAGCTCAGAGCTTTTCCAAATTGCTACAAGTTGGGGGTCAGCGCCGTCTGGGTCGTTTGGCGATTCGCTAAGGCATAGTCGCTCCGCCGCTTGCTTCACGTTTCGATTGAGTTTTCGAACTTCGTGAAGTGCAACCGACTGATTATCGATGTGGTCCTTGGCGAGTGCATCGAATTTGATTTCTGCGTTGATTATTGGTGCGGCTGCGTCTAGGAGCGTTTGGATCGGTACTTTTGCATGTTTGTTGTTCTTTGAAACCTCTCGCTCATTCGCACCACCAATACGTGGATACGGAATAACGCCCGTAAAAGCAAGGTGCAATGTCTTAGTGGGGAGTGCGCATGTGGCGAAACCATACGGACATTGGACTATCTTGCCGTCAAATTTGCCAGTGTCGGCGAGTTTTTCGTAGTGTTTCCGACAGGTTCCATCCTTTAGGAAATTCCGCAAACAGACACTCGATACCGGCACCAGGGCACCGGACGTGGGCGGTTTGATGTCGTTAAGGTCAACGACAGGCAAAGGGGAAAGGCCAGCGATGTCTTCGAATGCTGCCATATCATGATACTGTGTACGATTTCACGCCCAGTTCTATCGCCTTCGTAAGGAGAGTTAAGCCAATTTTTTGGGCCTCATCTGACGCGAGAAATCTCGCGACCTGAGACTTCAGTGCATTCATTTTGCTCTGGCTACTCAGGCCGCGCACAAGCAAATCCTGGAGTTCTAAATCTTCGGAAGATCCGGTCTTGACATCGCAAACCGTAAGCAAGCTGGACCACACGTTCGGCAGGCTGTGGGCCTTTCGAAGAGATGCCTCAATCTTTTCCATTGATTCTGAAATTCCGGCATCCTTCGCCAACACGCCATCGGCTAGGCGGTAGAAATCAGCGTATTCGGTTTTTAGGGCCTTCGACGTGTACGTCAGGACAACGATTGCTGGATTGACGCGCTTGATATGCTTCAACAAGGACAGCCCTTCGTCGTCACCAAAGTGGGTTCCGACTTTGCCAAAATCTAGAAGAACGAGGTCGTAGAGTGGCCTATCGATAATATCCAAGTTGCTTTTGTCGATGTCGAAGACGTGATCCACGGCAAACCTCGCAGCCTTAAGGTCATTGATAAGGTCTGGTGGTTCGTCGTCGATTATGAGAATGCGACTCCGGCGCAAAAGCTCTTCACGCGGAAGTTTCGTTTCAAGGCTGGATATCCGTTTTTTTGGAAAGAAGTAAGACCACATTGCGGTTCCCTATCATATTTGGCCGTCCGCTGCTTTTTCGTAGCAGCTCACGAATGTCGGCCGTAGGAGCATCGGCACTCATGATCGGGCCAATGGAAATCGCTGAGAAACGGCGTTATCCCGTCCATGCAATTCGGGTTGAACAGCAAACGGCGATCGACGACATCCAACCACGTTGCCGTTCATTCAGGGGCGCCGGCGCGTTCCGTTATTCTAGTGATTTGTCGCGATGCTACGCTCACCTAGAAGCAGCCCCGTGTTGTGGACGTCTGTAATGCCGCCGCCGCTCTGAATCCCCCTCAGGCTCAAGAATCGCGCTGGATGCACCGCCGCCTCTGGGATTTTTCGTCGCGGGGACCCCCAACCTTCGAGCCCCGCGACGAAAAACCCCGACATTGTGTAATTGCGGGCGTGCCCCACTCGGCGTAAGTAGTTAGTCGTGGCGAGGCACCGCCGCAATGCAACCAAAACAATGGAGCTCGTATATGGAACTTTATGTCGGACTCGACATTTCGCAGTCAATGACCCACCTGTGCGTAGTGGATAGCAGCGGGAAGCGAATATGGGAAGGAAAATGCCCTACTGCGCCGGAGGCGATAGCCGAAACAATTCACGCCCATGCACCGAAGGTCCAACTCATCGGCATGGAATCCGGCGCTCTCAGCCCGTATCTCTGGCATGCACTCACGGCGACAGGCCTTCCGGTGGTCTGCATCGAAGCACGCCATGCCCATAAAACGCTCAGCGAGCAGCTGAACAAGACCGACAAGCACGATGCCCGTGGTATCGCCCAGCTGGTCCGCACCAACTTCTTCAAGGAGGTCAAGGTCAAGAGCATGACGAGCCATCAGGTTCGCACTTTGCTCGGGGAACGGGCCCAGCTCGTCGGGATGCGCACCGCTCTCAAGAACCAGATTCGTGGAGCCCTCAAAACACATGGTTTCGTTGTATCGCATAGCGTAGAGAAAGGGTTCAAGGCGAAGGTCAACGGGATCATCAAGGATTCTCAGACGTTGGCAAAGATGGTTGTCCCGTTGCTCAGGGTGCTGGAAGCAGTTGAACGCGAGGTCCAGGAGCTTGACAAACTCCTTGAGGAATATGCCGAGAATAATGTGACCTGCCGAAACCTGATGACCATCCCTGGCATTGGCGCCATCACGTCGGTTGCTTTCACTGCCGCCGTAGACGACCCAAAGCGATTCGTCAAGTCGCGAAGCGTCGGCGCATATTTCGGCCTTACCAACCGGCGCGATCAATCCGGGGAGCGTGACATCGCCGGACGCATTTCCAAACGAGGCGACGATTTGGTGCGAGGCTATCTGTACGAGGCGGCCGGAGTTCTGTTGACACGGGTGAAGGCATGGTCGGCACTCAAATCATGGGGGTTGCGGATAGCCAAGCGCAGCTGCATGAACAAGGCAAAAATCGCCGTGGCCCGGAAGCTGGCGGTTATCATGCATCAGATGTGGCTTACGGGCGAAGCGTTCCGCTGGTCAGAAACGGAACAGGCAGCTGCCTAACAGCCAAGGAGGAGTATCACGGAATCCGTCTCCTGACGGGTGCGTCCCTTGCCGGGACGAAAGCACTGGCCAACCCGACCGTCGCCTTGCAGCTCATTTTGATGAGACTGCGCCCCCGACATGGGGAGCCAGAGCATCTGATGCAATAGTGGAGCGAGCGAAAAACTCGACTCCGGTGAGAACCATGAAACCGGCAAGAATGATGGCAAACAGGCAGACGAAAAGGAAGACTGAAAAAGTGGAAACGCTATGTAGCAACTGAAACCAAATTATCGAGATCCGCCACTCGACGGGTATTTGTCCTTGCCAGGACGAGGGCGCCGGTGATCCCGCAATCCTGGGTGCAGCCTGAAGAATCAAGGACTGCGCCCCTCACATGGGGAGCCGGTTTGTCTTACGCAACAATGAAGCGAGCGCGCCTCGACTTCGGTGAGAACCGTGAACCTGGCAGCAAGGAGAATCCCAGCCGA
The DNA here is from genome assembly GCA_964484265.1 of uncultured Singulisphaera sp. GTDB lineage: Bacteria > Planctomycetota > Planctomycetia > Gemmatales > Gemmataceae > SIAQ01. The sequence goes on from CAZAFH010000038.1 coordinate 4,030, forward strand.
AAGGTGTCAATGATCCATGGCGCAAATTCGACCACCCCACCGGCTCAGCTCCGGCTCAAGGATCGCGCTTCAATGCACCGCCGCCTCTGCATCACCGTATGGGGTGGCCGGGCCGCTATTATATCGCGAGTACGCGATGCGGCCTTTTCGTCCACCCCATACGGCGACGCGACGGCGACGGGAAGCAAGACAAGGGAAAGTGTATTGCATGAGAAGAAAGGCATTGACAGGCCCGCAATTTGAGAACGGCGACGGAATCGTGCGGCGGGAGTGTTTTCGGCAATGCCGCATCATCTGCACGAGCGCCGTGGAAGAAAAGCGACAAATCGATATTTACGGCAAGCCGAATCCAATCGGGTTCGCTCTTATCAATGCAACAGCATGGTCGATAAAATGACAGAGAATGATGCCGGTGTTGTAGCGGTATACAAACGGGGTCGGTTGCCCGCCAGCCAGAACTGGCTCTTCCACAGCCTGAAAACCGGAGATGATCCCAGCCACTTGGAAAGCATTGGTGCCAGGTGGAACGAAAACCACCGGGCCACCGGAGAAACCTGGATTGTTGTGTCCATCCAATAACCAGATATCTCCTTGAAACAACGATAGTGTGGCCCGCTTCACAAGTGGCAACGGGTAGCCGCCTGGGCCGAATAGAAATTTTCCGATGATTCCGTAGGGAAAGCCTCGGAAGAAGACATCTTGACCTTACACCGCCCGAGCAGACAAAGGTCAACCGGCAACTCTGACGGCGTAAGCCGACGGTCGGTCGCGAGCACCGAAATGTCAGTGTCCGGCCCAGCGTGGCCAACTAAAGTAACTGGCAACCCACTCCAATTGCCATTTGAAAACAAGTCAATTGCCAGTGGCGTCGGCCCATTCGCCAAAACATGTTTTGCCGTCACGAGATACTGCTTACCATCAATATCAAGGCCGAACGCGGTGCCAGTGGCGGCCCCACATCGCACTATAAGAAGACTCGATGTATCAAATTGGCGGTAAGTCCATCTCACATCCGCTAGGGTGCACTTGGGCGAGGCAGCGCCACAAAACAACAAAAAATCTGCTGACATTTTGCTGACATTATTGGCCATGCGAGGCCCCTGCGGGTATAATGTAGTTGTGCGCAGTTGACGTTGCAACTGCCGTTTTTTCAAGGTCTTGCAACGCTACTGCCCTGCGACGGCCATAACTGAAAGCCGGACTCAAAATCCAGTACCCGCAAGGGTGTGTGGGTTCAAGTCCCACCTTCGGTAATCAAGCAGCGTAAGGGTTTACGACGAAAGGGGCAGGCGGACAGGACGCCTGCCCTTTTCGTTTCTCTCCACTTTTTGAAGCGATTTTTTGCGGAGCGTCAAGAAACGTCGTCAACCTTCAGCCCTTCGACTGTCGCCCATCGCTCCACAATCGCCCGCTCGCCAGCACTCGGCATTCGATTGCAACGTCCTCGGATCTCGAAGATCTCCTTCGTCGGCAGGTCCACGTCGATGGTCAAAACTCGGCGTTGCCCACGGCGATTCACCATCTGCATTGACCAAATCGAAGCCTGGCGGGTGACACACAAGTCCGTGTACGTCGCCACGCAATGGTGCATTTCTCGCCCTTCAACAAGCAACGCCCGACTCGTCAGCAACTCCGTGATCGTCCACACTCTCATGTTGCCCAGCGCCTCGTCACCTTCGACCCACCGAAAGTCCTTAAACGGAGAGCGTCGCCAGCTTATTGTCGGCTGGTTCTCCTCCCGTCCGAGTTCCCTGTGCCACTCATCGACCTGGCGCAAGATCGAAGAGACGGCTCGCCCCTTCATCGTGTAGTCGGGCCGTGGCGGCGGCAGTCTTCCGAAAACGCCGTCTTGCGACACGCCCTCTTTCCATTCAAATCGTTGGTGCTGGAGGAAGTCCACCACCGGCCCAACTCGGGCGAGGTCGAGTGCTGGATGGTTGATGAAGAAATGCAGTACGCTGTCCCAGAAGTCCTCGTTTTCCAGAAACTTGCCGAGTCGAGTGCCGACGACAGCACGGGCCAGGGTTTTGCTGCCGCCGAGTCCACGCACCTGTGCCCAGCGAATGGCTTGGACAGCGGAGAGGTGATGTGGCGCTTGGGTGAATTGATGGGCCATCGCCTTGGTCAACCGCAACGGCAGCTTGGCAGTGCGTATGTTCTCGCCTCGGCCCAGGTGCTTGTACCAATCGTGCTGTGGTAGCTTTTCGCCCGGCGGCAGATCGAGAAATGCCGATGTCATGAAGGCCGGCACCGGATACCGGGCAAGGAGATGTTGAGCGAGTGCGTTGAACTGCGGCCACGGATTCTGTTTGACCGGATTCCACGATTCAACGGGTCGGAGCCAATCGCCGTGGTACAAGGACAGCGCCAACAAGCCGGTGTTGAAGCCAATGCGATTATCGCCGGCACGGTCACTCGGATGGAGCAAGTGGCTCCGGGTCAGGACGTGCCTCAGCAAGCGCTCGTAGGCTGGCGGCACACCGCTATATCTCTGTGCAAACGTCCGAGTGGCGTGAATTGCATCGTCAAGTTGTTGCTTGGCCGTTTCTCGAAAAAGTCCGTCTCTGCGCATGATGGAAGCTCCCACGCCATCTGGGGCGTCAGATGGAAGAAGGTTGAAGGAAATCGACACGCCTGAATTCGGCGGCGATTACCAGCTTTCAGCGCAGATGCGGATGGTTAGATTCATCGGTAGACTGACCTGAACAATTCCAAAGCGAACCATGCCCACATGCCGGTTGTCTTGATCGGGAATGGTCGCCTGGGACAAGAAGGACAATCCTGTGCCAGGCCGGGTTCGTCTTGAGATCCGTAAAAGGCCAACACGATGCTCCTGACCATCACAACGACGCACCGACCAGCGAACGAAATGACATACGGAATGGATGATATTGCTGTAAAATGGAGTAGGGTTCGATGAAACGTTATCGCGTGCTTTCTCTCCAACTAGATTCCCGTGCCGGGTGGCTGAATGCTCCCCATGAAGAGCATTGGGGCGAAACCGAAAAGGAAGCACACTGGAAATCGCAAGAGAGCATACGGGACGGCTTGGTGGATGAATTTGGGCGATTGAATTTCGACCGAAAGGAGAAGGATTTTGCCGACCTGGGCATGATGCCGTTATCCATTGTCGCCTTTCACAATAACTTCCTTGCGCAAATACGGACAGCGTTCACCTCTTGTGCGTATTACCCGGCGCTGACAGGTGCATGCGCACTTGGGGAGCGCATACTGAACCATCTGGTATTGCTATTGCGTGACGATCACAAACAGACTCCAGAATACAAGAACGTGTACAAGAAGAAATCATTCGACAGCTGGGACCTCATGATCCGCACAATATCATCATGGGGAGTCATCCTGCCGGAAACGACTGCCAGCTTTAAAAAACTCCACGGTGTCCGGAACGACGCGATCCACTTTCATCCGGAGACCGACACGAACGATCGTGAGTTGGCGCTTGGTGCGATCCGCTTATTGAACGAAGTGATCGCACACCAGTTCCCATTTATGGGTACTCAACCGTGGTTCATTCCAGGGAGCGTCGGGGAGAGCTACATTCGGAAAGAATGGGAGGCTAGCCCGTTCATCCAGAAGGTCTATTTGCCGATATGTGCCTTACTGGGGCCGGGACATTGGCTTGTCGTTGAGCCTGGCGTTTTTCATCCACGTGATTGGACGTATCACGAAAAAGAGATCACGGACGAAGAGTTTATCCAGATGAGGAAGGATCATCACGCCCGACCACTTGACCAGCAAAAGCCGGCACCATAATGCCTCGAGCGTTGCAAACGCAGATGGCCATGTTTCAGCTTAAGGAGGACAGTCATGGGCGCTTCCCGTGATTCCCCTCTTCTCGCATCGGTGTCTGCCGGCTTCCCCACCGTTCGCTGACAATCCCGTTTTCTCGGTATATCAGACGGACATTATCATATGCGGGAGGAATCTGTGGGATTATTTTTTCAACGAGTTCGAGCAGCAATCCTGGCTACAGCGGAACATTGACCAAGGACTGACCGAAGAGGAATTTCATGCTTCGCTTCCGGAGATTCCGTTTTGGACGAAGTTGGATGGGTGAGGGCGATTTGACCATGAAGCCGCTCTACCACGACCCGCACTTCACCTTTCGTTTTGCTGACGACAGGATCATTCCCCGTTTTCACCTTGAAGGCGTGGAGGCCGGGCGGCGTGTCTCGGTCTTCAAGTTCGACGCCGGCACCGGCGAGCGCCTGGGTTTGCTGAGGACGGCGACCGTAGGCGAAGGCGGGTGGGTAGACTTGGCCGAGCCGATCATCGTGTGGGCGGGAGAGGAGTTCATTGTGGTGCCGGACCCGGAGTGAAAGCATGCGATTTGCGAGGTGGGTGTTCCTGTTGGCTGGGCTGAGTGGAATCTTGATCGTTGCGCCACTCTACTTTTTGGAGGAGCAGGTCGGGCGAGATTATCCGCCGCCGATCAATCACCCGGAGTTCTTCTACGGCTTTGCCGGCGTCACTCTGGCTTGGCAGGTGATGTTCTTGGTCATCGCCACCGACCCGGTGCGTTATCGACTCGCCATGCTCCCCGCCATGCTGGAAAAGGTGGGCTTCGTCGTTGCCATCGGCGTTCTGTATGCAATGGGCAGGGTTCACGTCATGTGGCTCGGTGCTGCGTCGATGGATGGGACGCTTTTCGTGCTTTTTGTCGTCGCCTACCTGAGAACACCGAAGACGCTACCCCAACAGGAGCCTTGAACTATGGAATTCCTCCGTTTACCAACGCTGACACACCTCATTCTACGCCGGTTCACTCCGAACCTTCTTTGGTCTCCGGTGTCCCATCCGTGCCTTTCGGCATTTCGTGGTATCCCATGCCCTGGATTCGCTTGTCGTGAAAAAAAGATCCCGGCATTCGTCGGGATTGGGCGCAAGAGCCACTAACCCCGTTTTGGCTGCTCGTTGCAGCCGGGGAGTTTCCTGCAATGAAGAAGGTTCACGTCAACGTCGGCACCATCGGTCACATTGACCACGGCAAGACCACCCTGACCGCTGCCATCCTGGCGGTCCAGGCGCACAAAGGGCTTGCCGAGATCAAGAGCTACAAGGACATCGCCAGGGGCGGCATGGAGCGTGACCCCACGAAGACGGTCACGATCATCACCAGCCACGTCCAGTACGAGACGGCGGCTCGGCACTACGCCCACATCGACTGTCCCGGCCATGCCGATTACATCAAGAACATGATCACCGGTGCGGCGCAGATGGATGGCGCCATCCTCCTGCTTTCCGCAGTGGACGGCCCGATGCCACAGACCAGGGAGCACATCCTGCTCGCTCGGCAGATCGGCGTCCCCGAACTGGTCGTGTTCCTGAACAAGTGCGATCTCGTCGATGACCCCGAGTTGATCGAACTGGTCGAACTGGAAACCCGCGACCTCCTGACGAAGTACGGCTTCGACGGCGACAGCGTGCCGTTCATCCGTGGCAACGCCAGGGGCGCGCTGGATAATCCAGCCGACCCGACGTTCAACGCCTTCATCGGCAAGTTGCTCGATGCTCTGGACCGCCACATTCCGGAGCCGAAACGCGCCATCGACAAACCGTTCGTCATGCCCATCGAAGGGGTTCACACCATCGAAGGTCGTGGCACGGTGGCGACGGGGAAGATCGAGCAGGGCGTCATCAGCGTTGGCCAAAAGGTCGAAATCCTCGGCTTGGGCGACGTTCTCGAAAGTGTCGTCACCAGCGTCGAGGCATTCAACGCCGCTCTGGACCAGGGCGAGGCTGGCATGAACGTGGGCTTGCTGCTACGAGGCATCAAGAGCACCGACATCCAGCGTGGTCAGGTGATCGCCGCACCGCGCACCATTCGGCCTCGGCTGAAGTTCAAGGGTGAGGTCTACGTCTTGAGCAAGGACGAAGGCGGTCGGCACACGCCGTTCTTCGGTGGGTACAAGCCGCAGTTCTTCTTCCGGACCACGAACGTCACCGGCGAAATGCAGTTGCCGGACGGCGTGTCGATGGTGATGCCGGGTGACAACGCCGCCGTCATCGTCAGCCTGGATAAGCCGGTGGCCCTCGACATCGGGAGTCATTTCGCCATACGGGAAGGCGGCAGGACGGTGGGTTCTGGTGTCATCACCGAAGTTGTTGAGTGAACCGCGTGGGGGCGAAGCGATCTGCCCCCACATTCTCTAAGGACTTATTCATGAACATCCTGTTCCCCCAGAATCCGTCGATGCGCAAGCTGCCCGAACCGATTTTCGAGCCCGAATTCGACGCTGCGAAATCACTGGGATTCGACTGCCTGGTCTTCGATGAGGAGGCGCTGTCGCATGGGGACATCGACCTGGCCTTGAAGGGCCTGCCCCCGGCAAACGGGACCGCCCTGCTGTATCGTGGTTGGATCTTGACCGAAGAGTTGTACCGCCAATTTCATGCGGCGTTGTCCGCCCGTGGCTATTCCCTGGTTAGCTCGGCAGAAGACTATGCGGAGGTAACGTACTTCCCCAACTACTATCCGAAGATCCGAGATTTGTCGCCTCCTGCCGTCTGGACGGACACACCCGATCCCTACCTCGCCTGGAGCCTGTCCCGGAGGCTGGGCGACGGCCCCTTCGTCATCAAGGACCATATCAAATCCGCAAAGCACCTCTGGCACGAAGCATGCTTCGTCCCGAAAGGAACTGGCCGGGAGAACTTTGAGAGGATCGCGGAGAATCTGCTGAAGGAGCAGGGCAAGACCTTCTTCCGGGGCATTGTGGTCAAAGAGTTCGTGCCGCTGCGATCCCGTGGAAAGAGTCCGAGAGAATATCCGATGTGCGAAGAATATCGCCTGTTCTTCTGGAAGCGGCAACTGATGGTCGCTTCGCATTACCATCGACAACCAGAGAACCCAGTTGATTGGTCGCCTTTCGTGGACCTAGCGCATCGCTTCGACGCTCCGTACTTCACGATGGATGTCGCCCAATCCGAAGCGGGGAACTGGATCGTCGTGGATATGGGAGCCGGTGAATGCTCGTCATTGCCGCCGAGCCTGGAGCCGATGAAGTTCTACGAAAGACTTGCGGAATTGGCTGCAACGGCCTCAGACTAGATCCCTTCGCCTGCTGCGTCCTTTTCCGCCAACACTGGCATCTGATGTTCGACCCCGCCGACTATTACTTCGTTCGTCAGGGAGCCGAACTGCTTTTCGTGGTCGCTTCGGCTAACTTTGCCTCCAACTCACTGATGCGGCGCTGTAGTTGCTCGATCACGGGCTGCACTTCCCGCTGCGAAAATCGCTTGTGGATATGCTGCGGGCAGTTGATGTCCCAGGCTTCGATGTTGAAAACGATAGCCCGCTCGACCTTGCCCGGATACTCCGGGTCACGGAGTTGATCCAGCAATTCGGTGTCGTCTTCGACCACCCTTGCTTCACCCCACAGCTTGACCCGCTGCTGGTTGGCGTAGTCCATCAGGAAGATGAACGCCTTCGGGTTCTCGGACAAGTTGCCAAGCGTGATGAACTGGCGGTTGCCGCCGAAATCGGCAAAAGCGAGGGTCTTATCATCCAGCACTTTGAGGAACCCAGGGCTTCCGCCTCGATACTGGATGTACGGTTGCCCCTCGGCATTCGCCGTGCCGAGATAGAACATATCCAGCCCCGCCAAGAATTCCGTCAGTTCCGGCGTCACACGGGCTTGCCAACCACGGCGCTCCACCTTGGCATAACTGGCCCGTGAGCCTTTGGCCGTCTGGATGGCCTTCACGGCAGGAGTGAATGCGATGTCGCTAGGATATTGCTTCATGAAGCACCTCCAAGAACACGGCCTGCCTTGGTGGACAGGCCGTGTCGGTTGCAGAAACTCAGGCGGCAAGGGCCGGGGCCTTCGGGAAGTCGATGGTCGTGCCGGCAACGTTGTTGAAGTAGTTCGTGAAGATGTTCAGGCCGACATGGGCCACCACTTCTGCGATCTCGGCGTCCCCGTAGCCGGCCTCACGCACAGCAGCGATGTCGGCGTCGGTCACGAAACCCTGCTTTTCCACCACCGTGCGGGCAAAGCGTAGCAACACGTCGGCCTTCGGGTCGGCGGACGCCCCTCGACGGCTGTCGAGGACCTCCTGATCCGTCAGCCCGGCCCGCTTGCCCAGCAGCGAGTGCGCCGACACGCAGTAGTCGCAGCGGTTGGCCTGGCCTACGTCCAGGGCCAGTTGCTCCCGCACCCGTGCCGGCAGGACACCGTGGCCGAGTGCCCCGATGAACCCCAGGTAGGCTTCGAGAACGGGCGGCGAGACGGCCATTCCACGGGTCATGTTCGGGACGATGCCCAGCTTGCCCTTCACGGCGTCGAGCAATTCCTTCGCCCGGCCCTGGACGGTTTGCAGATTGACGGGGGTGATGCGTTCCATGTTCAAACTCCTCAAAAATGGGCCTGTCAGGACGGCCTTCCAAAGTGGCTGGCGACAACCGGACAAGCAACTAAACAGACAGGTCTGTATATGTAAGCCGAAAAAAGAGAAGGATTACACGCCCTTCGCCTCGGCCACCAATTTCAGCGCTGCGTCACGGGCGACATCGGCGGCGTCGGGCGATCCTTGAATCACTGCGGTCACGACGGCTCCTTCAACCAGCAAAGCCACGGCAGGAGCGACCTTCGCCGCTTCCTTCCCGATTGCCTCTTCAACCAGCCCACGCAGAAATTCTCCGAATCGGTGCTTGTGGCCCCGCACGAACTCCGTAGCGGGATGGTCGGGGTCCGCCAGTTCGGCGGCGGCGTTTTGGAAGGCACAGCCCCGGAACCCCGGCGTCTCGAACCACTCCTTGAGAGCGGCGAAGAAGGCACGCAACGGATTCTTCGCCTTCTTGCCGTGCCGCTCCATTGCCGAGCGAAAGAACTCCAGCACGCTTTCCTCCCGGTGCTTCAGCGCCGCCAAGATCAGGTCGTCCTTGGAGGGAAAATGCTTGTAAAGGCTCATCTTGGCAACTTCGGCCTCTGCGATGATGCGGTCGATGCCTACGGCTCGAACGCCTTCCTGATAGAAGAGCCGGTCGGCTGTCTCCAGAATTCGCTGGCGGGCTTCAGAAGTCGCTTTCGTTCGTTCCATGCTCTAAATATACAGACCTGTCTGTTTGTTGTCAAGTCTCGGCCTGCTTTTTCTCGGATGTGGTTACTTCGCCGGGCACTTTCCCGACCAGCTTCAACGCACGCTGAATCTTCGACGCCCTTCTGGAAACCACGCTGGTATTCGCCGAAAAAAAATGCCGCCTGACCTTGACTCTGTAGTATGGTACGGGGCCGATAATGAAGATATGGAGGCAAGCGATGAACAATCTGACCATTGGTGAGATCGCCCGGCAAGACGGAGCGTTTTGGGACATGGTGATCGAACAGGATGGCAACGCCGTTGGCAAACGGTCGGCGGAACGGTATCGGCGGGCGATCACGGGAAAAACGACATGAGCGTTTGCGACCTCGATACGTCCGTTGCCGATTGGGTCATTGAACACCCCGAAACCCTGGCCGTGTTTCAGGAGTTGGAAATCGACTGCACCTGCGGCGGAAAGTCGCTGGCGTATGCGAGTGATCAACGTGGACTTGATGCGCAGGCGGTCCTGAAAAAACAGCTTGATTGTCTCGATGCGAAGAGGCGAGGTTCAGCAGCACATGGCTAAGAGAAGCGTCACCGATAATCTGTACGATCCTCGCAAGGGCGATCATGCAATTCGCACGCACAGCCTTCGTCTCGACCGCAAGCCCACCGAGCCCGCACGTACGAACTACTTCGGCATCTACTTCATCAAGTCTGGCTCTGGTACTTTTTGGGCCGACGCCTCCTGTTTCACGTTCGGGCCGGACTCCTTGCTGTTCTTTGTGCCGTATCAGCACATTCGCTTCGCCCCGGACGTTTCTGTTCAAGGACAGGTCATCCAGTTCCACGCCAATTTCCTCTGCGTCGAGACCTTCCATGCAGAGGTCGGCTGTAGCGGCATCCTGTTCAACGATCCTTACGGCATCCCGGTGGTCCCATTGGACGAACGTGCGAAAGCAGAAGTAACGAACCTGATTGACCGCATTCGGACGGAGCAAGGCGATGGCGACCTTGCGTTTGGCGAGGTCATGCTGGCCTATCTGAAGGTGCTGCTGATCCTTGCCGCCAGAATCAAATCACCCAAAGCCGGTGCGTGCGAGCCTGGGGCGAGCGACCTTCGGCATCCGGTCCTCGTCCAACTGCGTGACCTGATCGAGCAGAACTTCCATACGCTTCATTCACCCGCCGACTACGCCAAGAAGTTGCACCTAACTCCGAAAACGCTCGGCAGACTTGTTCGGGAACATCTTGGGACGACGCCAACCGATCTCATCCGCAACCGCATTCTGATCCATGCCAAGTGGCAGCTTCTTCATACGCTGAGGCCTGTCAAAGAAATCTCTCGGGAGCTTGGCTTCAGTGACGAACTCTATTTCAGCCGCCTGTTCAAGAAGGCAACGGGCTATTCCCCCACCTTCTTCCGAGAATTCGAGACGGAAATCCGAGGCGGGAGCAATCTGTCCATGTTTTCGTCCCATGCGCCCATTCTGCATCGAGGCGAGAAGGCCGATAATTGAGTCATCGAGCGACGATTCTGCCGCTCTCGACTCTAACGGAGATGCAAACATGAGCGTGCTAAAGCTATTTGAACTGGCGTCTCGGATGGACAAAATCGGCATCACCATGACCAGGGTGGGCCTGATCGTCGTGCTGCTCTGGATCGGCGGGCTGAAGGCGTTCCGGTACGAAGCGGACGGGATCGTGCCATTCGTCGCCAACAGCCCCACCATGAGTTTCTTCTACGCCGATCCCGGCAACTACAAGGCCCACAAGAACCCGGAAGGCGCACTGGTGCCAGAGAATCGCTCCTGGCACGAAGCGAACCGGACCTATCTCTTCGCTTATGGCCTGGGGAGCGTGATCGTCCTTTACGGACTGCTGCTTTTCCTGCACCCGTGGCTACCGCAGGCAGCGGCGGTTGGGAGTCTCTTGGTGTTCGTGATGTCGTTCGTCACTCTGTCGTTCCTCATCACGACGCCAGAATGCTGGGTGCCGCCTCTGGGTGATGCACAGCACGGCTTTCCCTACTTGAGCGGGGCGGGAAGGCTCGTCATCAAGGATGCTATCATGATGGGAGCGGCCCTTGTGACGATGGCCGATTCAGCGAAAGCATACCTCCGAAAGAGGTCATCGTCGTTTTCGCAACCGGCAGACGCCTTGAATGAGGAACGGCTGGTGACGGCCAGCGTGTGAAACAATAGGAGTCGTGATGACCTGGCTCGACTGGTACAACTCGTTGGCGAAGCCATCGTGGACGCCCGCCCCGTCCACGATCAGCCTGATCTGGATGATCCTCTACCCGATCATCCTCGTCAGCTTCGGCTTCGTGTTTGTGCAGGTGTTTCGTTCCAAGTTGCCGAGGCAGGTCGCTCTGCCGTTCGCCATCAACCTCGTCGCCAACCTGCTGTTCATGCCGATTTTCTCCGGGCTGCGGAACGTGCCGCTGGCGGCGGTGGACATCGTGATCGTCTGGGCGACGATCATTTGGTCGATGGTGGTGGTCTGGCAGTTCAATAAATGGGTTACTATCGCTCAAGTGCCGTATTTCGTGTGGGTGTCCATCGCCACGGTCCTCCAGTTGTCGATCACGGCAATGAATTGGTGACCTCATGCCGAGGCCAGGGCCTTGGTGACTGCCTCCCGAATCCCCATCGGCTTGATCGGAAAAACCTTCAGAGCCTTCGTGTCCCGAACCACAGTCGGATTCTTCAATCCTTCGATCAAGTGCCGCCCGACCTCGAAGGCCGTCGGCGTCACCAGGGCCAGCCAGAGGCTCGACGGGTAGGGCGTGAGTACCGGGACCGAAATCAGCCAGCGCCGCAGACCCCTCTGTCGGGCGTATTCTCGGATTATGCCACCGTAAGTCGTGACATCCGGGCTTCCGATCTCAAAGATGCGGCTCTCCCCTGGGGGCAAATCCTTCGCCGCTAGGAGGTAAGCCAGTACGTCGTCCACGGCGATAGGCTGCGTCGGCGTTGACAACCAGCGAGGGCAAAGCATCACCGGCAAGCGGTCGGTCAGTGCCTTCACCAGATCAAAGGACAAGCTGCCCGATCCGATGACAAGGGACGCTCTGAACTCGATGGTCTCGACGCCGGAATCTCGAAGGATCTTGCCGACCTCATGACGGCTGCGAAGATGGGGGGAAAGTTTCGGGTCAGCGTCGTCGCCCAGGCCACCGAGGTAGATGATGCGCCGCACCCCGGCCTTCCTCGCCGCCTGCGCAAAGTTCATCGCCGCTTGTCGATCATCTTTCTCGAAGTCTTTCGACCCGGACATCAGATGAACGAGGTAGTAGGCCGTGTGGACGCCTTTCATCGCTTCGCCCAGCGAAGCTGGGTCCAGAACGTCACCCTGCGACATCTCGGTGCCGGGCTGCACACGGGACCGCATCTTCTCCGGGCTTCGGGCCAGGCAGCGCAGCCTCACCCCTTGCTTTTGCAGGAGCGGGATCAGCCGACCGCCGACGTAGCCGCTGCCTCCAGTGAGCAGGATCAGAGGTCGGTTTTCATCGTCCACGTTTGCCATCGGTCCTCATTCCACCGGGCGAAAGCCCGTCGTGTTGTGCATTTTACGGCCTGCCGGTTCTAAAAATAGCACTGGGAGACAAGATGGCGTTCGAGGGGCGTAGATGCTCTCTTTTCGCAAACCAACGGCGGAAACGATTCAGACGTTTCTGACAGCACAGGCCCGGCTCAACCTGACCTACGCTGCGGTCGGGGCTACCGCCACAAGCCCTCCTGCCGGTTACGTCGTGGACCACACCCGCATCAAACTCGGTAGCGGCGAGAAGATCTTTCTTGCGGCAAAAACTGCCCTGGAAAATTGGCAGCAGTTCCGTCTTGGCTGGCTGGAGGCAAGTCCAGAGAACACGCCAATCAAGGAGGGGCAGGTCGTGGCAATTCTGGCTCGGTCCATCGGACTGTGGTGGCTCAACGCCTGCCGCATTGTAACCGTGGTTGACGAGGACGGGCCGGTGAAGCGCTTCGGTTTCGCCTATGGAACTCTGCCGGACCATGCGGGCAGCGGGGAGGAGCGTTTTCTGATCGAGTGGGACCGGGAGGATGACAGCGTGTGGTACGACATCCTTGCGTTTTCACGACCTCAGCATTTCTTGGCTTGTCTCGGTTACCCGATGGTGCGACGAACGCAGAAACGGTTTGGAACGGAATCAGCGGCGGCGATGTGCCGGGCGGTGGGTGCGGTTTGACCGTGATGAGATTGGGACTATGAATGAAGGGTCAGGCAATGGTCTGGGCTTCCTGCTGGGCGACAAGAAGCCATTCAAGATGGAAGTCTAGTCGATCAAGGTGGTGAGGGCAGGCAAATGAAGGCAGTTCTCAATCAACGATGATGTGCAACTTCGCCTTGAAGCTCTTGTCATTCGTCAGCGGGCAGACCTTCATGGCGTCGATGGACGGTATTACTGGCAGAGGGCTCTTGGCGTCAGGGAATCGGTAAAGCAGAATGGTCTCCCCGGTACGATGATCCCACATCTTCATGGCCGGGGTTGGCGCTTTTCCCTTGCGCTCCCATTGCAAGTACACAAATTTCTTCGTTTCGGGATCGAAGGCGGTAAACTGGTCGAAGAGTCTGCCGCCGCCAAAACGAACCTCGTAGGTAATGGTCTTCTCACCGTCTTGGCTGGTGACCTTGTAGATGTTGCCTGCCGAGGCAAGCGATGTGCCGATGAAAACGCTGGCCGACACAAGAATGACTGTTCGATATTGCATTTGGCCTCCGGTTTGGAAACGGTTCAGCAAAGCGACCGAGGATAGGACGAAGCTACACGCATTCCGGCTCGCTGCCAGCGGTGCAGCAACGCCTATTCTATCGTCAGAGGAGCGGAAGCCATGATGCGGAGCTTATGCGAGTCGTGCCGCAACATGCGGGAGGTGCTGACGGCCAGGTCACGCTTCCTGCTGTGTGAACTGTCCGTGACGAACGACGCCTATCGGAAATATCCGCCGCAGCCGGTCGTGAGGTGTGAGGGCCACGAGGAGAAGGACGTGCTGATCCGCCCTGAGACCACCGTTGACCATGAAGCTATCCGCCAGGTAAACCGACTTGCCTTCGGCCAGTGTGCGGAGGCCCGCCTTGTCGATGCGTTGCGTGAAGGCGGCTACGTGCGCCTTTCGCTGGTTGCCGAACGGGACGGCCAGATCGTCGGCCACATTCTGTTCTGTGACTTGACTATTCTCACCGAGGTCGGCACGGTCCCAGCCCTGGCCCTTGCGCCTTTGGCTGTCCTGCCTCCGTTCCAGCGCCAGGGGATCGGTTCGGCCCTGGTCACCCGTAGCCTTGAGGTTTGCCGGGATCAGGGGCACCGAATCGTGATCGTGCTGGGGCACCCGGACTACTATCCTCGCTTCGGTTTTACGCATGAACTTGCGGCGAGGCTGGAATCGCCGTATTCAGACAAGCCGTCGTTCATGGCAATGGAGTTGGTCCCTGGGGCGCTGGCCGGTGTCGCAGGCCAAGTGCAGTACCCGCCGCCGTTCAGTGAGTGGTAGACCATGAAACATCACCTCACCCTGCTCCCTGGTATCTTCGCCGTCTGCCGACTTGAGCCCGGTGCTGCTGCTCCTGCTTGGGCGACGACGGGCTTATTTTTCTCGATCACCCGGACGGCGGACGAGCTATCCGTCGTCTGCGACCAGCCCGTCGTGCCTGAAGGTGTCCGATGCGAGGGTGACTGGCACTGCTTCAAGTTGGCTGGCCCCATCCCGTTTTCGACGGTCGGCGTCCTGGCTTCGCTGGTCACGCCATTGGCCGATGCTGGCATCAGCGTCTTTGCGATCTCGACGTTCGACACGGACTACGTGCTGGTAAAGCAGAAGGATCTGGTGAAAGCAATGACGGCGCTTCGGCAGGCTGGGTATTCGGTAGAGTGACGGCGTTCAGTCGGACTTGTGCCACGGCCTCATCGGATACGCCTCCTGTCCCTGCTCTTTGCTCATTTCTTGTGCCGATACACCCACATCACGCCATTGTCGTTGCTGTCACCGGCAACGTGGCAGAAATAGGCGTTTAACTCCCGGTCGAAAAACGTGTTGGCGGCGTACTGAAACTTGGGGCCGCTTGCAGGGAACGGTATCGGGTCTGCCCAGGAGTTGCTTTTCGGGTCGTAGACGTGGATGCCCGGTTTTTTCCCTCTGAAGTGGAGTGCCACAACGATGTCGAGGCGAGCATCGTACTCGTAGAATGCTGCGTTGGTGTTGGCCGGCTCTGGCGCAGTCCCCGTGGGTTTCAAGTGGCTCCAGATATTTTTCTCGATGTCGTAGGCCATGAGTCCTTCGCCTTTTGAGGCGTCACCGTCGTTTCGATAAATTCGGCCCCGCTTGGAGTCGTAGCAGCCGCAGGCATCGTACCCTTTGGGAGCCGGGCCTTTCGGTTTGGCATCGCTCCACTGATTCTTGGCAGGATCGAAGATCGCAACGGTGCTGGAACCGACTGCAAAGAACTGCTTCTTTGATGGGAGGTAGTGGAACTGGGGAAAACCTCCTGCGTTGATGGTCATCGAGTTGTTTGCCGGGAATCGCTCGAACTTGCCTGACGCCACGTCGTAGAACCAGGGTGAGAAGACCGATTTCTTTTTGCCTTTGGTCTGCTGTTCGAGCAGTTTCAATCCTTCGTCCATCAACTTCTCGCCGCCGAGGAAGTACCGTGGAATCGGTTCGCTCGACCAACTGAGAAAGGCGAACTTCCTTCGGTCCGAATCGTAGGCCAGATAACCCCAGGCGTGAACCAACGGGTGGAGCGGGACAGGCTGCTTGTCGTTGTCGATCAACTGCCCATTTTCATCAACCACCAGTTGCTTGTCCTTCACCCGCTGTGTGAACGTCTTCGTGTTCGTTCCGGGGTAAAGACAATGCCAGGCGTGTTTGTTGATGTCGTAGAACCACAAGTCGTCCATGACGTGTCCATCGGGCTTGACGTAACCGTGGACACCTTCGCCGTAGAGGAAGGCTCCTCGCTTGTCTGGTGCGAGGATCAGGGCTTTAGCGCCCCACGAACTGCCCCGTGCCTTGCCCCACTTCGGGTCAGCGGCGGGGGCACCGAGATTCAGCCATTCGTTGTCGCCCAGCGCCTTGATCTTCTCGATGTGCGCCGCCGGCTTGCTGGGCAGATCAGCGAGCGGCCTTTTCTTGTCCTGGCCGAACACATTCAGACTCACGGCCAAAAATGAGGCCAGTGCGATTGCGCAACGGACCATCCAGAGGCTCCTTTTCGTTCGGGGCTGCAAGTCGGTTGTTTCGTCAGTTCTTATCTGGCGACGGCTTCTGCTACGCTCCTACGCACGCCTTCAGCATCACCGCCAACGGCTCTGGGTCGGCCAACCGATGATCGCTGCCGACTTCGATCAACGTCGCTCCGCTGCTCTTTGCCAGTTCTTCGCTTTGGGCAAACGGAATTACGTCGTCGGCCCGGCTATGCAGGATCACCGTACCAGGCTTCACGTTCTTCACCGTGCCCCACTTCTTCCACGCCGGGCAAAGCAGGACAAGTCGGGCATCCCCGCTGTTGATGTTCATCGCCACGGCCCCGCCCCGGCTCGATCCCACGACGACCTGGGGCTGGTGCTTGTCGAATTCGGCCTGAGCGATGCGCACCGCCTCAGTGAAGTCCTCGTCGGGCAACTTCGGGTTGATGACCGAGTGGCCGTGTTGCGCCAGGTACGTCGGCTTGACGCCGCCTGGGATGGAGTTCCAGCCGTGGAGGAAGAGAATCTTCATGGAGGAATTGTATTCGGCGGCGCAATCCGCACCTCCTCCGTCAGTGCCGGGTCTATCACCGACAAGAAGAGAGGAGTCCTACAATGGTACAGATCAATTTGGCAAAGGCTCTGAAAATCAAGAACCGCCTGGTTGGTCGGCTGGCGAAGGTCCAGGCCGACATCCAGATGTTCAACAGTGTCCCCGAAGGTCAGGCAGGCCAGGTCGATGTCCCGGCCCTGATCCAGAACCGTGAGGCGCTGGTCGAGGCTATCGTCGGCTTGAAGACGGCAATCAACGACGCCAATCGTGAGGCGCAGCGGGACATCTACGCCCTGGCCGAGAAGAAGGCCACGGCGCAGTTCCTGGCCGGCGTCTGCACCCGACACGGTCCGCAGCCGCCGGTCTACCCGTCCACGGTTGAGGTCAACTACGTCGCCGCCCTGAAGAAGGCCGACGTGGACGCCCAGGTGGCCGGACTGGAAAAGGACATTGACCAGTTGCAGGACCGGCTGGACCAGTTCAACCACGACCGCAAGATCGAGGTTGACGGTCGCACGCTGGAACTGGCGTCGTGAAACACACGGCTGGCTTGTGAGCGAAGTGAAGACGAAGGAACCCCAAAACTACCTCTTGTGAAGGTAACTCTTGCTGCCGATCCCGAGCGTCAAAATGCAAGGATCATTGGCTCAAGACGTACACCGCAAGGCGTATGACTCTTTTCCTTCTGATTTGCTTTGTTTGCGGCCAGCTGTGCTTCGTTTTTCGCTACCGAGATACTGCGGTGAGGAACTCTTTTACCTTTTTGAAGAAAGCGGTGGCCGAGTGCTTCGGGTTCCGATGACTCCAGCCATCGTTCATCCAGCAATGGTCGGGATGGTGTCGCCACGGATCATGTATTCCTTGAGCCTCCACCATTTTTGCCGCCATGTTTTCAAGGAGGGCTGGCTTCACCAGGCCCAACCCCCGCCAGGCCGATTCTAGCTGTCTACGCAATTCGTCCAAGTCGTCGCCATCCGAGAGCCAATAGCCGGGAAAGAGAAGAGGAAGGGCGGTGCGACTGATGGTAGGCACCGCGATGCTGCGATTTACGGCATTCGTGATAGCGACAGCTTCTTGCCATCGAAACGTAGGCCAGTCGCAAGCGCTGGGATAGCGGCTGAGAAGAAGCGGCGCATCCCAGGTCGAATGACGAACATATTAGGCAATCCGCTAGATCCCACCAACGGCGCCACGCTGACCGGCTACACCGGAACCCTGACCGCCGCTAACGCCGGTTTCAACATCGAGTCGGACAACTATACATTCACCGACAACTATTTGACCCGCATATTTTCCACAGTCAAGTGACCAACGGCAGCGACCCGGTCATTGTGGCCTGCGATCGATACCGTATGGCTCTTGCCGAGCAGATGACGCAGCGCTTGCTCCAATTCAGTATGCATGAACGAATAGCCCGAGTCGAGCAATGCCGTAGGTCGGACTCGTGTGCTCGCCAACAATAAGTCATTGGCCATCTCGCCGAATGCTAGCCGTGCCGCGAAGGCAGGCATTGGAAAGATTGTGGGGCGGCGGAGTACCCGGCCGAGCGTTTTGGTGAATTCGAGGTTGGACGCCGGCTTGGGCGCGACGGCATTGACGGGGCCCTTGAGCGATTCCGTGTTCAGTGCGTGGTAGATGCAGCCGATGACGTCGTCGAGCGAGATCCAACTCATCCACTGTCTGCCGCTGCCGATCCTGCCGCCGAGTCCGAAGCGGAATGGAGTCAGCATCTCTGAGAGCGCCCCGCCCTTCGGGCTCAAGATGATCCCGAAGCGCAGATGCACGACGCGAATGCCGGCATGCTCGGCGGGCGCAGTTGCTGCCTCCCATTCGCGGCAAACGTCTGGCAGAAACCCGCTGCCGATAGTACTCGTTTCCGTCAGTTCCTCATCTGCACGATCGCCGTAATAGCCGATGGCCGACGCGCTCACCAGGACGCGAGGAGGATGGCGGAGCCTGGCGAGACTTTCGCATAGCAGTTTCGTGCCCTGCACGCGGCTATCGCGGATCCGGGCTTTTTGTGCGGCGTTCCAACGCCGAGCGGCGATATTCTCGCCGGCGAGATGGACGACGGCATCAAGTCCTTCCAGCCGGTCGGCTTCGATCTTCCCTGCGTCGGGCGACCATGCGATTTCGTCGTCGAACTGGCGCTGCCTGACGATGCGAACCACCTGATGGCTGCCAGTCGTGAGGAATGGAGCCAGTGCCGAGCCGACCAGACCTGTTGACCCTGTGATTGCGATGCGCATCGCTGAACCCTCCGAGTATTTCTGATGCAAAGCCAGATCCCGCGTGGTGATTTCGTGGCGATAGCGAAACATCTGATCGATCTGTCGGCGAATCATGCCGCCGGCGACCAGTCCTCCGACGAATCCCATCGGCAGGGTGTAATCGATCTCATCTTCGAGATAGCAACCCTCGCCATCCGGAATGACGCGATGGCAGTGCCGCCACTCGCGGAAGGGCCCTTCGGTTTGCACGTCGCAGAATTGCCTTCCGGGTTGATAATCGTGATGCTGGGCGACCCAGCGACGCCAAAACCCGCCGGCGCGAACCGCAAGAACCACTCGGCCGCCGTCTTTGATCGTTCCGGCCCGTTCAATCACCTTGACGCTCTCCCACGGCGGCGACAGGCGTTCGAAAGCGCCGGGCCGGCAATGCCATTCGAGGACCGCGTCGGCGGAAGCCGGCATGTGTGAACGAAACAAGAGATGCGTCACGTTTTGGTTCCTCGCAGAGATTCGCAAATCCTCTCAATCTGTCGGCGGTGGATTTGCTGGTGCATTCCAAGCAAGCAGTGCCATTGGAACGCATCGATCATGCCAAACCACGGATGTGCCGCTTTCGCTCCGGTTCCAGGCGCGATGGGCGACTCGATTCGAGCCGACGTCGCCGCTTCATCGAGCAGTCGGCGAAATGTGGCGCGGATCTCGTCCGGGGCCATGATTCCCATCGGTTTGACATCCTGAATCCTGGCGACGGGAAGTTTCTCGTCACCTCGCCGAAGGCCAGCGATCAACTCGCGGATTCCGAAACCTACGATATTCAAATGCTCAACCGTCATGGCCACGGACCAATAACGAGATGAATCCTCGATTCCCACGATTCGGCGAATCAGTACCCGCTGCGTCAGAAATTCCGAAGGAAGCGAGTCCCACAATTTCAGAACGGCGGCCCCTTCGACCTGGAAAAGCTCCGCAGCCGTCCGCCAAGTCAACCGCCGACAGGTGCGGGGAAAAATCAAGTAACGAGCCACCAGCAATTCCCACCACGGCAGGCCAGCGCCTGGCTTTTCCAGAGACGGGACGATCGTCGTCGTTTTCGTCACCATATTTTACCCTTTGTCCGAGTAGAGAACTTGTCCCAGTTCTCTCTGCAATTGAAGCACGGCGTGTTGCTTCGCCTTCGCTTCGACATCGACGGTCATTTTGATGAAGAGCCATTCGTTCGGGAAGTCCGCTCGCTGCACGTAGTCGGCGTGACGCCAGGGCTGAGTCGATTTCCATCCGTCGCGCGGACTTGACAGGTGAAACAACGGCTCGCGGTTCCACGTGCCCAGGGCCAACTCGGTCGCTTGCTCTTCGGACAACTCATCGGGAAGACAGCGATGATGATGAACGTCATAAGTCAACGGAACTCCGGTTGCCCGGCACAATGGCAACAGATCCTGCACGTGAAAAACCTTGTCGTCGTTCTCAAAGGTCAACCGTGCTCGAACGCGATTGGGCAGAGCATGCACGGCTTTTTCGACACGTCGGAGGGCGGAGGCCTTGTCGCCATAAGCGCCGCCGCCGTGAATCGTGATAACATCGGCGCCGAGCGCCTCGGCCAGATCGGCGTGCAGTTCGAGATCGCGCACGGCGGCGTGCGTCACTTCAGGTCGAGGGCTGCCGAGCAAAACGAATTGATCCGGGTGGAAACTCAAACGAATCGACGCATGTCGTGCGAGCAACGCACAATCGCGCAAAATCTCCAGCGATTCACGGCGAAGGTCCATCAGACCGTACGCATGGTCGGGATGGGTAGCCAGTGGGAGGAGCCCGCTCATCACGCGGAAAGCGGTGATCCCGAATCGTTGGCAAGCGCGGAGAGTTTCCCGCAGCGTGAGGAAATTGGCATGGCTGATTTCGAGCAATATCTCGCGGCGCGCATCGACAGGAAGCGAGCCGGTCGCTTTCGCCGTCGTGGTGCGGAAGCGTACCGCCGGTTCGTCGTGAAGCTGACAGCAAAGCCCGAGCCTGACGAGACCCGACTGCCGATTTGCGGCATTCCGCTTTGCCACGGTTCACCTCAACGGTCCATAAAATAAACGTCCAAAACGCTCAACTAATTAGTAGGCGCGATCCTCACAGAGTCAAACAACGGAACTCGAAATTGGCCCGCGCTGTTGCAGTTTGCACTTGCGACGACCTGAAATTGTTCGGAGAATACACGCTCGGATTGTCGCTTCCACGAGGGGGAATTTCGACCATGGAACCGATCGTGCGAACATCCTCCGAACATCGCGTCATCCTGGAAACCGAGCGGCTTATCGTTCGCGAGTTCACGGAGGACGACGCGCCGGCGTTCTACGTTCTCGGCAGCGATCCCGCTATCATCCGTTACACGGGCGACCCGGGCGGCGGACTGGCCAGCGTCGAACAGGCTGCAGAGGTTCTCCGGACTCGCCCGATGGCGGATTACCGCAAGCATGGGTTCGGCCGATGGGCGTGCGTGCTCAAGGAGAGCGGCGCCGTCATTGGCTTTTCCGGGCTGAAGCACCTGGACGAACTTGGAGAGGTGGACATCGGTTATCGATTGATTCCAGCGTACTGGGGGGCCGGCCTGGCAACGGAGGCAGGCCTGACCGTGCTTGCGTACGGATTCGTACGCCTGGGGTTGACCCGGATCATCGGACTGGTGGATCCCGAAAACGCGGCCTCGATCCGAGTGCTCGAAAAACTTGGCCTGAAGCGCGAAGGGATCATCGATTACATGGGCCAGAAAGCCGTGCGCTACGCCATCGAGAACGGACCGACAATGCCCAGGGATGAGCACAGCGAATCCCTGGGGTAGTGCTGCGGATTACTTCTTGCCAATCTCGCGGCGAGGTACACTTCGGCCTTCGGTTCGGAATCGCTCCAGCACGGCAAGCATTGCTTTTGCACGATCCGTTTGCACAGCATAAAGGTTGGTTTTCTGGGCAGGATCGTCGCGCAGATTGAAGAGTTCATACGGGCTATTGTGACCGGCATATCCTCGGTCGGTTCGAAACCAGGCGGGTTCGCCAAACGCCTTGCCGTTGTCTTGACCCGTGGCTGCGGCGATGAGCACCCAGTCGCCCTGGCGGATTGCCAATTTCCCCGAGCCGCTGGCGTGAACCAATCCCTCGCGTTTTACTTTGCCTCCGCGAAAGGCCTCGGAAATATCGACACTGTCCTCGCCGGCGTCATTGGGAAGCGGCGTCTTGACGATCGCGGCGAATGTCGCCATCAGGTCGGTGAAACCGATGGTCTCGCCACTCGTCGAATTGGGCTGAACCTTGCCCGGCCAGCGAACGAGAAACGGCATGCGATGGCCGCCTTCCCAGAGATCGCGCTTCACGCCGCGCAGCAATCCCATGCTCGCGTGGCCAAATCGCCGCAGGCGCTCGTAGGCGCCGATGCCGACTTCGCCGACGACCTCCGGCCCGTTGTCGCTGGTGAAGATGACGATCGTTTCTTCCGCGACCCCTGTCTTGTCAAGCGCGGCCAGGATGGCGCCAACGACGGCGTCCGTCTGCATGACGAAATCGCCATAGTCGCCGACCTTGGTTTTGCCCTGAAATTCTTTCGAGGGAACGACCGGATAATGCGGCGAGGTGAGCGGCACATAAAGAAAAAACGGCGAACCGGGCGATTTCTTGGCCGACTCTTCGATGTAGTTCACGCTGCGCCGCGATAGCTCCGGTAAGATATCGACCCACTGCCAACCGGGAAGCATCGGACCCGGGCGGTTGAACTCGGGCCGAGATTTGACGGAGGGAATGCCGATCGTGCGATCGTTTTCGATGTAGCAATACGGCGGGAAGTTCGGGACATCGGTGCCGAAGTAGTAATCGAACCCGCGAGTAGTGGGTCCGTTGGCGACGGCTTTGGTGAAATCGACGTTGCTAAGATTGTCCTTACCGCTGGCAGCCGCCTTGCCGTCCTTGGTCGCCCAGTTCCAGCCGAGATGCCATTTGCCGATGCAGGCCGTGCGATAGCCGGCGCGGCGAAGCATCTCAGCCATCGTGAGTCGGCCGGGTTCGATGATAGGCACGCCCCAGGGCAGCACGACGCCCTTTTTTAGCGGCGATCGAAACGGGTAACGCCCGGTCAGAAGTCCGTAGCGCGTCGGCGAACAGACAGCCGACGGCGAATGCGCATCGGTGAAACGCATGCCTTGTTTCGCGAGCCGATCCAGGTTCGGCGTGGGAATCTTCGAGTTCTTGTTGTAGCATCCGAGATCGCCATAACCGAGGTCGTCGGCGAGGATGATGACGATGTTGGGCAACCCCTTCTTCGCCTGCGCGAATGCCGCGTTGGGTGTGAAGCAAATAGCGCACAACAACGCCAGAACCCGAATGAAGTGATTAAGGAATATTCGGAAAATAACTTGCGGATTTTGGATTCGTAGTGCGGGCTTCAGCCCGCTTTTCGATTCAAGCGGGCTGAAGCCCGCACTACGAATCAGGGAAATTATTTTTCGAGCGTCACTAAACATGCGTGCAACTCCGGTATGGAAAATCTTGTTCCGCCGCTCTCCTCTGGGGGGCGCGAGCATGATCCAATTTTGTATCGGCGCGGCATCCGGTCCGCGCTCGCCGAAGGGGAGCGGCTAAACGAATCGAATGGGTCGATCTATTTCGTGCCCTTCGATTTCGGCAACTCCGCGACGTTCAGCGTTGGCATGTGCCTTGCCAGATCGATCATCACTTCGCGGTAGGCCTTGTCGCGGGCCAGGTTCGTCCATTCGTAGGGGTCTTTGGAATGGTCATACAATTCCTCGCCGCCGTCGGCGTAGCGAATATAGCGCCAGCGTTCGGTGCGGATGGCGTGATTATTGCGGTGGAACGTGGTCAGGGCAGGGCGGTCCCACTTGGCGTTCGGGTCGGCCAGCAGCGTACGGATGCTTGGCCCCTCGACGTGCTTCGGAATGGCGATGCCGCAGAGGTCGCATAGAGTGGGATAAACGCACATGTGGTCAACGGTTCGCTCGCAGACGCTGCCCGCCTTGGTCAGACCGGGCGCTACCCAGATGAACGGCGTGCGCGTCGCTTCTTCCCAGAGGGCAAACTTGCGCCAGTGCTCCTTCTCGCCGAGATGCCAGCCATGGTCGCCCCAGAGCATGATGATCGTGTTCTCGGCATATTGAGAATTTTCGAGCGCGTCGAGCAATTGGCCGATGAGATCGTCGGTATAGGAAATGGTCGCCAAATAGGCCTGGACGGCTTCCTTCCAGCGGCCTGATTTCAGCATCTCGGCGTGATCGCCGCCGGGCTTGGCCATCTTCACTCCCGCAGGCGGGATGTCGTCGAGGTCGCCCTTTTTAATGGAAGGAAGTTCGATTGTCTCCAGCGGGAAGCGGTCGTAATACTTCTTCGGCACATCCCACGGCATGTGTGGCTTGTGAAGCCCGACTGCCAGGAAGAATGGCTTGGCGTGCTTTTCTTTGAGCTTGTTGATGGCGTAGCCGACGATGGCGTCATCGGGCAGTTTGGCGTCGTTCATGAGCGGCTTGAATTTGATCCCGCCAACGCCGTCGTTCTTCGCGGACGGATGCGCCTTGGCGTTTTTGCCGCCCTTCGGGTGGTAGTAGTCGCTCCATTCGCCGTCGCGATGGACATTGGCGTGGTAGATCTTACCCGTGCCGAATACGAAATAGCCGGCCCGCAGGAACTGCGTGGTCAACGTGATGTTGACGGGAATCACCGGCGAGAAATTCTGACCATTGTCGTACACGCCCGTCGTGCTCGGTCGTTTGCCCGACATCAGCGCGGCACGCGAAGGATTGCACACGGGAGCAGCGCAATAGGCACGCGTGAACGTCTGGCCTCGCTTGGCGAGCCGATCGATGTTCGGCGTTTTCGTTTGCTTATTGCGCCCGAGGTGGCCTACCCAGTGATTGAGGTCGTCCACGGCAATGAACAGCACATTCGGCTTCTGCGTCTTTTTCTCTTGGCCGAGACCGATTGTTGGCCCGGCCAAAAACGCGATCATGAGAGCGGCTAACAGAAAGCAATGCCGCATGATGGGACTCCTCTACCGGGCGTGAACGGATCTGCCAATGTCATCCTGCGATGCTGACTATGGTATTTTCAATTCCGATAACGGCAGCCACCTTTTTCCGAGTCACGACCCAACGCGAGGGCCGCTCTGATGCGCACCTTGCTTGGGCCGATACTCCGGCATATAAAGCCCGGCAGCAGTTTGTCGCTGTTCAGCCCCGCTTGACTCAAAGGAATTCCCATGAAGCGCATCCTTCTCGTTGCCATTGCCATGACCGCCGCCACTCTCGCTAATGCGTCGGATTGGCCGCAGTTTCGCGGGCCCGGTGGGTCCGGAGTCGGCGACGCAAAGGGCCTGCCCGTGAAGTGGTCGTCCACCGAGAACATCGTTTGGCGCACCAAGCTTCCTGGACCGGGTACTTCGAGTCCCATCGTCATCGGCAAGCGCCTCTACGTCACCTCCTATTCCGGCTATGGCCTGGAACCTGGCATGGGAGACATGAATAGCCTCGTGCGGCACCTCGTTTGTATCGATCCCGCGAAGGGAGACATCATCTGGACCAAGGATTTCAAGCCCGTATTGCCCGAATCAAAATACGGTCCTGGCGGAAACGAAAGCCAGCATGGCTATGCCTCCAGCACTCCCGCAAGCGATGGCAAACACCTCTATCTGTTCCTTGGTAAATCGGGCGTCTATTGCCTCGATCTTGACGGCAAGGAAATCTGGCAAGCCAGCGTCGGCACGAGCACTCATGGCTGGGGTTCGTCCAATTCACCCGTCCTCTACAAGAACTTGGTACTCATCAACGCCAGCATCGAAAGCAACTCGCTGGTGGCGCTTGACAAAAGCACCGGCAAGGAAATCTGGCGCGTGAAAAACATCCGTTCGTCCTGGAACACGCCCGTACTGGTGGACGCACCAGGCGGCGGGGCCGAGTTGGTCCTCAGCGACAGCAGTGCCGTGATCGGCTATGACCCTTCCGACGGCAAGGAACTTTGGCGCGTCGGTGGATTCAGCGGCTACGTCTGCGCCAGCGTCGTGGCCGACAAAGGCGTCGTCTACGTCGTGCGAACCGGAGCCAAGAGCGGCGGCAGTGCCCTCGCGATCAAGGCGGGCGGCCGCGGCGATGTCGCCGAGTCTCACGTCCTGTGGCGGGCCAACGGTTCCTCGCTCGTCTCATCGCCCGTCGTCGCTGGCGGCAAAGTTTACTGGGTCAGCGGCACGGTTCACTGTCTTGATGCAGCCACCGGGAAAGAAATCGTCAAAGCCGCGCGCATTGCCGGGAACGGCCGGCCGTACTCCTCGCCGCTGCTCGCCGATGGCAAACTCTTCGTGATGTCGATCAAGGGCGGTGGATCGGTCGTCGATGCCGCCACGCTTCAAGAATTGTCCCACAACGTCTTCGCCGAAGATACCAGCCGCGTCAACTCTTGCCCTATCGTTCACGATAACAGAATCCTGCTTCGGACCGATCGATTCCTCTACTGCATCGGAAAGAAATAGACAACAATCGCTCGAAATTCCACGTCCCATCTTCATTTTCCGCGTGCGGGTGCAGCTTCGCCGCACGCGGAAGTCAGGAGTCCGCGACTAACATGAAAAAACCTCTCCTCCTTCTCGCTCTCTGCCTGTTCGCGCTGACCAGCTGCGGCGGTCGCGATGCAACCAAGTCCAAAGGCACGATCGGCGTGTCGGTGCTCACGCTCGACAATCCGTTTTTCAAAGTCATCGGCGATCATATCACGAGCGAAGGCAAAAAGCACGGCTACGACACCATCGTCGTCAGCGGCGACAAAGATGTTGCGAAGCAAAGCAATCAGATCAAGGACTTCATCGTGAAGAAGGTCGCCGCGATCGTCCTGAGTCCGTGCGATTCCAAGGCGATCGTGCCGGTGATTCAGGAGGCGAACGCCGCCGGCATTCCCGTGTTTACCGTCGATATTCCATGCAGCGAACCGGGCGTGAAGATCGTCACCCAGATCGCGACCGACAACTACGGCGGGGGCAAGGAAGCGGGGAACTTCATGATCGAGGCCCTCGGCGAACAAGGCGGGGAAGTCGCCATCCTGCACTTCAAGCAGGCCGAATCGTGCCAGCTTCGCGTCAAGGGATTCCGCGAGGTGATCGACGCCCACAATCTCAAATCGCCCGCGAAGATTCAGATCGTCAAGGAACTCGAAGGCGGCGGCGCGAAGGACGTCGGTCTCAAGGCAGCCGAGGACTCGCTCCAGGCCCATCCGAATCTGCGCGGCATCTTCGCCATCAACGATCCTTCCGCGCTCGGCGCCGTCGCCGCCATCGAAAAAGCGAAGCGCGCCGGCCAGGTCGTCGTCATCGGTTTCGACGGCCAACCCGAAGGCAAGCAAGCCATCAAGGAAGGGAAAATCTACGCCGACCCGATCCAGCGCCCGGATCTAATGGGAATCGAAATCGTCGCCGCGATCCTGCGCTATTCCAAGGGCGAGGACGTCGTCGCACAGAAGCTGATCCCGACGCAGCCGTATCGCAAGGCCGATGGGCTGAAGGACCCCGATCTCAAGTGACTTCAAGGGGCGAGTCTGGCCGTAGTTACGTTTGTCACAGGCGAGCGCGGGGGCGAAAGCCCTCTGATTCTGGAGAGACTGAATGCGATGAGGAAATGCAGGAATTACTCCATTTTCAAAGAATCAGGGGGCTTATGCCCCCCGCTCGCCGAGCGTCAATTCATTCCGCGAATCGTTCGATAACCTGATGATGGACTTCCTCTCATGACGATACAACAAAATTTTCTTCATGATCTCGTTGGTTCCATGTCCGAGGGGGCGGCGGGGAATCCCACCGTTGCGATGATGGAGGCTGGGTTCGCTGATGCCGGCTTGCACATGCGCTACGTGAACATGGAGGTGACGCCGGCGAATCTCGGCGTTGCCGTGCGCGGCGCGGTGGCGATGGGCTTTCGCGGTTTCAATTGCAGCTTGCCGCACAAGGTCAGCGTGATCCAGCATCTTGACCGATTGGGTGAGTCGGCGGCGATCATGGGGGCGGTCAATTGCGTGGTCATCAAGAATGGCGAGCTGGTCGGCGAGAATACCGACGGCAAGGGCTTTCTCAAGTCGCTCGCCACCGTGTGCGACCCGAAGGGGAAGTCCGTCGTGCTGTTCGGCGCGGGCGGGGCGGCGCGTGCCATCGCCGTCGAACTCGGGTTGGCGGGCATCGCGAACATCACCATCGTCAATCGCTCCGCGCCGCGAGGCACGGAGCTCGTGGACCTTTTGCGGAATAAGCTCAAACTCGACGCAACGTTTGTCCCGTGGGTTGGCGACTTCAAGATTCCAGCGGGGACCGATGTCGTCATCAATGCCACGTCGATCGGACTCTATGATCCGGACGCCCGGCTCAATTTCGACATCGCGACTCTCACGCCAAATATGGTCGTGGCCGACGTTATCGGCAATCCGCCGAGCACACGTCTGATTCGCGATGCGAGGGCACGCGGCTGCAAGGCGCTGGATGGCCTGGGCATGCTCGTCAACCAAGGGGTCATCGCCGTGCAACTCTGGACCGGCATTCAGATCAGTGAAAAGGCGGCGCGGGCCGCGCTGGAAAAGGCGCTCGGGCTATGACGCCGCCGCTTCTCGAAATGCGCGGGATCGTTCGCTCTTTTCCCGGCGTGCAGGCGCTGCGCGGCGTCGATCTCACGCTGCATCGCGGCGAGGTGCTTGCGCTTCTCGGCGAAAACGGCGCGGGCAAGAGCACGCTGATGAAGGTGCTGGGCGGCGCCTTTCCGGCGGACTCCGGCTCCATCGCCATCGAGGGGCGACCGTGCCGATTTCAATCGCCGCACGATTCCCGCCGCGCCGGTGTGGCGATTATTTATCAGGAGTTCAACCTTATCCCCGGGCTGAACGCCGTTGACAATATCTTTCTCGGGCAGGAACTTTCGAGCGTCGGATTCATACGCCACGCGCAACAGCGCCGCCGAGCGGAGGCGCTATTTCAACGGCTCGACGTGACGATCAACCTGGATATTCCGTGCAAGAATCTGACGACCGCGCAGCAACAACTCGTCGAAATCGCGCGAGCGCTCGCCTTCGATGCTCGCATCCTCGTCATGGATGAACCGACGGCGGCACTCACATCGCACGAGGCGGAGCGACTGTTTGCGATCATCGCCGAACTGCGCAAACAGAAGATCGGCATCATCTACATTAGCCATCGCTTGAACGAAATCTCTGCGATCGCCGACCGCGTGACGATCCTGCGCGACGGGATCAATGTCGGCGAGCGAGCGGCGAGCGAAATCACCCGGCAGGAAATGGTCGCGCTGATGGTTGGCCGAGAGATGACAGGCGAGTTTCCGCCGCGCAGCGTGGCGATCGGTCCTGTGCGATTGGAGGTTGTCCGGTTGCGTCGCGGGCAGGCGGTTCGCGATGTGTCGTTTACGGTGCGGCGCGGCGAGATACTCGCACTCACGGGACTGATCGGCGCGGGACGGACGGAAACCGTTCGTCTGATCTTCGGCGCCGACCGCCGAGACGCGGGCGAGATCCGCCTCGATGGCAAGCCGCTGGCGATCCGCTCGCCGACGGACGCCATCGCTGCGGGAATCGGTCTGTTGCCCGAGGATCGCAAAACCCAGGGCCTGACGCTTCGGCATGGCGTTCGCGAGAATTTCGGTTTGCCGAACCTGCTTCGGCTCGCAACCTTCGGTTTCGTCAAGGCCAGCCAGGAACGCGACGAATTCCGCCAATACGCCGACGCGCTCAAGATCAAAGTGCCCAACGCCGAACAACTCGCCGGGAACCTGTCCGGCGGCAATCAGCAGAAGGTGGTCCTCGCCAAATGGCTGGCACGCCGATGCGACGTGCTGATTTTCGACGAGCCGACACGCGGAATCGATATAGGCGCCAAATACGAAATTTACCTACTCATGAACGAACTGGCGGCCCAGGGCAAATCCCTGATTCTGGTAAGCTCGGAGATGCCCGAAGTGATTGGCATGGCGGATCGTATTCTCGTGATGCACGACGGCCGAATCACCGGCGAAGTCGATGCTCGTGATGCAGACCCGCAGGAAATCCTGAAACTGGCGATGGCGTGATAGATGTGGAGATTCTTAATGAGACGGCTCCTCTCCCGGGCGCTTTCCGATTACGGCGTGCTATTGCCGCTTGCGATTCTGTGCGCGTTCTTCAGCGTGGCGACGCTCAACGATCAGTTTCCGACGGGCGAAGCTGCCGCGCGCGAAGTGGCAGCGCAGATCGATCGCTCGGCTCGGGTGGTGATCGTGATCCGCAATCATCCCGATGACATTGAGTTTGCGGAGCACCTTCAGGCCGAGATCGCGAAGGAAAATATCGTCGCGATCGTTCGCGGAGAGCCTCGCGACGCGCGCGAGACGTTTCGGAAGTTGAACCAGCCTATTGACATTGTGGCATGCACGGATCAGACGGCCGGCTGGCATTCCCTGGCAAACCTGTCCACCGATTATCCGTCGCTCGACAATCCGCGCATCGTGAAGCCGGCGCCCTATCGCTGGCCGGACTTTTTGAAACCCGCCAACCTGCGAAACGTCGCCGATCAGATCTCGATCATCGCCATCATCGCCATCGGCATGACGATGGTCATCATCACCGGCGGCATCGATCTTTCGGTCGGCAGCCTGATTGCGCTCGCATCCGTCGTGGCGGCGGCGCTGATGCGCGACACCTTAGGCGGCCGCGATGCAGGTGCGGCAGGCATGATCGCCGCCTGCGCGGTTGCGATTCTGCTGTGCGCGGGAGTAGGGCTGTTCACCGGTGTGATTATTCGATGTTTCGACGTTCCGCCGTTTATCGTGACGCTGGCGATGCTTCTCGTCGCGGGCGGACTGGCGGGCGTAATTTCGCGGGATCAATCGATTAACGATGTCCCAGCGTCATTCGCCTGGCTGGGCCGCGGCGCTGATCTGTTCAACATGCCCAACGCCGTCGCGCTCATGATCGTGCTGTACATCGCGGCACACATCTTGATGACGCGCACGCGCCTCGGCCGATACATCTACGCCGTGGGCGGCAACCGCGAGGCCGCCCGACTCTCCGGCGTTCCCATTGGACGGATCATTATCATTGTTTACACCCTCAGCGGGCTTCTCGCGGGAGTCGGCGGCATCATCATGGCGTCCCAGTTCACGAGCGGGTCGCACAATTTCGGCGTTTCCTACGAACTCTACGCGATCACCGCCGTGGTGGTCGGAGGCACGACGCTCAGCGGCGGCGAAGGTACGATCCACGGAACCCTGATCGGCGCGTTCACATCCGGCGTCATCAAAAACGGCATGAACCTGCTGAATGTCGAAAGCAGGCCGCAGATGATCGTGCTTGGCTTCGTGATTCTCGGAGCCGTGGTGTTCGATAGCATCCGCCGACGGCGTGGTGCGTGACGACCACATCACGGCGTCGCGGGTTGCGTCCAGGCGACTTCGACGTCGCCCTTCTGGTACGGATTCGGATGCAGTTTCGTCGAGATGACCTTGGCACGCACGTACAATTCGTTTCCTGTCAATTGATAGCTTGGTTCCAGCGAGTCGCTCTCCGCGATGACCTTGCCAAGGTCTGCATGGTAATCGCGCGTCACGTCGAGTGGTTTGCCCGCAGCGTCGGTTTTCGGCGAAGACGCGAGCGGCGTGTCTTTCATGGTGGCGATGAATTGCGTCTTGTACTTTACACCCTTCTCGGCTTGTATTGCGAGCGAGAGCTTTTTGGCGGAGCGGTGAACGTCCTTGAGCACGACGCCTGAGGTGCAATAGTAATCGCCCGCTTCCATTGCCAGGCACATCGATTCGGCGGTGAGGAAAGGCGTCTTGACCATGATCCACCCGCGGCCGGGATTGGTCTTGCCGAGGCCGATCGTGTGGTAATCGTGGGCGTCGTCGGTCGCCATGCCGTAGACGATGGGCAGTTTTTCCTTGCCGAGACGTAGCGCCAGGACGATGTCCCACATTTTCTCGCAGCTCACATGTGTGGCGTCGCCCTGGTTTTTGACGCCGGGATGGCCGTTGAACACTTCGAAGAACCGCAGCTCCTCGCTGAGCATGTCCTCGGCTTTAACACCCCAGCCGAAGTTGGGGTGATTCAGAAACACGATGGTGTTCATGCCCTTTTTCTTGCGCTGCTCGCGGACGGCACGCATGTTGACCACGATCGTTTCGCTCACGCTCTTGCCATTGGCGGGCAGAATGACATCGCGCAAGTTGATGGCATTCATGTGAACGGGATTCTTGGCGTACTTGTGCGTAATCTCTTCGCCTGGGATCAGCAGGAATTTGCCCGCTTCTTCCAGCGTACTGCGGAATTCGGCAAGCGGCTTGAGGCGGACCTGCTGCGTCTTCGCGTCTTTCATGCGGCGTTCGACCCATCCCGGGCCGAAACGGTCGAGGTACTTTTTGACGGCAACTTCGCGGTTGGTCTTTGCCGACTTGATGTCGATCCAGCGTTCGCCTTCGGAGAGGATGTTGTGATCGGAGAGCGTCAGGAAGTTGTACCCATGCTGCTTGTACCAATCGGCGATCATTTCCGGGAAGTCGTTGCCATCGCTCCAGAGCGAGTGCGTGTGAAGGTTGCCCTTCCAGTAACGAGGCCCGGAGACGACGCTCGCCAGCGGCTCTGTTTTGGCGGATTTCGGCTGCGAGCCGGCGAGTTGCCAGCCAACCAAGAGTGACACCGATGTAATCGCCAGAAGCAATGCAGCGAAGTTGCGAAGTCTTTTTGGCATGACGGGGTCCGAAAAAGGGCGCGGCGACGGTTTCCGGGAAAGATGACGATACCGTATGATCGCACGCGAAAACGACAACCCGGCGTTTCGGAGTATCTCTCAACTGGGTTTGTTGTATCGTGATCGTGTAAGATATGTTATACGCGGACGAGCACAGAAAATCGGCAAGCCAAGCCGTGGAAGCGGCAGGTTGAATCAGCCGTCACCGCACAAACCTGCCAGTTCCGGCCCAGGCTCGCCGGGAGGGCCATGGCGATGGAAACTGATAGCGAAAAAATCTATGATCTCGAACTCGCGCAACAATTGTATCGGAAGTATTATGCGGCCTGTTTCTGGCACATGAAGCCGGACCTCGCTGTGAAATCGGTGGATGTACCAGCACTGATCAAGGGTATGCGCACCTTTGGAGGTCGGTCTGGGTGGTTTGACGCTGCCAAACTCGCGGAAACAGCTGTGGAAGGCCCAATATGCCAATAAGTGTGATGCAGAAGCACGTACTTTCTCTGTTGAAAGGAAATCGTCGTCCTGACAGCCATGTGGCTGGCGGTATCGTAATCAATCGCGATGATTCAAGTACCAGGTTCTCGGCTGACATCGATTTGTTTCATGATCGACCAGAGAATGTTCAACGATTCGCGGAGGAAGACGCGTCGTTGCTCGCCGAGAGCGGTTTCACCATCGACTGGGAGCTACGAGAGAAATCCGCTTTCCGTGTGCAAGCCCGCCATTCCGATGAAGTAATAAGGCTCGATTGGTGCGTCGATTCTCCTTTTCGATTTTTTCAGGCCCAGCAGGACTCCGTATTCGGATGGTGCCTTCACCCCGCGGATGCGGCGACGAACAAGATGCTCGCGATCGGCGGTCGAGCCGAGATTCGAGACTACATCGATGCGCTGTATCTTCATGACACGTATATTCACCTCGGTGCATTGCTCTGGGCAGCGTGCGGCAAGGATCAAGGCTTCACGCCGGACTCGTTGCTTTATTTCGCACGAAGGCATATGAAATTTCGTGAGGCTGAATTGAGGCGGGAAAGCCTCGCTACGCCGCTCTCGCTAGTTGAAATAAAATCGCGCTGGCTCGCCGCTGCCGAGTCGGCCGAATCGTTGATCTCGAGATTGCCGCCGGCGGAAATCGGCTGCCTCTATCTGGATCAATCAGGCACGCCCGTCACGCCGGAACCGACGAATGCCGAATTTCGGAATCTCATTCGTCATTACGGCTCAATCGGTGGATCGACGCCATCTATCCAAAATCCTATTCCTTCGGAGCCTCATTCATGACCCCATCCGAATTCGCGACTCTCGGCGGCGGCTGTTTTTGGTGTCTGGAAGCTGTCTTTGAACAGCTTCGTGGTGTTTCCAAGGTTGAGTCCGGCTACATGGGCGGGGAAACGCCGAACCCGACCTACAAGTTGGTTTGCACCGGCGAGACGGGTCATGCCGAGGTGGTTCGTGTGTCGTTCGATCCGACAGCGATTTCGTACCGCGAAATTCTCGAGTGCTTCTTCGCTTTCCACAACCCGACGACATTGAATCGCCAGGGCGCGGATGTCGGCACGCAGTACCGTTCCGTCATTTTTTACCATTCCGACGAGCAGAAACAGACTGCCGAGGCCGTCATCGCCGATCTCACGGCGGAGAATGTTTGGCATCGCCCGATTGTGACCGAGATCGCGCCAGCGGAAACGTTCTACAAGGCCGAGGAGTACCACCAGGGGTATTTTCGCACGAATCCGTATCAGCCGTATTGCATGGCCGTCGTCGCGCCCAAGGTTGAGAAACTTCGAAAACATTTCGCGGAAAAGCTCAAGGGTTGATTTCCCTTGTGGAATCGACTCGCGTGGAGTAAAATCGATAGGAATTGGTTGGGCAGAACGCCGCCAGCGCCTTTCCCTAAGGAATCGAATATTCGCATTGGTGAGGACACTCCAAGATGCCGTTGCAAGCTGTTTGTCCAAGTTGCGAGACGAGCCATAAGCTCGCTGACGAAAAGCTCGGGAAGAAGATCCGTTGCAAGAATTGCAAGGAGGCGTTCACCGTCGAGGCCGAGGAGGCAGCGCCGCCCAAGAAAGCCAACAGCGGAGTCGTCGAGGTCGCATGCCCTCATTGTGAGGCGACGCTTCGCCTGCGTCCCGAAATGATCGGCAAGAAAGTCCGCTGCAAAAAATGCTCGGAGGCTTTCACCGCCAAGACCGGCGATGAGGACGAGGAGGAGGATGAAGATCAAGAGGAAAAAGCCGAGACCAAGGTGACTGCCAAAGCTCCGAAAGGCAAGGCCGCGGCCTCGAAGAAAAAAGACGATGACGACGAAGACGAGGATGAAGAAGACGAAGATGAGGACGAAGACGAGAAAAGCTCCAAAAAAGGAAAGAAGAAAAAGAAGCAAAAGGGCGGCTCGCCTGTAATGATGCTCTCAATCGCGGGCGGCGTCGGAGTTTTACTCATAGTGGTTGTCGTCGTGGTTGTCATGATGATGACCGGCGGCGGCAGCACTCCCACGCCAGTTGCCGTCAACGATTCCTCCAAGAAAGACGACAAGAAGAAAACGGACGATGGCAAAAAAATCGTCAACCCGCCCAAGGGCGACAAAACCCCGATCGTCACCGACAAGAAGGACGACAAGGGTAAGCCGGCCGTCGTCATCTCCGATCCCAAGGATCCCGTCGTCATTAACCTGAAGAAACTCAGACTCGACATCGTCACCTACCAGAAAGAAATCAATTCCGCGATAACCTGGTTTCGCGATGATCCAAAGAAAACGAAGCTCAACCATCCGCTTCGTCCCGAAATCTCCAACGCGTTTCAATTGCTCGTCGATCATCCGGAATTCAAGTTGTTCGACGATTGCTGGTATTGCTACACCGATTGGGTGACATCCGATGATGCCGAGGTCAAGCAAATGGAGGTGCATCTTACGCGCGCCCCCAAGTCCTTGTACCGCGAATTAATGATGAAGGCGCTCGCGCGGATCAAGACTGAGGAATCGTGCCGGGTTCTCGCGACGACGTTCCCAAGCCAGGAGCATGCGCTCGCAGTCAAGCTGTTCAAGGATATCGGCCCCGAACTTGGGGCCAAGCCGGTCTTCCCGTACGTCTATTACAACGACAAATATGCCCGCGATGCCGCCTATGCGCTGCTGAAGGAATATAGCGAGGTTGAGCCAAAGGAGATAAAGAACGGCGTAGTCGTCAAGCAGTACAAGAAGGGTGAGATTCTGAAGGATAAGATCGGCTATAAAACGATCGACGAAATCCCTCGTCTACCGGTCTCCAAGCACGAACTGAGCTTGGAGAAAGCGATCGAAGACATCAAGGGTGGCGAAACGACGGGCGAAGGAGTCAAGGTCGAGGACCGATTGCAGAAGTTGGCCGCAATTGGCTACTTGCAGAAACAACTGCTCAATCCGGGCCAGTGGGAGGCAGTATCCAAGGTGCTGGATCCGTTCATTACCGACAGAAAAGACCAGTTCATGCGGACCAACGCCCTTATTGCGTTGGAACGCTGGGTGCATAAACAGAACATCGCTAATCTTTGTACTGGCATCGTAACGCCGCAACTCAAGGACGATCATTTCTTGATGCTGACCACGCTAATAAAGGTTCCCGACAAAGAGAGCGGCAAGGCGGTGGTCCAGCTGTATGTTGACCTGAAGTTTTATCCGGAGTACAGGAAAGTGCTGGAGGATTTTCTACTGAAACTCGGTGACGAAGATGCACAACGTGAACTTCTCAAACTATTCAACAAATTCCCCGGAATTGCTCGGCAAGGCGTTCTGAAATTCCAGAAAGAAAACAAACGGATTTCCAACGACGATATTATCGATCAGTGTGCCATGGACATAGGCGGTGAGGATCCGGTGAAAATCGCAGCGTTAAACTGGTTGAAAACATATACTTTTCATTCGGATCGCAAGAGACGCTTTGAAATTGAAGAGCAATTGATTCCTATCTCAAAAATGGAAATTACGAAGGATACGAAGCCGGTAGACGCCGAGGTCATCCGACTTGCGGGGGCTGTCCTTGCAAATATCAGGGCAAAGATGTCGGCGGCCGGCGTGAATTGAGCGGCATCGACACCATTGAGGAAAAATATCAGCATGAAGGAACAGCGTCGGACGTTTTTGCAATCGGTCGGCGCGCTGTCCGCCGGCCAGCTTTTCTCCGTCAGCGCCGTCCAGCCGATGCCGCGCTCGGATTCCGCGCGTGAACTTCGCCCGTCCCAGGCCGACCTCGGCAGCCTTTACGCGGATGTCGAGCGCCTGGCGGTGGATCGCCCGTACGAGCACGCCTTCATCGGCGACCGATTTCGCGACGTTGCCGAATTCAAGAAAACCGCTCGGGAAAAGTTGCTCGAAATCCTCTTGTATCGCCCCGCACCAACGCCGCCGCGGGCCGAAGTTGTCGAGCGTGTCGAGCGCGAAACGCATATCCGCGAGAAGGTGCTGTTCTCCACGTCGCCGCATTTTCGCATTCCTGCCTACGTCCTGATCCCGCGCAACTTGCGTGGCCGAGCGCCGGCGATTGTCGATCTGCACTCCCACGGCGGCATGTTTCTGTTCGGCAAGGAAAAGGTCATCGACCTCGGTAACAACCACGCCGCCATGACCGAGTACCATCGCCGTAACTACGACGGCAGACCAACCGCGACGGAATTGGTGCGGCGCGGGTATGTCGTCATCACCATCGATGCGTTCATGTTCGGCGAGCGCCGCCTGATCATGGATGCCGACCTCAAGCACGGTTGGGATCGCGCTCGCTATTCACTCGATGATGTTCGCACCATGAATTTGCAGTGCCGATCGAAGGAAACCACGCTTGCGAAGGCGTTGACGTGGGCGGGTTTGACCTGGCCGGGGATCGTGTTTTGGGATGACATGCGAACCGTCGATTATCTCGTCTCAAGACCCGAGGTCGATCGCGACCGCATCGGCTGCATCGGCATTTCGATGGGTGGATATCGCTCGATTTTTCTGAGCGGGTTGGACGAACGAATTCAGGCCGCGTGTGTGACGGGATTCATGTCAACGCTGCGACCGATGATCCGCGCCCACGTGGACACGCATTCGTGGGTGCATTTCGTTCCTGGCATGACGAAATATCTCGATCTGCCCGATGTCGCCACGCTGCACGCGCCGAAGCCGTTGCTCGTGCAACAATGCACGCAGGACCGCCTGTTCCCCTTGCCAGGAATGCGGGCATCGCTGGAACGCATCGGCGACGGTTATGCGAAGGCCGGCGCGAAGGATCGTTTCACGGGCCGTTTCTACGATGAGCCGCACATCTTTACGCGACGCATGCAAGACGACGCAATCGATTGGTTCGACCGCTGGCTGCGGAAGTGATCCGGCGCATTACACTTTGTGGGCCATCCTATTTGCGTATTCCGCACAATCGCGCAATCGTGAAGAATCGACAATTCCGCGCAAACTTGCCTGGTTTACTACAGCCTCGCGAAGAAATATGCCGATGCTATCTGTGGTCTTCCGGCAACAAGGTGACGTCATGTGCGCCCGAATCGCGGCAATTTGTGCAGCCCTGGCAATATGCTTGACGGGATGCTCGCTTGGACCGCGATCCATCGAGACCCAGCGATTACGCTACAATGAAGCCGTCAAGCGGACGACGGAGGAGCAACTCCTTCTAAACATTATCCGCCTGCGGTATTCAGAATCGCCGAGCAGCCTTGCGGTGTCATCGATTGCGGCTCAGCAGGAACTTGTAAAGAGTTTGAAGTTGGTGCCGTTCTTCGTGGTAGGCGGCGATCCGCTGTCGCGAGGTCTCACGTCGTTGCTGCCGCAGGGCGAGTTGAACGCCGCCGACCGTCCCACCGTCAGCTTTACCCCGCTCGACGATCAAGACTTCACGAAACGCCTTTTCACGCCGCTGCCCCTGGATGGCGTCATCTATTTGAGCAAAACGACCTGGCCGATTTCAACGGTATTTAGGCTGTGGCTGGAAAACATCAATTGGGTGCCTAACGCGGAAACAGCAAGCGGCCCCACGCCGCGCTTGCCACCGATATTCGCGGAATATCGAAACGGCATGGAAGCGCTTCAGCGGTTGCAAGATCGCAAACTGATAGCTTTCTTTGCCGAGGACAAGGACGAGAAGATCAGTGAAAATCTGCCAACGGCACGTATCGGCGGAGTGGATTTGCTCGAGGCGGCCA
Organism: uncultured Singulisphaera sp.; assembly: GCA_964484265.1. Lineage (GTDB taxonomy): Bacteria > Planctomycetota > Planctomycetia > Gemmatales > Gemmataceae > SIAQ01. The sequence continues at coordinate 42,964 of CAZAFH010000038.1, forward strand.
AGGCGGGCTACGAGTTTCGCAAGGATGAAAAGAAAGACTCGTGGGTGCTCGTCAAGAAAAAGTCCCAGGCGCAAATGCGCGTTCATCCAGAGGCAATGAAGGACGCCGACTTCATCGAGCTTTGCCGCATCTTTCGATTGAAACAGAAATCGTCGTCCTTCGACCTCGTGTCGGACAAGATTGATCCGTTTCTCGCGGAGGCGCCTAAGGACGGCTTGCCCTATCTCGATCTCGAAACGCGGTCATTGCTGCAGGTCCTCTACTTCGTATCGCAGGGCGTGGAGATTCCACCGGAGCATGCTGCAATGGGGAAAGCGCCGATGACTTTTGAGCACGATGGAACGCCTTTCGACTCTCGGCAGGTCGTTGACGGCCTATTCAGAGTTCACTCCAAGAAGAGCCGACATCGCCCACCCTGTGCTCAGGTGGCGATTCAATACGACGGGTACTGGTATTACATCGATGCGCGCGACCGCGACACGAAGGCAACCTTCTCGCTGCTCGTCGCATTATCGCGGCTGGAATTGGCGAGCAAAATCGGTTCGACCCCGATCCTGACTATCCCCCTCGGCGGACGATGATGGTAGGATATTATCCCGCCGGTTCGATCTCGGCGGACATGCTTCCCTTGCAGCGAGGCAGCAACGGGTCGGGCCCAAACGCATGGATCTGATCGCGTTTGAGTTCCGCTCGCTCCAGGGACGTCGTATCGACGATGACGCGGCCTTTCGTGTCCACCTCTTTGGCCATCTCGTAGCCGCGTTCGGGTGGATGACCGAACAACGCCTGCAACATGTGGATCACGTACTGGTAGGTGTGATCGTCGTCATTCAAGAGGATCACATGGTACGGCGGCTGCCGGCGCGTGCGCGTTTCTGTCTGTTCTTCAGGAAGTGTGATCGTATTGCTCATACGGGCAGTCCTTGGAGGGTTTTTCATTTTCGCGCCCGGCGAAATCGCTATCCCAATCGGCGGCGCGTGCGGCGGCCTTTGACGAAACTATCAAGCACGAATCCGCTCAATTCGCCTGCTGTACAGTATATCGCCAATCCCTGCCCGATGCGGGCCATTTGATCGACAAAGTTCATCAGGCTGAGATAGAAATAATCCTCAATCAGGGCGAACGTGCTGATCTCAATGCCGGCGGCGACGCAAGCCTTGACCTCTTGCAGCGTCGTTCGCGCCGTCCGCTCGCTCGGCGGATACATCAGCACGAGGTCGCGGCCTTCGAGATGCGCCGTCGGTTCGCCGTCGGTGATGCAGATGATCTGTTTGTTGACGGCATTCTGCCGGCGAAGGTGCTCCCGCGCGAATTTCAACCCAGCCTGGATGTTCGTGAAGTGCTCAGGCACGAACTCTGGCGGATTATCCAGCGGAACGCGCATCATCACCCGGCTATCCATGATGCTCACGGGCTTCGGAGCCGAGTGCAGAAGCTGCCGTTCGGTCAAGGGCGAGGCATAGGTGTAGAAACCGATGACCTTGAGCGTGTCTTCCGAATAGCGCCCGCGCACGAGAGCACTGAGGGCGAGCGCGACCTTTTTGGCGTGGTAATATTTGCCATACCGCGCCATCGAACCGCTCATGTCGAGCAGGAGCACGGTGGCGCAGCTAGCCTGGTATTCCGTTTCGTAGACGACGAAATCCTCCTCGCGCAGATTCACAAGAGGCGAGCCATCAGAGCGATTCGAATTCGCGCGGGCTTCGCGATGGATGGCGTTTTTCAGGGTTTCGTGCAGATTGAGATTGGCGACGGGGTCGCCGAACTCGTACGCCTTTGAATCATCGTGCCGAATTTGGCCGGCGCCTTTGAAATCCGTGGCATGCTTGCCCGGCGCGTCCTTTTTCTGAATGGCGAAAAGTTCCTCGAGGGCTTTGTTCTCGATTCGGCGAACTCCACGCGCGGCGACGGCGAATTTGCCATCCTCGTCCTTTTCGAGATAGCCTTCCTTGATGAGGAGTTTCACCAGTTCAGCGTCTCGCTCATCCAGATTTTCGAGTTGGCGCAGAATGTAGTCGCCATACTCGATGAGATGTTCGGCAATTTTGTCGAAGGTGGATTCCGCAGAGAGGGAGCGGAATTGCTGTGAACCGTCCCACTGTGAAAACTCAAATGATGGCATGATTCGCTTCTGGTAAAAACCGATAGGCCGGGGCAAAAGTTAGGCGAGACGGCCGAAGGTGACGATGGTGAGATCGTCGTGCGGCTTGCGTCCCTCGGCATGGCGATGAACGGCGTCAAGGAGTCGCTTGCCCATCTCCGTCGCAGTCATCGGCCCGGTCTTGAGAGCGGCGTTGACACCCGGCATGCCGAAATCTTTGTCCTGAACGCTTTGCGATTCGGAGATACCATCGGTGATCAGCGTCACGACATCGCCTGGCGAGAGCGAGAAGCTGGTCGAATCGTACGGAATTCCTTCCGCCACACCGAGCGGCAATCCGGTCTGACGCCGGGTGCAGCCATCCTCGAACGTCTGCGTCGCCGCACGGTAGATGTAAGGCGGTTGATGACCCGCGTTGACAACGGTGACGGTATGTGCCTGCATGTCGAGTACGCAGGCGCCGAAGGTGACGAAGCGGTCGAGCAAGCCGGCCTCTTGCATCAGATCGTTGAGTTTATAGACGGCATCGGACAGCGTAGGTTCGGTTAGGGTGCAGAAGCGGGCATCCGAACTGACCTTTGCCATGAGCAGCGCGGCAGGAACGCCTTTGCCCGCGACATCGCCGATCATGATACCGATGCGATTATTCGGCATTGGGATGAAGTCGTAATAATCGCCGCCAACTTCCTGCGCTGATTCATAGTGAGCGAAAAACTCATAGCCGGCATGCTGCGGGAATTTTTTCGGCAAGAAGCTCTTTTGCACTCTCTTGGCTGTCTCGAGATCGCGCTCAAGTCCAGCACGTTCGACGAGCGTTTCGTGCATTCGCGCGTTATCGATAGCCACGCCTGCCTGAGATGCGACCGCAAGGAGAAGTTTTAGGTCTTCCTGCGTGAATTTCTTGAAGCGGTCCTGCGTGTCGAGTTGGATCACTCCCAGGGACGTTCCGTCGTTTCGGCTAGAAAGCGGCGCGACGATCATCGAGCGAATCCGGCAATCCGCGATGCTCTGCGACATGTCGAACTGCTGGTCCGAACTCGCATCTTCGCTCAGTATCGATTGACCGGTATCCATACACCGATTTACGATCTTGCGGCTAAAGCGGGCCTTGTCTTCCTCGTCGGCGCGGCGCGTGCGGACAACCTTCGAAATCAGTTTTCCATCTTCGCGGAAGATAATGAAACCGCGATCCGCCTGACGGAATACCTGGAAGAGCTTGTCAATAATCTTCGGAAGCAGTTCCTCCGTATTGATGGTCTTGGTGAGTTCCACACCCACCTCAAGCAACAACGACAATCGTTCCGACGGTTGAGCCTCGAGGAATTGATGCGAGCTGACGGGCGGTGCGATCGTGGCGGAGACGACGGAGGAGTCTTTTTCTTTTTCCTCATCCTCGCCGTCCACGGTTTCGCCGGACATGTGGTCAGGCAATTTTGGCTTGGGCGGGTTTTCGTAAAAGACCATCGTGATGCCGCAGATCGTGATCTGATGGCCGTCCTTGAGCAACGTCCGCGCGGTGATCTTGGCGTTGTTGACTTCCGTGCCGTTTCGGCTCTGCTGATCTTCGATGTAGAACTGGTTGCCGATCTTTCGAATGACAGCGTGGGCGCGGCTGACGGCGGGCGCGGCGAGCTGGATTTGGCAATCGGTGTTGCGTCCCATGACCATGCGATCGCCGGCCAGTTCGATGCGACTGCCAACATTGGAACCTTTGACGAATTCTAGCAATGCCATTGCTACACCAGGGGGAGATGCGCAAAAACCATGATTCTCATTTTATAAATGTTGATGAATTGTAACACGTCCATCCAGGAGTTTCAAGGATACAAATAGGCGAACCGCTCGGTGGACCCGCGTGAAAATTGGATTCGCCTATCGTATTTTCTGGTTGCGTCTCGCGCACGAATACTAATGTCGAAAATGCCTCACGCCGGTAAATACCAGGGCGATGCCGTGCTCGTTGCAGGCGTCGATCGACTCCTGATCTTTCACGGATCCGCCGGGTTGGACGATCGCTGTCACGCCGACGGCAGCGGCCATGTCCACGTTGTCGCGGAACGGGAAGAACGCATCCGACGCCAGTACACTGCTCTTGACGCGATCCCCGGCTTTGCGTGCCGCGATGTGGGTCGAGTCGATTCGGCTCATCTGTCCGGCGCCGACACCGACGAGCATGCGCTGCTTCACCAGCACGATCGCGTTGCTCTTCACGTGCTTCGCCACCAGCCAGGCGAAATTCAGATCGGCAAGTTCGGCCTCCGTGGGGGGGCGTTTGCTCACGACCTTCGCGTTGGCGAAATCGTCCGCTTCGCCATCGCGTGCCTGGACTAACAGGCCGCCATCGACGCGGCGAAAATCGCGATCGCGCGATTGATCAACCGTCAACGGTCCCGTTTTGAGAAGGCGCACACTTCCTTTCCACTTCGGACGCGTCGTCAAGATATCGAAGGCCGTTTTACTGTAACTCGGTGCAATGACGCATTCAATGAACCGGTTCGGCTCCGTGATCTGCATGGCTGTCGCTTCGTCCACTTCGCGATTAAACCCGAGAATGCCGCCGAACGCGCTGACGGGATCGCCCTCGTAGGCGTGGGCGAATGCTTCGACGAGCGTGGCGGAGGTAGCTGCCCCGCAGGGATTGTTGTGTTTGATGACGACCGCAGCGGGATCGGTAAATTCACGTACCAGGTTCAACGCGCTATCGAGATCGAGTATGTTGTTGTACGACAACTCCTTGCCGTGCAGCACCTCGGCCGAGGCGACACAGGCGTGCTTGACGAGCGGTTCAGTGTAGAAGGCGGCAGGTTGATGCGGGTTCTCGCCATAACGGAGCTTCTGTTTCTTTTGGAACGTCAACGTAAGCCGATCCGGCGCCGTGTCACCAAGTTTGCCCGCGAAGTAGGCGGCGATGGCGGCGTCGTAGGCGGCAGTCCGGGCAAAGGCGGCGGCGGCCAGGCGCTCGCGAGTCGCCAGCGCCAACGCGCCTGCACTAGCCTTTAGCTCTTCCGCAAGACCGCCATACTGCGACGGGTCCGTGACGATTGCCACGTCGCGATAGTTCTTGCTCGCCGAACGCACCATCGACGGCCCGCCGATATCGATATTTTCGATGATCTCCTCGTGCGAGCTGCCCGCCTTGGCAGCGGTCGCTTCGAAGGGATACAGATTGCACACGACCATATCGATCGGCACGATGCCGTGCTCCTGGATCGTCGCACGATGTTCCGCATTGTCGCGCATGTGCAATATCCCACCATGCACGCGCGGGTGCAGCGTCTTTACCCGACCGTCGAGCATCTCGGGAAAGCCTGTGAGTTCGGCGATGTCGCGAACCTTCAACCCGGCGTCGGCCAGCGCTTTGCGGGTTCCTCCCGTGGAGATCAGTTCGACATTGAAGCTGGCAAGCGCCTTCGCGAATTCAACCAGGCCGGTCTTGTCACTGACGCTAAGCAAGGCTCGACGAATCGTACGCGCGGACATTGTTGCATCCCAGTGGAACGTGTTGGATCGTTGATATACTGCTAGTATACGACTCGCGAATCCAATCCCAAGCCGTCTCGCACCGACGGTGAAAATGCAGGAACCACTGATGAAACACACCGTGCTATTCGGCCTGGCAGTACTCCTTCTCGGCTCGCAGTCTGCGATCGCGCAGGACAAAGCTTCCAAGCGAGGCATCGTCAAGCTTACCGAAGAGGCGTTGAAGATCCACCGCGAGGCCTTGCTGATCGACGGACACAACGACTTGCCCTGGCAATTCCGTAAAGGGCACGACTTTTCGTTTCGCAAATTCGACATCGCACGACCGCAACCGTTGCTTCACACCGATATCGCTCGGTTGCGCAAGGGCGGCGTTGGCGCGCAGTTTTGGTCGGCATATGTAGATGCGAACACTGCGAAGACTCGCACGGCCGTGACGCAAACTTTGGAGCAGATCGACATAATCCATCGCTTCGTTAAGTCGTATCCGGACACGTTTGAGATGGCCTACACCGCCGACGACATCGTTCGCATCCGAAAGGCCGGCAAGATTGCGTCGCTCATCGGCGTCGAGGGCGGACATTCCATCGACAACTCGCTCGGCGTATTGCGCACGCTCCACACGCTCGGCGCTCGTTACATGACGTTGACCCATAGCGATAACCTCGACTGGGCCGACAGCGCGACCGACGTCCCCAGGCTCAAGGGATTGTCGCCGTTCGGCGAAAGCGTCGTTGCCGAGATGAATCGGCTCGGCATGCTAGTGGACATCTCGCACATCTCCGCCGACACGATGCGCCACGTGTTGAGGGTGGCGAAGGCGCCGGTTATTGCATCACATTCGTCAGCGTTTGCGCTGGCCGCTCACCCTCGCAATGTGCCGGACGATGTGTTGCGTGAGGTCAAGAAGAACGGCGGCGTGATCATGGTCAATTTCTTCTCCGGATTCATCACGCACGAAGGCGCACGCATGTTGCCTGAGATGATGAAAGCATATCGCGATTTGAAGAAGCGTCATCCTAATGCCGAGGAATTTCGCATCGCCTATGCGCAATGGAAACGCGAACACCCGATGCCAACCGGCAGCGTGCACGACGTCGTCGATCATGTCGAACACATCATCAAGATCGCGGGTATCGATCACGTCGGCATCGGCTCGGATTACGACGGCATCGGCTCGGTGCCTCGCCAACTCGAGGATGTCTCCACCTATCCGTTCATCACGCAGGAACTGCTCAACCGCGGCCATTCGCGCGAGGCGATCCACAAGATCCTCGGCGGAAACGCGCTGCGTGTAATCCGCGCGGCTGAGGACGTATCGAAGCAAATGCGATAATGTACCGGCGCATGCGATCGATTCAGGTTTTGGAGGCCATCATGTCCACCTTCGGCTCACTCAGCTCGCCGCAGTTGCTCGCGGAACTTTGCATGCCGCGGGCGCCGGTTCGCTCGATGGATCCAGCGGAACGCCTGGCCCATCTCGAGCAGGAACTGGAACGCACGCAGGACTTGCTTCGGCTCGCCCTTCTCTGTCTGCTCAATCAGAAAGACATTACTGGCGAACTTCAGATTCATCTGAAGCGATATGTGCCAGAGCCTGAAGTTTTGCCGAGCGGTCTGCACGAGCGAGCCGAGGCGATCATGCTCAAGGTGAACGTGCTATTGAGCAAGGGCGACGATATCCAGGCGTTGCGGTTTTACCGCCAGGAGACCGGCGCGGTGTGGGACGAGATTCACGACACGATAGCCGCGTGGAACATGGACTACCATGAAACGCTGGCGCGCGTCATCAATCATCTTCGCCATCGCCGAATCAAGCAGACGCCAGAGAAGGGAGAATCGCCCCGATGACGCGCGATCGCAAGGACCGAAGCGCGAACTGGCTTATCGAGGCGCACGGTGGCTCGCTGCTTCGTCTCGCCAACGTGACCGGTTTCACGAAATGCGAAGCTGTGGAGTCCGTGTTGACGTTTCCCAAACAAATGCCGGATGGACTGCTTGAAGTCACGTTTTCTCATCGCTCGGAGCCGGACCCGTTTTTGATTGAAGTGGAAGTCTTCCCAGATCGGGAATCGCTCGACCAACTTCGCGATGATGCAGCGATGGTGATTCTGACGCGCAACGTTTTGCCCGACATTCTGATCTTGGTGCTCCGCCCGAAGGGCAATGCAGCCATACCGGAGGAAATCGTCGTGGCCAGTCCACACGGCATGAGCGAGATGCGGCTTCGGATACGTGTCGTCAATCTCTGGACGCTCTCTGCCGAATCGCTCTTGGAAATGAATGATGTGGGGTTGATTCCATGGGTGCCTCTTACACAATGGAATGGCTCACCCGAGAGTTTACTGAGAACGTGCCGTGACAGAATCGTCAGCGAAGGCCCAGCCCGAGAGGTTGGAAATCTCCTTGCCGCGACACGCACCATGGCGGAAATACGCTACAATGACTTTAATCTTTTGAAATTGTTCGAGGAGATTCCCATGACAATGGAAAAAGTCTTCAATGCGTCTCCTTTTATCCAACGACTGAAAGCAGATAGCCAGCGTGAGGGGATGCGTGAGGGGATGCGCGAGGGGAAACGTGAAACATCCAGTCAGCTGATTATCCGCCAGCTCACGAAACGATTTGGAACCGTACCAAACGATCTGATGGCGCGTTTGGCAACGGTGACCGATGAGGCCAAACTTCTCGATATTGTCGATTGTGCCTATGAATGTAACGATCTCCACGAATTCCTGACGGCACTTCCGCCGACTCATTGAAAAGGGTAGCCTGCAATATTTCATGCAGCCACTTGTCATTCTCAATACCGTTGGGCTAACGTCGCGGTTATTGCCGTTCGCTCGCCGACTGCATGCGCTCGCTCAAACGCAGTGGTCGCGGCCGCTTGGCGAGATAATCCCCGCTGTCACCTGTTCGGCCCAGGCGTCGATGCTCACGGGGACACTCCCAACCAAGCACGGTATTGTCGGCAATGGCTGGCTTTTTCGCGAAACGCAGGAGGTGCGGTTTTGGCAGCAATCGAATCGACTCATCCAGTCCGAGCCGATCTATGTCACGGCTCGTCGAGAAGCGGCAGCGCGAGGTAAGCGTTTTTCCTGTGCGAAATTATTTTGGTGGTTCAACCAGGGGGCAGCCGTCGATATCGCCGTCACGCCGAAGCCACACTATGGCGCCGATGGCAGCAAGGCGTTCGATATTCAGAGCTATCCCGACCCATGGGCGGAGAGGCTGACGACCAAGATCGGGCGGTTTCCGTTTCCTAGTTTCTGGGGGCCAATGGCAGGGTTGCCATGCAGCCAGTGGATCGGCAAGGCCGGCGCCGAGGTTCTGCTGGCTGATGGCGGACCGCCCACGCTGACGCTCGTCTACTTACCCCATCTCGACTATGAACCGCAACGGCTTGGCCCCGCGAAGTGTGACTGGAAAAAGATCGTCGCCGAGCTGGATGAGGCGTGCGCACCGATCCTCGACGCCGCCAAGCGCATAGGAGCGGCGGTGTGGATCGTGAACGAATACACTCACGTTCAGGTGTCTTCGGCCATCTTTGTCAATCGCATCTTGCGCAATGCCGGGTTGCTCGTCGCTCGCCGGGGGCCGTTTGGCGAGCAGTTGGAACCCTACGCCAGTGCGGCCTTTGCCGTCTGCGATCATCAACTCGCGCACATTTACATCAACGAAGCTGGCCAATCCGAACGCGTCCGCGATCTGCTGGCGTCACAACCGGGGATCGATCGCGTCTTGGCCGGCGACGAGCGAGCGGCGATTGGTTTGAATCATGAACGGGCAGGGGATATTGTCGCGCTATCGAAGCCCGAATCCTGGTTCGCTTACCCTTTTTGGCTCGATGACGCCTTTGCCCCCGACTATGCCCGAACGGTCGATATTCACCGCAAGCCTGGATACGACCCGTGTGAATTGTTTTTCGATCCGAAATTGCTGTTCGGGAAGGGCAGGGCCATCGGCAAAGTTCTGCTAAAAAAACTCGGGCTGCGCACGCTCGTTGACGTCATTCCGCTCGACGCCGCGCTCGTGCAGGGCAGCCACGGACTGAAAGTGGAGAACCCAATCGACAAGCCCGTGATGATCGGAACCGGTTCTCCGCCGGGCCACATTGAGCAGACGGACGTGCATCGGCTCATTCTCGCGCATTTCGACCTGAGCTAGGAAGTGTCCTTTTGTTCATATGGTTGTTCCGGAATCGCTAATATCTTGCGAATCTTGGCACAACAGCGATTTATGACCTATCTTTGGATAGTTCCTTTGTGCGTAAAGACCACAGGTGACCACCATGGCAGGCCGAACCTTTTTAGGCCGATATGACGTTATCAAGCCGCTTGGCGAAGGCGGCATGGGGAAGGTCTACCTCGCGAAGCAAGCCGATCTTGGCCGTCAAGTTGTCGTCAAAGTGATGCACGAGCATGTCGCGAATGATCCGAAGTTTCGCGAGCGATTTCAGCGTGAAATGCTGCTGATGGCCCGATTGCAACATCCCTACATCGTCTCGCTCTACGAGGCATCACTCAACGATCCGCAGGGGCCCTGCATCGTCATGGAATATGTTCGCGGTATCAGCCTCGACACGATGATGCACCGCACGGGCCGAATGACGGCGCCGCGCGCCAGTCGGCTGATCGGTCAGCTGTGCGAGGCGCTCTTTGCCGCTCAGCAAGAAGGCGTGATCCATCGCGATCTCAAGCCTGCCAATCTGATGGTTGTCGATCCGGAAACGCCGTACGAGAAGATCAAGGTCATGGATTTCGGCCTGGCGAAGCTCGTTGACTCCGGAACCGGCCTGGCGATGATGCACAAGCAATCGCAGACGGGAATCGATTTTGCCGTCGGCACTCCTGGCTATATTTCGCCGGAGCAAGTTCGCGGCGAAGAGACCGACCATCGTTGCGACATCTATAGTATAGGTGTAATTACTTACGAAATGCTCACGGGGCGACTTCCATTCATTCGCGACGAGACGATGGATGTGTTGTTCGCGCACGCCACTGAACCGCCGCCGACGTTTGCCGAAGCGGGGGCGGCGGACTGGGTTTCGCCGGAAATCGAAGCCGTCGTGATGCGCGCGCTCGCCAAAACTCCGGGCGAACGGCCCGGCAGCGCTCGTGAATATGCCGAGGAATTTCAACGGGCGGTAGAGTCGGATGTTGGACAATCTTCGAGTGATTCGTTGCCCCGGCCGAAACTAGAACCAGCGGAACCGGAAGAATCGACCGCGCTTGCTCCTCTCATCTCGGGGCCTGCGCCGAAACCAATTGTCGAGCCTGGCGTGATCGTTCACCAGATCGAGGCGTGGATGCCCGATGCGATTGCCACGTTCAAGCTGCGCGGCTTCGTTCAGGACAACAACGGCGAAGTGCTAGAAAGTACGCCTGGCCTGATCAAGATGCGCATCGGAGCCAACAACTCCGGCGCCTTTGCTTGGCTTGGCATAGGCCGAAAAAGCTCGATCGTGGACATCGAACTTCGTCTACACCGTGACAACGCGTCGCAGCCGAACATTCTTCACGTCACGGTATTGATGAGTTCGCCGCATCGAAAATCGGAAGACGCGTATTGGCGTGAACGATGCAACCAGGTTTTCTGCGAATTGCGAAGCTATCTCGCGGCCGTCGTCGTGACGACCTGATGCTGCGCGATTCTTGCTTAGCGCACGCGTACCTGGAAGCTGATCGTGCCTTGCTCGCGCGGCGGCAGCGGTCCGGTGAATTCCCAGCGTAGAATCGTTGAATCCACTTCATTGGGCTGCATGGTAAGTAAGGCATCGCGATCGGTCCGGGCACTTCCCTTGACATACTCGAAGCGAGCGCCGAGGCTGTCGGAAACGACGACATTGGTAATCGGTTGACCGCCCGTGTTTCGGTATCTGAGATAGAATGTCACCACATCGCCGACATTCACGCAGCTGTTCTCGGGCCATTTGAAGATGACCAATGGTCCGTCCGGCGTCTCTTCGCTTCCTTCTTTCGGCTTATTCTTGATCGCATCGACCGTTGCGGTATGTTTAAGCGATGTCTTGATCGCAAGGCCCTGCACGCGCCCGGTGGCGGAAGTCGTCAGCGATTGAAAGGTGCCGCTGAGGCGAATCTGCGACCGGATCGATTCGGAATGCTGTTGCTGAGCGTGATCCTTCAACGCGGACATGCCGACCGACGATGAGGGCGATTTGACGGCCACGCTATTTTCCAACGTAAGGCGCGCGACCTGGGCGCCGAGCGCATACTCGCCGCGAAAGAGAATGAAACGCGGCACGCACAGACCGACGCGATTGGAAACCGCGAGCCGTGGAACGCCGCGAATGTCGGTATATTCCGCGACGGTGTCGCTCGGGTCAAGACCCATGAGCTTGCGGTCTTTGGTGATGCCGGCCGGCATGCGAGAGTCGCCGCCGTCGTACAGCGTGACACCTTCCGAGGGATGCCGCGGGCCATGCAACGGATCGTAGACCGGGAACCAGTTCCAGAGCAGGTAGGGCGGATGCCGAGGCAGTCCGAGAACTCGCTCGCCGGGCAACAGCACAGTGCCGGGAATGGCCAGCGCATTTAATTCTTGCGGCGAGATGAACCGCTGCCCGACGTGATAGACGACGATTGGCTGGCCGCGCTCGGCTGCTTCGACGATCGGATCGCGCGAAGCAGGCACGTGGATTTCGAGCGGTTGATCGGGTTTGGTCGCCACGGGAATCGCCAAATCGGGCCGTTCGAGCGTGACTACTTTTTTCACGTAGATTCCCTGCATCGTCTTCGCGAATTCGTCTTCGGTGAAGTTGATGTGAGCCGGAAAGTCAGCATTGCGCATCTTCGGCTGCAACGCCAGTGAGCCGCGCACTTCGATCGAAGGGTAAAACACGCGGCGAGGAAGATTGGGCAGGTCCGAAACCGCAATGCGATAGGAATAACCGGGACGGAAACCGAGCTTGCAGGGCAGTTCGAGTACTTGTCCTTTGTCGAATCCGCGATAGACGGTGATTTTCGAGCCAGGCGGACCCGTGAAACGCAAGTACATCAGCGGACTTGGTGGCGGCGGAGGAGGCTGGACCGGACCATACGGAAATTGGGCGAAGGTCACCACGGGCATGAGTGCCATCGCTACGATCAATGCCGACGCTAGGCAGATTTCGCGAAACGAGAACCGCATGGTCGGCTCCAGAGAGGGCAGATAAAGATATTTTTTCGCTGCTTGCGGCTTAGCGCTCAGCATGGCATTCTGTTGAGCGCCAAGCCGCTAACGGCGAACACGGACGCCGCTATTTCTTGCTCGGCCCGAACGGGATGTTCGGGATCGGCGGCAACTCCGTGCGGTCGAGGCCTCCAGCGTCGAGGGGCGGAATCGGCGGCAGCGAGATCAGCGGCACGTTCTTCGTGTTCCCGCCGACGCTTCCATCGAATTCGCCGGGCAAAGGCGGCAGCGCTGGCGTGTTAATCGCCGGAACCGGCGGAAACTTCGGACCAACAACCGTCGGCCCTTTATTCTCCATCGGAACAACTGGAACCGTGATCGCTGGCACTGCGGGATCGGCGCTGCCCTTCGGCGTTGGATTCGTCGTCGTGGGCGGAATCATCGGAAGAACCGGCAGCTTTGGTTCGACGTTCACCGGTTCTTTCTGTGGCGGAACGACGGGCAACGCTGGCAGCTTTGGTTCGACGTTCACCGGGTCTTTCTGTGGCGGCACGACGGGCAACGCTGGCAGCTTCGGTTCGACGTTCACCGGGTCTTTCTGTGGCGGAACGATGGGCAACGCTGGCAGCTTCGGCTCGACGATCACCGGATCCTTCTGTGGCGGCACGATGGGCAACGCTGGCAACTTCGGTTCGACGTTCACCGGGTCCTTCTGTGGCGGCACGACGGGCAACGCTGGCAGCTTCGGCTCGACGTTCACCGGGTCCTTCTGTGGCGGAACGATGGGCAACGCTGGCAGCTTCGGCTCGACGTTCGCTGGATCTTTTTGCGGTGGAACTATGGGCAACGCGGGCAGTTTCGGCTCGACGTTCACCGGGTCTTTCTGAAGTACCTTCGGTGCCGGCAGCGTCACCGGTGGTGCTTCATTGCCCGGGGGATTTGGCGCTGCGATCACGGGCTTTTGTCCCTGATTGTTCGCACCATTCTTCTTGTCGAACAGGCCCGGAACCTCGGGGATTTGGCCTGGCACGCCGCCGAGCGGAGGCAGATTCAGCTCCGGTGCGATCTTCAGGCCAGGATTTGGCGCCAGGTTTCCACCGTTCGGATTTGCGCCAAAGCCGCCGCCTGGATTTCCGCCCAGGCCAGGGGCGATTGGCGTCGTGGGATACGGAACCTGGAACAGCGGGGGCACGCCGAAGGCAGGTGGTTTCGTTTGCGCGCCGCCGGGCATTTGGCCCTGCGCGCCGCCGCCGTTGGGTCCGGGCGTCGTCATGCTCGGCGAATGATGCAGGCCCTGGTCGATATTGCCGATGCGCAAGACCAACAGAATGCTGCCTCGCCGCAGTGCCTCCTGAATCGGATCCTGACCTGGTTCCAGCCGTGTCGAAACGATCTCATCGGGGCCGACGCCGGCGCCTTCCTGGAATTGCGGATCAGGCAGATAGATCACCTTCACGATGTAGTTGCGATCCACCACTTGCTTGAAATCATCTTCCGTGAATTCCATCGGCACGCTGTTGTGGGCCAGGAATTCATTGGTCCGTGGACTTGTCGGCACGACCTCGAGCGTCGGGTACAACTCAAGTGCAGGTCGTCCTGGTACGTGAGTCAGCTTCAAGCGATAGATGGCGCCCTGGGCGAAATTATATCGTCCCGGCGTTTCAAGCGGGGTCGTAGAGTAGCTGGGTTTGCCGTCTTGTCCTTGTGAGAACCAGAAGACTTTCATGCCAGCCGGCTTGGTGAAAAACACCTGCGTGCGCTGAGCGGGAAACAACGAGCCGACCGGAGAACTGTTGGCAAACTGAGCCTGTACGACACCGCCTTGTGCCGGCGCGCCAGGCGGAATGCTGGCTTGCACGACGCCGCCATTCTGTGGCATCTGAAATCCGGTCTTTAGCAAATTGGGGCCTGTTGGCATTCCTGGCATCCCGCCAGGCATGCCAGGTCCAGGCGGCATTCCGCCCGGTCCAGGCATTCCCGGCATCCCGCCGGGCATGCCTGTCGGCATTCCACCAGGTCCAGGCATTCCCGGCATTCCGCCCGGCATGCCCGGCATGCCTGGAACTCCCGGAGGTGATAGAAGGTACTGCGGTCGCATCGCATGCGGCAAGTTCATTCCCGGAGGGCCGCCCATCTGTGGGCCCGGATTCATCTGAACCATGCTCATCGGAACTCCGCCGGACGACATGATCCGCTCTGCCTGTTGACGCGACAATCCGGCCATGCTATAGGGTGGAATCATTGGAAGACTCTCACCCTGAGGGCCTTTCACGCCGGGTACCGAGGGCGGCGGTGCGACTCTGCCATAGCTCGGCCGAATGCCGCCCGTTTCCGGAGCGCCGCTGTCAACGTTGACGCAGCCGCACAGGCCGATGACAAGCAACAGCGAACCAGTGTACAACGGTTTCATCGAACAGCCCTCAGGCGCGACGGAAAGATACCCAAGGTAAACTTCGGCGATCGCACGACCGGAACTTTCGTCAAAACCGGAAAAGTTTAACATGCTCTCTCGCGTTTTTTGCCTGCTTTCCCTCGCCCTCGGCTGCGTGGTGTTTCTTACCGGCGCCTGGCCTGGCAGCTTTGCCCGTACGACGGAGATCGAGGATTCCGCCTTCGTTCCGCAGAACCTCCAGCTTGACCCAGAGGTGGTTGGTGAGAGCGTCAACGCCTCGGAGCTTGTCACGAAATCGCTTGCGATGCTCTCTCCTGAGAGAATCGGTTGGCTGACGACCCGAATCCGCCAGACGATGCGAACGCCGCAATCGACGTTTATTGCCGAGGGCATGCTGTATCGCGGCCCGCACCATTGCGCCCGGCTTGAACTGACCGTTGCCGACGGCGATTCGACCGGAAAACTGCTCGTCGTGAGCGACGGCCGCTTGATCGCTCGAGTGCATGAGATGCCAGGCAAACCACCCAAGACAGAAGTGGACTCATTGCCCACCGCCGATGCGGAAAAACGGGGTGTCCTGGGCAACTTCGGCTGCGACGGTCCAATCGCTCTGCTGCAAAAAATCCAGCCGCACGTGCAACAGGCGACGCTTTCGACCGGACTGCTCAACGCCGAGCCGACCATCCGAATCAAGGCGATGCTCAGCGAGAAAATGAACGAGCAAGCTTCGATCGAAGCGCCGTGCTGTTGCCATATCTATCTGCATGCAGCCACGCTTTGGCCGACCCGTATCGAATGGTTGACCCTCAAGAGAAATCAATCGGCTCAGCCCACTTTGCGCGTTGAGTTCCTTGACCCGAAAATCAATCAGGAGCTGGATCTCGCGACCTGCGAACGGCTGTTCTCCTATCATCCCACCGAGACGCCGCATTGATGCGGGAACAAATTCAGCTCTGGCCGCGTCTATAAAATGGTGGTTCTCCATCAAAATTATGGAATTCAGGGCAAGCGCAGGGGTGGGCCTGATGAATACTATTGAAAATTCGCACTGATTCGACAGTATCCGACGTCCGAAATCGTTGCGCGAAGTGCTCCCTCTCCCTCCGGGAGAGGGAAGGGGTGAGGGCCGCTTGACGATGGCAATGCCAGGAAAATATCAGCATTGCA
>CAZAFH010000039.1:0-59012 GCA_964484265.1 uncultured Singulisphaera sp.
AAGCTGCTCTGGGGCACGGCGAACCTGTTCAGCAACCCGCGTTTCATGCATGGCGCCGCCACAAGTTGTAATGCTGATGTCTTCGCCTACGCCGGAGCCCAGGTCAAGAAATGTCTCGAAGTGACCAAGGAACTCGGCGGCGAGAACTATGTCTTCTGGGGCGGGCGCGAAGGCTACTCCAACCTCTACAACACCGACCTGAAACGTGAACTCGATCACTTGGCGAAGTTCTTCCACCTCGCCGTCGATTACAAAAAGAAGATCGGGTTCGGCGGCCAATTTCTCATCGAGCCGAAACCGAAGGAACCGACGGTCCACCAGTACGACTTTGATGCCGCCAATTGCGTCGCGTTCCTGCGTGGCTATGGCCTGGCCGATTCGTTCAAGCTCAACGTGGAAACGAATCACGCCACGCTCGCCGGGCATACCATGATGCACGAGCTTGCGTACTCGTCAATGAACGGCATGCTCGGCTCGATCGACGCCAACCGCGGCGATTTGCTGCTCGGCTGGGACACCGATCAATTCCCTACCGATTATTACCTAACCACGCAGTGCATGCTCGTGATCCTCGGTCAGGGCGGTTTGACGCCAGGCGGCGTCAACTTCGACGCCAAGGTTCGGCGCGAGAGCTTTGAACCCGTCGATCTGTTCCATGCCCACATCGGCGGCATGGATGCTTTCGCGGTCGGTTTGAAGTTGGCGGCGCAGATTCGCAAAGACGGCGTGTTGCGCGATTTCGTCAAGCAGCGCTATGCATCATGGGACGCCGGCATAGGAGCGAAAGTCGAGGCCGGCCAGGCGAAATTCGAGGATCTGGAGGCGTACATGCTCGAGAAGGGCGACGCCGACAAGAACGTCTCGGGCCGACAGGAGATGCTGGAGAATATCATCAATCGGTATGTGCGATAGGATATAGCCCGCCATTTATGGCGGGTCTTACGTTTCCCCGCCATAAATCGCGGGCAATATGGGACATGGTTATGTCCGACCCCGTTAATGATCCCGCGTTGCGCAGCTTTGTTGAAGTCGACGCGGATTCGCCGTTTCCGATTCAGAACTTGCCGTTTGGCGTGTTCCATCGGGCGAGCGCGCCGACGTCGCGCGTCGGCGTGGCGATAGGCGAATACGTGCTGGACTTGGCCGAGGCGACACGAGCGGGATTGTTGCACGTGCCCGGACTGCCGCTTGGCTTTTTGGCCGACCAGACCAATCTCGGCAATTTCATGGCGTTGCGTCGATCGGCGTGGCGCGAGACGCGGACCCGGATCTGCGACCTGCTGCGAGCCGACAATCCATTGCTGCGCGACGATCCGGTGCTGCGGGCACGCTGCTTGTTTGCGCAGGCCGATGTCGAGATGCTGTTGCCGACACGCATTCCCAATTACACCGATTTTTATTCGTCGCGCGAACATGCGACCAACGTCGGTGTGATGCTGCGCGGGCCGCAGAATGCACTCATGCCGAACTGGACGCATATTCCCGTCGCCTATCACGGCCGGGCGAGCAGCGTGGTCGTCAGCGGGACCGATTTTTACCGACCCCGCGGCCAAACGAAAGCGGACGACGCCGACGCGCCGACGTTTGGTCCTTCGCGGTCCGTGGACTTTGAATTGGAGCTCGGCTCGCTGATCGGTCCGGGCAATGCGCTCGGCTCGTCGATCTCGACGACGGACGCCGCCGAGCACGTTTTTGGCATGGTCCTTGTCAACGACTGGAGTGCACGCGACATTCAGAAGTGGGAGTACCAGCCGCTCGGGCCGTTCCTGGCGAAGAATTTCGCCACGTCGATTTCGCCGTGGGTGGTGACCCTCGACGCATTAGAGCCATTTCGGGTTGCGGGACCGAAACAAGATCCTGAGCCGCTTCCCTATCTGCAATGCGACGGTCCGGCGGGGTACGATATCCATCTCGAGGTGACACTGCAGACATCGACGATGCCCGAGCCGTTCCGCATCTGTTTGAGCAACGCGAAATATTTGTACTGGAGTATTCGCCAGCAGATCGCGCATCATACGATCAATGGCTGCAATCTGCAGACGGGCGATTTACTGGCATCGGGCACGATCAGCGGGCCGACGCCGGATTCGTTCGGTTCGATGCTCGAACTGGCGTGGAAGGGCACGCGCCCGCTGACATTGCCGAACGGCGAGACGCGCGCGTTTCTTCACGACGGCGACCGCGTGACGATGAGGGGCTGGTGCCAGGGCGACGGCTATCGCATCGGCTTCGGCGAAGTCACGGGCCGAGTTTTCCCGGCGATCCACGGTTAGTTGTTTGCGATCGGGAGATGCGTCTTCCCATGCCAGGCCAAGATCATTTCTGGAGCCGATCCGCCGCCCAGTACGAGCGAGACTTCATCGATCCCTATTGCAAGGATGTTCGCGGGAATCTCGTTCGGCGAACGCTTCATCGCTTGCGCAGTCGGCGAGACAAAGTTGTCGCGGATTTGGGGTGCGGCATCGGTCCGTTGCTGCCGTTTCTTTCGCGAAGGTTTCGAAAGGTCTACGCCATCGATTTCGCGCCGGGCATGCTCGAACGCGCGAAAGCGGCGGTCGCGGACCGCAATAACGTGGCGTTTCTGCAGGCCCCGTTTACCGATCTCTCCGCGTTGCCTGAACCGGTCGATGTGGCGGTAGCGGTGAACAGCCTGGTTCTGCCGAATCTTGGCGAACTCCAGATCGCCCTGGCAGAGATTCGCCGCTGCCTGAAGCCGAATGGTGTGTTCCTCGGCATCGTGCCTGGAATGGACGCGGTGCACTACCACACGATGCTGCTGCTCGATCGCGCCAGGGCGCGCGGTCTGCCAGTCGATGCCGCTCGCAAAAACGCGGCCCATCTGGGCGACCACGAGTTCTACGATTTCGCGTTCAGCGAATTTCGATTCAAGGGCCTGGAACAGCACTTTTGGCATCCGTTCGAGATTCGGCATCGTTTCGCGCAGGCAGGCTTTTCCCTGCAAAAGTTGAAGAAGGTCCATCTCTCGTGGGATCAATTCGCCGGCAGCAAAGAACTGAAAGAATATCCTGCGCCGTGGGATTGGTTCTTTCTGGCGAGGCAGAACTACGACATCGCGAACCGAGCTTAAGTCTGATACAATACACTGTTAGTTTCGAGCGGAATTTCGCACGAAAGAAGGTAAACGATGAGCATCGCAACTCTTCCTGACCAGGGTACGCCGCACGCGATCGATTTTCCCGAGATTCGGCTGCAACTCCACCCTGCCGTGCCGATGACGCAGGATCAGTTCTTCGATTTCTGCCAGCTCAATTCCGACAAGCGATTCGAACGCACTGCGAAAGGAGACCTGATCGTCATGGCGCCATGCGGAGGAGATTCCGGATTTCGAGAAGCAGAGGTTTGTATACAGCTCGGAGTTTGGGCGAGGGCGATTGGTCGCGGTAAAGTTGGCGGATCGAGCAACGGTTATATCCTGCCTAGCGGCGCCAACCGTTCGCCCGATGCCTCATGGATAACACAAGACCAATTCGCATCGCTTACGGCCGAGCAACGCCGAAAGTTCCTGCCACTCTGTCCGTATTGCGTCATTGAGGTACGCTCGACGAGCGACGTGCTCAAGGTGCTTCAGGAAAAGATGGAGGAGTACATCGCCAACGGCTGTAAACTCGGCTGGCTGATCGATCCGGACCAATTACAAGTCCACGTCTACCGCCCCGGCCAACCGGTGCTGGTGCTCGACAACCCGACGAGCGTCAGCGGAGATCCTGAGTTGCCAGGATTTGTGCTGGATTTGGAGCGCGTGTGGCGAGTCTGACGGATAGAATGATAATTTTCCGGAGCCAACTATATGAACCCCCTCTTCGACTTTCACGTCAACCAAACGCGTCGCCAGTTCTTTGCATCGGTCGGGCTTAGCTTCGGGGCGGCGGGGTTGTCGCTTTGTAACGCGCAGTCTCCTCCAGTCGCTCACGCTCCTGGCTCGCCGGTGCATCCCGCTTTGCCTGGGTTGCCGCACTTCGCGGCGAAGGCGAAGGCGATCATCTATTTGCACATGAACGGGGCGCCGTCGCAAATTGATTTGTGGGACCACAAGCCGCAGATGCAGCGCTATTTCAACGAAAACTTGCCCGACAGCGTGCGCATGGGCCAGCGCCTCTCCACCATGACCAGCGGCCAAGGGCGTCATCCCGTCGCGCCGACGAAGTTCAAGTTCTCCCAGCACGGCCGAAGCGGCACCTGGGTGTCCGAACTGCTGCCTCGCACCGCCAAACACGTTGACGATATCTGCCTCATCAAAACGATCCACACCAATGCCATCAACCACGACCCGGCATGCACGTTCGTCATGACGGGCAGCGAAGTTCCCGGCAAGGCATCGATCGGTTCCTGGCTGGCGTATGGCCTCGGCGCGGAAACGCAAAATTTGCCCGCGTTCGTCGTCTTCACGCCGCGCTTCCCGGCATCGGGCAATGGGCAGGCGCTCTTCACTCGCATGTGGTCCTCGGGCTTTCTGCCGACGCGCTTCAACGGCGTCGCGCTGCGTGGCACCGGCGATCCCGTCCTCTACGTGCAGAATCCGCAAGGAGTCACCGGCGATGACCGCCGCGCGATGCTCGACGCGCTTGCCCGACTCAATCAGCGAAACTTCGAACGGCTCGGTGATCCTGAAACGCTCACCCGCATCGTACAATACGAGATGGCGTTTCGCATGCAGACCAGCGTGCCCGAACTGGTGGACCTGAGCCGGGAGTCGCAACGCACGCTCGACATGTACGGCCCCGACGCACGCGTGCCAGGCACGTTCACGAACAGTGCCCTTTTGGCCCGGCGTCTCGTCGAACGCGGCGTGCGCGTCGTGCAGATTCTCCACCGCGGCTGGGATCAGCACGGCAATCTTCCGGTCGCGCTCAAAAATCAATGCGACGACACCGACCGCGGCACCGGGGCCCTGCTGCAAGACCTGAAGAACCACGGCATGCTTGACGACACGCTCGTCATCTGGGGCGGCGAGTTTGGCCGAACCGTGTATTCGCAAGGCGCACTGACACGCGACAACTATGGCCGCGATCATCACCCGCGCAACTTCTGCATGTGGCTGGCCGGCGGCGGGATCAAAGGCGGCATGACCTACGGCGAGACTG
Organism: uncultured Singulisphaera sp.; assembly: GCA_964484265.1. GTDB lineage: Bacteria > Planctomycetota > Planctomycetia > Gemmatales > Gemmataceae > SIAQ01. Next base: position 5,103 of record CAZAFH010000039.1, read on the forward strand.
ACGACTTCAGCTACAACATCGTCGATAAGCCATGCCATCTGCTCGACCTATACGCCACGGTGCTCAAGTGCATGGGCATCGATCACGAACGCTTGGTATTCCGTCATCAGGGCCTCGACCAGAAGCTGACGGGCGTCGAAGGCGCGCAAGTAATCCCGGAGTTGTTGGCGTAAACTAGCCTTCACCTGTCCGACAATAAATCAGCATGACCTGATTTCGTACAGATCGATTGGAGTGCGATTTTATGAAACTTCGAGCATTTATCTATGAAGCCGAAGAGGGAGGCTACTGGGCAAAAGTCCCTGCGATTCCCGGTTGCGTCAGTCAGGGTGAAACGCTCGATGAGGTCAAAGCCAACATACTTGATGCTCTGGAGGGCTGCCTTGCTGTTCGCGAGGAATTAGCCCTTCAGGAAGCACAGGCGTTCGAGGAAATGGAGGTATGAAGACCGTTTCTGGCAAACGCTTTTGCAAAATCCCTGAGAAGCACGGCTGGACGCTTAAACGCACTACCAAGAGCAGCCACTTCATTTACACGAAGACGAATGATACCGCAACGATTTCAGTACCTGTGCATGGAAATCACGATCTAAAGAAAGGTCTGCAAGCCGACCTGATGAAACAAGCAGGACTCACCGAAGCTGATTTGTAGCTTGATAGCGCCTCGTTTTTTCACTATCGATCTGAAAGGAATCGAAAGTGCGCATGTGATTCCAGATTAGCCGAAGTGAGGCAGACAAGAGGACCATTCCAGTAAGGAACATAATTGATGAAACTGAGATTTAACGGTGGCCCGTGGGATGGTGTGGAGTTCGAATCTCCAATTTGCCCTGATGCTATCGCTTTCAGACACATGGATACGGATTTTGATGAGCAATGGACTAATGGACTATGCGGACGGCTGTCCGAAATCACAATCAATACCTATTCGACCAGCCAAAACTGCTTGAGGGCGTGAAACTGGAAGTGGGTGTAACGATGAAGCGTGAACCGAAAGAAGGCGAAAGTCCTCTTGATTTGGTTCAATCCGACCTGGTCATTTGGCACTACCGATATGCTCCCGATGAAAAAACGGACTGGGAGCGATAAGCAAATTCTTTGAATAACTTTCAGAACAAGGCGAGCATTCGACCGAAGCGAACGCTGTTTCCCATGGAGGATCGAAAACATGACCCACCAGCAACACGCATTCACCCACTTCAATCCGCGAATTCGTGAAGGCCTCGTTCTTCACGGGCGGCGAAATTTTCTCAAAGCAAGCCTCGCTGGCATCGCGGGGTTGACGGTTCCTCGTCTCCTGCAAAGTCGTGCCGAAGCGGTGGGACAGACGCCGCGCACGAACAAGAGCGTCATCCTGCTGTGGATGGCGGGCGGGCCCAGCCACATCGATATGTGGGACATGAAGCCGGCGAGACCGCTGGAAAATCGCGGGCCGTTTTCGCCTATCGCCACGCGCGTGCCCGGCGTGCAAATCTGCGAATATCTGCCCCGGCAAGCGGCGATGCTCGACAAATTCACGATCATCCGCTCGATGGATTCGACGCACTCGAACCATGAGCCGAACATGGTCATGCAGACCGCGAATCTTCAGGCGGCGCCGCGCGTCAATCCCAATGGCCGCGACTATCCCGCCATCGCGTCGATCGTCGCCAAGTATCGCGGCGCGAATCATCCGTCGATGCCGGCCTATGCCGCATTCATGCGATCGCGCAGCCATGTTGCCTTCGCGGGCAACCTCGGCAGGCAGTACGATCCGTTCATGGCACAGCAGGCGGCGACTCTGCCCGTCTACGACCTCGTCGGCAACGACACTGGCGTCGTCTCCGCGCCGACGCTCTTCGACATGCCGGCGGGCATCACGCTCGACCGTATCCACGAACGCCGGGCACTTTCGCAAGCCTTCGATTCGATTCGCCGAGAAGTCGATGCTACAGGCCAGGTGGATGTACTCGATCGCTACAATCAGCAAGCCGTTGAGATGATCACCGGCCGACGTGCCCAGAACGCCTTCGACATCGCGCGCGAGCCGCAATCGATTCGCGATCGCTATGGCTCGCATCTCTGGTGTCAGCAGGCGCTGCTCGCGCGGCGACTCGTCGAAGCCGGCACCAGTTTCGTCACGCTCGATCTCAGTTATCACACAGCGTCGGGCACATGGGACACTCACGGCGACAACATCCCGCCCTACGGCGGCATCTGGAACGGACTGAGACCTCTGCTGCCCTTGTTCGATCACCTCGTCACCACGCTCGTCGGCGATCTCGATCAGCGCGGCATGCTCGACGACGTGCTCGTGATCGCGATGGGCGAGTTCGGACGTACGCCGCAAACGGGCACGCAGGAAAGCACCGATGGCCGCAACCATTGGCCGCCCGTGATGTCGATGGTTCTCGCCGGCGGCGGACTTCGACACGGACAGGTGATCGGCGCCACCGAAGCCGACGGCGGCGCCATCAAGGAACGCCGAGTCACGCCTGGCGACCTGGCAGCGACCATTTACCACCACATGGAAGTGCCTATCGACACGCAGTACCTCGACCCAACGGGTCGGCCTCGCCGTATTCTCGAGAACGGCGAACCGATCCGCGAATTACTGTAAGACGCCGAGCGGGGAGCCATCGCATCGTCCTTGGCGCGGCGATTTTGCGAGGATATAATGCCGAAAACGTAAACTCTGGATCCAGTCATGAGCACCGTTCAATCGCAAATCCACACGCCCGCTGAACTCCTCGCGATGCCCGATGCAAACAGCATCGAGCTTATCGACGGAGAACTCGTGGAGAAACCTGTGAGCGTCTTATCCGCACTCGTAGAAGGCAAGTTATTGATGACACTGGGAAATTTCTGCCAGGCTCACCGCACGGGCGTGGTGTTGTCTTCAACCAACGGAATACAGTGTTTTCCCTGGGACGCTCGCAAGGTGCGAAAGCCCGATGTCTCCTACTTCAAACGCGAACGATTCACTGCAGATCATTTGCAGGAGGGATTCGTATCGATTCCTCCTGATCTCGCGGTTGAAGTTATTTCATTTCACGACGAATTCGCCGAGATTAATGAAAAAATCGAAGACTACCTTTCAGCCGGCATTCCCCTGATTTGGATTATCGACCCGGAGAATGAGCTTGCCTACATCCACCGAATCGACGGGACTGTAACGAAACTGCGCAAGAACAACGACCTTGACGGCGAAACCATTATCCCCGGTTTCCGCTGCAAGCTCGCGGAGTTGTTTCCTTCCTTTGAATCCAACCCTGTCTAAATATATATGGCACGCCATTTTCGGCGCGTATGGATCAGCCCCGAACAAGGCGCAGCGCCGCCCCGGGGTTAACGATTGGCAGAGGCACAAGCTCTGAAAGAGCGAAACGCCGCGGATCGTTCCAATGTCGCAATCGCTGGTAGAGCCATGATAATTCGGTGTTTCGCTCTTTCAGAGCTACGCTTAATACCACTGAAACCCAAAGCCGGCGCTTAATGCTGTAGTAGCTTCGAGCGCCGGTCGCCGAATTGCCAAACGCTCGGCTGCGCAACCAAGGCGTTTATCAACTGGCGGTGGCACGTGCTGGCTTTGAATTTGTTGCGCGGCGCGGCCCTGCACGCAGCCCAAGAGAATTCGGCGGAGATTTCCTGCGCACGGCACGGATGAGACAAGCGAGGAAACCAGGTCCGCGGATTCTTGAGAAAAGAACCGCGGAAACGCAAACGCTGATCTTTTCAAACAACCTCCTCCTCGGAGAGGCCCAGACACGAAAACTAAAAAAACTCACACGCTCGGAGCGTGATGCCTACGATAAGCTCTGTAGTACGAGGATATTCTTTTTCGGGGGTCTTTTATGCGTCAAATGCTTTCGCGTCGTGGAATGATGATTGCTTCGCCGATGTTGATGCTGCTGGCGATGCTGCTTGTCTCCGTGGAGGGACATTCGCAGCCGAAGCCGGTTGGCAAGGGTCTGGCTGGATCGGTGAAGCCGTTTGTTGAGAATAAATCGCTTGCCGGCGCGGTGATGCTGGTGGCGGACAAGGACAAGGTGCTCGCCCAGGAAGCGATCGGCTACCTCGACATCGGCGCCCTGGTGATGATGCCGCTCAATGCGATCTTCTGGATCGCGTCGATGACGAAGCCGATCACCGCGGCTGCCATTATGATGCTCGTGGACGAAGGCAAAGTCCGGCTCGACGATCCCGTCGAAAAGTATCTGCCGGAATTCAAAGGCCAAATGGTCAAAGTCGGCAAGGACAAGCTGGCGGCGCCGAAACGTCCGATCACGGTGCGCGACCTGCTCACGCACACCAGCGGATTGCCCGGCAAAATCGCCATCGAGACGCCGACGCTCGACATGCTGACGCTCAAATATGCCGGCGAAAAATACGGCAAGACGCCGCTGGAATTCGAACCGGGCACGAGTTTCATCTACTCGAATCCCGGCATCAATACGCTCGGCCGAATCATCGAAGTCACCAGCGGCATGAGCTACGAAGACTTCATGGACAAACGCTTGTTCCACCCGCTCGGCATGAAAGACACGACGTTTTGGCCCAACGGCGAACAACTGAAGCGCCTTGCGAAATCGTACAAACCAAACGCTGACAAGAACGGGCTTGAAGAAACGAAGATCTGGGCCTTGAAGTATCCGCTCGACGACCGCAAACGCCAGCCAATGCCCGCCGGCGGATTGTTCTCGACCGCGCAAGACGTGGCCGTTTTCTGCCAGATGGTCCTCAACAACGGCGAGTTCAAGGGCAAACGTTATCTAAGCGCCTCGGCCGTCAAGGAGATGACAATGCGCCAGACGCCGAAGGAACTCAAACAAAGCTGGGGCCTCGGTTTCACCGCCAACAACGGCGTGTACGGCCATGGCGGAGCTTTCGCCACCAATATGTCTGTCGATAGTAAACGCGGCCTGATCACCGTCTGGATGGTGCAGCACAATGGCTTCCCGCGTGACGGCGCCAAGGCGCAGGGCGTCTTTCGCTCGACGGCGGAAAAGCTGTTTTCGAAGTAAACACTTCAAGCCCCACCATGAGCGAAGCGAATGGTGGGGGTTCACCCCCAGAAATCGCTGCGCTCATCCTGGGGCTTGGATGGAAGAATAGGACGTATTTATGACATCGCGACCCCACGGACGTGCCGTCGATTCCATTCGCCCGCTCACCTTCAAACGCAAATATACCCGCCAGGCGCCGGGCAGCGTGCTCGTTCGCATGGGGCAGACCGTCGTGCTCTGCACTTGTTGCGTCGAGCCGAGCGTGCCGCCGTTTCTGGAGGGCACGGGAAAGGGCTGGCTGAGCGCGGAGTACGGCATGCTCCCCGGCAGCACGAACAAGCGCAAGCAACGCGATCGGGCGGGCAAGGTCGATGGCCGTTCCGTCGAGATCCAGCGGCTCATCGGGCGGAGCCTACGCGCCATTGTCAATCTCGACAAACTCGGCGAACGCACGCTCTGGCTCGACTGCGACGTGATCGACGCCGACGGCGGCACGCGCACGGCGAGCATCAACGGCGCGTTCGTGGCCCTGATCGACGCACTCGTGTCGCTCAAGGGCAAGATTCCGCCGATCCCCGAAATCGTGCGCGACAGTGTCGCCGCCATCAGCGTGGGATTGTTGAACGACGTTGAACTGCTCGATCTGGAATATGTGGAAGACAAGGATGCCGAGGTGGACATGAACCTCGTAATGACGGGCAGCGGTCAATTCATCGAGGTGCAAGGCACGGGCGAAGAGGCGACTTTTAGCCGCAGCCAGCTCGATCGTCTGCTCAAGCTCGGCAAGCTGGGCGTCGACGCCGTCGGCGCCGCGCAAAAGAAGGCGCTCGGCGCGAATTGGCCGTTCGAGTGATGCATTTCATCATTCGCGACATTTCACTCGAACCATTCCTGCAGCGGCCTGACCTTCAATTCGCCCGCGGCCAAGGCCTTGCACGCTTCGACGGCGGCCTTCGCGGCGGCGAGTGTCGTGATGCACGTGACTCGACTCATGACGGCGGCGGCGCGGATCTTCCCCTCGTCGGTGTAGGCGCCTTTTCCCGACGGCGTGTTGATCACCAGATCCACTTCGCGGTTTTTCATGTAGTCGATCAGGTTCGGCCGACCCTCTTGCAGCTTGCAAATTTCGAGAACCTCGACGCCTGCATCGCGCAGAATCTTGGCTGTGCCCCGCGTCGAGATTACGCGATACCCGATCGCCGCCAGGTCGCGCGCGACGGAAACAATCTCCAGCTTGTCGCGATCGTTGACGCTGATGAACACCGTGCCCTTGCGAGGCAACGGGCTGTTGGCGGCAATCTGGCTTTTCGCGAACGCCATCGGGAAGCTGTCATCGATGCCCATGACTTCGCCCGTCGAGCGCATCTCGGGGCCGAGAATGATGTCCACGCCCGGAAACTTGTTGAACGGGAATACGCTCTCCTTCACGCTGAAATGTTTGGGAACGATCTCATCGTGGACGCCAAGTTCGTCGAGCGTCTTGCCGGCCATGATCAAAGATGCAAGCTTGGCGAGCGGCACATTCGTCGCCTTGGCAACGAACGGAACTGTTCGGCTCGCGCGGGGGTTCACTTCGAGCACGTACACCGTCCCCTGGTCGTGACGTTCGCTGTCGGACCTGTCGCGGCCACGAAGTCCGGTGACCGCGAACTGCACGTTCATCAGACCTTTGACGTGAAGTTCGCGGGCCATCGCCTTAGTCTGGCGTTTGATCTCCTCGACGACTTCCACGGGCAGGCTGTACGGCGGGATGACACAGGCCGAGTCGCCGGAGTGGATGCCGGCTTCTTCGATGTGCTGCATTACGCCGCCAATGATAGCGCGGTTGCCGTCGGCGAGGCAATCGACATCGACTTCGACGGCGGAATCGAGGAACTGGTCGATCAGAATCGGTTTGCCAGCGGACACGTCAAGCGCCTGATTGACAACGAGCTTGAGGTGTTCCTCGTCGTAGACGATTTCCATGGCTCGGCCGCCGAGCACAAAGCTGGGCCGAACCAGTACGGGGAAGCCCATTTCCCGGGCGGCGAAGATGGCGCCCTGCAGGTCGCGCGCGGTGCGGTTCTTCGGCTGCTTCAGGCCAAGCCGATCAACGAGTTCGCCGAACCGCTTGCGGTCCTCGGCGATGTCGATAGAATCGACGCTCGTGCCGATGATCGGAGCGCCGGCGGCTTCTAATGCCTTGGCGAGATTCAACGGCGTCTGCCCGCCGAATTGCACGATCAAGCCCTTCGGCTTTACGCGATCGCAGATGTTGAGCACATCTTCGGAGGTCAGCGGCTCGAAGAAAAGGTGGTCGCTGGTGTCGTAATCGGTGGAAACCGTCTCCGGATTCGAGTTGACCATGATCGTCTCAAACCCGGCTGCGCGAAGGGCGAACGCGGCATGGCAGCAGCAGTAATCGAACTCGATTCCCTGCCCGATGCGATTCGGCCCGCCGCCCAGGATCATAATGCGTTCCTTGCCGTCCTTCGCGGGACGGGTCTCGTCTTCCGAGATCAGGATGGATCCGACCTCCGAACTGCCGATGCCGATACTAGGCCGCTCGTAAGTCGAATAATAGTACGGCGTATAGGCCTCGAACTCGGCGGCGCAGGTATCGACTAGCTTGAACACTGCTTCGATGCCGCGCGATTTGCGATGTTCGCGCACGCGCAGATCGTCGGTGTCCCAGAGGAAAGCCAGCTGGCGATCGGAGAAGCCGTGCTGCTTGGCCTCCCAGAGCAGGTCGTCGGACGCGGCTTCGAGATTCGGGCAGGCGCGAAGCTTCTCCTCGACGACGATGATTTCCCGAATCGCGTTGAGGAACCACGGATCGATTTTGGTGCGGTGGTGGATCTCGTCCGTCGTGAGCCCCATCTTGAATGCCAGGCGGATATTCCACATCCGCTCGATGTTTGGCCTGGCGAGCAGCTTTACCACGTCTTCCATCGTCGGCTGGTTCGGCGTGCCCCAGGTGTCTTTCTGGTCGCAGCCAAGGCCGAACCGCCCGGTTTCGAGACCACGCAGGGCTTTCTGCAGCGATTCCTTGAAGGTTCGGCCAATCGCCATTGTCTCGCCGACCGATTTCATCTGCGTCGTCAGCGTCGAGTCGGCGTCGGGGAATTTCTCGAACGCCCAGCGCGGAAATTTCGTTACGACATAGTCAATCGTTGGCTCGAAACAAGCCGACGGCCCTAAAAAGGTGTCAGGACCCTTTTCCTCAGAAAAGGGTCCTGACACCTTTTTAGGGGACGTGATGTCATTGCGGAGTTCGTCAAGCCGATAGCCCACGGCGAGTTTGGCGGCGATCTTCGCGATCGGGAACCCCGTCGCCTTCGACGCCAGCGCGCTCGATCGGCTCACGCGCGGATTCATCTCGATGACGATCATCCGTCCCGTCGCTGGATCGGTCGCAAATTGAATATTGCTGCCTCCGGTCTCGACGCCGATTTCGCGAATGATCTTCAGGGCAGCATCGCGCATGCGCTGGTATTCTTTATCCGAGAGCGTCTGCGCCGGGGCGACGGTGATGGAATCGCCCGTGTGGACGCCCATTGGATCGAAATTCTCGATCGCGCAGATGATGACGACATTGTCAGCCACGTCGCGCACCACTTCGAGTTCGTACTCCTTCCAGCCGATGACCGATTCTTCGATGAGCACTTCATTCGTCGGCGAGAGGTCCAGTCCGCGGGTGACGAGTTCGGTGAATTCTTCGCGGTTGTAGGCGATGCCGCCGCCGGTCCCGCCGAGGGTGAAACTAGGCCGGATGACGCACGGCAGGCCGACCTGATCGCGAATATTCAAGCCTTCAGAAAGCGTGTGGACGACGAAACTGAGGGGGACTTCGAGACCGATCTTGATCATCGCCTGCTTGAAGCGCTGACGGTCCTCGGCCTTGTCGATGACATCAGCGCGGGCGCCGATCATTTCCACGCCAAACTTTTCCAACACGCCATGTTTACTCAGGTCCATTGCCGTGTTCAGGCCGGTTTGCCCGCCGAGCGTCGGCAGCAAAGCGTCGGGGCGTTCCTTCTCGATAATCTTGGCGACAACCTCCCACGTGATCGGTTCGATATAGGTGCGGTCTGCAGTGCTCGGATCGGTCATGATCGTCGCGGGGTTGGAATTGACGAGGACGACAGTGTAGCCCTCCTCTCGCAGCGCCTTGCATGCTTGCGTTCCGGAATAATCGAACTCGCACGCCTGCCCGATGATGATCGGACCGGAACCAATGAGAAGGATCTTTTTGATATCAGTGCGTTTCGGCATGCGAGGTAGTATCCCAGGCCGACCACGACGGCGCATTGCTCGCGCCGGCGGGATCGGAAAGTCATGAAATCTGCGCAAAAAAACTAAAGGATACTATCGGGGAAGTGCGCCCGTCGTCAAGGGTTGACGTTCTTCGAACGGGAAACAGGCTGTGCGATGTGCAAACGGTCAATCGGCTGCGAACGCCTTTGCGCGAAGTAGGCCTGGATGTCTTCATGGTCGTCCAGAATCGTATAGCCATTGGCGCGCATTTCATTCACGGCTTCGGTTGACGTCCAGCCCTGAAGATCCATGCGGAAAATCGCGCACATGATTCCCGTGCGGTGCACGCCGGCGAAGCAGTGGACCAGCACCGGATGTTTCGCCGGGTCGGCCATGACCTTGCGAAAGATCGCGGCGTTCGCGTCGGCCGGAATGACGCCTGTCGAATCGGGCGACCAGGACAGCGGCGGAATGCGCACGAACTCGACCTTGTTCGCCTTGGCCCAGGATTCTTCATTCTTGTCTGTGGCGTCTTTCTCGCCGCGGAGACAGACGATGGTGCGTATTCCGAGCGTGTGTACGACTTGCTCCAGGCGAGGGACGGTCATCTGCCCGCTGCGGTAGAGCACGCCGGGTTCAACGACGCGGAGATTGCGGTATTCGATCGAGTAGGAGCGGTAATAGAGTGCCGGCGCCGCCACCATGAAGAATGCAAGAAGAATAGCGAGAATCGGCGGAAGAAATTTACGCATGATCAGCGTCCTTGCGTGAAAGAAAGAAAGCGCGGAGGACACTAGCAGATTATTCCATTCAAGAAAAGCCCGATTTTGGAAGGGATCACCTATCGTATCCATCTCGCTCGGCGAGATGGATTGTACGCAAGGTTTCTCCAGTCGCTCACGCTCCTGGCTTGCCAAAATAGGAGAGCAAAAGAACAAGGCCTCGCGTGTTTGCGAGGCCTTGCAAGGATAGCTTCTCAACCAAATCGATTATTTGGGGATCGGGGTCCTGACGGGCAGTTCGGTGACATAAAGCGTCGCCGGCGCGGTCTTGCCGTTATTGAACGTGCCGATCCAGATGTCGTATTGCCCGGACATCGGCCTCTTGAGCGTGATGAGCGGATTCAGGTTGCCGCCGCTGTCGTCGTCGGCGATGAACTGACCGTTCGGCATGTTGATGAGCAGCGTGGTGTCAGCCTGCGAGCGAACGTAGAAGCTCAAAGGCAGCGTATCGCCGGCCGTGTACTGGATGCGGTAGTCGGGCGCCTCCGTGATACGCATGCGGATTCCCGCAGCGATGACGGTCTTGTTGCCGCCTGCGATGACCTGTTTGAAGAACGGATCGGGAGTGAAGCCGGTTCGCAGGGTCTTCGTCCCGAAGTTCGGTTTTAGTTTGTAGTCTTGGCCGAACGCGCTGCCGGAATCGACGCTCAGAAGTGCGACGGCGAGACCGACACAGATAAAGGCACATCCAATCCTTCTCATCACAAATCCTCCGAAATGAAAAAAGGTAGGTGGCATGTGGGGTTTGAAAAACCCGAGCGGGTTGAACGATCCCGCCACATTTGATCCTAAAAGAACCGTGGTTCGTTGACTGGGAAGTGGAATGGTTCAGCAATTGCCGACACCGTCCCCTAGGCCCATTTGTATTGCTCGGCGGCATTTCGGCAAGTACGGGCTTTATCCGACTATCCGAGAATAATCTTTCGCCCTTTGGATTCAGCTGCGCGGAACAGTAAAATGAATTCTTGTCCCACGTTCGATTTTCTCCGAGGTGCTCCAATGGCACGCAGATTTCTTATCGGTTTGGCATTTTTCCTTCTCACGGCTCCAATCTACGCAGGCGATGACGGCGTAAAGAGAACGATCGCGTTTGTTCGCAAGCTGCAGACGCCGACGGGCGGGTTCATCGCGATGACACCGCCGCCGAACGTAAAGTTGATCCCGACGCTGCGTGCGACCTCGGCATCGATTCGTGCGTTGCACTACCTCGGCGGCGAAATCCCCAACAAGAAAGCATGCGAGAAATTCGTCGTGAGTTGCTGGGACGAAAAGTTCGGCGCCTTCCGCGACACGCCCGGCGCGAAACCTGACGTCTTCACGACAGCCGTTGGCCTGATGGCAGTCACAGAACTCGGTTTGCCGACGGAGAAATACGCAAAGCCCGCCATTCGCTTCTTTGAAGAGCACGCGAAATCGTTTGAAGACATCCGCATCGCCGTCGCGGCGTTGGAATCGTTGAAGGCGACGTCCTCCAAGAATGCCGATTGGCTGATGACGTTAAAGAAAATGCAAAATGCGGATGGCACCTTTGGCAAAGACCTCGGCCACGCTCGGGCGACGGGCGGCGCCGTCGTCGCGCTGCTCCGGTTGGGCGCGACGGTCGAGAATGCCCAGGGAATCATCAAAACTCTCAACGACGGCCAGCGCCAGAACGGCGGGTTCGGCAAAGACGACAACGAAATCGCTTCCGACCTTGAAACGACCTATCGCATCATGCGTTGCTATGTCATGCTCAAAGCCAAGCCTTCTTACGTCGAAGGCGTTCGGTCGTTCATTGCGAAGTGCCGCAACGAGGACGGCGGCTACGCCGTCGCGCCGGGGCAACCCTCGAGCATCGGCGGGACCTATTTCGCCGCCATCGTCACCCATTGGCTGAAAAAGTAATAGAACGTCGTACCGCCGAGTAAATCCCGTTGCTGCCAAACTATCTCAATCCATTTGCGCGGATCATCGAAACCCCGGCAGGCGAAAAATGAGTCCCGAACCTGTGCTGGAAGCAGAGCCGACGATCGTTGACCTTCCTGGCTTTCACGAACCATTCAGCGCCATGAGCCATCTGCTCGGCGCGTTGGTCTTTCTCGTCCTCGGCATCATGCTGTTGATGAAAGGTCGCCGGCATCCGCAGGGGCTTATTTATCTCGGCATCTACGTTTTCTCGGTCGTATTGTTACTATCGATGAGCGGCGTCTACCACATGATGGTTCGCGGCAGCACGGCGCATCGCGTATTCGAACGGCTCGACCATAGCGCCATCTTCATTCTCATCGCCGGTTCGTTCACGCCGGCGCTGGGCATTCTCTTCCACGGGTGGAAGCGCTGGGCGCCGCTCCTTTTTATCTGGACCGTGGCGATAACGGGTGTGACGCTAAAATCGATCTTCTTTGATGACCTTGCCGAATGGTTCGGATTAACTTTATACCTGGCGATGGGCTGGTTCGGTGCGTATTTAGGCGTATTGCTCGGTCGAAGATATGGGTTCAATTTCGTCAAACCGCTTTTCATCGGCGGCGTCGCTTATTCAATTGGCGCCATCGTCGATTTCACGAAGTTCCTGATCGTGATACCCGGAGTCGTACATCCGCACGAATTGCTGCACATTGCCGTATTGATGGGCGCTTTTTGGCATTGGCTGTTCATCTGGCAGTTTGCAGCAGGCAGAACGCCGCGATCGAGAGTTCCTCTCGAAAACAGATAACAGCAACGTATCACGTGACGCCCCGGATTCGATCACCCCAGCATTTCGCGAACGACGTTTCCGTCTTGCACGAGCGGAATCGGCCGGCCGGTGCGGTCCGCGAGCAGCGTGTGCGGGTCGATGCCGAGCAGATGATACGCCGTCGCCAGGACGTCTTTCGGCGAGACGGGGCGTTCGGTGACCGTCGCGCCATGGCGATCGGTGCGGCCAACGACACGTCCTCGCGCGATACCGCCTCCGGCGAACAGCGTCGTGTACGCCTGCGACCAGTGATCGCGGCCGCCGCCGCGCGCGTTGTTTATTCGTGGCGTTCGGCCATGTTCGCTGAGCACCATCACGAGCGTGTCGTCGAGCATGCCGCGTTGGTCGAGATCGTTGATCAGCCCCGCGAGTGCCAGGTCGAAGCCGGGCATCAGTTCGTTGCGCATGCGCGAGTAATGGTCCCAGTGCGTGTCCCAGCCGGAACCGGCCAAACCGTATTCATCCCAGAAGACGCTGACGAATTTACTCCCCGCTTCGACCAGCCGACGCGCCGACAGGCAGGCCTGGCCGAAAATCGTCATGCCGTAGGATTCACGCATGGGCATAGGCTCACGCGCGATATCGAGTGCGCGATGGATGCGGTCGGAGCCGATCAGCGAATAGGCCATTTCGCGGTAACGATCGAGGTTCTGCGGAGCGGCGTCGTTCTGCCAGCGCGCCTGATCGAACTGCTGCAAAAGTGATCGGCGTTGATCGAGACGGTCCAACGTCAATCCCGTGCCAAGATTCGTCGACGAGGCCAGCGCAAATATGCTGTCGTTCGAAATGCCGACGTAGGGCTCGACCTCTTCGAACCTCTCGTCGCGCAACGTCTTGACCGCAACCTTCGTCGCGCGTCCCTGGAACTCGGTCCACAGCGGATTGTAAGCGTTGCCGAGAAACGCCCCGTACGGACCCGCACGAGGTACTTCGCCGACGCGATGGCTGGAGAACTGGAACGGCAGCGCGATGTTGTCCGGGATTCGGCCGCCGTTACCTGATCGCGCGACGATGTTGTTGCGCCAGAGAAAATCGACCGCCGAGCCGATGTAGGGATGGTGCCGACCGTCGCGCGGGTTCAGTTCCATCGGCACGTCGATGTTCGAGACGCCGGTCGTCGCATAAGCAACGCCATGAATCGGATGCGGATGTGTCATCGAACGCACGACCGTCATGCGGTCCATGACGCGCGAGGCCGTCGGCAGCAGTTCGCACACGTCGCAGCCGGGCAGCGTCGAGCGAATCGAGCCAAGCTCGCCGCGAATCTCGATCGGCGCGTCCGGCTTCTGATCCGCGAGTTCAAGCTGACTGGGCGAACCATACAGAAAGAGCAAGATGCACGCCTTCGCCTGGCCGAAAGAGCGGTCACGCGTCGGCGCCGCCTGTACTTCGTGTAAGCGGAAATAGTCGCTCAGGCCCAGCCCGAGCACCGACATTCCGCCCGCCGTGAGCATCTCACGGCGAGTCACGCCATCGCACAACCTTCTCGGTGAACCAAGGATCTTGAGCATCGGAGGAGTCCATTGGCGGAGGGTGAAGATGTTGTTATGTTACGCGATAGGATAGGGGGACAGCAAGCGGAAAAACACATTTGCCGACGCCTAAAAATCCCATTCCAGAAAATCAGCCGTTACACCAAAGACATTGCGTCACAATGCCCAGGGTTGGCGAATCGCTTTTACAGCCCAGATGATCCGGGTCGGCACTACTCCGGCGTGAAACAGATTCGGAAACCGTAGTGCTCAAGGCGCGTATCAGGTTCGGCGGAATTGCGGTTGGCGGATCGGCAGAAGATCGGGTGGTTGCTCCACGACCCACCGCGGAGGACGCGCGTCTTGCCCGACTTTGGGCCCTGTGGGTCGGTCGCTTCACGGTAGCCGCCGTACCAGTCCTGGCACCACTCCGACACGTTTCCGTGCATGTCGAAAAGCCCCCAGGCGTTGGGCGGAAAGGAGCCGACGGGCGTGGACCTGGCGCGAAAGACGCCGGTCTTGCCGTCGCGGTAGGTGAAGTTGGCGTTGTAGTTGGCCTGATCAGCCGACAAGGTTTCGCCCTGGTGGAAGGCCGTGGTCGTTCCCGCTCGGCATGCGTATTCCCACTCGGCCTCTGTCGGCAGACGGTAGGGCTTCTTTTCGCGTTCTCGCAATTTCTTGCAGAACATCTGACAATCATCCCACGTGACGCTATCGACGGGTAGATTCTTCTCCCCCTTGAAGTGGCTCGGATTGGCGCCCATCACCGCGATCCACTGCTCCTGGGTGACTTCGTGGATGCCCATGTAGAGCGGTTTGGTGAAGGTGACCTTGTGCGCGCCTTCATCGTCGCCCCGGCCTTTTTCCTTGCCCGTGCTGCCCATCAAAAAACTTCCCGCGGGTAGGGTCGCGAATTTCATGCCGATGGAGTTGGTGAAGCTTCTCGACCTGGCTTCGCTCTGCGCATTCAGGGGAAATCCGCCAATCAGAGCGGCAGTGAAAAGGATGGACGCTAGGCCAAATCGGTGTGTCATGATGGACCTCTTGGGACAGGGACGCGCCATGAGATGGTAGCCTTTACTTCACGCAGGATGAGTTCTCGCATCTGAAATTCGGAAAGAACATTTCCGAGCCACGACCGTGAGGGAGTGGCCGAAGTCGCATTTTCCAGCACGGCATCCAGTTGGCCGCTCCCTTACGGTCGCGGCTCGGAACAACGTCGGATTACCGGTTGATAGTTGGTGTAACATTCTTGGGAGTGTGAAGCATATCCCCTACTGAACCTCGGACGTGCAGTGGGCGCAGCGCGTCGCCTTGAGCGGGATCGTGGACAGGCACAGCGGACATTCCTTCGTGGTAGCTGGGCCCGGTTCGGGCGGCTTTCGCAAGGTGTTCATGGCTTTGATCAGCATGAAGATACAGAACGCCACAATAATGAAATCAATTACGGTGTTGATGCATTGGCCATAGGCGATGATGGCTGCGCCGGTTTCTCTCGCTCGGGAAAGCGAGTTGATGCCTCTGGTCTTTTCCGGATCGAGACTGATGAACAGGTCGGCGAAATTGACATTGCCCATCAATTTGCCGATCGGCGGCATGATGACATCGCCGACCAGAGAGCTTACGATCTTGCCGAAAGCCCCGCCAATGATGATGCCGACGGCAAGGTCCACGACGTTGCCTCGCATCGCGAATTCTTTGAACTCTTTGATCATTCCCATGAGATACCCTTCGTAAAACACAAGCCCTATCGTTCTACTTCGATGGTGACTTCATTTTTCCCGTTTTCCGTGACAGTGTATTCCAGCCCAGATTTTTCTTTGCTCGAATATTTGTCGTGGATGGGCGGCCAACCAGGAGGCGGGCGATTCGGGTTGGGCAGCGGCGGCAGCGTGATCGAGAGCAGGTACCTGCCCGCCGGCGCTCCATCGTCCGCTGCGGTCGTGCCCACCTTGAAGGTGCCGTCCGCGAGGATCTCGCCCTGTGCGGTCACTTTGACTCCCGGGTCGGCCGAGCTGAAAATGATGATCCCGCCCGCCGCCATCGGCGTGCCGTCCTTGTACTTCACGGTGCCCTTCACGGGATATTTCCTCGGCCCCCCGCCGCAACCAGCGAGCAGGATCGCAGTTGAAATTAAATAAATCGGCAATGCGAATTTCATCGAGTTCATGGCTGCCCAGAACCTCCGCAAGCGGAAAACGCAAATCAGGAGAAGCGTCATTGTAGTGCCGAGCGTCGGTTCCGATATATCGCCGGGCGAATTCGCACAATCATTTCGCGACCGTTCGCGCCCCTGACAATCTCGTCGGCTCGAAGTATAACAGTAACCACAGACTGACTCAGTCAATGACGTCACGATTCTCACGTAGTCCATATCGGAGGCTCCACGCCATGATTCGTCGAACTCTCCTGCCGGCACTCGCGCTGGCGTTGCTCGCCCTCTTTGCCACGGATTCCGCTGCGCAGAAAAAGAAAAAAACTCCGCCGACGATTGCCAACTCGAACGATCCGATTCACGATCCTGCCAATGCCGTCAAGAATCTTGACGTGCATCCCGAACTCCAGGCGACGCTCTTCGCCTCCGAACCGAAGATCACCAATCCCGTCAACCTCGACATCGACCATCGCGGCCGAATCTGGGTTTGCGATGTCATGAACTACCGAGGCAACAACGGCAAACGGCCCGAAGGCGATCGCATCCTGATCCTCGAAGACACCGACGGCGACGGCGTGGCCGACAAAGTCTCCACCTTCTACCAGGGCCGCGATATCGACTCGGCCATGGGTATCTGCGTGCTTGGCAACAAGGTCATCGTCTCGGCGACGCCGAACGTGTTCGTTTTCCATTTCGACGACAACGACAAAATCACCAAACGCGAAGTGCTCTTCACCAAGACCGGCCAGCCGCAGCACGATCACTCTGCCCATTCCTTCGTCTTTGGACCCGATGGCCGACTTTACTGGAACTTCGGCAACACGGGCAAGGCAGTCCACGACAAGAACGGCAAACCCGTCGTCGATCTCGCGGGCAACGTCGTCAACGATTCTGGCAAGCCCTACCGCCAGGGCATGGTCTTTCGCTGCGAACTCGACGGGTCCAACTTCGAGACTCTGGGCTGGAACTTCCGCAACAACTACGAAGTCGCTGTCGATTCCTTCGGCTCGCTCTGGCAGTCCGACAACGACGACGACGGCAACCGTGGCGTGCGCATCAACTTCGTCATGGAGTTTGGCAACTACGGCTACGTCGATGAAATGACCGGCGCCGGCTGGAAAGTCAAACGAACCAACATGGAAAAGACCATCCCCGAACAGCACTGGCATCTCAACGATCCCGGCGTTGTGCCAAACCTCTTGCAGACCTATCAGGGTTCGCCGACGGGTATCTGCGTGTACGAAGGCTCGTTGCTGCCCAAGGTGTTCCGCAATCAGATGATCCATTGCGATGCCGGGCCTAGTATCGTGCGCGCTTATCCCGTTACGCCCGAAGGCGCGGGCTACAAGGCCTCGATCGTCAATATCCTCGATGGCAACAAGAAAAACAACTGGTTCCGCCCCGCCGATGTCTGCACCGCGCCCGACGGCTCCATCTTCGTTACCGACTGGTACGACCCCGGTGTCGGCGGCCACCGCCAGCAAGACATCAACCGCGGCCGCATTTTCCGCGTCGCCCCGCCAGGCGTGAAATACAACGTGCCCAAGGTAAAGTTCGACACCATCGAAGACAATATCGAAGCGCTGAAAAGCCCAAACCTGGCGACTCGCTATTTGGCATGGACCAATTTGCATACGGCCGGCGCGAAAGCCGAGGCGGCACTGGTCAAGCTGTACGAATCGAAGGTGCCGCACGAGCGGGCGCGAGCGCTGTGGCTGCTCGGGCGAATTGCTGGGAAGGAGAAACATTACGTATTCCCGGCGACGCGAGACAAGGATCCGAACATCCGGGTTGTTGGCATTCGCCTGGCACGCCAACTCATGCAACAGGGTAGTTTAAAGCTAAGGCCATCGGAATTGGTTTCCACTTTGCTATCCGAGATAAGCAATGAAGTTCCCGGATCGCTGGGACGAGAATGCGCGATCGCTCTCCGCTCCCAAAAATGGTCCGCCGGCGAAGGTGGCGGCTTCCCTCAAGAGGAAGCTCAGATGTGGGCGTGGTGCGCTCGCCAACACCTCGGGAACGACCGCTGGTATCTCGAAGCGCTGGGCATCGGCGCAGCAAAGAACTGGGATGCTTGTCTGGAAAAATACCTGGCCACGGGCGGCAAGGATTTCCACAAGACACTGAGGCCGGAACTGCGCGACGCGTATGCGAAACAATACCGCGACATCATCTGGCGCTCACGAGCCACAAAGACGCCAACCTTGCTCGCCGAAATCGTTTCTTCAAAGGACACCCCGACCGACGAATTACCTCGCATGTTCCGCGCTTTCGACTTCCAGAAGGACAGCAGCACAAAAACCGAGGCGCTCATCAAACTCGCCTTTGGCACCTACGCCGATCCCGCTCGAGGCAAGCTCATCAGCACCGAGGCGATCAGCCGGCTGAAGAACTTCGACGTCAAGAATCCCCAATATGCTGCCGCCTTGAATAAGCTGCTCGACCAATCGATGAACACGCCGATGTATGTCGAACTCGTCGGCAAGTTCAACCTCGTCGATCGCTACGGCTCCCTGCTGGCCATCGCTCAAAACCAGCCCAACGATCAAATCGGCATCGACGCGATGACATTGCTCCTGGAACGCAACGCCAAGCTCACTCTGCCTGGATTGACCCACAAGCAAATCAACGCCGCGGTGGCGACGGTGCAGGCCATCGGCAACTCCGGCCACGTAAATGGCAACCCGCTGCTCCTGCCCATCGTCCAAGACGCCAAGGCGGATCTCGAACTCCGCCGGCAAGCGACGCGGGCGCTGGCGCGAAATACGCCCGGCGCGCGAGCGTTGATCAAGCTCGCGCAGAGCAAGCAACTCGCCAAGGAACTCGAAATCGCCGCCGGCAGCGTCCTGAGCCGATCGACGGCGAAGGACGTTCGCGAGCAGGCGGTCAAGCTCTTCCCGCAGCCAACCACCAAGGACAAAAAGCCTCTGCCAGCGATTTCCGATCTCGTGAAAATAAAGGGCAACGCGAGCAGCGGCGCGATCGTCTTCGCCAAACAAGGAACCTGCGCGAAGTGCCATCAGATCAACGGCGAATTCAAAAACGTCGGCCCGGACCTTTCCGAGATTGGAAAGAAACTAGCCCGCGAAGCGCTTTTCGAGGCGATTCTGTATCCCAGCGCCGGCATCGCCCATAGCTTCGAAACCTGGGTCGTCGAAACCAAGAAAGGCACGACGGCAAGCGGCTTGCTCGTCAGCAGCACGCCCGAAGAAGTCTCGATCAAGGATGCCGAGTCGATCGTGCGAACCTTCAAAATGGCAGACGTGGAATCGCTGACGAAGTCATCGATCTCGCTAATGCCAGCCGACCTGCACCAGTCGATGACAATGCAGGAGCTTTCCGATCTGGTGGAATACCTGACGACCCTGCGCGAGGCTCGCAAGAAGTAAGGTGACATAATTCAGACTCGGGGATTTTCTGTGCGAATCCCCGGGCTTCCTAATACTTCACGCGGCACAATTTTTGGCCTTGGTGGCACAGACCGGAATGTCGTTGCCGCAGTTTCGAGAGCTCTCATTCCGATCCGCTCGGAGAATATGCTACGCGGTTAGAGTCGCCCATTCACTCCGGCGCTCGCCAGGGTTGATCGACGATCGGCAGGCTGATCGTGCCCGTCTTGGGCGAGGCGATCGGGACAATCGCTTTTTGCAGAACGTACCAGCAGAAATAACAATGGTTTGTCGTCTCGCCGGGCAAGGCGTTCGGATCGCGGCGAAGGATGTCGTCGCGGATCGCGGTCAGGCCCTGCGCGAACACCCTGCCGACGTAGGGATGCGCCCGGCCCTGGCGGATCACGTCTTCGACACTATCGCGGTAGATGTTGCCGATGGTCAATTGATCGAGGTCGGAGGCGAAACCGCAACAGGGTTTGACGTCGCCGCGCGGGTTGACGATCAGCGCCTGGCCTGGGCCTTCGCAGTAATCCTCCTCAAACCAGGCGCCATTCCAATCGTTGCCCAGTTTCTCGGCTCGTTCGACAGGAGCGAGGTGGTTCCAGTTGAGCGTGATCGTGAGTTCGGGCGAAACGATGAGATAGCGATCCAGCATATCCGACCAGTCGAGGATGCCGTCGAGCGCGTCGGCGAGTTTGCGGATTGGCTCCAGTCCGGTGTGCGGGTCCCGGCTGGCGTAGGCGAGCGAGAGGATATTGTCGCGTTGAAAAACGTCGCGGGCCACGGTGCAGAATCGCGCGAGGTCCTCCGTGCGGATGCCGTGAAACTTATCGACGCCCAGGCCGAGCTTGCCCGTGAAGCCCGCGCGTTTTAGATCGGTCAAAACGGATCGCAAGTGTGATTCGTCGTGATACCAGACACCGTTGGTCACGAGTTTGTCGAAGCGGAAGCCCAACTCGGCCGCCCGCCGGGTGAGTGCGACGAGGAATTCAGGATAGAGAAACGGCTCGCCGCCGGTGAATCCGAGCAAGCGGATGCCGTGGCGATGGGCGTCCTCGAGAAAACGTATCGCCGTGGGGATATCGAGGCGGTCGGTCCATTCAATCGGCACGCAGCAATGGGCGCAGCTGAGGTTGCACTGGTAGGTTCCGGCGAAAGAAACGTAATTCGGCCGAAACGTGCGGCTGCGGTCCGAACCGTTGCGAACGATAGTGCGATCGGTGGTGGACATATTCCTTCCTGATTTGAATTTGCCGCTTGCGGCTTAGCGCTCAACAGTGTGCCATGCTGAGCGCTAAGCCGCAAGCGGCAGACATGATCGCATGTTTAGTTGTTAGAAATCGGTTTTGGTCTCGTCTTTACAAAGATACGGAAGATTTTGCGAATTTCGTAGGCTTTGCGGATGGATTGTTCTTGCGAAGCTGGGGAAGCTATGCGACAATCCCTTTTTCTCTAATAGTAACCTGTGCGAATGAAACCCAGGATCATGCCGGGGGCAGATAATATGTTCACCAAACGCGGTTGGTTGATGGTGGTGCTGGCGCTGGTCACGACAGTCGGAGTCGGCGTGTTGACGGGGAATTTTGCCGTCGGGCAGATCGTCAAGCAGCCGATCGGGCTGCCGGCGCCGACGGGCAACGGTTCCGCAGCCGGGCTTAGCTCGATTAAGATCGTCGAGGATTCGCGGTTCCGCCAGGTCATCAACGTTGGCCGCGATTGCATCAAGGACAAGGAATGGAACCAGGCCGTGCAAGCGTTACAGGCTGTACTCAATGAAAAGAAGGATAATTTCGTACAGATCACCGAGACCGATGCCGCCGGCCGCGACAATACACGCTGGACGAGCGTCAAATTCGAAGCGAATAACCTGATCGGATCGATGGCCGTCGAAGGCTTGCAGACCTACGAAGTCGCCTACGGCGCCGAGGCCAAAGGACTGCTGGACGACGCGAAGAAAACGGGCAACCGCGAAGCCATCGCCGAGATCGCGCAGAAGTTCTGCCACACCAAGGCAGGCATCGAGGCGAACGAGATTCTCGCCACGCTGTATCTGGCTCGCGGGCAGGTCTTTACGGCTGCGTTGAAATTCGAGCAGATTTTGGCCATGAATCCCGACTGGGCGAAAGTCAGCGACCTGACGCTGTTCAAGGCGTCGTTGGCGTTCCACCGCGCGGGCAATGCGAAAAGCTACGATTCCACCTGGAAACGGCTGCAGGCGAACCTGCAGGGCAAACAGGGCTTGCAAGTCGGTGAAGATCTCGTTCCGATGGCGAAATTGGAAGATACGCTGAAGGAAACGACCGTCGTTAGCGATGTCAATGTCTACGATTGGCCGTCCTGGCGAGGCAACGACAAGAACGCCGCCCAAGCCAGCGGTAGTCCGCCGTTGCTCGACTCCTGGCTGTTCAAGCGTCCCATCTTCCGTGACAAGCTCGATGGAACCAATGAAGAAGACCCCGACCAGGCAATCGAGCAGCGCGTCACCGGCATTCTCAAGGTCATGAACGACGCCAATCAGCCCGTGCTACCAGGCTTTTTCCCGATCGCTTCGCAAGGTCTCATGGTCTACCGCAATCATCGCGGACTTGTCGGTGTCGCCCTCAAGAAGATGAAGATGGAATACGACGGCGTGCCCTACATGTTTGAGCGGGGCCAAATCGTATGGAAAACGATGGGCATGGATCGCAGCCTCGGCGAACTGATCGCGAATACCCGCACTCGGCCGCGCGTCGAAGGGTGGATGGATTCGTACAATCAGGTCCAGGGCTTCAATAGCTTCCTGTTCGACAACACGACTCTCGGAACCATTGCCACCGATCATCGGTTCGTTTACGCGATCAACGACATGGCCGTGCCTCCGCACCCGCAAATGTTCACGCAATTCGCCTTTAATCAGCCGCAGATCAACGGCCAAGACCTGAAGGCCTATTTCGAGCAAAATGCGCTCAGCGCTTACGGTCTGCAAGACGGGCGATTGCAGTGGGATCTCAACGGCAACGATCCTGCCTTCAAGCAGAGCCATTTCATCAGCATGCCGATTTCGATCGGCGGCAAGCTCTATGTTTTGAACGAGAAACAAATTCCCACGCCAGGCGGCGGCGTCGGCAACCCTTTCATCGGCGGGCGGATGAATCCCTACCCCGGCGAATCGGAGCTCCGCCTCGTCTGCATAGATCCATCGAAGCTGGAAAAGGTCGGCAATAGCTCGAAGCCTGCAATCATCGCCGTCCAGCCTCTCGGCGGAGTTTCCCAAGACGCTCGCTACTTGCAGGACGTTTCTCGCCGGGTCAATGGCATTCAGCTCGCCTACGGCGAGGGTGTGCTCGTCTGCCCGACCAACGCTGGCGAAGTGTTCGGCATCGACCTGATGACCCGCAGCCTCGTCTGGTCATATCCGTATCGCGAGACGGCCCACCAGATGATTCAGCTCCCCGGCATGCCGAATATCGGCATCAGGCCCGGGATCAAAATGCCCGCAACGACCACCGAGGTCTCCAAGTGGAAATCGTCGCCTCCCGCGATCCACGATGGCCGAATCATCTTCACCGCACCCGATGCGGATTCGATCCATTGCATCAACCTGCGCGACGGTAGGCCGCAATGGAAACGCAAGCAGGACGACGGCGACCTCTATTTCGCCGGCGCCTTCCAGGGTCGGGCGATCATCGTCGGTAAAAACATGGTTCGCGCTCTCGACGTCAAGACTGGCAGCCAGGTCTGGTCGATCCACACCGGCGACTTCCCGTCGGGCCAAGGCGTCGCCAGCAAGGGCATCTATTACCTCCCGCTCAAACGCGGCGAGATAATGGCCGTCGATATCGAACGCGGCTTCGTCAAGGCTCGCAATCGCGCCAGCGCTCAGGGCAATGCTCCGGGCAACCTCGTGTTCTACGAAGGCATGGTGCTCAGCCAGACCGCGACCGAAGTCGTCGCGTTCCCGCAGCTCAGCGTCAAACTCGATCTCGCCAAGATCGAATCGTTCAACGATCCGGAAAATCTGACCAAGCTCACCGATTACGGCGAATTGCTGCTCAAGGACGGTCAAATCGCCTCCGCCGTCGAACGCCTGCTCAAAGTCTACCAACGCAGCCCCGCCGATCCGCTGGCGAAACGCGTGAAGGAACGGCTCTTCGAGGCTATCACCGACCTCATGCATGCCGATTTCGATAGCGCGGCCAAGGATCACCTCACCGTTTACAAGGCACTTTGCTCCGTGCCCAATGATCGGAACGAAGAGCAACGGCGGAAATCGATGTTCCACCGTATTGTCGGCGAAGGACGCGAGAAACAAGGCAACCTGGTGGACGCATTCGAGCAATACAAGGAATTCGGTGCGCTGCCGATCCATCGCGAACAGGGCGGCATCGCCTCGCTGGAAGACCCGACCGTCAAGATTCCCGTGTCGGTTTGGCTGCGAGGCCGAATCGGCGGGATGATCTCCAAGGCGACGCCGCAACAACGCGAACCACTGGAAGCCAAGATTGCCGACGAATGGAAGGCGGTCGAAGCCAAGAAAGATGTCGGCCAATACCGCAGTTTCGTCGGCATGTTCGACGTGCCGTTCCGCGTTGGCCGCGAGGCTCGCATTCGGCTGGCGGATTCGCTGATGGAGAATAACGATCGCGGCGCCTTCCTGGAAGCGGAGCTATATCTCTATCAGATTCTCGGCAGCGAATATCGCTCTGAGCCGGCGAGCGGCGGTCGGGCGCTGGCGTCGTTGGCCCGGCTTGAAGAGAAAAAGACAACCGTCGAATCGATGCGATTGGCAGCGGCCTATTACCGTGAACTCGGCACGCATTTCGCCAACGTACCCGTTCGCGGTGAGAAGACAGGCAAAGACCTCGTCAATGAACTGGCGACGGACAAACGCTTCTTGCCGTTCCTCGAAGAAATCCGCAACCCATTCGGCTCGGCCAAGATCGCTGCACGCGATCTTCAGCCTGGGCAATATCCTGCCGCGGGATCCTTCGGCATCGTGTTGACGCCCACGGGTGATGCGAGCGGGTTCGCCAAGCACAATGAACTAGTTCTCGAAGCAAATGCCTTCAACCCACGGTTGATGCTGCGCGAAATCGGCGCCGACAAGCCGCGCTGGACCACCAACCTCGGCAACGTGCAGATGAACCAGATGATCTTCCCGCACCTCTACAATCCGACGAACCCGAACACCGGCATGCCGGCGAACTATTTGCCCAACGCCCGGCATCGTTTCTATCACGCCAAGGGTCATCTCGTGGTCTGTCAGGTCGGGGTTATGGTCTATTGCTTCGAAGGAGATTCGGGCAAGAAACTTTGGGAAATTCAAACCACCGACAATGTCCAGAACAACGGCTTCGTTCACCTGCAACAGGTCGTCGTGGATGCCGAAGGCAATCCCGAATTCGTCTATTGGAATCAGCTCAACAATCAACGCTTCCGCGTGCAGATCGGCCGCATCGGGACCGTGCAGAGTTCGTACGTCGCCGTGCTGTCGCAGAAAGGCATGACGGTCGTCGATCCGCTGACCGGTAAGACCATGTGGACACGTAACGACATCGGCTTGAATTCGCACGTGTTCGGCAACGACCAGTATCTCTTCGTCGCCGACGCGAACGACGGCGGCGCCGTCGGCGTGGGCCGAGTCTTCCGCGCCAACGATGGTCAAATCATGCGATTCCCGGACTTCAGCGCGGCTTTTTCCAATCGGATCCGCATGCTCGACCATCAGATTCTCGCTGCCCAGTCGAATCGCAACGACCTCACGCTTCGGCTCTACGACATCACCAGCGGCAAGGATACCTGGACCAAGACTTTCGCCGCCAACTCCATCGTTTTGCAAACCGAGGATGCCGGCATCGCCGGTATCGTGGAACCCGACGGCAAGCTCACGATCGTCGAAGCTGCGACGGGCAAGGTGATTTTGACCTCCAATATTACCTCTGGCGGCCGCGTGACCGTCGAGGATCTGCGCAATCTTCGCAATCCGCTTCTGCTCAGCGACAGCGACCGTTACTATGTCGCGCTGAATCGTCCCATCGACGCGACGGCTGTCAGTCAGGGCAACATCTACAACAACTTCAACAATGTGACTCGCTGCCTGCCGGTCAACGGTTGGGTGGTGGCGGTCTACAAGAATGACGGGCAGCGCAAGGCTCAAGACCGCATGATCTCGTGGAAGAAAGGCGACCTGGCCTGGCATTCCCAGACGCCAATCACCAATCAGCTCCTTGTCATGGATCAGTTCGACGTATCGCCCGTACTCGTATTCACGGCTCGATACATTCGCATGAACCCGAAAACGGGCAACGCCTGGGTCTCGGTGACGCAGAGCCTTAGCAAGACGACCGGTAAGTGGACCTACGACTCCGGGCCTCGCAACATCAACGGGTCTGTTCCTATGTTCACGCTATTCCAACTCGACCTGAAGTCGCGCTCGGTGAATCTCGTCGGCTTCGGCGGAGCGGTTCAGCACTATATCGACGACGGGAAGGCTCCGCCGCCGTTGCGTGGGGCCATGCTGGCTCCTAACGGCGGAGACGTGGCGGGCTTCAATCCGGTAAACCCACCGTTCAATCCTGCGGTGGGCAATCCTGCATTTCCCGGAAACCTGCCGCCTGCCGTTATCCGCCAGCCGATTCGCCGCGCCGTCGTTCCGCCAGCAAAAGTAAAGATTGGCAACTGATCGATTATTGATGACAAAAAGCCGAGCGGTTAGGCCGTTTTATCGGAATACAGTGATAAAATGATGTTTGATTCGTCGATTTAGTAGCGAGTGTACAAAACCCCGGGTCCTCTCCTTTTTTCAAGGAGTCTCCATGAAGAATCTTCATCGTTGGCTAGGAATCGTATTGGGGGTTGGCATCGTCGCTGCATTCGCGTCGCAGGCGTCTGCCGAGCCGATTCCTGAAAAGTACCAGAAACATATCAACCTGGGCCTGGAATGGCTCAAGAAGAATCAGCAGAAGGACGGCAGCTGGAGCGCGAATGGGCAGAATCCCGTCGCCATGACTGGCATGGCAGGTCTTGCATTGCTCTGCGAGGGCAGCACCATTACGCAGGGTAAGTATCGCGACAATATCCGCAAAGCTGTCGATTTTCTCATCAGCCGCAGCCAAAAAGGCGGCAACCGTAACGGACTCATCGGCAATCCCGATAATCCGGGGGAAACCGGGCGATACATGTACGGCCACGGTTTCGCGCTGCTTTTCCTGGCATCGGTCTACGGCGAGGAAGAAGATAAGGAACGCCGCGAGAAACTCCGCGACGTGCTGAAACGCGCCGTGGAATACGCCGGGGCAGCACAATCCACGCAGGGCGGCTGGTTCTACACCTCGAAGACCGAAGGCCACGACAGCGATGAAGGCTCCGTCACGGTCACCCAGATGCAAGCGCTCCGCGCCTGCCGTGATGCGGGCATCCCCGTGCCGAAGCAGATCGTCACGAAGGGCTACGATTACCTCAAGAAATCGACGACTCCCGATGGCGGCGTTGTCTACAGTCTCGGCCGCGGCGGCGTCGGCGCGCCCCTGGGCGGCGGTCGGCCAGCGTTGACGGCGGCTGCGATCGCCTGCTTCTTCGCGGCTGGCAATTACAATGATGAAAACGTCAAGAAGTGGTTCAAATTCTGCGAGCAGAAAATCCCGATCACCGGTCCCGGCGGCGGCGGGGTTCGCCTCGGTTTCGACGAGTACACCCACTTCTATTATGCTCCGTCCATTTACTTCCTCGGCGAAGATGGCTGGAACAAGATGTATGGCGTGAAGACGAACGCAATCACGTGGAAGAAATACAAGGAATCGTTCTTCGAAGGCGCTTGTCGAGCCCAGGGCGCCGACGGCGGTTGGACAGGCACCGGTAGTTGGGGCGCAGGCCCGATCTACTCTACTGCCGTCTACTGCGTCATCATGCAGCTGGATAACAACTGCTTGCCCGTGTTCACGAAGTAATGCCGCGTCGCCCAGGTGCGGCTTCACCTGCCAACGACGGAAAAGCCGCATTCTGAAAAGGGATTTTGACCTATTCGCATGATTGGAGCCACCCAGCTCCCTCTTCTCATGCCGGTCCGTTCCCGCCTGCGGTGGATCCGAGCGATCTCTAAACGCCGAGTTTCTCCGTTGAAACTCGGCATTTGGATCGTAAT
Source organism: uncultured Singulisphaera sp. (assembly GCA_964484265.1). Classification (GTDB taxonomy): domain Bacteria; phylum Planctomycetota; class Planctomycetia; order Gemmatales; family Gemmataceae; genus SIAQ01. The sequence continues at coordinate 32,962 of CAZAFH010000039.1, forward strand.
GTTACTCAACGCAGTGGGGTAAGGAAAAGAACGTATCGTCAGCATCGGCTGGCGCATACCGCCGGCTTCATGATGATTCCATGAATCTTCCAGCATGCGTCCCGTGAAGGACCATTATTTTGCGATTTGCCGCGAGGGGCGGCCAATCGAGTGTTTTTCATTCCTCCGACAACAAACTGAGTAAAGAATGAGCGAAATCAAAGAAATCAAAACCGTGACTCCCGTGGGCGCCGCCTCGACCGGCGAACTTACCAAGGACGACATCGACGCCGCCGAGAAGCTGAAGTCGGCGTACAAGAGTCTTTGCCAGCAGCTCAGCCGCGTCATCGTAGGCCAGGAAAAAGTCATCGAGGAACTGCTGATCGCGCTATTCAGCCGAGGCCATTGCATCCTCGAAGGAGTCCCCGGCTTGGCGAAGACGTTGATGATTAGCTCGCTCTCCCGCTGCTTGTCGCTTGATTTCAGCCGCATCCAGTTCACCCCCGACTTGATGCCTTCGGACATCACGGGCACGGAAGTTATCGAAGAAAACCGCTCGACCGGAACGCGCGAATTCAAGTTCATTTCCGGTCCGCTTTTCGCCAACATGATCCTCGCGGATGAAATCAACCGAACCCCGCCAAAGACGCAGGCGGCTCTTCTCGAAGCCATGCAAGAACGCCAGGTCACGGTCGGCCGCGTCAGGCACAAACTGTCAGACCCGTTCTTCGTGCTCGCGACGCAGAACCCGATCGAGCAAGAAGGAACTTATCCTCTGCCTGAAGCCCAACAAGACCGTTTCATGTTCAAGATTTTCGTCAACTACCCGACGTTCAAGGACGAATTCGAAATCGCTCGCCGAACGACGACATCGACGCAGGCGGAAATCACGCCCGTGCTCACGGGCGATCAGATTCTGGATTTGCAACGGCTCGTTCGCCGCGTGCCGGTGACCGATCACGTGCTGCACTACACGCTGGCGCTCGTGCGCCAGACACGTCTGAATCAGCCCGGCGCGCCGAAGTTCATCAAGGAATGGTTATCCTGGGGCGCCGGCCCCCGTGCCGTGCAGAACCTCGTCCTGGGCGCCAAGGCCCGGGCGCTGCTGTTCGGCCGCACGCACGTGCAAACTGAAGACATCCAGGCCTTGGCCTTGCCGGTGTTGCGCCACCGCATTCTGACCAACTTCACCGCCGCGTCGGAAGGCATCACGACCGACAAGGTGATCGAACGCATGATCCGCGAGACGCCGTCCAAGGAAGGCGAACTGACCAAGGACGAACGCTTCAAGAAGATCTTCGCAGCCTAACTCTGATTGCCGCTCCGAGTCCGGGCTTCTTATTTACGAAGTTCGGACTCGGAATTTCATCAACGAAGAATTAAGTTCCTTCCTTCGAGAATGCAGCCGTGGCGAAAACGAAAGCAAAAGACGATCCGAAACGGTTTCTTCATCCCGAAACGATTGCACGCATCTCGCAACTCGACCTCCGCGCCAAGCAGGCGGTCACCGGATTCATCACCGGCATGCACCGCAGTCCGTTCTTTGGGCATTCCGTCGAATTCGTCCAGCACCGCGACTACACGCCGGGCGATGATGTCCGCCACCTCGACTGGAAGGTCTGGTCCAAGACCGACAAATTCTACATCAAGCAATACGAAGCCGAGACAAACCTGCGCTGCCAGCTGGTCGTGGACGTCTCGGCATCGATGCAGTATGGCACGGGACCGCTCAACAAATACAGCTACGCCTCGACCGTTGCCGCCAGTCTCGCTTACATGTTGCTGCATCAGCAGGACGCCGTGGGGCTGATCACATTCGATGACGACGTGCGCCAGGTCGTGCCGTCTCGCAGCGCTCACAACCATCTCGACGCGATCCTGAAAGCGCTCGATGTTAGCAGGCCGCGCGACAAGACCAACATCGAGCGAATCTTCAAGCGTGTTGCCGAGAATATCCCGAACCGCAGCATGGTCGTGTTGATTTCGGATATCTTCGTCGATCGCGAGGAGTTTTTCCGCGGCATTGAGATGCTTCGCCACGGTCGGCATGATATTCTCATGTTCCACATCATGGACGAGGAAGAGTTGACATTCCCCTTCGCTGGGACGACGCGGTTCGAAGACCTCGAAGGCCCCGAGGCAATCGTGTGCGATCCGCGTGCTTTAAGGCAAGGATACGTCGAAGTCGTCGAGGAATATCTCACGGAAGTTCGCCGGGGATGTGCTCGCAAGGGCATCGACTATCAATTGATCAGCACGAAGGATTATCTCGACGCGGCTCTGTCGAAGTTTCTCCATCACCGCGAGGCGATGGCGAAAGCGCCAGCGAAATCCCAGGCGCCGGGATGAGGCGCAGTAGGGAAAACATCGCTCAAACGCAAAACGGAAAAACGGGAAACCAACGGTCATGCTGTCGCTAATATTTGCGAATCCGGGCTTTTTGTTAATCGGCGCCGCGCTCATTAGCGTGCCGATCATCATCCATTTGATCAACCGGATGCGGTTCAAACGCATTCGCTGGGCGGCGATGGAGTTCTTGCTCAAGGCCCAGAAGCGCACCCGACGACGCCTCATCATCGAACAGCTCCTGTTGCTTGCGCTGCGCTGCTTGCTGATCTTCCTCGCACTCTTGCTCGTGGCTCGTTTCGTCGGCTGCTCCGATAACAACCTGGGCAAACCGAACTTGCATATCGTTCTACTCGACGACACTCTCAGCACGCAAGACACCTGGAAACAAGAAGGCGCAGCAAAAAACAGCTTCGACGTGGCCCGTAACGACGTGCTCATCAAAACTATTCTGAAAGGCGTCTCGCAGGGCAATCCCAACGATCGTCTCGTGATCGTTCAGCTTTCCAAGCTGCTCGAAAAGGACTATGAGCCAAAGAGCTACGAGAAACTGGGCGACGAAACTCGCCGCAAAGAGGCAGAGCGCGAAATCGCCGACATCGAGCCGAGCATGACGCACGTTAGCGCGCTGCGCGGCTTGAAGGTCGTCAAGGAGTTCCTCACGAAATACGCCGACACGCCGGCGACGCTGCACCTCGTCGGCGATTTCCGACATCGCGACTGGACCGGCGCCGACGGCGACGCCCTGGTCAAAGAACTCGTCGAATTGGCCAACAAGAACAAGGACAAGCTGAAGATCCGCCCGACCGACACGGTCTCGCCCAAGCGCGAACTCGCGCGGGGCGGCATCCCGGCGTCGCGCGACAACGTCGGCATTCTCGACTTCCGCCCGAATACGCGCATCGTCGGCAAGAATATGCCGGTCCAGTTCAACATCTCCATCATGAATTTTGGCAGCAAACAGATCGATGTCAGCCTGATGGCACGCGACGAGACCACGGGCAAGGACATGTTCGACATCAATTTCAATCCACACAATCCGATCAAGCTGATTCCTGGCAAAGTCACCATGGTCACGTTTGAACATCGCTTCACCGACGTGAAGGCCGGCGAAAGCAACCACGCTCACCTCAGCGTGCGCATGCTTAGCCCACAACTCGGCGCGCTGGAGAACGACGCCCTGGCCGCTGACAATATCCGCTGGACGTCGGTCGAAGTGCGCGAACGTGTGCCGGTACTCGTTATCGACGGCGATCCAAAAGGCCGCGATGAAGGCAAGGACAGTTTCTTCCTTCGCACGAGTCTCATTTCGGTACCGGGCAGCTACAGTGTGGTGTTCGCCGACGAACTGAATCCGGGCAACCCGACGAAGGCGCTGGAACGGCCTGACCTGAATCAGTACCCGACGATCATCCTCGCCAATGTCCGCGACATGACGCCGAAGCAACTCGCCAATCTCGAAAATTACGCCAACGACGGCGGCGGCGTGGCGATCTTCATGGGACCGCTCGCCAATGCCGCGTGGTACAACAAGTCGATGTATCGCGAAGGCAAAGGGCTGTTTCCCGCGCCGATCAAGGACAACTTCTTTCCGCCGCCCAATGAACCCGAACTGGAAGCACGGGCGAGCGACTCGCCGCAGCTGCTCATTCGCGACGACGAGTTTGGCTCCGACCGCGACGTGCCGATCTTTGGCAAGATGTTCCCCGATCCGCAATTCCGGGCGCCGCTCAACAACCTGCCGATCAAGCGTTACTTCCAGGTGAATCGCGCCCAGTGGAAGCGCGTGCCTGGAAAAGTCTTCGAGCTTGCGACGCTGCCAAACGAAGCCCCCGCAAACGCCTCGGGCGCCGAGGTCAAGGGCCTGATTGACACACTCGGCCGGGCGATCCTGGGCAACAACGAGCTTCAGAAATACCACGCACGCTTGAAAACGCACCTCGACGAGATCGAGCAACTCGCTCGCCCCGAATCGGATGCGCGTGCGTTTCAGCTTGCGAATCGGATCCAGTATCTCCTCACCGATCGCGGCTCCTCGCAAGCGAAGTTTCGCGATACCTTCCCAGACATGACCGAATTCTGGGCCAACAGCGACGACAAGGTTCTCGCTCTCAAAGGTTCGCTGGAACGGCTGCGAGCACAAGTCAATTACGGCGATCCGTTCGTCGTCGCGCAATCCTTCGGCAAGGGAAAAGTCGTCGCCATCATGTCCACCGCCGGCAAAGATTGGAACGACTGGGGCGGCGGTTCGGCGGCGAGCATCCTTTACGCTCCATTCATTTGGGAATTGCAAAACTACCTCTCCAGTTCCGGAACCGACGCCAACCTCACCGTCGGCGCCGAAGACGTCAAGATCGAACTTGATGCCGACAGTCTTCGCGGCATTCAGCCGAAGATCGTTCGCCTTTTCAAAAAGGCCGGAGCCGGAAACAAAGTAGCCGAAGACGTCAAACTGGGCGATGTGTTTCCGACGACGAAGGAAAGCACGCTGGTCTTCCCGCTCGAACGCAATTTGCAGCCTGGCCTGTATCTGTCGCATCTTGTCGATCAGAACGCGCCGGACAAGGCACCGATAGCGTCGTTCGCGCATGTGTTCAACGTCGATACCGCGAGCGAAGGCGATCTTCGCCGAGTCAGTTCCGATGAGCTGAAACAGACGCTCATCGAGCCGGCCAAGGACACGATCCGCATGTCCGACGAACTTGTGCCTCGCAAAAGCGAATTCTCCGAGTCGCCTTGGCTGTTCCTCATCCTGCTACTCGTGCTTGTGGCAGAGCAGGCGCTGGCAGTGCATCTGAGCTTCCACCTGAAGAAAAACGAGGACGATGGGCCGACCCTACGAGCTCGCTCGTAAGGCCTCATTGCATAGACAGGAATGTCGGTGCCACTGTTTTCAGAGCTTGTGAATGTTGAGAGTTGAATTGGATCAATACGCATGAACCCTAAAAATATTCAGCCGACCGATACGTTCCTTTGGCAGCGCCTCAGCGAGGAATGCCCGATCTGGGCCATCTTCGTGCCGGTCCTGTTCGGCTTCTTCGTCGTCTTGCTGATCGTGCTTTTCCGCCAAGAACGAAAATTGCTCTCCGCAGTCGTCGGCGGCGGCATCGTCGGCGTCCTGACGATCATTTATCTCCCGATCGCGTTCTTGCTCGTCATGAACGTCAAGCAAATCGCCTGGTTGGTCATCCTCGTGCCATTGCTTGCCGTGGCTCTTGTGTATGTCGCGCTGATGTACATTCGCGATTCGCGTTCGGTGCACTGGCTGTGGGCGATCTTCCTCGGCTCGCTGCGAATCTGCGTGTACACGATTCTCGCCGTTGTGTTCCTTCTGCCAGGCTGCCAATATTTCGAGCAGCAAGAGTACCACTCCAAGGTCGTGTTCCTCTTCGATGTCTCGGGCAGTCTGTTTGTCGTCGACGATCTGCCCGAGGAAGGCCAAGACCCCGAAAAACTGCCAACCCGCCAAGACAAGATCCTCACGATGCTGAGCACGCTCAAAAAAGACGCGGAGGGCAAGGAGTCCACGTTCATCGACCGGATCGTGCAGAAATCCCCCGTGACGGCGTACCGCTTCGGCCACGTGCTAGACGAAGGCGACGTGATGCATCTCACCAAAAATAATTCAACCACCGCCGAAGATTGGGCGAAATGGTTGCGCCCGGACAAGAAGCACGTCAAAGATCCGAAGCTGGACGAGATCAAGGACGACAAGATCCGCGAGGAAAAACAGGCCGAGTACCAGCGCCGGCTTGACCTGATCGATGGCCTGAAGACAGGTACGAATATAGCGGGCGCATGCCTTCAGATGCATAAGCTCGAAGGCAACGGACTACTGCAGGCGATCGTCGTCGTTTCCGACGGGCAATCGAACATCGGCAGCGATGATGCCCGCACCGACTTCATCAACCGCGTCACCGGATCACGGCGATCGGTTCCCGTCATCACCATCGGCGTCGGGCAGTACCGCTTGCCAGCATCGATCCGCATCGACGACATCCAAGCACCAGAAGAAACGCGACCCGACGACAAGTTCCCTGCCCGAGTCACCGTCGTCGGCACAGGACTTCATGGCGAGGATTTTAACGTGCTGCTCGAAATTCGCCGAGTCAAGGACGTGACGGGCAAGCCGGTCGATGAAGAGCCCTTCCATCTCGAACCGAAAAAGGGAACCTTCAAAGGCCAGGGCGATCATCCACAGGGCATCGTCGAGTTCGAAATTGACGTGCAGGAGCTGAAAAAGATCCTCGCCAAGGAAGACAAGAACAGTCAACTCGAAGGCGAATGGCACCTGAAAGCGCGCGTGCCTCGCAGTCCGAAAGAAGCGTTCAAGGAAAAATTCCACGTCACCGATCCGGTGAAGGTGCAAATTCAGAAGCGAGCGTTGCGCGTGCTGCTCTTCGCCAGCGGCGCCTCGCGCGAGTATCAATTCTTGCGCACGATTATTTTCCGTGAGACCAATGAAAAACGTATGGAGATGAGCGTCTTCCTGCAGAATGGCCGGGAGGACAACGTCGATCAAGATGTCGAGCCGGACCGGCTACTTAGCGATTTCCCGGATGTGCTCGGCGCCAATACGGGTAAGAAATATATGAGCCTGAGCGACTACGATGTCGTCATTGCGTTCGATCCCGACTGGTCCAGACTGAGCGACAAGCAACTCAAGAACCTCAAAGAATGGGTCGAGACGCACTCGGGAGGCATCATCTTCGTGGCGGGGCCGGTACACTCGTACCAGCTCGCACGACCGGCCGGGCGCGACATCAACGCGCTATTGGCTCTTTATCCAGTCGTGCTCAAGGATAGCCGACTGCACGCGCTGGGGCTGCCAGGCTCCGGGCTGGGGCATGATTCAAGCCGGCCTTACGCCTTGAATTTCACGCCCGCGGCGAAGCAATTCGACTTCCTCAAACTCGACGAATCGGGCGAATCGCCCACGGCTGGTTGGAACGGCTTCTTTTGGAACAACGAGAATTACCGCGGCCCAACCGATGACACCGCCAGGCCGAAACGCGGCTTCTACAACTACTATCCCGTCGAACGGCTCAAACCCGATTCGTCGGTCATCGCCACTTTCGCCGGGCCGAAAGAAGCTCGCATCAACAACGGCAAGGACGAGATGCCGTTCCTCGTCTCCATGCGCGTCGGTTCGGGCAAGACCCTGTACGCTGGCTCGGGAGAATTTTGGCGGCTCCGCTCCTTCAAGGACGGCTTCCACGAACGGCTGTGGATCAAGATGGCACGCTACGTCGCCGCCGGCGCGACGCAGCAAAAGAAGTACGGCCGACTGCTCATCGCACGTTCGATCCCTGTCGGCCCGGTTCACGTCGAAGCGCACTTGAAAGGCAAGGACCTGCTGCCCCTGTCGCGCGATCTGACGCCCACGGTGTTCGTCCGCAAGATTGACAAGCTACAGGAAGACAAGGGCGAGGGCGGCAAGTTCGATCTCAAGCCCAAACAAAGCGACGACGTCTGGCGCGGCTACTTCCAGGAAACATTCCGCCTGACCGAACCCGGCGAGTATGAATTCCGTCTGCCTATCCCGGGCACCACCGAATCGCTGCGGCAAAATGTCAAGGTGCGCAAGCCGAATCCGGAGTTGGATAATGTCCGCACGAACTTCGGCTACCTGTATCAAATGTCGAGCGATGCGGGTCCGTTCATCCAAAAGCTACCCGCGGAGGTCCGCAAGGAAGTCGAATCGGCAATCCAAATTCCGATCGATGCACCCGGCGTGGGCGACCGCGGCATGAAAAAATTGTTCTTCCCGCTGCAAAACGCCGACGTAGTGGCGAAGTGCATCCAGATCGTGCCGCCCAAATTGGAAACCACCAAAGGCAAATTCGAACGCCTGTGGGATCGCGGCGTTGACACTGGGATGCCCGAACTCTCCGCGAAATGGATGGCCATCCTCATGCCGATCATGGTCGGCCTGATCGGCACGGCAATACTGCTCCTGACGCAGCAATGGATCAGCGCGATCGTGTTTTTCATGCTCTGCATGATGTTCTCGATCGGCGTCGCGGGCTTCGATTTCTTCTTCAGCGATTTCCTCAGTGAATATCTCCCTGTGCAGCTTTCCTTCGTGATGATAACCCTCGTCAGCCTGCTCGGTATTGAATGGCTGGCGCGTAAACTGTTGCGGCTTGCATGACCAGTGAGAACGGTGGCAAAGACATTTCTGTCTGTGCGAGTATTTGCACAGACAAGAATGTCTATGCCACCAATGCCTGGAACATACCGTGAAAAGATAAGCGAACCTGGATTTAGCCCTCGGGAGGGCGTTGGAAATGTCGATGGCAACAATACCTGAAAAATTCGACCACGATGGCACGCAGCGAAAAGTCCGCAGCCCCTTGCAGACCGTGCGGGCCTATATCCGCCGCTACATCATCCTCGAGGGCCTGGCACTCATCGTGCTCGCCGGCTCGATGCTCTTTTGGCTCGGGCTAGCGCTCGATTTCGGACTGTACCAGATATACTTCGACGCCATCGGCCTGCACGGCGTCGACTGGGTGCGCGAGCTCAACGGCATCGACACCAGCGGCGTCACCAGCGTCGGCATTCGGCTCGTGTTGCTCATCGTCGTACTCGCAGGTCTGACCACGCTCGGCTTTACCAAAGTCGTGATGCGCTGGATTCGCGAATTCAACGATCGCGCCATCGCCCTCGTGCTAGAACGCCGCTTCCCCAAGCAACTTGGCGATCGATTGATCACCGCCATCGAACTGGCGGATCCCAAGCTTTCGAAAAAATACGGCTTCTCGCAAGCGATGGTCGAGAAGACGATCCTCGAAGCCGTGGCGGCGCTGAAAAAACTCCCCGTGTCGAGCGTGTTCAACTGGGGTCGGCTATTCACGCTGTGGACGCTTGTCGGCATCAGCACGTTCGGCATTCTGCTAACCAGCATGCTCTTCATCTGCGGCGGAACCTACGCATTCTCCGACAAGGGACTCTCGCCGATCGGGTTCGGCTGGCGTTTCTTCCACGTCGGCTCGATCTGGGCGGAACGCAACCTGCTCCTGCAAAGCAGCTATTGGCCGCGGCGCACCTACCTCGAAGTCGAGCGATTCCAGCCTTCGGCCACTCAAGCACGCGTCATGCGCATTCCTGGCGATGAGCCGAAGGAACGCAAAGACCTGCACGTGCGTGCTTATCAGTATGTGGTCGCCGACCGCACCACCGCTTACGGTTGGCGTCCGCTTTATTGGCAGGACCTGCCACGCTTCGTGGACCAGGCGATGCTCGACCGCGTGCGACTCGCGGAGACTTTCGAGCACTGGCAGGTCGATCCGGACGAACTCGAACCCAACCTCGTCGATGCATTCTTTGGAAACGATGTTCGGGTTCGCCCTGCAGCAGAGATCCGCGAATACCTGAAGCTCCTCGACACGCTGGCGAAAGTGCCCGGCCTGAAGATCGACGGGCAAGGCGCCAGAGCGCTGCGAGCCGTCCGCGATCTCGATGCCAAGGCGACCATCGAAAAATGGCTCGACTGGAAGCAATGGACGCTCGACAAGCTGGCACTGCAAATGGAAAACGAATCGACCCGGCCCATGCTGCGCGACCTGGCCAACGGGCAGGACAACTACACCCACCTGCAAGAAATCTTCACACAGCTCGACGAACTCGCCGATTCGCCCAGCATGTATCGCACGCTGCGAAAACTCGACATTCCCGACGCGATCGACGTCAACATGTACGGTCTGGAACGCGTTATCCCCGAAGACGCCTCCAAGGAAGAACGTGCGGCCATTGAAAAGCAAGACGTCGAGCAGGCGCGCGTCATCTTTACCGGCGTCAATTTCTTCGATTCCTTCGAGAAAGGCGCGGGCAACAAATACGCAGTTCCCCTCGATTCGTTGAAAGACTCGAGCTTCTTTCGCTTCCGCGTGACAGGCCGCGATTTCGCGACGCCCCACTATTACCTCGAACTCGTGGCATCGCCAACGCCTGCGTCGATCAAAATCGACAAGGACGAGCCTGCCTACATCTACCACCGCCTGCGCGGCCCCGACCAGATGCCGCTGCGAGGCCATCGCCATCTCACCCGCGGCTACGATCTTCCGACTAGCGGCGACGTCAACTCCATCGACGTGCCGAATGGCGCCGACCTCGTCATCCACGTCACGACCGATCGGCCGTTGCGCAAGGATCAGTCGTTGTCGGTCACCGAGCCTGCAGTGCTCGAAGCCGGCTTCGACATCTTCAAGGGCAAGGTGACACGCAACGAAGACGGCTCCGGATTCAGCATCCATATGCCCAATGTCACTCGCAAGAACGACTTCACCGTCAAGTTTTACGACGTCGATAACATTCGAGGCAAACGCCGATTCCGCGTGCAATCCACGTTCGATGTCGAACCGCAAATCGGCAACCTGAACGTCTACAACACGATTCTGCGCAAGCCGAAATTCAAAGTGCCAACCCCGACGGGCAAGGACGATGACTCTGCCGCACGCGAATTCCGCAGGCAGCTCGAACTCGCGAACTCGTTCCTCATCACACCCGATGCCCGCATTCCATTCGAATGCCCAGTGAAGGACGACTACGGCCTGGTGGCGGTCGGGTATCATTACAACGTTCGCAAAGTCGATTTTGAGCTGGTTGCCGGCGGCGGAACGAACAAGAAACTGCCATCGCTCGAGATCGACCAGGCAGCTCGGCGCTATCGCGCCGCCTGGGCGGTCAGTAATTTTCAGTATTGGCCGGGCAACCCGCAGAGCTGGCATTTCGGGCCGTTCTGGGTCGCTCAATCGAGCGAGCGCATCGCTTCCGACCTTCGCCAATCGCAAGGGTTCAAGGAAGGCTTTGTCATGGCCGAGCAGTTCACCGACATGGTGCGCAACCGCGAACGCTTCATGATCTTCCCGAACCAGATTCAAGAGGTGCTCACCAAACGCCGCACCGCCGAGTCGTGGGAATTCGATTTCTCGCGCGACGACGGCTTCGACGTGCAAAAGTATCTCAAGGAACTCAAGTCCGAAGATTCCGAGAAGGGCGGCCAGCAGCACTTCGCCCTCGAAATCGGCGTGCAGGCGTTCGACAACAACGTCGAAACCGGCCAACCGCATGATCTTCAATTCAAAGATCCGGAAACAGGCAAACTCGTCCGCAAATCGATTCGCTCCAACATGCGCCGCAATAAGAATGGAAACATCAAGTTCATCATCGTCAGCGAGAACGAACTGCTCTCCCAGATCGCCCTGGATGAGGAAAAACTCTTCGAGAAACTCGAGTCGGCCAAGGAGCTCGTCGATAATTCCATCCTCAGTCTAAGCGAGCAGGCGGCCAAGGTGCGCGATCCCAATACCGACATGGACAATCTGCTCATCCGCATGAACGAAATCCGCACCGCGCTGGGCACGTCGGGCAACAAGATTCGCGAAGTGCACAAGGCCTACGAAAACATCGTCCGTGAAATGCGCGTCAACCGCGTGAAATCGAACCGGCTGTCAGACATTCAGAACAAGATCTTTTGGCCCATCGATAGCATTCTCACTCCCAACCAGGCCGAGCCAGGCAGCGGCAGTCTGCCGCGAGCCGAGGAATCGTTCGGCCTGGCCGTGGCTCAGGTCGAAGAAGACTTCGGCTTGAAGCGCAGCCCGGATGGCGCGAAGCACACGCCCAAATTCAACGAAGCCGATCGGCAAATGCGCAAGCTGAGCTTCGACATCAAACGGGTGCTCGACGCGATGAGCGAGGGCATCGTCGAAAGCAAACTGATCGCCTTGATCGCCGAGATCGAACGAATTCAGCGCGACAAAACCCGCTTTTTCAATCAGATTTACCTGGAAATCGTTCAGAAGGAGTTGGAGAATCTCTTGAAAGACGACCTGAATCCGACACCGAAGAAGGACCCGCCAAAGGCGCCGGAGAAATCGAGTCGGCTCGATCGGCCTGATGATATGCGTTCCACGATCGAAGCTCGTATCGACTACCCTCCACCGACTCGGCAGTGGTTGGCGCGGAACGATCGGCTCAACAACGTACCGCGCGGACCGAATTGATGCTTCACCGTAGCCATCACGCTCCGCGTGATGGATTTACAAGAATACATCACGCGGAGCGTGATGACTACGGTTAACGCAGCTGGAGTTTGCACGGAAACGGCGATTTGACGGAGATTTGTCGAATAAATCGGCGGATTGTGTCGATTTTGCCGATTTCCAACCTGTTACTTGATAGGCGTTTGTGCTAAATTGGACAATGAAAGTGTTGGAACGCCCGAATTAGAAGCGCGGCAACCCGAAATTGCCGATTTTTTGTGAATATTGTTTGGAGTAACGCAGCGGTTCGTCATACTATCGCCGTCAATGACCGCATGGCGTTTGAAATTGCCTCGCCATCGCCCTATCGCGATGCCCTGGCAGCATAAAACCGAAGGTTTGTCACCCACGTTCGGGGAGGACGAAGTTCATGAAAGCGCGACTCTTGTTGGCCAGCATCGGCTTCATGTCGATCGCGTTGTTTGCTCTTGCACAGCAAACGACGACCCAGCCCAAAACGGGCACTCCGGATACCGGCGAGATTATCACGAGCGAGCAGCAGCTCGCCCGCATGTTCTCGGAATTCCAGGATGCGCTTCTTCGCTTGAAGCAGCGTTTGGCACGTGGCACGCCGGAAGAAAAACGCCGGGCCGAGGTGCTCGACAAGGTTATCGACGAATGCAAGAACCTGGCGATCAACCAGGAATTCTCGAAGATGATCCAGATCTTGCGTGAGGCCAAGTTCACGACCACCACGGACGCGATCAAGGCCAAAGAGCAAAGCGCTTTGCTCGCGGAACGGCTGAAACGAATCTACGAAATGATGCAGGACCGCAGCCTGGATCTTTCCAAGGATCGTGAACAGCTCCAGAAGATCATCCAGGACATTCAAAAGGCGATTGACGCGCAACGCGCCGCCCAGGGCCAAACAGATCGCAACAAGACGGATAAAGACGAACTCGGCCAAATTCAGCAGGGCGTTAACAAAAAGACAGCCGAGATCGCCAAGAACATCGACAAATATCTCAAGAAAGACGGCAAGGCCGGCGAAGCTGCCAACCTGAAAGGCGAAAACAAAGATCCAGGCAAGAGCGAAGGCAGCAAGGGCGAATCCAAGAACGACGGCAAGGAACAGAAAAAAGCCGATCGCGGTGAAGCCAAGCAAGGCGGCCCGGATGACAAGGACGCCAAGAAAGGCGAAGCCAAGCCCGGACAAGAGTCCAAGGGCGGCACCCCCAAGGAAGGCGGCGAGAAGAAATCCGGAGCGAAGTCCGGCGACAAATCGGGCAAGGAAGGTAAAGAAGGCTCTGCCAAAGAAGGCAAGAGCGGCGAGAAAGGCAAAGAAGGCTCTGCCAAGAGCAACTCGGGTGAGAAATCCCCGATGAAAGGCGAGGGCAAGGAAGGCAGCGCGAAATCGGGCGGCGACAAGAAAGACGGTCAACAAGGCGCTGCCAAGGCCGGTGATGACAAGAAAGCCGGCGGCGAGAAAGGTCCGCAAGGCAAGCCCGACAGTCAGGCCAAACCTGGACAACCCGACGCCAAACAGGGCGGCGCCAAAGAAGCCAAGGCAGGTAAAGAAGCCAGCCAGGCCAAGGCCGGCGATGCCAAGCCGAGCGACAAGGGCGGCGACGGCAAGCAAGGCGACGCCAAGCCCGGTGATTCCAAGGCAGGCAAGGGCCAGGCCAAAGATGGCGGTGCTCCACCGATGGACGGCCAGCAAGCCGGTCAACCGCAGCAAAAGGGAGGCGACCAGCAGCAGGCCAACAATCCGCCCAGCGGTGATAAGCAAGACCAGGATGTTCAACAGAGCAAAAAGAAAGTCGTCGAGGCTGGTTACGAACAAAAAGCTGCCACCGACAACATCAAGAAGGGCGACAACAAACAGGCGAGCAACAAGCAAGGCGAAGCCATCAAGAATCTCGAAGACGCCAAGAAGAAGCTCGAAAAACTTCTTCAACAAATGCGTGAAGACGAGATCGAACGCGTCCTCGCGGCTCTTGAAAACCGCTGCGTGAAAATGCTCGAAATGCAAAAGCAGGTTCTGCGAGGCACGGAAGACACCGACCGCGCCATTCTCAAGAACGCCGACAAGAAGCCAAGCCGAGACAACAAACGCGACGCCCTGACGCTTGCCGACAAACAAAAAGAGATCGTGCAAGAATGCAACAAGTGCATCACAATCCTGGAATCCGAGGGGTCGGCTGTCGCCTTCCCGGAGGTGTTCCAGCAGATTCGGCAAGACATGATTCATGTCCAAAAACGGCTCGAACTGACGGACGTCGCAGATGTCACCCAGGGCATCGAACGCGACATCATCGACACGCTCAAGGAAATGATCGACGCACTCAAGAAGGCCCAGGAAGACAATAAATCCGACAGCAAGCCCGGCAAGTCGGGGAAATCCGGCAAGCCCGGAGACAAGAAATTGCTTGAGTTGATTCAGGAACTGAAGATGGTCCGCTCGTTGCAGAAACGTGTCAACGATCGCACTGTCGGTTATGCCAAACGGTTCCCGGGCCAGGAGCAGACTCGCGATCCCCAGACCGTCGTCGAATTGCGAAATCTGGCCGAGCGTCAATTACGAATCCAGGAGATCGTCAGCCGAATCGCGAAGGGAGAAAACAAGTGAAAAGCTTCCTGACAACCGCAGCCCTGTCCATCGTGCTTGCGATCAGCAGCACGGCCAGGGCCGATGATACCCGGTCGTCCTTCGGGGCGCTCGAATTGGCGACGGCCGAGACGGCCAAGCCCAAGGTATTGGCCTGGCTGAAAGAAGTCGGCAAGTCCGATGCAGCCACGACCCAAAAAGTCGATGCGATCTGGAAAGACCAGACGCGCAGCGTGCTCGACCGCGTCGCGGAATCGCTGGCACTCGGCGACACCGTGGCCGCCAAGCTGATCGCCGAAGCTCGTGATGCTTCCGCACCGGCGCCAGTCGTTCTTCCGGCCGTGTTCAAGGACGCCAAGCTCGCGAAATTCTATCGCGCGAATTTGGGCCTGGTCTATGCCCGCGCCCTGGCGAATCGCCGGGTTTACGAAGAAGCGCTCGACACGCTCAAGCTGTTCGGCGCCGAAGACACGCTCGACCCGGCTTCGTACCTCTTCCACCGCGCCGTATGCGAGCACGCCCTGCAGCGCAAGCCGGAAGCGACGAAGTCGATCACCCGCCTGCTCGAAGAAGGCCAAACGATCGCACCGGAACGCTATAAAACCGTGGCGACGCTCATACTTCTCGACATGCACACATGGAAGGGCAAGGACCTCGGCGACATCGCTCGCAAGATGGACAACATCGAACGACGGCTCGAAATCGCTCGCGGCGGTCCCGAGACCCAACGCCAGCAGCGTGAAGTTCTCAACCGTCTTGACGAGTTGATCAAGAAGCTCGAAAACCAGGACAAGAACAAGAAAAAAGACGGCGACCCCAAGGACGGCGACCCCAAAGATGGCCCTCCGGGCAACGGCAACGAATGCCCCGATGGAGGTTCGCCTGGCCCCGGCAGCAAACCGGGCAACAAGGGCGACACCTCGCCGCCACAGGCGCCAGGCCAAGATGTCTTTGATCCGACCGGAAACTCGACGGGCGCAGTCGATCCCACCAAGTTCAAGAAGCTCGTCTCCGATTTCGGCCGGCTGCCGCCGCGCGAACGTGAACGTGCCTTGCAAGAACTGACCAACGGTCTGTCCCCCCGGCATCGCGAGGCGATCGAAGCCTACTTCCGCAACCTCGCCAACCCGGCCCTGAACCGTCGGTAACGTCATCCTCACCCGTTCGCGGCCAGTTAGCGACGATGCTTGCTCCGCGAATGGCGAAATCGCACAAAGGCCGTGGTTGCCCGGATTCGCCGTGGCCCTCGGCCTTTTGCGATAGATACTCCGCGACACACACCAATTGCCACGAGGCTCGTCATGGTTCGGCAAAATTCCCTTGCGATTGTTACCGCTTTCCTAATTGCTTTTCCCGTAGCTGCCGACGACGTCAAAACGCTGACGGGCAAGATGATCGCCGGGACCGTCGAGCTTATTTCGGACACCGAAGTAGTCGTCAAAACCTCGGCCGACAAGGTCTCGACCCCGCTGACACAGATTCTCGACATCCGATTCCGCACGGCGAATGCGAAGCCGACTGCGGAAAAGTACATCGAAGTCCAGCTTGCGGACGAGTCGCTATTGCGCTGCACGAAGCTGACCTTCGTCGGTCAAGACGCAAAGCTCGATCTGACAACCGGTGCCAGTGTCAAGGTTCCGCTGGCGGCATTCGCTTCGTTATTACGCGACGCGCAGAACGAGGTACTTCACAAGCAATGGGAGAAGCTGCTCAAGGACAAGAACCGCAAGGATCGTATCTTCACGCTGCGGCAGGGCGATCTGAATCCGATACCCGGCGCCTTCGGTGCAGTCGATGACTCCAAGCAGACGATCAAATTCAAAGTTGACGGCGCCGCTGAAATCGAGCCCGCCATCGAGAAGCTTCAAGGCTTGCAGTTCGTGCGTACCGATACCGCTGCAGCTATCAGCCTGTGCCGGGTCTACGACGTCGATGGCAACGTATTGGTCGTGTCGAAAGTCGCCTACGATGGTGCGACGATCCAGCTGACGACGCCCTTCGGGCATAAGATCACGCTCGACAGCAAAACAATCGCGCGGTTCGATTTCAACTTCGGCCGGCTGACCTACCTCTCCGATCTCGATGCGAAATCGCCCGCGGCCCTGTTTCTCGGCGGCTTCAATCCCGTTCGCAAGGATGCCAATCTGGATGGCGACCCGATCATTCTGCAAAACAAAAAGTACGACAAGGGCCTCTCGATCTATGCCGGCGCCGATCTGGAATACGATCTCGGCGGCAAGTACAAGCAGTTCAACGCCGTGCTCGGCGCCGACGCTCGCATCGCCGACGAAGGCCAGGGCAAAGTGACCGTGACCATCTACTGCGATCGCGAAAAACGCCAGAGCTACGAAGTCTCGGTGGCGAAACCGCAACCGATCGCGATCAATGTCAAGGATGTCAATTCGCTCCGCGTGGTTGTTTCGGGGTCGAATTTCACAAACTTCTCCGGCCACGCCACGCTGGCGAATGCGCATGTGAGCCAATAGTTCGTCAGGCCGTTCCAAGGTAAGTTCAATCACTTGCAATCGGGTGCATCTTGAAAACGATTCTACTGTCGCTCGCGTCGCTGGTGGTTTTCTGCTCGCTCGGTCACGCACAAGCGCCCGCTGCGTTCAAGTCAGAAGCCGATCGCGTTGCCGTGATCGAGAAAGTGAAGCCCACGGTCGTCGCGATCTTTTCGCGCGGCGGGCAGGGCGGCGGTACGGGCGTACTAATTTCCGAAGACGGATACGCCCTTACCAACTTCCACGTCGTTCAACCAACCGGCCCCACCATGCAGTGCGGCCTCGCCAATGGCGTGCTGTATGACGGCGTTCTTGTCGGGTGGGATAAGGTCGGCGATGTGGCCTTGATCAAGCTGCTGCCTAAGAAGGCGGGCGATAAGTTCCCGCATGCCGTCATGGGCGATTCCGACAAGGTGCGCGAAGGCGACTGGTCGATCGCGATGGGAAACCCGTTTCTCCTCGCGACCGACTTCACGCCGACCGTAACATTCGGCCTGATCTCGGGAGTGCATCGTTATCAGCCGCCCGCCGGCGTGATTCTCGAATACACCGATTGCATTCAGATCGATACGTCGATCAATCCGGGAAATTCCGGCGGCCCGCTGTTCAACCTCAAGGGCGAGGTAATCGGTATCAACGGCCGCGGTTCGTTTGACAAACGCGCTCGCATCAATTCGGGAGTGGGTTACGCGATTTCGATCAACCAGATCAAGAATTTCATGGGCCACCTGCACGCCGGGCTTGACGCCGATCACGCAAGCCTGGGTGCTCTGGTTCGCACGGAAGTCGAGAATTTCGGACTCGGGCGAACGAAAGTGACGTCGATCCTGGTCGAGTCCGACGCTTATCGCCGCGGACTGGATCAGGATGATGAGATCATCACCTTCGCCGGTCGGCAGGTGACGAGCGACAACCATTACAAGAACGTCGTCGGATTGTATCCGCGCGACTGGCGCGTGCCGATGCAGTTCCGCCGCGGTGATGACCGCAAGGACATCCTCGTCCGCCTGATGGGCGTTCAGCGCCGCGAAGTGGATGGCCCTGATCCGAAAGCGAAACCGAAAGGCCCACCCGTCAAAGGCCCGCAAGGCCCAGCCGCGAAATACTACGAGGCCAAGGCGGGCTTCGCGAACTACTACTTCAATCGCCAGGAGAAAGCGCGACTGATGTCGGCCTTCAAAAAGCAGGGCGATTTCGCAGGCAAGACTGGCACCTTCTCCTTCGATGGCCGAGTGACCTTGTTGAAGGCACGTACCGATAGCCCCTTCACCGCCGAGGTAAAGGACGAGAAGATCGGCAAAAGCGAGAAGCCGCTCGTGACGCTGAAAATCGGCGCGTTCCCCGACGTGATCGATCCGAACAGCGGGAAAGTAGACGAATTGCGCAAGCCCAACGGCAGCGGCGGATTGCTGCCCGCGCTCTTCATTTGGCGTCAATTGCTTCTCGAGGGCGACAAGGGCTTTCCGTCGATGTGCGATCACGGCGGGTCGGCTCCGATCTACATGCCGCCGACCGACAATTCCACCGTCAAAAACTGGTACGATCACCGCGTCGATGCGGAGGTCCTGAACACGCGGCTCGGCATTTACCTCACGAAATTCTTCTTCGCGAAAACCGACCAGAAACTCCTCGGCCTGGAACTGCGCATGCAGGACGCCAACGAAGATCCCTGCGAAGTCTATTTCTCGGACTACCGAGCTGTCGATGGGCGCCAGCTACCGCACCGGATTCAAGTGTATTACAAGGATACCCACTACGGAACATTCACCGTCGGCAGCTACAAGATTTCTGGCAACTAGAGGCGAGCGAATTCCAAAGAGATCAACAAAGGAACCGTCACCGATGATGCATCGTATTTCCTACCGTCTGCTTGGCGTCGCCATTTTGTTTGCCGGGGCGGCCGCACTGCATGCCCAGAACTCCGTGACCACCGTTTCGGAACAAGTCAACCGGAAGATGGTGAAGCTCTTTGGCATCGGCGGATTCAAGGGATTGCCCTCCTATGGCACAGGCGTGCTCGTGTCGGCGAAAGGGCATATTCTGACGGTCAACAACCACATTCTCAACACGCCCGGCATTCTCGTGCATCTGTACGACGGCCGCCGTTATCAAGCAAAGGTCGTTGCCCGCGAACCGGAACTGGATGTCGCGCTGCTCAAGATTGACGAGGATGTCGATTTCTTGCCGCACTTCACGTTTGACAGTAGCGAGAAGAAGGGCCTGGCCGAGAACGGGGACTGGGTGCTGGCGTTCTCGAACCAGTTCAAGATCGCGCTGGGCGACGAGCCAATGTCAGTCCAGCGCGGCGCGATTCTGACTGTCGCCGACCTCAAGGGACGCCGAGGCATTTTCGACGCGCCGTATTCGGGCGACGTTTATTTCCTCGACAACATCGTGTGCAACCCCGGCGCCGCCGGTGGAGCGATCACCTCGCGGAAGGGCGAATTGCTTGGCATCATCGGCCGGGAGTTGAAGGACAACCGCATCGACACCTGGATCAACTATGCCGTGCCGATCCTGGCAAAGGTCGACGTACAGCGCGAGGACAAGAAAACCGGCAAAGTCGTGACCGAGAAGGAGAACATCCTCTCGTTCGTTAAGGAAGCATTGCAGAATAAGTATCGCGAAACCGTCAAAGTGAAACGCGAGGACAAAGGCGGCTATCATGGCATCGTCTTCGTCGTGAATGCGGTCAGTTCGACGCCGCCCTACGTCGAGGAAGTCGTCAGCGGTTCGCCAGGTGCGCTGGCGGGTTTTCGTCCCGACGATCTGATTCTCTATGTCGAGGGATATTCGGTGCCAACGATTAAGATCCTGCGCGAAACGCTCAAACAATACGAACCGGGCCGCGAGATCAGCGTTCAGCTTCAGCGAGGCAACAAGCTGGAGAACCTCAAGCTCAAGCTCGCGAGCCAGCCGAAAGCCGCAAGCTAGGCAGTCAGGGCTGTGGGCTTCGCTCACTCTCCTTTTCGTGGCTAAAAAAATTCTTGATTAACGGATAAGGTAAATCGATCATGTTTCGACGTATTTCAATCTTGGCTCTCGTAGCGGTCGCCCTGAGCGTTCGAGGACTTGCTGCCCAGGAAGACCTGAACGACCAACTCGAGAAGCTAACGAAAGACGCCGCCAAGAAGGCCGGCGCGAGTGTCGTGCAGATCGAAACGCGCGGCGGTACGGACCTCGTCGTGGCTGGGCCGAAAGGTCAAGTTTTTCGCAAGGCGCTCGGGCCTACGACTGGCGTCATCGTCGCGTCTGACGGCTACATCATTTCCAGCGCGTTCAACTTTCTGAATAGCCCGACGACGATCCTGGTACGCTTGCCAGGAAAGGGTAGTGAACCTCTGGTCGCTCAACGCATCGCCACGGATAATTCGCGCATGCTGACCCTGCTCCGTGTCGACGCCAAGGGGCTTCCCGTCGCCGATTTTGTTCCGAAGAAAGACATCAAGGAAGGCCAATGGTCCATCGCGCTGGGCCGGGCGCTCGATGCGAAACTTGAATCGACTCCCACGGTATGCGTCGGAATCATCAGCGCGACCAATCGCGTCTGGGGTAAGGCGATTCAAACCGACGCCAAGGTCTCGCCGATCAATTATGGCGGACCGATCGTCGATATCAAGGGCCGCGTGCAGGGCGTGCTCATCCCGGCGTCGCCGCGAGGCGACGATCAAACCGCCGGCTTTGAATGGTACGATTCCGGCATTGGCTTCGCTATTCCGATGGAAGATATCCTCGCTGTTCTGCCTCGCTTGAAAGAAGGCAAGGATCTGCAGAAGGGACTGCTCGGCGTCACCATGAAAAGTCCGGACATGTACGGCGTCCTCCCCGAAGTCGGCGGCGTACTACCCAAATCGTCCGCGATGAAAGCCGGCATCAAGCCCGGCGATGTCATTGTTGAGGTCGATGGCAAACCCGTCGAACGCATGGCCCAGGTCCTTCACGCGCTTGGCGTAAAATATGAGGGCGACAAGATTTCCCTCAAATACAAACGCGGCGGCGAAATCAAGGAGATCAAATCGCTTGAACTCGTCGGCAAGACACAAGTCATCGCCCAACCGTTTCTCGGCATCCTGCCGCTGCGCGACGATCCGAAGCTCGGCGTCGAAATCCGCTACGTATTCGCGAAAAGCCCGGCGGCCGCCGCAGGTCTCAAGGCCGGCGATCGAATCGTCAAGTTCGGCACGGACGACAAACAACTCACCGGCTTTATCGGCGATACCAAGCGAGGCCGAGCCCAGCTCTTTGAATGGCTCAACACACTCTCGCCGGGAACGACCGTCAAGCTTGAAGTGATGCGCAAGGGCAAAGACAAGGCCGACAGCGTGACACTGACGCTCGATGACCTTCCTGGCTCTATCGCCGGCGCCCCTGTTGCTGTGCTCGACAAACTGCCGGAAGAAGCGTCGGCGAAAAAAGCATTGGCGCCTCTCGAATCGGCGAATCCGAACGTCAAGGCGCCGAAGATCGTGGAAGGAAAAGTTCCGATGCCCGAGACCGGGCTGATGATTCGAAACACGCCCGATGGCGAACACAAGTATTGGCTCTACGTTCACGAAGACTACGATCCGAACGTCGCCCACGCAGTCGTGGTTTGGCTGCATCCGGCTGGAAAGCGCAACAAGGAAGACTTCGAGACATTCCAAGAATTGTGGGCCGACTATTGCAAAGCCAACCACATCATTCTCGTGATGCCCGTGATGGACAAGGATCAGTGGATTCCCACGGCGTCAGACTTCGTGACCGCCGCAACACGCGATGCCATGACCCGCTACACCGTGGATCGCCAGCGCGTCATCGCGCACGGCTGGGGAGTCGGCGGAGATATGGCGATTCACCTCGGCTTCAATCATCGCGACCTCTTCCGCGGTGTCTGCGCCATCGGAGCGGCTCCGCACCAGATCAAGGACAATGTGGCCAACCAACGGCTTTCGTTCTACCTCGCCACGGGTGAACTCGATCCGCTCGCCAAGACGATCGGCGAAGCTCGCACCAAGCTCGCCGAGCGCCGCTACCCGGCGTTCCATCGTCAGTATGCGGAACGTGGTCGAGATTATTTGAACGAAGTGCAGCTTCGCGAAGTCATTCGCTGGATCGACTCGCTCGATCAACAATAATCGCGCGGCGGGCGTTCCTGTTCACACGAGCGTTCGTTCGTAAACCGGGAACGCCCCCTGCTTTTCAAAAACGCGCTGGTAGAACGAGTGAAGCGCACCCGCGTCGCTTGCGACCTGTGCGGTGTAACACAAGATTTCGTCCTCGTCGCGCAGCAGGTTAGCGGCATGGCCGAGCATGTCCATGCCGATGGAAAAGAGATTGCGTTCCGGTTTGGCGACGAAGCTGAAAAGCCCCTTCACGCGTTTTGCGGTCATCCCTTCGGTCCCAAAAGCACCGAGACGAAAGCACGGCATGTCGGCATCGATTACGCTCGGATCGGCATAGGTCGGGTCGATAATAAACACCCCGGCTGCGATCGGCGTGCCATCGCCGCGGTTGCGCAATACGAAGACCGATTGCCGATCGATGTAGGGGTTATACCATAGCGCATCCCGGAGCGACTTTGCGTCCGGCACGCGGAAAACGCTCGGGTCGAGTGCGAAGATTCCTTCAAAGTCGTCGTCCGTCGCCGCCGTCACCGTGTTGCCTAGCTTGGACGAGGGGGTCGGCATGTTCTCGAATTTGAGCAAATAATTGACCATTTCCCTGGCTTGTTTGAATCCCTGAGTTTCAAAGAACCGGTTAATCGTCGGCCAATCGTTGCGGTAACAGGCGAAGGCGCGTACGAGGCCTCGTTGCTTCATCGCCGAGATGACGTGTGCAAACAGTGCGTCGGCATTCGTTTGATTACCCGGGGCATGCCAGGGATAACTCACTCGGCCATTGGGCTGGTAAGTGCAATAAGCTACGACTTGTCCTTGATCCTCGGCGTAAAATCGCGTCTCCCGCTCGAAATTTCGAGCCTGAACTCGGCGTTGAATCTCGACGAGCGAAGCAGGCTTGAATTTCGGAAAAGACGCAGCCGCGGCGTTGTAGAGCTTGAGTTGAGCAAATTCATCACCAGGCTGGAATGTGCGAATGATCACGACGTTGCTCCGCTGGTGTTTCCCGATTCGCAATGGATCCGAATGCCCAATCCGTCGAACGCCAGAATTTGATATTTGTAAAGTACCTCACATTGTGCCGGTTCGCAAGAGATGTCGCGGCAGATTGCTAATAGTTGTCGTTGTTGTCATGTCTTTTTCTTATTTGCTCTCAAGACCGTCGCATAGAATGAGTAACATCGCCGATTCATCAGGAGGTTCATGATGTACCGCCGAATTGCCATCCCGATCATCGCGTGGATGATGCTTCCCTTGGCCGCGCAAGCCGATGACGCCGAAGCGATCGCGCGAGGAAAGAAGGCACTGGAGACGCGTGCGTTCACGCCGCCGCCCTGGTCGTTTACCGGGTACGAGAACGTATGGAAGCAATGGCAACCGGCGCTGAAGGAACGGCCCAAGAACTACGACGAAGCCGTGCGCGACCGCTACGGCTTGCATGCTGCGCCGTTCGATAATGGCCGATATCCGATGGGTTTGCGCTCGGCCGAGTACTTGATCTTCAAGGGCCTCGCCACGGACTGCCTGATCTGCCACGGCGGGTCGATCATGGGAAAGAGCTACGTCGGGCTAGGCAATTCCACGCTCGATATCCAGGCGTTCTTCGAGGACTTCAATCGCACGGCAGGGCTTTCGGATAAGCTGCCCTTCTCCTTCTCCAACGTGCGAGGCACCTCCGAAGCGGGCGGTATGGCGGTTTATCTGCATTCGTTTCGCAATCCGGATATGAGCATCAAGCTCGATCGACACAAGTGGGAACTGCGCGACGACCTTTGTGAGGATCCGCCGGCGTGGTGGCTGCTCAAAAAGAAAAAGACGATGTACCACACCGGCATGGTGGATTCGCGATCGGTGCGGTCGATCATGCAGTTCATGCTTACACCGAACAATACGCTTGCCACGTTCGAGCGTGATGAGCCAGTATATAAGGACATCCAGGCGTATATTCTCAGCCTGGAAGCGCCGCGATATCCGTTTGCGATTGACGGGCCTCTCGCGGAGACCGGTCGGGCGCTGTTCGAGAAGAAGTGCTCGCAATGCCATGGAACCTATGGCAAGGAATGGACGTATCCCAACAAGGTCGTCGCGCTCGCCCAGATCGGTACCGATCCGAATCGGTTCACAGGGCTGCCGACAAAGCTCGGCGAATTTTACAACCAAAGTTGGTTCGCGAAAGAAAAACCCGAGGGACATAGATCGATGCAGACGGCCGGCTATCAGGCGCCGCCGCTCGACGGAGTCTGGGCAACGGCGCCTTATCTGCACAACGGCTCCGTGCCTACGCTTTATGACATGCTCAATTCCAAGTCGCGGCCCAAAATCTTCACGCGTTCATTCCGCACCGACGAGTCGGCCTACGATAAAAAGAAAGTCGGCTGGCGGATCGAGACCTTCGACTCGGCCCCAAAACGGGATAACGCCTGGGAAGCACGCAAAATTTATGACACCACGCAGCCTGGGCGAGGCAACGGCGGGCATACCTACGGCGACTCGCTCACCGACCCGCAGCGCTGGGCCATCATCGAATATCTGAAAACGCTCTGATCACACGCGATTCGGCGCCTTCAGCGGTTCGCAAACCTTGCGAATCTCATAAGGCGTCGCCCGGCGGACTTTGCGCGGGAGTTCGGCTCGCCCGTAAATCTCCACGGCGCGGTCACGCGTGATGTCCGCTTCAGTCAAAACATCTCGTGCCGTATCGGGAAACAGCGGATTCCTATTCTTTTTGAGAAATGGTCCCATTTCCACGTGATACCAGACCTTCCCTTTGCGGATGAACGAAACGCCGAACTCATGGCGGATATGTATCATCGGTGGTTCAACAATGCGAAAACGAACAACCTTCTTGACCCGTTTCAAGACGCCTGACTCGGGGCAGACATATAGCCGCGGTCTTCCCGGATAGCACGCCAGCGGCGCGAGACCACCCCAGTGCCGAATCTCGTGCAGTTCGCCATCGACGACAAAGACCCGGACGGCGACGAAGTCGTTCACGTGATCGCGGACATGATCCTGCACGGCCGAATCACGGCTGATGTGTTCGCAGATTTCGGCAAAGACGCTGTTCCACACCCGGCCCGCTTGCTTGAAAAGAAATCGCCGAAGCGGCGCCAGATTCTCGTTGAGCGACTTGCTGTGGCTCCAGTGCAAGCGTTTGATGGCCTCGCGTTTTGGCTGTTCGTCGCGATCGAAACGTTGCTGGGAGCGCTGATAACCTTTGCCCTTGCCTCGCATGCGTGAGCCAATCCGCGGACGTTCGACGATAATCTTGGCCATGTCGGACCGCATGGGAACCTCGTGTATGGAACTTAGAACTAGGCCAAATTATTCACCACAGAGACCACAGAGAGAGAAAAAAAAGGGATAGACGAAAGATCGGAGAAAAATGCCCTGTTTTCTACATTCAATGTCGTAACTCTTTTCTTACCAGATCTCTTCGAATTTCTCCGTGGTCTCTGTGCTCTCTGTGGTGAGCTAGTGCTTTGTCACAGCTAAGATTTCGGGTTGGTAAATTCGGGCGAATCAGCGA
>CAZAFH010000040.1:0-58994 GCA_964484265.1 uncultured Singulisphaera sp.
ATGCCCCTCACCCCCCGGCCCCTCTCCCCCGCCCATACTCGTCCGGCAAGGTTGCTCCGTCATCAGGGGCGGGGGAGAGGGGAGCAGGCAGGCTCGACCATCTCGGGAAGTTATTTTTGTAAAGGTGCTAAGCCGCGAGGCGCCAGCGGAACGCGAGATACGGTTCACGCGCTCCGCTGACGCCTCGCGGCTAAACATTTTATTTGGGTTGCGGCGAACAGCCGCGCTGTGGTTCAATTCCGTGTGGAGATGTCAAGCTTTTTTTTCGTGAAATGCAAAACCACGGTCGTCCGAAATTTTTTTTTCGAATATTTCTCTGTGATGAAAAGGCGAGATTGATTACGATAGGTTTGATCATGGATGGCATGGACATGCCCCAGGAACACGGGTTGGCTTCATGGAGGACGGTGGAATGAAGACAAGCTTCTTGATCGTTGACAAAAACGAGCAACTTCGATTGGTCTCTCGGCGCCAGATCGCTGCAATTTGGCGCGGCGAGGTATCGGCGGCGGAAATCGGCTGCGGCGATCCCGGCGAACTTCGCCTGGTTACCGTGATCTGCGACCGCACGCTAGTCCCTCGGCGAATCTACGTGATGCGCATGCCGCTGACCGCTGGCTATTTCACTCGCCGCAACTACCGCAGGCTGCGCAGCTTCATGATGCGGAACTGCGTGACGGCGCAGGAAATGTTCCAGCATCACAGCGAGGGTTGGCCTCGCGATTTCTTCCCGCAACTCGCCGTCGCTCTCGATGTGCCATGCGCGATGTTGAATGTCCCCTTCGGCATCGGCGGTCCGCTCATGCTCGCCGCGGCACTGGCCATCTCGGCTAAACGCGCGGCACGTCTGCTACAATAAAAATGCTCGCGGCGATTGGATCCTCCCGACCTCACCACCATGCGTATCGCAGTCACAGCCGACACACACTGGGGCCACGGACCACGCGGCGATGATGCCACGCGCCTGCTCGTCAGTGCGCTCGACGCCAACCCGCCGGACGTTCTCCTTCTCGGCGGAGACATCGGCACGGCCGACAACTTCGCGGCGTGTCTAGAGCTTTTCGCGCATCTCAAGTCGGTCAAGGCGATCGTTCCCGGTAATCACGACCTGTGGGTCACCGACAACGATTCGCGCGGCAATTCGCTCGACGTCTATCAGCAATACCTTCCAGACGCTTGTCGACAGTTCGGTTATCACTATCTGGATGACGTTCCGTTGATCTTTCCTGATGCGAATTTGGCAATCGTCGGCACGATCAATTGGTACGACTACTCGTGGTCGCTCGTCCGCATGAAAGCCGAGATTCACGACTGGGAATGGCGCCTGCAAAACAAGGCCTTCACGCGCGGCAGGCACAACGATGGACGATTCATCCGCTGGCCAAGCGATGATGTTCGCTTCACGGCCGAGGTAGTCGCGCGATTCGAGCAGCAGCTCGCGCATGCATTGACTCAGGTGGAGCACGCGCTCGTGTTGACGCATCACCCGGCTTTTGCAGGCATCAGCTTCCCGCGTGAGGCGACGTTCGCGGGGCTGGATCCGCTGCTCTGGGCGGCGCTGTCGGGCAATACCGCAATCGAGGAGGTGCTACGCCGAAATGCCGATCGCGTGCCGTTGATCTTTTCCGGGCACACCCATCGCGCGGTAGAGGCGGCTTTAGGCCCATCGCGCGGGTACAACATTGGCGGGGACTATCATTTCAAGCGGATGCTTATTGTCGAGTGGCCCGCGGGCACGATCGAGACGCACACCTTCGGCGATCCGGAGCGGCGGCGCTGATTCGTCAAATATCCACGATCACTTCCGCTTCCCATTCGGCGCCAACTTTCTCGACGCGCAGACCGTGATAGGTGATGGCTTTGACCTCGTGTTCCATGACGTGGCGAGTGCGATCCATCGGTTCGCCCCAGGCCGTCGCCGTCAGTTCCGTCGGCGTGACATGAGTCTCGAATTTGCTGAAGAGAAGGTGATCGGCATCCAGATGAAAGAGAAGTTGACGGAGCCAATCGAAGAACAGAATCTCCAGATCGTCTCCCTCGATGCAAAAATCGACGCGCTGCCTCGGCTCCACGGTGCCGGAGGCGTCCTCGACGATCGCGCTAAACAGGCACTCAGCGGCCTCGCGAAAGAGCGTATCGAGATCGCCGGCGCGGATTCGCAAGCCAAGGTCGGCCGTGTGCTCGAAGAGTTCGTGCATGGTTTCGCCTTTTTGCTCAATGCACCGGGTTTTACTTTGCAGCCATCCGAAGTGCGCCATCGAGTCGGATTACTTCGCCGTTGAGCATTTCATTTTCGATGCATTGGCAGACGAGGTCCGCGAATTCATCGGGCCTGCCCAGGCGCGGCGGGAACGGGACTTGCTGCGTCAGGGACTGCCGTGCCGGTTCGGGCAAACCAGCGAGGAGCGGCGTATCGAAGATGCCCGGCGCGACGGCGAGAACGCGGATGCCGTGGCGGGCGAACTCGCGCGCCAGGGGCAGCGTCATGCTAACGATGGCGCCTTTCGAGGCGGCATAGGCGGCCTGGCCAATCTGCCCGTCGAAGGCCGCCACAGATGCCGTGCTGACGATGACGCCTCGCTCGCCGGACGGCTCAGGCGTTCCGCGCATCATGGCGGCACTGGCGAAACGGATCACGTTGTACGTGCCGACGAGGTTTATCTGGATCGTCCGTGCAAAGGTCGTCATCGGGTTCGGTCCGTCTTTGCCGTGCACCTTCTCGGCGACGGCGATGCCCGCGCACTGAATGGACCCATGCAATCCGCCAAAGGTTCGCTCGGCGAATGCGACCGCCTCGCGCACGCTGTTTTCATCGGCGACATCGGTAAACGCGAACCGAACCGTCGCGCCAAGCTCCGCGGCAAGCGTTTCGCCCGCCGTCTGGTTGACGTCGGCGATGACGACGTCAGCGCCGTGCGCCGCCAGACGACGAACGCACGCAGCACCCAGCCCGGACCCACCGCCGCTTACGAAAAAGGACTTGCCTGAGATTTTCATCGAATTCCACCTTCCCGTTTTTCCGCAATGCCGTTCCATCAAGTCAATCGAAAACGAACCAATCACCTGCCTTGACAAAGGTTCCACTGTTTTCGCATTTATCCGTGTCCATTTGTGTGATCCGTGGTCAAAATGGATTTTCTGCCCCCGAAATCTCACAATATGCAAATCGATCGTCGCGCAATACGCGTTCGCCCAGCGTTATCGGGATCGGACCACGAAACTGCGGACCCGCATGTACGAACGTGTGGAACTCGCCGTTCTCGCCGCAGGGATCGACGCCCGCCGGCAGATCGCGCAGCAGCGCTTCGTCGAACGCTCGGCCGACAAATTCGCGAGGGAGTACCTGGGTATCGACGCAACAAAGCACGGCCTGGAAGCCTAAGTCGATGAACTCCCGCGCGAGTTCGCGCGACGGCCGATCCCAGAGCGGGAACACACACGCCTCGGCTCCGAACAGGCGTTCCTCGCGATAGCGGCGAACATCGGCGAGAAAGATGTCGCCACACACGACACGTTCGACGCCCTCGCGCCGGGCTTTATTCCAGGCGTCTGCCATGGCGGCCTCGTACGAGGCATTGTCGCACGGGTACGGAATTTCCACGACCCGCACGGGCAACGCCAATTGCTCGCCCTGCGTCATCAACAATTCGCGCTGAACGCCGTGCATGCTGATGCGCTGGAAGGGCGCGGTGACCGTCGTGACTAATCCGACAATTTCGAAATCGCGGCGAGCATGATAGAGTGCGAGAGCGCAGTCTTTGCCGCCACTCCAGGAAACGATGGCTTTCGGTTTCACGCAGACTCCTGGATTCGGAAACTTGGAAAAATCTGGGAACAGAAATCCTCGGCTCGCCGGTTATCATATCCAACTCGCCAGCAGGCGTTCGAGCGTTGCCGACCAGCTTGCAAGCGGCGTGTCCTCGGCGGCGTAAAGCGGCGGCGCGTCGCCCAGCGATAATGACGGCGCCGGCGCGTCCAGCGTCAGGCATGCGGTATCTACATTGTCTACCTGCAGCGGGCGCGGGGCGGCACTTGCGATCAGCAGATGGCATTGACTGCGGCGTGCCCACTGTAAAGCGTGCGCCGTCAGTTTGGACGCGTGGAGAGGTTGAAACACTACCGTGCCATTGTCGATCTGGTCGGCAAAAAGAACTTCGAGCAGTTCCTTCTCCGCGTCGAGCACGTAGGCGTCGTCCGTGGAAATAAGAATAATTTCGTAGGTCAAGGAGTCGGCGCGCAGCCAATCGATGCTGCGTCGAACCGCGACGTACAGAAACGCGAGCAGCAAGATGATGCGCTGCCAGGGCAGGTCGATGTCCTTGCGCCGGCTCAGCGTCAAGTCCGGCCAGAGCGTGAGGAGAAACGTCCGCCGGCGGCGCAGAAACGTGTTCTCGTCGCGCGCGTAATAGAGCAATTCATCGCGCAGGAATTTGATGTCGAAGAGGTCGGGTCGTTCGCTCGCTTCCATGAACGCGAGTTGCGAGTGCAATAGACTTTCGATGCTGCCGCGCGTGCTCAGCGACGAGAATCCGCCGACAGGGTAAAGATCGTCTTCGCGAATATTGGTGGCGATGTCGCGCCGCCGGCCAATGACGCGCGGCTTCTGCAAGGGCAAGGCGGTATCGAGCAGATGCGCGGCCTGAAGCGTCTGCCTGAGCGCGACACGCTGCCCGAAGGCGGCGACCGCCGTCCGCCGCTCCAATTCAAACACGTCCTCAGGTCCGAGCAAATCGATAGCCTGACGCATCGCCTGCACAAGTTGTTTCTGAAAGTCGAGAAGCAGAGGCATCGGTCCGAAAAGATTAAAGGACTCGGCCGCTTCCGCCAGCAGTTCGTCGCCATCAGCGTCGCGCAGCGTCTTCAAAATACTCGGGCTGAACTGTACGCCCGGGATGCCGACATGGCTGCGAAGTTGGGCGACGAGAAAGGCCAATCCGCGCGTGCGATCGGCGTGAGCGTAGGTCCGCAAGGCATCGCCGGCGCGTTCGAACATCGAGTCCGCCAACATGCGGCTCAAAACGATGTCGTCATAAGCGCGCGTCAACTCCGCCGGCCAACCTGGCAGCGTCAGCGGTTCCGTCGCGAGCGATGCCGCCGCTCGGAATGCCGCGTGCGCCACATCCGCGACAAAGCCAATCGGCGGCACCGGCTCGCCCTCGGCGGCGAGCGCCATCGTCCAGTCGCACACTACTGCGAACAGGTCTGCGCGCGGCGGCACGATCCGCTGCAAGCAGAATCCTTGCAGCATATATTGCCGCACGTCGGCGGGATCACGCAGTTCGATCGCCGTGTACATTGTTTCTCCGAGTGGCTGCGAATTCTACGCAATACCGAGCAGCTTGGGGATCTTGTCGCGCAGGAGAGCCATCTCCTGATGGGTTTCGCCGAGGTAGGCGAGTAGCCGTAGGTCATCGCGCGTGACGGCGCCGCCGGTGAAGAGCCAGGACCGCACGCGGAAGAGCTTGTAGAGCTTCACCAGCTTGCGATCGCTGATGAAGATGCGGTCTTCGCGCACGAGCGTTTTCACGAGCCGTTGAAATTCGCGAAACACCTCCGGCGGAAAAAATCGCTGGCGATCCGTGGCGTCGCCTTTCGCGCGCTGGCCGAACAGGTGCGTGAGGTAGCGGTTCGCCTTCAGCACATCTTCGAGCGTTGCATGGCCTTCCTGCCAGGGCTTCTGATTCAGCCCGCGATACACTTCCGATTGTAGGCCTGCGTCGATCAGCGCCTCGAAATGGTCGTCCTGCACGCTCAGGCTTTCGGCTTTCAGGACGAAGCGATCCTTGAGCGCCGCCAGTTCGCCCTGCTCGGGCACCTCATTGGCTGCCGCGAACAGTACACGCAAGCGCACCGGCGTCGGGATGCCGTCCTGGTAGAATTTCTTCTCGTTGATGATCGTCAACAGGATGTTCAGGATCGCCGAGTTCGATTTGAAAATCTCATCGAGAAACGCGAGCCGCGCCGTTGGCAGCTTGCCCTGCTCGCGGCGGATATATCGGCCATCGCGTAGCTGGTTGATGTCGATCGGGCCAATGATCTCCGAGGGTTCGGTAAAACGCGTCAGCATGTACTCGAAGTAATCGTCATCGGCGAGGCCGAGCGCGTCCTTGAACTTGAGCACGAGATCCGACTTCGCGGTGCCCGGGGGACCGACGAGCAGCAGCGGCTCCTGCGCCACCGCGGCGACGAGCATCAGGTCGATGAGATCCTGCTTGGCGACAAAGAAGCGGCTCAAAGAGGCGCGGAAGTTCGCGAATTTCTTGCGCAGCGTCTCCGCTTCATCCTGCAACTGGGCAAAAGGCCAATCCTCGGCAATCGTGTGCATGATACCGATCTCTGTAGAACAAGCATGACAATACAATCCATGACAACCGACTCATTCTACTGCCAGGAAGTTCGCGATGTAAGTTCCGAATACTGACCTCGCGCTCTGCCTTTATCGCTTTTTGCTTAGAATTTGTTTTAGAACCGATGCCTTTGCCGCAAGCGTTCAACTTTCACTTCCCGATGCAGAATCGGCTAAATATTCTTCCGAGCAAATCATTGGTGTAGACCGCGCCGACCATTGTCCCGAGTTCGTCGAGCGCGAGCCGAAGTTCCATTGCGAGGAGTTCGGAATTGTCGCGTTCGATGATATGTGCATGGGCGGCACGCAGATAGCTCACGCAGGTCTCGACGTGATGTCGGCAGCGGCTCAGGCTTGGCGCCAATCCGGCGTGGCGCTGCATCTGCGCGTGCTCGGCGATTCGCTCACGCAGGCTCGTTAAGCCTTCGCCGGTTTCGGCACTCGTCGCCAGCGTGTCACTCGGAGCCGGCGCGAGGTCGGATTTCGTCCAGACAAGGATCGCTCCGGAAGGAATTTCAGTGCGCGTGGTATCCTCGCACGCCTGACACCACAGGATCAGATCGGCTTCACTCGCCTGGTCCCTGCCGAGCGATTGCGCGGTCGATTCAAGCTCGCACTCCGTTTCACGGAGGCCGGCCGTATCGATCAGGCGAACTCGTGTGTCGCCGAGAGTCACGGTTGCTTCGAGGTAGTCGCGCGTCGTGCCTGGCTCGGGGCTGACGAGTGCGGCCTTTTTTCCGACGAGCGCGTTGAACAAGCTGCTCTTTCCCGCGTTCGGTCTTCCTGCGAGGACGACGCGCATCGGGCCCTGGCTGAGTGCTCGCGCGTCGAGTTGTTTTCCCAGAGTCAAGAGATGGGCAAGGGCATGGCCGATGCGTTTGAGCAACTCCGATTCGGAGATAAAGTGAATGTCCTCTTCGGTGAAATCGAGTCCTGCCTCGACGTCGGCAAGGAGATTCAGCAGATCTTCGCGCACCTGCTGCAATGGCTGCGCGACGCCGCCCGCGAGTTGTTTCAAGGCATGCTGAAGTTCATCGCGCGAGCCGGCGTCGATCACGCCCAGCACGGCCTCGGCACGAGTCAAATCGAGCTTTCCCGCCAAGAATGCCCGCAGCGTGAATTCGCCCGGCTGGGCGGATCGAGCGCCGGCATTCAGACACTGGGCGATCAACGCCTCGACGATGGGCGGCGACGAAATCAGATGCACTTCGACGACATCCTGCCCGGTGTACGATCGCGGCCCACGGAAAATGTAAACGTCGGCAGGAAGCGCCGAATGCAGCCCCGCAAGATGGAAACGCACTGAAAGGATCGCACGATCCGGTTCGGCTTCGAGATTGGAGTCCGTGCAAATCGATGCCACGATCGCGCGCGCCTGCCGACCGCTTAACCGCACGATCGCGCGCCCGCCTGACCCTGCAGCGCTGGAAAGCGCGACGATGGTGTCGCCCAAGTTCGGCAGATTGGTCGTGGCAAGTGTCACGGCGATTTGCTCCGCGTCTCACTTCACTTTGAGCAGGCTGCTCAGGCTCAATCGTACTTCGCGCGTGTCGGCCGATTTGACGATGGCGGCGTTCGCGGTGGCCAAGAGGTCGCGTTCGATGGCGGGCCGCCATTGGTTCAGCGCTTTGTGGGCGGCCTCGCCGGTAATTTTCGCCGCCGACCCGCCGATGCCGTTGATGTTTTCAAACACGAGCTTATCGTAGCCGACTTTGGCATCGGTGACGCGAATGCGGACGGTGAAGTCGGGTAAGAGATCCTTCGTGAAATCCGCCTTGATCGTGCTTTCGCAGGTCATGTCGCACTTCACCTGAGCGCGGGCCCGAACATAGCCGTTCCAGACGCGCACGCCGTTCTGCCAAATCTGGTGCTCGTATTGCACGCCCATCTGGAACGTCAGGAACGTCTTGAACGATTGCCGTTCGGCGTCGATGTTCCTGGCATCGCTGAGCCGCAGATCGAGCGAACTGTTGATGTCCTGCGCGGTGATGAGAAGTTTCTTCCATTCGCCGTGATTGCGCGGCGATTTCTGCACCTCCGCACGCAGGCCTCGCCATTTGAGGCCGACGGGGACCATGGCCTTGTGGTCCCAGTTGTCGAGCTTTTCGTGCAACACGCCAGGCATCGATTTCACGATGAGCGGCTTTAAGATGCGCGCGACCTGATCGAGATCGGCCTGCGACGTTCCCGGCGCTTGTGCCAGGAGAGTTGCGGGAAAGATCAACGCGATCAGGCTGACCGCTAACATCGGAGTTTTCATCGGCGTCGTCTCGCGGGTTTGGGAGGGCGTATTGTCGTTATCGGAATTGCAAACTCACACCTCCATTGTAACGTAACGCAAGGGTGAAATTGCGCCCGCCGGCCAAACATCACGAGGAGTTGGAAAAACCTGATCGGATTAACCGGTTTGGCCACTTTGTATAATCTACCTTCGCAGTATGCAGAAAAATTCCCTCTCTTGCCGCTTGCGGCTTAGCGCTCAGCATGGCGCCGTGCTGAGCGCTAACCCGCAAGCGGTAATGAAAAAAGTACGAGACTTCTCCATGAACAATCCAAAAAGAGTCGCATTGGTTACGGGGTCGGCCACTGGAATCGGCCGCGCGGTCGCCGTGCAATTCGCGAAAGCCGGGCTGGCGGTGGCGGTGAATTACTCGCGGTCGGAGAAAGAAGCAAAGGAAACCCTCGCCGAGGTGAAAGAACACGGCGCGCCCGGGATCCTCATCAAAGCGAACGTCAGCGACGATTCGGCAGTGAAATCGATGATCGCGCGATGCGTCAGCGAATGGGGTCAGCTGGACGTGCTCGTTAATAATGCGGGAACGACCCATTTCATCGAGCACACCAATCTCGACGCCGTCACTGACCAGGTGTGGGACGACATTTTGGGGGTAAACCTCAAGGGCACGTTCTACTGCTGCCGGGCCGCCCTGCCCCATTTGCAAAAGACCGGCGGTTCCATCGTCAATGTTACGTCGGTCGCTGGGTTGCAGGGGCACGGAAGTTCGATACCCTACGCGGCAAGCAAGGCGGCGGGAAATTGCATGACGAAATCGCTGGCCCGCGCGTTCGCCCCGAAGGTTCGCGTAAACGCCGTCGCTCCGGGACCGGTTTTGACTCGCTGGCTAGCCGATCACATGGATCAGGTGGAGCGATCTCTCGCGGTGACTCCGATGGGACGCGCAGCGACACCGGATGATATCGCCGATGCTATCTGCTACTTAGCGCTGGGAACGAGTCTGATGACCGGACAGGTCATGGTCGTGGATGGCGGGCGGACGATGTGAGCCGACGCTTTTAGCATGCATTCGCGCAATCGCTGCGCGAATGCCCTTCTCGAAAGAAATGTTATTTGCGGTGGCGGATCTTCGCTCGCATACGGCGTTTCTTGCGTCCAACTTTCCGGCGCCCGGAACCACGGCGTCTACTTCCCATGGAAAACTCACTTCAATAGTAAATCGAACATCATCGTTCGTAAGGGTAGGCAAATTCGATAAGCACTCATCATACAACCCTGAACTCGGCAGTCAATATGCGCATTGTGAGAAAGAACAAATTATTGCCAAATATTCTCCATGCGCAGTGAACTGAGGCGAGACGAACCGCGTAAGCGGCAGGTTGAATCAGGCAATCGTGCGGTCGACCTGCCGCTTGCGCGGCTAGGCTCGCCTGGACCGTCAAGATGAAACCGGGAAATCTGGGTTGAGCTTATCGACCGGGACATGAACTTGAGCGATTTTCCTGAACAATTGGTAAATCGTGGAAATTGGTAACGGTTTTGGCAAATAGTCGCCTTTTTTCACCTGTTCCGATTTGCGAAAGGATGCTCAATCGGGAAATATTGATGTGTCGCACAGTTTCGGTCGATTAACGAAGAAAAGACGACGGTGCGTCACGAACGTGGAAAGACGGCGGTGCACGTTTCGGGGTTGCCGAGACGAACTTGGCCCGCTATACTTTCCCCTTATTGAAGTTTCAGCGAAAGTCGTTGAACATCCATGCTTTAGGGTTCGGATTCCGACGTCATGCGTTTCCATCTTGTTGATCGCATCCTGGAATTGGACCCAGGCAAACGGATTCGCACGGTGAAGAACCTCACCCTGGCAGAGGAGTACCTCGCAGACCACTTTCCGACTTTTCCGGTTATGCCGGGCGTATTGATGTTGCAGACGCTGGTCGAAGGGGCTGCGTGGTTGTTGCGTGCGACCGAGGATTTCAAATACAGCGTCATCGTGTTGCGCGATGCTCGAAACGTGAAGTATGGCAACTTCATGCAGCCGGGCAACAGCATGACGATAACCGTGGAAGTCGCGGAATATACGCCGGAGAATCCGCTGGCCGTCTTCAAAGGCAAAGCTGAGATGGACGGCAGTTCCACCGTGGCGGCGAAGTTCACGGTCGAGCGGTACAACTTGAAAGATCGCAACCCCGCCTTGCAAAGCGCGGATGAAAAAATAGTCGCCGAACTACGCAGCCATTACCGCGTATTGCGAGGCGAAATGGACTTCGGACACGTGGGAACCCTTTAGGAACGAACGATCATGCGGTTGAAGGATCAAGTTGCAATTGTGACCGGCGGCAGTCGAGGCATCGGGCGCGGCATCGTCAAGGCGTTCGCGGCAGAAGGCGCCAAAGTGGCGTTCATCTACAAGGGCAGTCAAGCCGCGGCCGACAGCCTCGTCGCGGAAGTGACGCAGGCCGGCGGCATCGCGAAGGCGTATCAATGCGACGTCGCTAATTTCGACGAAGCCGAGAAAATCGTCGAAGTGATCGAGGGCGAACTTGGACCAGTGAACATCCTGCTGAACAACGCAGGCGTCATACGCGATGGGTTGTTTGTCGGCATGAAGTTGGAAGAATGGAACACCGTCATCCAGACGAATCTGGGCGGCGTTTTCAACTTCTGCCATGCCGTGGCGATGAAGCTGGCCCGGCAACGAAAGGGCCGAATCATCAATATCTCCAGCGTCGCCGCCGACAACACGAATCCGGGCCAAACGAACTATGCCGCCAGCAAGGGAGCGGTGAATTCGTTCACGCGCGCCCTGGCTGTGGAACTCGCAGGCAGAGGCGTGACGGTGAATGCGATCGCTCCTGGGTTCATTGAAACCGACATGACCGAATCGGTGCGTAACAAGGCTGGCGACCTGATCAAGAAAATGATTCCAATGAAACGCCTCGGACAATCCGAAGACATCGCGAAAGTCGCCGTGTTCCTCGCCAGCCCGGATTCAGGATACATCACCGGCCAGGTCATCAAAGTCGATGGCGGCTTGAGCCTGGGCGCCGTGGCGATGTAATAACCATTAATGCGAATTCGCCGATAGCGAACCGCACAACAATAACGTTGGTGCATTCTTTTCACTACTTGGAGGTTCGAATCATGCCGACTCAAGCCGAGATTTTCAAAAAGGTTTCCGCCACGCTCGTCGAAGCGTTGAACGTGGATCAGGAGGAAATTCAACCCACGTCCACACTGCAGGGCGACCTCGGCGCGGAATCGATCGATTTTCTCGATATCGTGTTTCGGCTCGAACGTGAGTTCGGCATCAAGATTCCCCGCAACGAACTGTTCCCGGAATCGATCTTCCAGGGCGATCCCGATTTCGTCATGAACGGCAAAGTGACCGAAAAAGGTCTGAAGGAACTCCGCGAAAAGATGCCCTTCGCCGACATCGCCCGGTTCGAGAAAAATCCCGAACTGTCGGCGATCAGCGATCTGTTCACCGTCGAAATGATCGCGAAGTATATCGAAGGTAAACTCGGCTCGAAGGCGTAACGTTCCGGCCGAACCGCGAAGAGGCTGCCATGCGTTGGATCTGGATCGACCGATTTGTCAAATTTGAGCGAGGCAAATCGGCCCGCGCCGTGAAAAAGCTCAGCCTCGCGGAAGATTATTTCCAGCAGCATCTGCCTGGCTACCCCATCATGCCAGCCTGCTTTATCCTCGAAGGATTGGCCCAAACGGGCGGCATCCTTGTGGGTGAAGCAAACGACTTCAAAGAAAAAGTCGTGCTGGCGAAAATCACGTCCGCGCGATTTCATCGCGAGGCGGTCGCCGGCGAGACGCTGCTTTACGACACCGAGATCGTGACCCTTCGCCCCGAAGGCGCATCGATCGCGGGCAAAGTCTTCTCCCTCGCGCCAGGACAGGCTGCCGGCGAGCCGGCGAACCCGCCCATGGCGGAAGCAGAAATTTTCTTCGCTCATTTGGATCAGTCTCGATCCCAGCAGATGTTCGGCGACCACAACTTCGTGTTCAGCGGCGAACTCAAACACCTGCTGGGTCTGGCCAAGGTAGCGGCCCAGCGCACGGACAGCGCAACCTAAAAAAGGATCCGGCCTGGCAGTTGGCGGAGACCATTAGCCTGATCCTTCATCGAAGAGCCTTTGGCTCGGTTTTTGTTGTTTGGGTGTGCCATGTCTGCTGCCAACCGTCGCGTCGTGTTAACCGGAATCGGTGTTGTGTCCCCCATCGGGGTTGACGCCGCCTCGTTCTGGACGGCGCTCTCCCAGGGACAGACCGGCATCAAGCGAATCCAGGCGTTCGACCCGTCACCCCTACCCACGCAATTCGCGGGCGAAGTTGTCGGTTTCGACATCAAGAAATATTTAGTCGGTAAAGAAGAACGCAAGCAGATTCGGGTGATGTCCCGCACCATCCAATTCGCGGTCGCCGCCGCCAATCTCGCGCTCGCCGACTCCAAGGTTGACAAGAAAGCACTCGACCCGACGCGGTTTGGAGTCGAATATGGCGCCGGTCTGATTCCCTCCGAACTCGATGAGCTCGGTCCGGCTTCCTACCTCAGCACCGAGGCGAATGCCCACGCGACGGATCCGAAAATCTGGGGCGAAAAAGGCATCGGCAGCATCCCGCCGCTCTGGATGCTCAAGTATCTGCCGAATATGCTTGCCTGCCATGTCGCCATCATGCACAACGCACAGGGACCGAACAATTCAATCACCGAAAGCGATGTCGCCAGCCTGCTCGCGCTCGGCGAGTCGGTTCGCATCATCCGGCGTAACCAGGCCGACTTTATGCTGGCGGGCGGCGCCGACAGCCGACTCACTCCCCTCAGCCTCGTTCGGCAAACACTGTTCGGTCAGATGTCCCGCGCCAACGATTCCCCGGGCACGGCCGTCAAGCCGTTCGACCGCCGGCGCGACGGCGTCGCGTTTGGCGAGGGCAGCGGTGTCGTCGTCGTCGAGGAACTGGAACACGCCCAGCGCCGCGGCGCGCGTATCTATGCCGAGATCGTCGGATTCGGCTCGGCGTTTGATCGCAATCTTACCGGCAAGGGACTGGCCCGCGCCATGCAAGCCGCACTCAATCAAGCAAACATCACGCCGGCGGACATCGATCACGTCAATGCACATGGCATCGGCTCGATCGTATTCGACGCCTTCGAGGCACGGGCGATCCACGAAGTCTTCGGCATGAACACGACAGTCTGGTCGGTCAAACCGAACATCGGGCATCTGAGCGCGGGTAGCGGAACCGCGGACATGGCCGGCAGTCTGCTGGCGATGGAGCATGGCACGCTGCCGGGCACGCTGAATTTCGCCGAGCCTGACCCCGCATGCCCGGTCAACGTCACGCCGCAGGCGAGGCCGATTGCGAAGCCGTACTTCATGAAGATCGGCCTTACGGACATGGGCCAATGCGCGGCAGTCGTTTGTCGGAAATGGTAGCTCATCGTAGAAATCACGCGAAGAGCATGTGATGAAATTGGTGAGCCAGGAGCGTGAGCGACTGGAGAAACGAATACGAGTCGGTTATCCCTCCGGTCGCTTACGCTTCCGGCTCGCCTGAGTACAAATGAGTCACATCCCGAGAGCATGTGAGACCATGAGAAAACGCGTCGTAATTACTGGAATGGGGGCGGTGACCCCGCTTGGCTTCAGCGTCAAGGAACTCTACGAGAACCAAGTCGCGGGCAAGAGCGGCGTGGATTACATCAAGCATTTCGACGCCAGCACGTTCCCGACGAAATTCGCCTCGGAACTAAAGGGGTTTGATCTGGGTGCGTTCGTGAAGGACACGAGCCGTTGGAAAAACGCCGGCCCGAACGCACGCTACGCCGCAGCCGCCACGCAACAGGCGCTCGCCGATGCAGGATTGCTCGACAACAACAGCGTCGATCGCACGCGCCTCGGAGTCTATCTGGGTTCCGGCGAAGGCATCCAGGATTGGCCCGTCATGACCGAGCTCATCTCGGCCGGGTACATCGCGGAAAAGATGACCGTCGACCCGAGCGAGTTCATTCGCCGCGGCGTCAAGCGTTTTGAAGCCGCTCACGAGTTCGAACAGGAGATGCACACGACGCCCGGCCATTTGGCCGCCTACTTCGACCTGGAAGGGCCGAACTACAACTGCCTCACCGCGTGTGCCGCCAGCAGCCAGGCGATTGGCGAAGCCACCGAAATGATTCGGCAAGGCGATGCCGAGATCATGGTCTCGGGCGGTTCCCACAGCATGATCCATCCATTCGGAATCACCGGCTTCAACCTGCTGACGGCGTTGTCCACGGAGAACGAACATCCTAAAAAGGCGTCGAAGCCGTTCGATCTCAATCGTGCCGGGTTCGTGATCGGTGAAGGCGCCGGCATGGTGATTCTCGAGGAACTTGAACACGCCAAAAAACGCGGTGCGAGGATCTATGCCGAGCTAACCGGTTATGGTTCGACCTGCGACGCATTTCGCCTGACCGACAGCCACCCCGACGGGCGCGGCGCGATTGCCTGCATCCAAGGCGCACTCGACGATTCGGGCCTAAAACCGGAAGCGATCGGTTACATCAACGCTCACGGCACGAGCACCCAGGTCAATGACCGTGTCGAAACCATCGGCATCAAGCAAGTATTCGGTCCGCATGCCTATCAGGTTCCCGTGAGCAGCAGCAAGAGCATGCTCGGGCATCTCATCGCCGCCGCCGGCGCGGTGGAATTGATCACGTCGGTAATGACCATCCTCCGCGGCGTCTTGGTCCCGACGATCAACTACGAACACCCCGACCCGGAATGCGATCTCGATTACGTGCCCAACGTGGCTCGCGAGAAAAAGGTCGATCACGTGCTGAGCAATAGCTTCGGATTCGGCGGCCAAAACGTATCGCTCGTGGTGAGCCGATTCGTTGATTGATCTCTGCTCGGTTTTTACCGTGGGCATCACGGTCCGCGTGATGCATTTCATTACGCGGACCGCGATGCCTACGATTGTGGCGATCGAGATCGCGCACCAAGGAACATTGATCGGGACGAAGACGTCCAGGATAAACGTTGTGGAATGGCTTTGGATCTGCTTGGGCGTTCTTGCAGCGCTTCCGGTGATTGCGCTCCTGATCTTTCACGGTTACGTCGTGTGTAACTATGTCGGCGTCGTTTCACGGATATTCCAGGAAAAACCGCTCTTCATGGTTCCCTTTGGCAAACCGGTCGAGGGCGCCGAGGAGATCACGCTGACGACGCCCGAAGGTTTCACGCTCAATGCCTGCTACCTGCATACGAAGCGACAACGCAAGGGCGTGATCCTGTTCGGCCTCGAGTTCGGATCGACCAAGTGGTCCTGCGCTCCTTACACCGAGTTCCTGATTGACGCCGGCTACGACATCTTCGCCTTTGAACCGCGCGGCCAGGGCGCCAGCAAAACCACCTGCGGCTACGAACCGCTGCAGTGGGTGACCGAATACGAAATCAGCGATTTCCGAACGGCGCTGGCTTACCTGAAATCACGCCCAGATCACGACCCGCGCGGCATCGGTCTCTTCGGCCTGAGCAAAGGCGGCAGCGCCGGCTTGATCGCGGCGGCGGGGGATGACTTCATCCGCTGCTGCACTGTCGATGGCGTCTTCGCAGTCGACATTACCGTCTTGCCGTACATGTATCAGTTCGTTCTGATCTACACGCGGGTGAAGTTCATCGTCAGGTTTCTGCCGATCTGGTACCTGCGGCACATACTGCATTTGGCGATACGAAAAATCGAACGCGAGCGGCGCTGCCGATATGTGGACCTTGAAAGGTACATGAGAAAGGTCAGTCCGCGTCCGCTGTTGATGATTCACGGCGGCGGCGACAACTATATCAAACCCGACATGGCGAAGAAACTCTTCGAACTGGCGGGGGAGCCGAAGGAATTTTGGCTCGTCGAAAAGGCCAAGCACAACCAGGCGTTTCACCTGGCCGCCGACGAATACAAGCGCCGAGTGCTTGAATTTTTCGATAAACATCTGCAAGCCCAGGGGTGAGCGCAGCGAACCCCTGGGATATTCGGCGCCGCAATCCCAGAGGTTCGCTGCGCTCACCACTGGGCGTTTCATGTTCAACTGGCTATTCCGAAACCTGATCGTCAAAGTCGTCGCGATTCCGATCCGCCGGCGGCTCGCCGCCTTCGAATCCGCCACGCACGATCCGGTCGCCACACAGACCGCCCTGCTCCAGCGCATTCTCCGCCATCACGCCGGGACCGCATTTGGCAAGGATCACCGCTTCTCTTCGATGGCCACGCTCGATGACTTTCGCAAGGCCATCCCCGTGCGCGGGTATGACTATGTCGAACCCTACATGAAGCGCGTCATCAAGGGCGAAACCAATGCCCTTCTCGCCGATCCGAAAATCCACATGTTCGCCATGACCAGCGGCACAACGGCGACGCGCAAGTTCATCCCCGTCACCGATCAGTACCTTGCCGACTATAAACGCGGCTGGAATATCTGGGGGCTCAAGGTCTATCGCGATCATCCCGAGGTCCGCCTTCGGCCGATTGTTCAGCTTTCCGGCGACTGGCAGGAATTCCACACCGAAACGGGCGTGCCTTGCGGCGCCGTCACCGGCCTCACCGCACAGATGCAGATGTGGATCATCCGCCGCATCTATTGCGTGCCAGCGATCGTAGGCACCGTCAAAGACCCGGCTGCGAAAAACTACCTCGCCCTACGGCTGAGCGCACCTCGCAAAGTTGGCATGATCATCGCCGCGAACCCCAGCACGCTCGTCAACATGGCGCGCGGCGGTGACCAGGAAAAAGAGACGCTAATCCGCGACATCCACGACGGCACGCTCTCGGCGAAATTCGACATCGCGCCCGAAGTCCGCGCCGCCGTGCAGAACCGTATTGCCAAGGCCAATCCCGAGCGAGCCCGCCAACTCGAAGAAATCGTAAGCCGAACGGGCACGCTTTACCCGAAAGATTATTGGCCCAGCGATTGCCTCATCGGCAACTGGATGGGCGGCAGCGTCGGCTCGTACCTGCGGCATTATCCCAAATACTACGGCTCCACTCCCGTGCGCGACGTCGGCCTGATCGCCAGCGAAGGCCGCATGACCATCCCGATCAACGACGGCACGCCCAGCGGCGTCCTGGATATTACCTCGCACGTCTTCGAGTTCATTCCCGAGGAAGAAGGCAATAGCCCGAACCCGACGGTGCTCTCCGCCCACGAATTGCAAGAAGGACGAACCTACTA
Source organism: uncultured Singulisphaera sp. (assembly GCA_964484265.1). Taxonomy (GTDB): domain Bacteria; phylum Planctomycetota; class Planctomycetia; order Gemmatales; family Gemmataceae; genus SIAQ01. The sequence continues at coordinate 17,806 of CAZAFH010000040.1, forward strand.
CATCCTGCTCACGACCGACTACGGCCTGTACCGTTACAACATTTTCGATGTCGTCCGCTGCACCGGCTTCTTCAACAGGACGCCGCTTCTGGAGTTCCTGAGCAAAGGAGCGCATTTCGCGAACATCACCGGCGAAAAGGTATCCGAATACCAGATCACCGGCGCGATGACCGACGTGCTGCGCTCGCTTAACCACAACCTCACGTCCTACAGCGTCGCCCCTTGCTGGGACGACGAAATGCCGTTCTATGGCCTATTCCTCGAACGCGGCGACATCGCCTCGCGCGATCACGGCGTTCAGCTCACGCAAGCGCTCGAGCACGCCCTAGCCCGGGTCAACATCGAATACGCCGGCAAACGCGAAAGCCAACGGCTCGGCCCAATGCGGCTCTTCGTCATCCCCACTCACGCCTGGCAGCAATGGGACCGCCAGCGCCTCGCCCGCAATGGCGGCGCCGCCGAGCAATATAAGCATCCATGCCTGATCCCCGACCCGAAATTCCGCGAAACGATCACAGTGGAAGAAGAGATCCGCATCCAGGTCTAGAGATCGGACCATCGTATTTACGCAACTTCAAAATGGCGGTTAAATTCACGCTCGTTTAGTACTACAGCGCTAAGTTATATGGTGATCGATTCAAAGATTAAGCAATCGCCGGCATTTACTCCCCTCTCCCCCTGTATTCAGGGGGAGAGGGGTTGGGGGTGAGGGGGAGAGGCCACAGAATGCGACCAAGCCCCAAACCCCTCACCCCCGACCCCTCTCCCCCTGAATACAGGGGCGAGGGGAGGTAGCGCTGTAGTATTAGGAGCACGCAGTGAGGATGCAGGCGTGTCAAATCTTTGCGTGAAATGTATAACAACGCCACGGAGGGTAGCCATGTTCGTCACGCATCTGGAATCGGCAATCGACGGCACGCATTACGACGCCAATAAAATCCACACCATGCACGCGGGGAGGCCGCTCTGGGTACGCTATGACCTCGCCAAGGTCCAGGCCGCGGTCAAGCCGACCGATCTCGTCGGCCGCGAGAACTCGCTTTGGCGCTATCGTGAATTGTTGCCGTTGCCAATGAATGGCGAACCGGTGACGTTTGGCGAAGGCCTGTCGCCGATCCTGCCATGCCCGCGCATGGGCAAGGAACTCGGGCTGTCGCGTCTGTCGATCAAGGACGAATCGCAACTTCCGACCGGCAGCTTCAAAAGCCGAGGCATGGCCGCCGCGGTATCAATGGCGAAGCACCTCGGCCTCAAGCGATTAGCCGTGCCGACTGCCGGCAACGCTGGCGGCGCCTTGGCGGCGTACGGCGCTCGCGCCGGCATGGAGGTCTTCGTCTTCATGCCGGACGATACTCCCGTCATCAATCAACTCGAAGCCTATCTATGCGGAGCCAAGGTCTTCCTCGTCAATGGCCTCATCAACGATTGCGGCAAGATCGTTCGCGAGGGAACCGAAAAGCTCGGCTGGTTCGACATGTCTACCCTCAAGGAGCCATACCGTCTGGAAGGCAAAAAGACGATGGGTCTGGAGATTGCCGAGCAGGGCGGATGGAAACTGCCCGATGTGATTCTGTATCCCACAGGAGGCGGCACGGGACTCATCGGCATGTGGAAGGCATTTCAGGAATTGACGGCGCTCGGCTGGCTGCAATCGCCGAAGCTGCCGAAGCTCGTCAGCTGCCAGAGCGATGGTTGCGCTCCGATCGTGCGTGCATTCGAGGCAAATCAGCGTTTCGCCGAATTGTTTCCGAACGCGCAAACCGCCGCCAGCGGATTGCGCGTTCCGATGGCGGTGGGTGATTTCATGATGCTCGATGCGATCCGCGCCTCGGGCGGTTGGGCGATGGCGGGACGCGAGGCGAATATCGTACCGTGGATGCGTCGTGTCGCCAGTGCCGAGGGCATTGCGATCTGCCCGGAGACGGCAGTCTGCTTCGACGTGCTCGACCGCCTGGTGCGCGAGGGAAAAGTCAACTGCGACGACGACATCCTCGTATTCAACACCGGCGCCGCCCAGAAATATCCCGAGGCGGTGAAGCTCGCATTGCCGCGGCTCGATAAGAACAGGGCGATTGATTACGATGACTTGGCAAAAGCGTGAGTCCAACTTGGAGGCGCGTCGGGATCCTCTTTGGTCCGTGGCCGCGTACCAAGGAGCGAACCACAGGTTGTCTGCAACACTCTGAAGTACCTCGTATTGCCATCGTCCAGCGGCCCTACCCCTTTCCATTCCTCCCGCGTCAGTCAGACAACATCACCCTAAAAGTGCAAAATCGCTCGGCCATCGGCTTTTGGCCAAGTGCCCTTGCAACCAGTGCTCAATCGCTAAAGTGCATCTCGATGATTTCTAACGATTTCCTGAAAATGCCGAACGCATGTTGAACTGGCGGGTATAATATTAATAGGCCGATTGCAAATTACTACTTCGCATCTTAATGCATTCACACTTTTCACCTGGGAGTCGAGCCATGTTTACACGTTCAATGATTTTCGCCAGTATTCTTGGATTAGCCGGTCTCGTGGCGGGATTTGACGCTGCACCTGCATTCGCCCAGCGAGGTGGCGGCGGCCACGGCGGCGGCGGACACGGCGGTGGCGGCCACGGCGGCGGAGCGCACTACGGCGGCGGCGCGCATTACGGCGGCGGCGCGCATTATGGCGGGACTCACTATGGCAACTACGGCGGGAGCAGCATCTATCGAGGTGGTCTGTACGGCAGCGGAATTTACATCGGCGGGCTTGGCGGCGGGTATTATGGCGGCGGACGTTACAATTACGGTTCCCCCTATTACTACGGCGGCGGTTACTACCCCTATTCCTACAGCAGCGGCGTAACCTATGCTTCGCCACAGACCGTTTACTATCCACCCGTTCAAGACCCCAACACTTTGAACACGGCTCCTACGACACCGCCGGCCGAGACGCCGAAGAATGCCCAAGTCAAAGTCCTTGTGCCCGACCCGCAAGCCAAGGTCTGGTTCGACGGAGCGGCTACTTCCACCACGGGATCCGAGAGGCTCTTCCACACTCCGGAATTGACGGCCGGTTACACCTACTCGTACCGCGTGCGTGCTTCCTGGATTGTCAACGGCAAGGAGCAGGTGCAAGAGCAGGTGATCCAGGTCGCGCCCGGACGCGGTGTCGTCGTTGATTTCACGCAACCCGTCTCCGAAGCCCTGCAACCACCGCCGGCCAAGCAATAGGTAGCATTAGGCCGTAATTCAATACGGATCACAAAAGCGCGAAATCGCGAAAGAAATCAGGGGCAGGCGAGATCGCAGGCAAGATTAGGGAATCAAATCAGAATGATCGGATTCAAGACGGCGACGAGCCGTCTTGATCATTCATCGAATATCCGTGATTAGCGAATAGAAGCCAAGCGGGATTGTAACCGTCACGTCGTGCAGTTTTTCTGCATTTCGCCTGCATTTCTCAACCAATAGCGTCCTATGGTTTGACCAAAAAAGTTTCATTCATTGCTAGAGCGCTCTCTTGCGATCGCTGTCTGCCATTGTTAGGATTGGCGTTCGTCCCGTTCTGGATACGCATTCTGAACAAAAAGACAGGTTTGCAGCTGATGGCGAAGCGAAAAAAATCCGAGAAAGCGTGGCTCTTCAAACAGGAACCGTCTTGTTACAGCTATGCCGATCTGGAACGCGATGGGACCACGTGGTGGGACGGCGTGAAGAACGCGCTCGCCCGGCAACACCTTCGATCCGTCACGGTCGGAGATTTGGTGCTATATTACCACACCGGTGCGGAAAAAGCGATTGTCGGGGAAATGCAGGTCGTAGCGGGACCGCAGGCGGATCCCAATAGCGACGACCCGAAGTCGGTCATTGTGCAAGTGAAGGCGGTTCGACGCTGGAATCGGCCAATTTCGCTGGCGGAGATCAAGGCCGACGCCGTGTTCGCCTCGTGGGAACTGCTGCGAAATTCGCGGCTATCCGTGATGCCGATTTCGATAGAATTGTTGGAGCGACTGGAACAAATGGAACAGGAGACGCCCAACTAAAGGAAAAGTAGCCCAGCCCGACTGGTATTTTGATACAATACAGCAATGCCACGGACAACAGGCATGAAGGTACGGAATACGCTGGCGGACCCATGAAGGGGTGGATTTTGCTCCAGACGATCAGCAAAAGTGTATACAGATGTATATAATTTGTTAGGTTCGTTGTGGAGAACTCTGGCGTAAGTGGGCCAACCTATGTCTCGTGAAACCGTTGCTGCGGTCAAGCAGGCACGACCTCGCCTTCAAACTCGTCGCTCCGACCGGCTGTTGGCCGGGCTCGCGGAATATGAAAGTGCCGTGCTCGTCTCCCATATCCATCCCGACCCGGACAGTATTGGCAGCATGGTCGGATTGGCGCATCTCATCGACGTGTGTGTCGGGATTCCGACACGAATCACGCAAGACGGACCGATTTGTCGGGCTGAAAATCGTGCGATGGTCGAGACGTTGGATATCGATCTGACGCCAATCGAGAAGGTGAAGTGGCTGAAGGAAGAGGCCGTCCTCATGTTGGACAGCCAGCCCAAGACCGGCCGGCATTCGTTCAACGGCGAGGCGACGATCTTTGCGGTCATCGATCACCATCAAACACCTGGCGAGATTGACGGCATCCCGTTTTTGGACATTCGTCGCGGCGCCGGTGCGACATGTTCCCTCGTGACGGAATACCTGATCGAGCAGGAAGTCCCGATCCCCGAGCACATCGCGACCAGCCTCTATTACGGCATCGAGACGGAACTGAACGGGTTCCCGCGCGAGGCGAGTGCCCTGGATGATTCGGCACTGCAACTTCTTTTCCCGCTCATCGATCGCGACAGCATCGCGAAAATCCGCAACGCGCCATTGCCTGAGTCGTTCTACGAGACGCTTCTGCAGGCCTTGCAAAGCTCATTTATCTACGACAATCTTTTGATCAGCTGGGTCCATGACCTGCCGAACCCTGAATTGTGCTCGCAATGCGTCGATTTTCTCATTCGGCATGAATCGATTCAGTGGGCGATCTGTGCCGGTGTGAATGACGGGAAGATGTTCCTCTCGATGCGCACGAATGTCGCGCGGGCGCAATCGGGCGAGATTCTCCGTCAAGTTGTGCAAAAGATGGGCGGGCGCGCCGGCGGCCATGACCGCCGTGCGGGCGGATGCATCCCTTTACAAAGCACGTCGCCAAGTGCGATCGAACAGGTTCAGAGCGAGTTTCGCAAACGGCTGCTCAAAGCGCTGGAGATCGAAGAACTCCGAGGCCGTCGGCTCGTGCCTCGGGCCGAGATGCTTCGCAATCTGGGCTGATTCTTCGCTGAGTGCTTTCATTCCCGAAGATAACGCCATGAGTCGGGCACTTCAATCAGGCTTGGGCCGGTTCGCGCGATCGCTTCGCGCAATGCCACTGTCAATTCCTCGGCATTCGTCGCTCGACATCCTGGAACACCAAACGCCCCGGCCAACGCGACGAAGTCGGGGTTATTCAATTCGGTGTCGTGAAATCGACCTTCATTTCGAATTCGCTGCAGGTTCTTGATCGCGCCATAGGTGCTGTCATTGTGCACGATCGCGATCAAGTTGAGCTTGTAACGAGCCGCCGTCGCCAGTTCCTGGCAGGTCATCACGAATCCGCCGTCCCCGCTGAAACTGACGACCTTGCGAGTCGGCAACGCGACTGACGCCCCAATCGCCGCCGGAAATCCCCACCCCAGCGCGATAAAGTTCGAAGGGTAGAAAAACGAACGCGGCATGTAGGCCGCGTAATCCGTGTGCATGCGGTAGGCCATCTCGCTGGCGTCGGTGAAAACGACTGCGTCCGAGGGAAGCTCCGCGCGCAAAACATCGATTAGCCATTCGGTTCGAGCGGGCCGAGCCGAATGGATGGTCGTCCAGTGTTGGCCCCAACCGGTCGGCAGGGCTGCGGGAAGCGAGCCCAGAATCGCTCGCACCGCGGTCTTTGCATCAGCACAAATACCGATCTCCGCCGGGTAGTTCATGCCGATTTGGCCGGCGTCAACGTCGATCTGGATCAACCTGTTGGGCACTTGCAATTTGCGAAACCCCGTCATTACCTCGGTGAACCGACACCCGATGGCAAGCATGACGTCGGCCTGGGGCAGAGCGGCACGGCTTCGGGCCGAGCGTGCATGCCCGAGTGCGTTGGGGTCGCGCTCGTCGATGACGCCCTTACCGTTGAGCGAAGTCATGACGGGGCAATCGAGTCGACGTGCGAGTTCGAGAATGTCGCTGCCAGCGTCCGCCCAGAGTGCCCCGCCGCCGGCGAGCACAATCGGAGCTTTTGCCTTACGCAATAACGCCGCCGCCTGTGCGATCACTGCCGAATCGGGACGGGCAGGCGCCGGGCGCTCGATGCCCGCCTCCACAACACTTCCCGCAGGCATTGCCATCAGGTCTTGCGGCAATATCAATGCTGCGGGCCGCGGTCGGCCTTGCGTCATCGCGGTGAAGGCCTGCGCGACCATCGACGGAATGTCGGCGTTTCGCATGGCCGTGCCGACGTATTTCGTGCACGGCTTGAGAATACCTTCCAGATCGATTTCGTGGTAGTTGCCACACTCGAGGTGAAGGCGATCATGGTTCACCTGACCGGTGACGAGCAGCACGGGCGTGGAATCGCCCCACGCCTCGGCGACGCCGGTCAGCGCGTTGGTCGCGCCTGGCCCGGCGGTAGTGCAGATGACGCCTGGCAAACCCGTGACGCGGGCATAGCCGTCGGCGGCGAAAGCGCCGGCTTGCTCGTTGCGAATGAGGATCGTGCGGATGCCGCCGTGACGGTGCAGCGCGTCGTAAATCGCTACCGTGTGGGATCCCGGCATGCCGAAGAGAACGCGCACGCCGGCGGCATACAAGGAGCGGACGAGCACGTCGGCGCCGGTAGGTGGTGGTGGGGTTATCACGTCAATAGGTCCCCGCGGTCATTTCTGTTTCCCGAGTTCGAGATCGAACTCGCCCTGATAAGGCAACGGCGCCTTGCCCTCGAATCCACGTCGATAGCGTTGAAAACGAAGCTCAAACGTCGCATGTTGGTCGAACGTCTTCCGATTCGAGCCGCCGGAATTACCCAGCGGAGCCGCCCCGGCGTGACGCATCAGCGACAGCCAAACGCGATCCGGCGGCACGAGGGTGCGATAGGCCGATTCGGTGGTCGAACGCGGCTCGTAATCGAGGAATCGCTCGTCAAGAGGCAACGTCTGCATCGCGCATACCAGAAACCCGGTAACAAGGTAGCCCGACACCAGTCCGACGACCGATGCTCCCAAAAACTGAACATAGCCGTGCTCGGTGATCATGTCCGGAGCAAGGTAATTGACAGCCAAGCGCAACAGCAACAGGCTCAAGGAAAACAAGCTGACCAGCACGACAAAATCTTCGCACCCCGCCAGCTGGCCCGAGGCCAATACAGGGTCGAGCAGGTCCGCGAGCGGCTCCCAAAAGTTGAACGCCACCAACCCGGAAAGTACGATCTTCAACAGCATCGCAACGGAGCTGAAAAGTCCGTTGGAATATTGCGAATACGCAACAGCCAGCATTATCACGACCGTGGCAACAAGCAGCATGCCGCTTTTCCTTCCATCTCACAATTACCTGCGAGCAGCGCCTCTGATTTTTGGCGAGCCGGGAGCGTTAAGCGACCGGAGGAATATTCAAGTACCGTGGTTCTCATCCAGTCGCTTACGCTCCTGGCTCACCGAGATCACATGCATCACGCGGAGCGTGATGCCTACGGTCGAGGCTCGATCGCTTCAGAGTCAACAAACTACTTGCTGACGCGCAGCATTTCCTGGATCGAGGTTTCGCCGTCGATCACCAGGCGGGCGCCGTCTTCAAAGAGCGTCTTCAGGCCGTGCTCCGTGGCGACGCGGCGAATCTCTTGAATGTTCGGATTTTCGCGGATCAGCTCGCGGATTTTGTCGTTCAAGACAAGAAGCTCAAAGATGCCCGTTCGCTTCATATAGCCCGTGCCGCCGCACTTCTCGCAGACTTCCGGTTCCTCGGTGCTGCCGTCGTCGTCTTCGTCCTTGTCTTCTTCCGGATCAAAAGCGCGATAGATATAACGGACGGCATCGGGATCGATTTTGAGTTTCTTCAGCGTCTCGGCCGACGGCTTCATCCGTTTTCTGCATGACTTGCAAAGTTTGCGAACTAATCGCTGCGCGAGCACCGCTTGCAGCGCCGACGACAGCATGAAAGGCGGCACGCCGAGATCGATCATACGTGCGACGGCGGTGACCGAATCGTTTGCGTGGACGGTGCTGAAGACGAGATGCCCGGTCTGGGCCGCCTGGCAGGCGATCTCGGCGGTTTCCTTGTCGCGGATCTCGCCGATGAGGATGACGTCGGGATCTTGCCGAAGGATGCTGCGTAATTCGGACGCAAACGTTTTGCCGGCTTTCGGGTTGATCTCGATCTGCGTGATGCCGTCAAGCCGATACTCGACGGGGTTCTCGACGGTGATCACGTTTTGTTGAAAGCGGTCGATTTCGTGCAGGCAGGCGTAGAGCGTGGTGCTCTTGCCTGACCCCGTCGGACCGCAGACCAGGAACAGCCCGTGCGGTTTGGAAATGACGTCGCGGATTTCGGCTTGCATCGAATCGGTCATGCCGACCTGGCTCAGGTCCGCAAGCTGGGCGGCGGTATCGAGAATTCGCATGACCATCTTCTCGCCGACGACGCTGCCGGCCGTGGCGACGCGGAATTCCACCACTCGGCTTTTGACCTGTGCCGAGAAGCTGCCGTCTTGCGGCTTGCGCTTTTCCGTGATATCGAGATTGCACAGCACCTTGAATACGTTGACTACGCCGTCGCCCGTGGAACGGCTGAGCGGAATCACGTTGGTCATCACGCCATCGATGCGCAAGCGGACCGCCATTTCTTGGGCCGACGGTTCGAGGTGAATATCGGTCGCACGTCGCTCAAGCGCGTTGAAGACGAGTTCCTGGGCGGCGCGATAACCTTTGGACTGCTGCACCCGCTCGTCGCGATCAGAGTCAGAAGTTTCGCCCGACGTTGATCGACTCATGAACCGGACGGGCACGCCTTCGGTAGTCTTTACCTTTCCAGTCTTTTTGGTGCGCTTGAAGTATTGCTGGGTTAGTCTTTCAAAGTGCGCGCTGTTGAAAAGCTGGTCCTCGGCGCTCGCGCGGCGATTTCGCTTGAGGAGATACCAATACGTCTCGGTTAAAACCGCCGCCCAAAAAATAAACGTGGAGGTCCAAAATGCCGGGAGCGCCCATAGCGTTAGAAAGCCGACGACGCCGCTGCCTAGCAGCAAGCCATTCCAGAATACGGGGCTGATTTTGTAATGTGCAGCGTCTTCGTCCACCCAGGCGCACAGCTTGACCCAGCCGAGAAACGTCGCGATCAGAATCGCCAGGCGGACGGGATCGTAGTAGAATCCCAGCCCGCGCGGAAACGTTGGTTCCGCGTTCGCGACAGACGGGGCAGCCATCACAATCGCCGCGACCAGTCCGCTTCGAAGCAACAACATCGGCGTGGAATCGCGAGAGTTCATGTAGGGTCAGTCGAGAGACGAGAAGAATCGTGCGGAAGAGAGCCGTGCGCGAGAATCGGCTTGCGAAATGCCGAATTCGTGCCCGGCTCATTCATCGTGCTGATGCAGATTACAAGATACCCGGAGCCGCGACCTTGATGCCCTTGAGCATCATCTTGAGCTGGTCGGGGTTCGGTGAGTATTCGAGCGCGACCGATTTTTCGATGTCGCCGCGCTCGGCAAGCTGGCGAAGGTTCTCGTTGAAATCGACCATGCCTTCCTGATAGCCGATGCGGATCGCGTCGGGGATTTTCTTGTCTTCGCCGCGCTGGATCAATTCGCGAATCATGGAATTGACGATCATGACTTCGTTCGTGGGCAAGCGCGACGTGCCTGGTTTGATGCTCTTGACGAGCTTCTGGGCCACCACGGCCTTGAGGTTGTTGGCAAGCGCCTGGCGAATGGCGGGATGCTTGTCCGGCGGGAAGAGGTCCATGATACGGTTGATCGTCGTGCCCGAACTCGACGCGTGAATCGTTCCGAACACCAAGTGGCCCGTTTCCGCGGCGTGCACGGCGGCTTCGAACGTCTCGACATCGCGCAACTCGCCGACGAGGATGATGTCGGGATCTTGCCGCACGGCGTCCTTGAGCGCTTTGTGCCAGTCCTTGGAATCGAGGCCGATCTCGCGCTGGTTGATATACGAGAGTCGATCCTCAAAAACGAATTCGATCGGATCCTCGCACGTAAGGATATGCAACGGTTCCGAGGCGTTGATGTAATCGAGCATCGAGGCGATTGTCGTGCTTTTGCCCGAGCCCGTCACGCCAGCGATGATGACCAGGCCTTCAGGGAACTTGCACAGCTTCTCGATGACGGGCGGCAGTCCCAGCTTGTCGAAGCTCGGAATGTTATTATTGACTCGCCGCGAGACCAACGACAGTCGGCCGCGCTGGCGGAACAAGCTGACGCGGAATCGGCACTCGTCGGCGCCGATAACCCAGGAATAGTCAACACCGCCCTCTTCATCAAGAATCTTGCGAAGCTTGGGCGATAGCGTCGGATACATCAGACGTTCCATGTCCTCCTGCGTGAGCGGTCTCATGTCCATGCGGCGAATGTCGCCTCGAAGACGCATCATCGGCGGCTGCGAAACCTTCAGGTGCAAATCCGACGCCTGCAATTTCATGACCAGACGGAAGATTTTGTTGATCTCGGGTTCCTTGGCAATCGCGGCAAGCACCGCCGGGTCGGTTTGCGTGTCCTCGGGAATTTTTACCGGGTCGGCGGGGTTATTGGAAAACAGCGGCGCCGCGGGCGCTGGCGGCGCGGCAGGCGCTGGCGGCGCGGCGGGCTTGGCAGCGGCTGCCGGCGCCGCTGGCTTCACCGCCGCTGGCTGCGCAGGCTTAGTCGGGTCGGCCGGGCGAGCAGCGCCGGGAACGGCAGGGCGCGGCGGCGCCTGAGCGCTCGCGCTCGCCTTGATCGCGCCATCGGGCGCTTTGGGCGGCGATGTTGGTGCAGGCTTGGCGCCTTCAGCGGGCTTCGCCGCCGGTTGCGGTGGTTTTACGATTTGCGGGGATGACATGGGAATCCTCCGAAGGAAAGCAACATTACGTCAACCGCACGGCAACGCCGCGCTTCGCGAGGTATCGCTTCGTGTCGCGAATGCCGTATTCATTGTAGTGGAAAATGCTGGCGGCCAAGGCGGCATCGGCTTTTCCCGCCGTCAAGGCCTGATAGAGGTGTTCCGGAGACCCCGCGCCGCCGCTCGCCACGACCGGCACGCTGACCGCGCTAGACACGGCCGAGGTCATTTCGATGTCGTAGCCGTTCTTTGTACCGTCGGCATCCATCGACGTCAGCACGATTTCGCCCGCGCCAAGCTGTTCGACGCGCAGCGCCCAGGCCACGGCTTCAAGACCGGTCGGCACGCGGCCGCCGTTCACGTGGACTTCCCAGATAATTCGCCCGTCTCGATTGACCCGGCGCGGGTCGATATTGACGACCGTCGCGCAGCGGCCAAACCGCTCGGCGACCTGCGTGATCAGTTCGGGATTGCGCACCGCAGCCGAGTTGATGCTGACTTTCTCCGCGCCCGCCTGAATGAGACGAGTCGCGTCGTCGATCGTGCGAATGCCGCCGCCCACCGTGAAGGGCATGAAGATCTGCTCGGAGACTCGCCGCACCACGTCCAGCATGATGTTGCGGCCTTCGTGGCTGGCGCTGATGTCGAGAAACACGAGCTCGTCGGCGCCCTGTTCCTCGTAGCGCTGCGCGACCTCCACCGGATCGCCCGCGTCGCGCAATTGCACGAAGTTCACGCCTTTGACCACGCGGCCGTTGTCCACGTCCAGGCAGGGAATGATGCGTTTAGCGAGCACAATAGCCCTCGACAGATTGGCGATCCAATCAACCGACAGCTATAGTATATCGAAGTAGAATCATGCAGACACGGGCACGATCTACTTGTCAGGGCACGTTGTTCGCCATCACCCAGAGCATGTAGGTGACGCGCTCGCGCAGCACCTTATTGCGTGATTGATGTTTCTCGTAGTAGGAGCGCCAAACGTAGAATAAGCTGGCCACGGCTAATGCCGAGGTGCCACAGACTACAAATGTCATGGTGTGTTATCTCTTCGACGGGATGCCTCGTTTCTGTTCCGAAACAACCTTAGCTCATTGTTTTACGCCATGCAAATTGGTTTGGTAAAATGCCCACGGGTTGATCATTCCTCGCGAGCCAAGCCATGCTGGAATCTTCCTGCCTTCGCCTCATGCCCTGGTCGCAAACGCGCGATCTGGCTGGCGAGTCGGCCTGGCGGCGCGAAATCACCGATGCCGAGGGGCTACGCCTTGGCGCGATTCGTCTCACCGGAACGCCCGGCACATCATGGTTCTTCTGGCAGCGATCCGCTCGGCTTCAAGTCGTCGAAACCGACGATAATTCCGATCTCTTCGAGTTGCGGCAGTCGTGGGCCTTGTTCAACGTCTGGGAACTGAGTGACGCCGAGGACACCCACGTCGGCACGATCTACGCGCGGACGTTGATCTCGTCGCTGGGCGATTGCCTGGCATATGTCGACAAATCGGATCCGGACGATGTGCGAATCTTCGATCCCGCGGGTCTGGAAATTGCGGAGATCCGCACCACTCATGAGGGCGAATTCAAAGGGAAGGTTGAGTTGACGTTCAATCCGCCGGTGACCGCGAATCCATTTCTGCGCATGATGCTCCTGGCATGCGCGATCGCCTTGCACCCGGCGCCCGAGCCGCATTAGCCTGGATTTCTCACCACAGAGATCACCGAGGGCACAGAGAGAGGAATAGAAGGTAGATAGGGAGAATTGATGAATATCACTCCGAATTGTTTTCTATTAGAGGTTCAACGTTGGAAGAGGTCACTTGCCAATTCCTTTGCATTGCTCCGTGTTCTCAGTGTCCTCTGTGGTGAGAAATACGGGTTAGTGCGCCGCCGCGATTTCGCCTCGCAGACCTGCGAGGCCCTCGCTGCCGACGTGGATGGTTTGCCCGCCAACTTCGAGATGAAACATGTCGTCGAGCGGTTGATACGCGACAAAATGCACGACGACGCCCGGCGTCAATCCCATCGCCTGCCAGTGACGCAGACGATCCGGGTTGTCATCCTGCACTTCGCGAATGAGCACCCGTTGACCAGGCCGATAATGGTGTAGCGGCTGTAAGTCCCGTTTTTGAATATGCCCGCTGCTGGAAGGAATTGGATGTCCATGCGGATCTTCGAGCGGTTCCCCAAGATGCGCGGCAATGGCCTGCTCCAGGCGAGGCGAAATCGCATGTTCCAGCGCGTCGGCCTCGGCATCGACTTCGCTCCAATCGAGTCCCAGCACGCGCGTCAGAAAAAGCTCGACCAGGCGATGCCGGCGGATCACGCGGCGAGCCTGGGCGATCCCTTCCTCGGAGAGCTGCGCGCCTTGACCGACGCCGTACTGAATCAACCCGGCGGCCTCCAGACGCTTGAGCATGCCCGTGACGGATGGCGCTTTCACCGACAGGCGCGACGCGATCTCGATCGGCGTGACCATCTTCTCGGCCCCGCCAAGACTATGGATCGCTTTCAAATAATCCTGCACGGCCGGCGTGATGGCATCACTCATGAATAATTCGCCCGAGTTTCGCGTGGTGGCCAGTTGCGAGGTTTGTTCGTGACTTCCACATTGTATTTTTCGAATCACATTTGATGATAGCAACCGGCAAGGCCACTCAGATAAAAACCAGCCCGGTGCGCCAGCGACGGGATGACGTGTCGCACAGGGAACAGTTTCCCCGTCCCCGGCGCTCGGGACGAGAGAAGAATCTGCTTGACGCTGGTGCGCGCACGTGGATAATGAGCGCAGCCTGTTGATTACGTTCTCGATAGCTTGTCTAATTTGGGAGTCCCTCTGATGATCGACGGACAAGATTTCCACATCATCATTCCGGATCGCGCAAGCTCCAAATCCTTGCATCGAACCGTGCTAGTGACCAAGGGCGCTCTGATGATGTCGCCGGAAGTACTGGACGCCGAAGAACTTCGCCGGAAACTGGAGTCCGGCGTAGCACCCGAGGAGGCGGCCGGGTGGGCTCGCGTCATTTTGGAGCCAAAGCTCATGTGGATGAGTTCGGACGTGAAATCACTATACGTGACCATTAAATTCAAGGTTGGCTTCATCGACACTGGCTCGTATCTTTGGTTCGACGACACTGCCGAGCGCGACCGGTTCTTCGCCGCCATGGAACAATTATTCGCCGAATTCACTTGCTCCTCGAAACAGCTGGGGCCGGTTCGAGCGATGTTGCCCTCGTTGTTGGGGTTCTTTCCGACCGTCGTAATTGGCACGATGTTCTTCTTCCTGGCTGGACGAGCCGTGGATAGCCTGGGCGAAGGGGTGCATCTCAGGCTCGTCGTTGCGTTGGCTTCCCTTGCCGACGCGGTCGGCCCCTACGGTGTGCTCGCAATCGCGGGCGTTGCATTTCTCGGCTGCTGCGGATGGGCGTTCACGTTGGCGAGAAATCCGCCGCTCATGCGCTATCTGACACGAAAGAGTTGACGCGGAAATCGTTTCGCTTGCAATCGGTTCTGGTAACGAAAGGCGATCTGGAAAAGGCTCTGTGCACGGATTTCGCACAGACAGGAATGTCTGTGCCACCGATGCCTCAATTCACACCGTCACCGATTCATCGCGCGGGCGAGCATTGAATGTCAGGTCCACGCTGTGCAAGCGTAGGAACACCGGCGAGTTCACCGTCAGTGTTCCGGGTGTCGATTTTTCGACGATGACGGCGACACCCAGACCGTTGCCGATCGGGAAGTTGGCGCCGGGAACGGTCGAACCCAAGAATCGGCTCACTTCAAATGCGGTCGGCGTGTCGCCAAACGTTGGCCGAAAATCCGCGCTGGCCAGAATGGCGGCCTCGGCAGGATCCTTGTTGACGTTGGCGTAACGGAAGAGCACCAATTTGCACGACAGACTGGCGAACACACGATCGAAAGCCTCGCGCGATTCGCCGCCGCCGCTCGCCTGGACGGTGAACGAGTATTGGCCGCCGCGAGCATTGCGGATTTCCTGAGCGAGCACAATGCGTGTGCCTTGCGGGACGGAAACGGAGCCGGACGCGCCCATCTGCACGCAGCGATCCGCGAGGCGAACTCCGTACGCCGCGTCGATCGGCGACGCGCGCCAGCCTCGCGCTCGGCTCGGCGGCGTGGTCGGCGTGAGTTGGCCGACGCGAAAATCGGTGTCCAGCAGCAGGCGCGTGTCGTAGGGAGGCACGAAGGCTAGGTCGCCCTCGGGTTGCTGCCGTTCCCGTGTCGCCGGTACGTTGCCCAGCAAACGATGCAGAGGTTCGCCTCTCGATATGAAGTGCGGGCGATTGTTCTTGTCGTAGAACAACGCCTGCGGATCGATGCCAAGCAGATAATAGATCGTGGCGACGAGATCGTGTGGCCTCATCGCGTCGAGCGCCGGGTCGCCGCCGAGCCGATCGCTGGCGCCGAGAACCTGTCCGCCCGAAATGCCAGCGCCAGCGAGCGCGAAGCTGAACACGCGGCCCCAGTGATCGCGCCCGCCCAGCCGATTGATCCTCGGCGTGCGGCCGAATTCGCCGATGGCGACGACGAGCGTCTCGTCCAGCAGGCCTCGCTGCTGTAGGTCATCGAGCAGAGCCGTGAACGTCACGTCGAATTGCGGACACAGGCAGTCCTGAAGCCGATCGGCATTTTGGGCGTGGGTATCCCACATCGGATTATCGACGGCGGAGTCGCCGGGTTCGCGCACCCAGTTCACATGCACGAGGCGGACGCCGGCCTCAATCAGTCGCCGGCCAAGCAGAACCGATTGGCCCCACGAATACCGCCCGTAGCGGTCGCGCACCACGTCCGGCTCTCGGCGAAGGTCAAAGGCGCTGCGAGCGGCGCCGGACGTGACGAGATCGAATGCATGCTGCGAAAGCCGATCCCACGCTTCGATCGCGCCGCCGCGCTCGACGTTGCGCAAGTGCGTATCGATCTGTCCGAGCAAACTTCGACGGCGATTCAGCCGAGCCGGTGTCAGGTCGCCTGTCGGATCGAGGCCTTCGATGCGATAGGCAGGCGAAGCCGGATCGCCGACAAATCGTTCCGGCTCCCAGACGCGTCCCAAAAAACCCGCAGTCTGCCCGGCAGGCGTGACGTTGTCGTTAAGCCGCATCATGTCGGGAATCCACACCGACGTCAACGCCGGCATGCGTTCGCTAGGCTTGAGCATCTTCACGATCGAGCCGAAGTAGGGCCAATCGTTCGGCTTGATCTGCCGCGCACTGCCTGGCCCATACGGATAACCGGTGAGAACCCAGTAGCCGCTGACATCGTGATTGTCGTCGTTGGTGTGCAGCGATCGCACTACCGCGAGTTTGTCGGCGTATCCCGCAGTTCGCGGCAGCAATTCCGAGAATCGAATCCCTGGAACGTTCGTCGCAATCGGACGGAATGGTCCGCGAATGTCCACCGGAGCGTCGGGCTTCGGGTCAAACGTTTCGTGTTGCGGCGGACCGCCCTGAAGCCAAAGGAAGATGACGTTCTTGGCCCGGCCAAACATCGCGCCGCGCAGGTTCACCGGCGAGCGCGAACTCGCGCTGGGGGTCGTCTGCCCCGCGTGCAACAGTTGCGGCAACGACAAGCCCAACGCGCCGAGACCGCCGACGCGCAGCCATTCGCGCCGACTGATGGCGTCGCCCGAAACATGATCGCGATCTTCCAGGGAGAGCATGGCGTCACCTCGCGCAATATTTTGATGAGATGATTGTAGCCGGGATGGCGGGCGGCGCGAAGCGTAAATCGGAACGAATTAATTATCGGTGGCACAGACATTCCTATCTGTGCAAATATCGGCACAGACAAGAATGTCTGTGCCACCGCTCAGAAGTTTAACAGGCGCAGGATATTCCCTCAATCTTCAAAACGATCTTGTTCGAGGAATTTTTTCAGTTCTGGGTCGTCCACGATTGACGAGAACTCGTCCACCCATTCCTGGGTCTCTTCGGCCGTGGCTGGACCGGGGCGGTCGTCGGATCCTGGTTCGGGCTGCACCGGCGGCTTGGTCGGCGCGGGATCGAGATCGTTGAGCAGATCGTGATGGCTCCAAGCCTGCGCTCCGCGCCGTCGCGCAGCTTCTTGAACGCGAGTGTCGTTGGAGATGACGATCCACTTTCGCGGTTCGCGCGATTGCTCGAGGGCGATCTCGATCCAGTCGTCCGCGCTTTTTTCGCCGACGGCATAGACGACATTCAAACCGTGGACGATTTGCTCGCGGTCGGCGCCTCGCGGTGCGCGTTTCGCGTCGAACACCACGGTGACACGCGCCGAGCGGTCGCCGAACGATTTGCCGAGGTATTCGAGAAGGCGCGAGCGAGCCTCTTGAAGCTGGCCATCGCCGGCTTTGGTGTTGAGCAATCCGAGGGCGTGGAGGATGTTGTATCCGTCGATGATGTAGGAGATTTTCATGGCAGCCGCCGATCGCGCTGAAACAAAAGCGCAACGCGGAATAGGCCGTTCCGAGGAAGTCGCTTGGGTAGTTCTATGCAATCGGGGGCGAAAAAGTCCGCCCTGTCAATCCTCGTTGCCCGTGACGACGACTCCCATGACCCCGGGAATCCTCGCCATGACTTGGGCGGCTTCGATCAAGGCGCTGGCGTCGTTGCCTTTCAGGAAGACCCGGCCATCGCTGATGGCGAATTGCAGGTCGCGGAAGGCGGGTCGGCTCTGCAGAGCCGCACGCACCGAGTCGGCGAGCGTCGGCGGATCGTCTCGCAGCGGGGCGCCGAGCGTTGGCGTTGCCGATGGTTGCGAGGTCTTGACGGAAGCCGGCGTGGCGCTGGGTGGCGTCGCCGACTTCTTGTTCGCAGCCATCGGAGTCACTTGCTTCGCCAAGACACCCGGCGCTCCCGCCGACGCGCGCGACGGTTCGGGCGGAAGCTTCGGCGGCGGCTGGCGCTGAATTGGCGCCGGCGGCAGCTGAATCCGCAGCGGCGGGCGGATCGCCTCGGCCGGCTCGTACACGAATAACTCATTCCGCACGCCCACCAGCCCAGGCATCGTCCGCACACACAACTCCGCTCGAAACAGCACTTCCGCGTTCGGCACCGGTCCCCATAACACGAGCACGCGGTCTTGGACCGTAACACCTATGTTCCATGCCGACAGGTCCGGATCGTCGCGCAGCAGCATCCTCGCCTGAATCGTCTGCAAGACGTCGCGATCGAAGTCCGCAGGGGCTCGCAGACTACCGCCAATTGCCGAGTTGGTCAGCGAACTCAGCATGAGAAGAGCAACGCATGAAGAACGCATGGAGCTTCCACCAATTTCAGACGTCATCATCGCCGATGCTCTACAACCATCGGCGTGCTCGCCACACCTTTATTTTGGCTGACTTTGAAAAGAAATGAAATGGCCTTCCAAGCGATTCCACGCCGTTTTTCGCCCCGACCTGTTAAACTATTCACGGCGTGCGGCCTATCCCAGCACGAAAAAAGTGAACCGTGTGGTTTCAATTAAAGTAATTCAAAAGGGATACCGACCGAATCGCCGGCATTTTTCATCGCGAGGCGCCAAACGGCGGCGACCGATGACGCGAAAGTGTGCCGTTTTTCATTGATCGTAACGCGCTGGTAGAGAGCATTGCAAAGTCAGTAGGAGCATTTTTTTCGATTTTTGTAAAAAAACTGCATGCAGTTCCCTACACCCCTCCCTCGGGAACTTGGCCAACACCCCCCAAAAGTGCAAAAAAAGGCCGAAAAAGTGCGAAAGCGCTTGGCCATTTGCTGTTGGCCAAGCGCCCCCCTGTTGGCCAGGGCGCGTTCGGCTGGCACGTTCATCGCCGTCGATGTGCCTTTGTCGAGTTCGCTGGTCGCGGTGAATTATTGCGTCGGAAATTCTCGCATGGCCTTCTTTCGGGATAGCCTCTTAGTTCGACTTGGGTGAACCCGCACGTAAGAATCCAAACGCGGCAAGGCTAATCGGACCGCACCTTGACTCAAATCGCCAAGTTTTTGTAGACTCGCCAGCTACACGATGATGCTGGAGGTCGAAAGGTTCTGGACACGGCTCGAAATCTTGGAGCGTCGTCACACGCTGGTTATTGCCCGGTAGTGGTTATCACTTACGTGATAAATTCCCACCTTTACTGGAGTCCCCACATGATAAAAATCGTTCCACTTTGGCTCGTTGCCGCCCTGGGTGCAAGTTTGCAAGGTTACTACCTGACGCAACTTCCCGAACGGGTCGCTGTCCACTTCAATTCCTCCGGGGAGCCGGATCGTTGGGACACGCCCCTCGGCGCTGCCGTGCCTGCGTGGGTGGTGCTGAGCATCTTCCCGCTGCTTGGGTCGGCACTCGTGCTGCTGCTGAGCAAGATTCCGCCCCAATTTATCAATCTACCGAACAAGGAATATTGGCTCGATCCCACGCGGCGTGCTGACACGATCGCCTGGCTACAGCGATTCTTTGCCCTCTTCTTGCTCGTTCCAGTCGTGACGTTGATTGCCGTGTTTCACTGCGGCTACGAGTACAACATGGGCCATCACGCCGCGACGAGTTGGCCGGTAATGGGAAGCGTGATCGCGGTGGCAGCAGGTCTGATCTTCACCGGTATCGTGATCATTTTGCGGAAGTTCAACAAGACTTAATTTTCGGGAATTCGTTTTCAAAAGTGAAAAGGTCAAGGGTAGGCGCGTTCTTAGGTTGGGCAGGGCGGATCGGTAAAAAAACTTAAATGTTTTTCATGTGCGTCTCATCTTTGTTGCGTTATATAAGTAGAAACGGGGGGATTGGTTCTTCACATTATTTAGGAGAATGTCATGGTGCGGATTTTGTCGGTTTTTTCGGTCGGAGTCGTCTTGGCTCTGTACGGCGTTACAGATTCCTCGGCCCAGCCAGGCAAGGGCGGCAAGGGCGGTCCCGGCGGTCCCCCTCCAGGTGCTTCGTCCGACACGAAACGCCTTGAGGCCGAACTCGATCGTCTCCGCGCCCAGATCAAAGAAACCGAAGCACGTCTCGCACGCGCCAAACAGTCCGGCAAAGGCGATTTCGGTAAAGGCAAAGACGCCGGCAAAGGCAAAGGCGAATTTGGCAAAGGCAAAGGCTTCCCTTTCGGCGGCCCGAAGTTTGATGCCGAGGCTTTCAAGAAAAAGTTCGAAGAATACAAAAAGCAATTCGAAGCTGCCAAGGGTAAAGGCGAAAAAGGCGGCTTTGGCAAAGGACCTTGGTCGTTTGGCAAAGGCAAGGATTTCGGCAAGGGCAAAGGCAAAGGCGAAGCTGGCAAAGGCAAGGATTTCGGCAAGGGCAAAGGTAAAGGCGAAGCCGGCAAAGGCAAAGGCTTTGGCTTTGGCGGCGCTCCCAAAATGGACCCCGAAACGATCAAACAGAAATACGAATTCTACAAAAAGCTCTATGACGAATCACGCAAGGGCGAAAAATCCAAGGCCGGCAGAGGCCCAGGCTATGGCAAAGGCCCCGCCGCTGGTAAAGGTCCCGGCATGGGTCCTTGGTCCTTCGGCAAGGGCCCTGGCTTTGGCAAGGGCCCCGGCTTTGGCGGGCCGATGAAAAAAGGCATGACTCCTCCCACGCCTCCGGGTCGCGGCAAAGGCCCAGGCACCGCGGCTCCCTCCAGCGCTAATCGCGATCTCAGCGCACGCATCGAACGCATCGAACGTCAACTCGAAGAGATCCGCCGCAGCTTGAAGTCCCGCGGCCGTTAATCAAGTAACCTCAGAAATGCAAAAAGCCCAGGGTGAATAGCCCTGGGCTTTTCTTTTTTGATTGGATCGTGTCACCGAATCGATGGCGGCGGCACAACGATTGGTCCAGGCGGCGGCACGACGGCGCCTGGCGGCGCCGGCACGGGCAGAAGGACCGGCCCACTCGTCTTGGCGGGAACCGTCGCCTCGGTTCGAATCGTGCGAATCAAAATCCGCGGCCGCGAGGAATCATCAAGTTGCACGGGTTCCATCGTCGCGGCGATTCCGACGTTGCCCGCGCGGTCGCGTGCTTCGATGCGGATATACGCCTGACTGCCTATCTCCGTCTTCGGCTGCCACGTCGTCTCGCCCTCGGCCGGCTGGCCTTTTGCGATCGGCAGCCAAGGACCTTGGGGCGTCGCGCCGAAGAGGATATCGACGGGCGTCTCAGCTAGATTCTCGTCTTTCGCGTTCCAGCGAATCGTCACTTTAGTTTGCTTGTTCTCGAAGCTCACCTTGGTATCCAAAAGTTGTGCCACGGGACGCGATGTATCAACGCGCACCCACATGTCCGGCGCGTCGCCGGCGCTCGGCGTTTTTCCAGGCACTCCGCGGCCATTCGATGCGACGAGCGTAAGCCCGAAAAGGCCATCGCCGGGCAGGCTGACTTCGAGCGGCGATTTGCGCATCGTTTCTTCTGCCGACTTCTCCCAGGTCTTGCCCTGATCTCGTGTCAACCAGATCTCAATCTTGCCGACGCCGCTTTGACCGACGTTCTCAACCTGATAATCAAGGAAGACCTTGGCCACGTTGACATGCTGGCATTTAACGGGTTCGCGGTAGTTGGTCTGCTGTACGACAGGAGTTTCCGGGAATCGCTCCGGCGCTGAGGCGCCGACGGGCATCGACGACAGTGGTTCCGCCGGCCCTGGAATCGTCGGAATCGGGCGAACAGGCTCGGAGGGAATCACGGGTACGGGTGTTGGAACGACTGGATTCGGGCCTCCCGTCGTGGCAGGATTCTCTGGCGCTGTCGGCAGAACAAGCATCGGCGCCTCGTTCTTTGGCGGGACGGCGACCGGCTTGATGTCAACGGTCGGCTCTTTCACCAGTTCTACGGTATTCTTGCCGACCGCGACGCTCGCGGGCAGCGGTCGTGGAAAATTCGTTTCCGGGACCGCCGGCTTCCGGGTATCGACTTTCACCGCTTCAGCGGGCGGCGGGTTCGGCGCCGCGGATTGCGCGACGGCTATTTGTTTCACATGAATCTCGTTGATCGTTTCGTTCCCCGCGAGGTCGCTTGCTGACACTCGAATCAACCCCGTGAACACGGCCTGCGACGGAATGCAGAAAATGCCCGGCTGCCCAGGAATTGAGTCCACCGTGCGGTAAACCTTGTCGCCGCCCTGGAACGACAGACGCACGCCGGAGTTGTCCAGGTTCTTATCGCTGACATTGCATTGCACGAGTTGGCCGGCTGCAACGACGCCGAGGTTCGTCAATTCGATGCGCGGTTGCTCGGTGTCGACGATGACGATCAGGCCCGGCGGTTCGTTGTCGAGATTGCTCGGGAACGATCGCCCCTTTTTGTCAACCGTGACAATCGCGAACCAGTATTCGCCATCGTGGTTGACTTTGGTCGTGAAGGCGTCGCTCGTGGGACTCACTTTCTCGCGCAACGTCCACGGCTCGGAAGCCGACTCTTTACTGAACAGTTGGATTTCCTGGATCAACGTCCGGACCGAATCATCGAGTCGGATCGGCAGCTGGATGTGATGCTTATTGACATAATTCCTCTGCGCCACCACAGGACTTGCGGGTCGGGCGACTCCCGGATTGGGCGGCAGCTGCGGTTGCGCCAGCAGCGGGCTTGCGCCGGTCCATCCCAGCAGGAGGCCTGCCAGGGTTCCGCAGTTCATTCCTACATTTGCGCCGATGCGGCATAATCGGTGGAAACCCATCGTCGTCACCCCTTCCCCATTGCCAGTGATTGCCATCCCGATCTCCCCGCGACTCGAAACAGCACATTTGAATTTGAAGTGGGGCAGGCAATAACGACGATTGGCCAACCTGTCAAGGCCCGATTGCGGAAAAACGAAGCAAGCCCAGGGGTGATCGCAGCGAATTCCTAGGGTAGATGGACCCGTCTCGATGCGAATGCAAAATAGAAAACAGAGAATGCAAAACACAAAATCCTTCGCGTGAGTCGTTTTGCATTTTCTGTTTTCTTTTCTTCCCACGGTCAGCAATGATAAATTGGCGAGCCAAGCTGCGTACGCGGCAGGTTGAATATACAATCGCCGATTCAACCTGCCGCTTACGCGGCTTGGCTCGCCTTACCGGTGTTTCAATTTACCTTTTGCATTTTCTGTTCTCTATTTTGCCTTTTTGTCGCTGTTGCGATCGGAGAGCTTACCAAACATCCACCTTTGCCTCGTCCGCCTAATCGGCCAGCTTGCGTATTCATCCTCGTTTCCAAAAAGTTCCTTTGTCTAATTTTCACCAATCGGTTAGGATGAAACTGTGGACAGATTCGGTTGACTGTGTTCAATCCTCGTCCACAATGGATGGCCGAACGAAGAAGTCGCATTATTGATTCGCGTTCGGCGGAAACCCTATTGGCATGCTTCGGCGTATCGGAAAGGATCGCAAGTTATGGTGAGGCGCATTGCGTTCTGGGCGCTGGCGGTGGTCGGTTCCCTAATATTGACCGGAAATTTACGAGCTGACGAGATGACGGGCCGACCGATGGTCGTCATCATCGGCATCGACAAATATCAGGATCCCCAGATCAAGTCGCGAAAGCACGCCGAGGCCGACGCCAAGGCGCTTTATGACCTCTTCCTTTCCAAGGACCATCTTGGCGTCGAGCCAGATCATGCCAAGCTCTTGCTCGGTTCCGGCCAGGGCGACAACGCAGCCACCAAGAAGAACATCGAGGCGGCGCTGCATTGGCTGGAAAAGACGGGCAAGAAAGACGACCTCGTCATCTTCGCCATCTTTGGCAACGGTGCACCGGTCGGCGAGCGTTCTTGCTATTTCGCTGTCGATTCCACGTTCAAAAACCGCGCCAAGGACGCCGTCGCCAGCGGCGACATCGAACACATCATCGACAAGCTTCATAGCGAACGCTTTGTCGCCATGGTCGATGTTCACTTCATGGGTTTCGATTCCGGAAAGGAAAAAGCGCCCGAACCGAACCTCGGCAACTTCTATCGCGAGTTTCTGAGCCAGGGCGACGAGACCAAGGATCCGTCGCCGAGCCGAGTCGTGTTCATCGCAGGCTCTGCTGTCAAAGGCTCGCTCGATCTCGAAAAGCACGGCGTCTTCGCCCAGGCGATTCTCGATGGGCTGAACGGCAAATCCGACGACTTCGGATACGAAGCCGACGGCAACATAACCGTCAGCGAACTTGCGAAGTACGTGCGCAAGACCGTGCCCGACCTGGCCCGTGCCGCGGGCGTCACCAAGGAGCAAAAGGAACAGAAATCGGGCGTGCTCGAAGCGCAATCATCCGATTTCGTTGTCGCCTACAATCCCCAGGCAAGAGCGAAGGCCGTCAACAACCTGAAGAAGTTCGAGACACTCGCCAAGGAAAATCGGCTCGACGCCAAATTGACCGAGGAAGGACGCAACTTGCTGACGCGCATGCCAAAGCTAGAGGCGCAGCAGAATCTTCGCAAGGCCTACCAGGGCTTCATCCAGGGCAAGTTCGACGTGGCCTCGCTGGCGACCGAACGCACCAATATCCTTGAGACGACCACGCTCAGCGATACCGAAGCCGGCAGGTACGCGATCACGATCATGCGTGCGGCTGATTTGGTTCGCAAGAGCTACTACAAGGACGTCGTCAAGCCGCCGATGGTGGGGCATGCGATCACTGGCATGTTCAAAAGCATCGAAGAAAAGATCCCGTCGGACATCAACGAACGATTGGAAACGATCAAGGGCATGAACGACGTCTCGCTCCATCGCCTGTTGATCGACGCGCGCAAATACCTCGGCAAACGCGAGGATCTCGGCAAGGGCAAGGACATCACCCTTTCCCTCAACGGCATGCTTGGCAAACTCGACAAACACACCGGCTATATCCCGCCGGAAGTTGTCGAGCAGTTCCGCACGGGAACGTCGGGCAAGTTCAAGGGCATCGGCGTGCAGATTCGCCGCAATGAAGCTCGCGATCAGCTCCAGGTGGTGACGCCGATCTTTAACAGTCCCGCGCACAAGGCCGGGTTGAAGGCGAATGACATCATCACAACGATCATTTCCGAAGTCGATCCCAAAACGGGCGAACCCTACAACGAGCCAATCATCACGCCGACCAAGGGACTTACGACCGAAGACGCCGTCAAGAAAATCCTTGGCAAGCCAGGCACGCGCATCAAGCTCATGGTCGAACGCGACGGCGTCGCCAAGCCGATCGAATACACCTTGATCCGCGGCACCATCGAAGTCGAGAGCGTGCTCGGCGCCAAACGCGGCGCCAAGGACGCGTGGGATTACGTCATCGATCCCGATAATCGCATCTGCTATGTTCGCCTGACGCAGTTCTCCGAAAACTCGTATGCCGAGCTTGAGAAGATCATGAAGCAGCTCAGCAAGGACGGCATCAAGGGCTTCATTCTCGATCTGCGTTTCAATCCCGGCGGCTTGCTCGATAGCTCGATCAAGATTTCCGACCTGTTCATCGACGACGGCATGATCGTTTCCGTCCGTCATCGCGATGGCACGGAGACGAGCTATGTCGGTCGCGCTGGCGGCAGTTACCTGACATTCCCCATGGTCTGCCTCATCAATTCAGGCTCCGCAAGCGCGAGCGAAATCGTTTCCGCGTGCTTGCAGGATCATGGCCGAGCCATCATCATGGGCTCGCGCAGCTTTGGCAAAGGCAGCGTGCAGACGATTCACGGCTTCGACAATCAGAGCATCCTGAAACTGACGACGGCCACGTTCTGGCGGCCTTCCGGACGAAATCTCAACAAGGCGAGCACGACGGGCAAGGACACGGATGAATGGGGTGTCACGCCGAATAAGGGATTCGAACTCAAGCTCTCGAAGAAAGAGGAAAACGAGCTCTTCGACCACTTGAGAGAGATAGAGATAATACGCAGCGGCGCTCCTCCTGCTTCGGACGGCGCCGCGAAGACGGAATTCCGCGATCGCCAGCTAGACATGGCATTGCAATATCTCCGCGGCCAAATTCGCACGGCTGCACGCAAGGATCCGAACCGCAATATCGAGAACCGCTAAATCCAGCATTACGTCGAACTGCCTTCTGCGACGGCCACACTTGAACGAGTGTGGCCGTCGTTTTTTTTCTCGTGCAACTTTTTCGAACGTGGCAAACACGATCCGCGAACGTAGCTTCTCTGCCTAGAATCCCGACATCTTTGCCTTATTCCGTGGCATTGGATCGAAAGCCAATGGCTGGTCTGTCCCATTGCGAGTGACGCAAGTCTCATCCAGGAATAGCTATAGGCAAAGGATTCTAGCTAACAAAACTGAAATCACACCTGCGGCATACCGTTTGCGTGCGGGTCACTCTACGAATTTTCGAAATGCAGAGGTGACCTCGATGGCAAGTGAATCGTATCGTCGCAACATGGTGCTTTGGCTTTCAACCATTGCTTTCACTCTCATGTTTGCCGTTTGGCTGATGATGGGTGTGCTCGGAGTGCCGATCCAGCGAGAACTTGGATTGACCGACGTGCAGCTAGGTTGGCTCGGTGCCACGGCGATTCTGGCGGGTTCGCTGCCGCGATTCAACTTCGGCATCTGGACCGATCTTTACGGCGGACGGCTCGTTTTCACGATCTCGCTGGTGTGTACCGCATTTGCTTCCTACCTCGTTTGCTTTGCAAGTTCGTTCGAGCATCTGCTCGTTTGTGCGTTGCTTTTTGGTTTGGCGGGCAACTCATTCGCCGTCGGCATCGCCTGGAACGCGGCCTGGTTTCCCAAGCAAAGCCAGGGGCTGGCCCTTGGCATTTTCGGCGCTGGTAACGTCGGCGCCTCGGCCACCAAGCTTATCTTCGGATTGTTCGGCGCCATGTTATTGTCGGCCATTCCCGCAGAGGGGATTCTCGGAGGCGTCATCCCCGGAGGATGGCGGTTCTATCCCGCACTTTATGCGGTCTTGTTGTTGATCATGGCTGCGGCGCTCTGGTTCTTGGCGCCAACGCCCGACCACACTCCCGCGAAAGGACGAGCATACCGCGAGATTCTGGCGCCATTGAAATTTGCCAGGGTCTGGGAGTACAGCCTTCAATATGTCGTCGTGTTCGGGGCATATGTCGCGCTATCTCTGGTTCTGCCAAAATATCTCGTCACCAATTTCGACGAGCAAATCCGCGCGTCATTCGGCATTGAAGCCGGCGCGGAACACGCCACCAGCGTGCTGCGAATCGCCAGCCTGCTGACTACTCTGTTTATTTTCCCCGCAAGTCTCTTACGGCCCGTTGGCGGTTGGCTATCGGACAAGTACGGCCCGTCCTACGTCATGTGGGGCGTCTTCGCATCAATGCTGGTCTCGGGACTGCTGCTCTCGATTCCGCTCGGCATCGGGCTGTGGCTCTTTGTCGTCCTTGTCTTCGTCCTCGGCTGCGGCATGGGCATCGGTAAAGCCGCGGTTTACAAGCTCATTCCGGATCACTTCCCGCGCGACGTCGGCGCCGTCGGCGGCATGGTCGGCATGCTCGGCGCAATGGGCGGATTCTTTCTCCCGCCCACTTGGGTTTACTTGAACCAATGGACAGGCATCCCCCAAATGACGTTCGGCGTCCTGACCGTGCTGACTTTCATCAGCACCCTCTGGTTCTGCGCCAGTCAGCTTCTCGCGGAATCGAAGGCGCCGGAGGCACAACCCGCGCTCGAACCGGCGAGAAGCTGATCGATAGCGTGAAAAATAGCTTCCGTGCTGCTGCGGCTTAGCGCTCAGCATGGTGCCCTGTTGAGCGCTAAGCCGCAAGCGGAAGACGCAAATCGGTGGAAATCCTGAGGGAAACAAATGGATCTGATTGGCGAATCCGTCTGCCCGTACTGCGGGGTCGGATGCCGGCTTAGATTCGAAGGCAAAAACGGCAAAGTCGAGCGCGTGCGAGGCGTCGAAGCCGCGCCCGCCAACCTCGGCGGCATTTGCGCGAAAGGCGCTCAACTCGGACCCACGATCCACACCGCCGATCGCTTGACCACGCCCCGCGTTCGGGTCGATCGCGGCGCCAGCTTTCAGGAAGTCGACTGGAACAAGGCCCTTCAGTACACTGCCGAGATTTTTAACTACTATTTGAACAGTCACGGCCCCGAATCGATAGGCTTCTACGGCAGCGGTCAACTCGACACCGAGACCGTCTATCTCATCGGCAAATTGTTCAAGGGATTCCTCGGTTGCAACAACACCGACTCTAACAGCCGGCTGTGCATGGCGGCAGCCGTGGCGGGTTATCGGTCAAGCCTCGGCAGCGATGGACCGCCGACCTGCTACGACGACATCGACATTGCTGACCTCATCGTCATCATGGGCAGCAACACCGCCGAGGCGCACCCTGTTACTTTCGATCGCATCCGTGCTGCCAAAAAGGCCAATCCGGCACTGAAGGTGGTCGTGATCGACCCTCGCCGCACGGCGACGGCCGCCATCGCCGACTTTCACATGCCCGTCGCGCCAGGTGGCGATATCGCGCTGCTGAACGCGGTCGCCCGAATTCTTCTGGATCGTGCATGGATCGATCAGGAGTTCGTCTCAAAGCATGCCAACGGCTTCGACGATCTGCGTCAGTTTTTACTCGGGCAGAACCTTGCCGAATTGAGCCTGAGCGCTGGCATCTCCTTGGAAAGCCTGACGATGCTCGCCAAGTTAATTGGCGAGTCGAAGGCCTTTCTCAGCTTTTACTGCATGGGCTTGAATCAAAGCACCGTCGGCATGTGGAAAAACAACAGCCTGATCAACTTGCACCTGCTGACAGGGCAAATCGGGCGTGCCGGGGCCGGTCCGTTCTCCCTCACAGGGCAGCCGAACGCGATGGGTGGCCGCGAGGGCGGGCTGCTGTCTCATCAGTTGCCCGGTTACCGAACGGTCGAAGACGAAAAGCACCGCCGGGACGTCGAGCAATACTGGGGACGACCGGCGGGCAGCATCAATCCCAAACCGGGCCTGACAGCCGTGGAAATGTTCCGCGCGCTCGAGAAAGGTCAACTGAAAGTAATCTGGATCGCCGCCACCAATCCCGCCGTAAGCCTGCCCGATCTTCATCACGTCAAACGCGCTCTTGAGCGTGCCCAGCTCGTGATCGTGCAAGACGCCTATTATCCGACGGAAACGGGCAAACTCGCCCATGTGCTCCTCCCCGCGGCCCAATGGGGCGAGAAGGAATGGACGAGCACGAACAGTGAACGTACTGTCGCCTACAGCCCCAAACTATGGAACGCACCCGGCGTGGCGATTCCCGATTGGGAGATCATCTCCCGTTTCGCACGCCGCCTTGGATACCAGAATTTTAACTACGAGTCTGCCGGTCAGGTATGGGACGAGTTCGCCGCACTGACAGCCGGCCGTCCGTGCGACATGGCCGGCGCGACCAGCGAGCGACTTCGGCAATGCAGCAGCCTGCAGTGGCCTTGCCCGACGCCCGACCATCCCGGCAGCAAGAGGCGGTTTCTGGATCGCAAATTCGACACCGCGAACGGCAAAGCCAATCTGCTGGCGCGCGACCACCGCGAGCCGCGCGAAGTTCCCGATCACGAATTCCCATTCGTCCTGACGACGGGTCGGCTTTACACTCACTGGCATACGTTGACGCGCACCGGCAAGGTAGACAAGCTCGTTCGTCGCGAACCGGGTCCGTTCGTCGAGATCAACCCCGATGACGCCACTCGGTTCGACATCGAGGAGGGAAATCTGCTGCAAATCTCCAGCCGACGAGGCACGATCCAGCTGCCCGCGAAGGTGAGCGATAATGTCCCCGAGGGCATGGTCTTCGTGCCATTTCACTGGGGTGATCTCTATGCCCCGAACAATTCCGCGAACTTGCTGACGATCAGCGCCATAGGCCGCGTTGCCAAGCAACCCGAGTTGAAATTCTGCGCGGTCAATCTCGAAAAAGTGCCTGAACCAAATCCAACCAAAGCGCCAGCGTCGGCCATCCCCGACTTCTCGCAGCTGCTTGCGGACGCTCCTGCATGACGCTCCATATAAGCACGCTTCGGCGGCAATTGGCGTGTCGCCGACGCGGATCTGGCCTCGGCCCTATTTCGCCGACGATTTTCGCGTCTGTTTGGCGAGGAACTCGAACATGCGCGGCATATTCTTGAACGCGATGTCCACGTGGCCGCCGCCGGCGACTTCTATGTATTCGTAGGTCATGTTGTTCTTTTTCATTTGCTCGGCCCAGCGGCGCGCGCCGGCGACCGGGACCAGTTTGTCTTGATCACCCTGCACGAGAATGACCGGGATGTGCTTGATCTTTTCGACCTCCTCGGCCTTGCGAAAGATCGCCGGGGCAATCGGGGCGATGCCTGCCCAGATATCGGGATACTTCAGGGCCAAATGCCAGGTTCCGCCGCCGCCCATGGAATGGCCCAAAAGATAGATGCGATTTTCATCGACGTTGAAATCCTTGCGGGCGATGGCGAGCACGTTCATGACATCCTTCTCGCTCAATTCGCTGAGGTTCGCCGGTTCGACTTTGCCGAACTTCGGGATCTTCGCGCCATACCATCCGCCTGAGTTGTAACCCATCGGAGCGACAACGATGATGCCGTGCTTCTCCGCCTGGTCCGTCAGGCCCGCGTAGCGCATGATCTGTTGCGGATTGCTCCCCAAGCCATGCAAGGCGATGAGCAACGGCGTCTTCTTGTCCTTGGCGTACGAGCTCGGCACGAAAAGGGCGTATTCCATCTCCTTGCCGGCCTCCTTGAAATCGTAGGTTTTCTTCTGGATGCGTGCCTGCGTCTTGCTCGTGGCTTTTTTGAATTGCGCCTGAACATCGTGCGTGATAGAAGCCGAGACGAGGACAATGAGGAACGAGATACACTGCCGCATGGTTGCGCTCCGATTGAATAAGATTTAACGCCGCGTCGCAAATAGGACATCCAGAATGGTTACCCGGAAATTCTATCAACGGTTTCACGCTTTCGCGCACCGGAACCTTTTCTCCCAGCGGTGTTTAATGAATTGGACCCATACGACGTGCCCATGACGAGTAGATCGATGATGCTTCGACGATGGCTTTCAATCGCTCTGGTGCTTACCTTCGGCGCCGCGGTACAGGCTCAGGACGGCGTCAAGGGGCGTCCGTTTGTCGCCACGACGTTTACGAAGAACAAGGTGATCGTCGTCGATGCTTCGGGCAAGGTTGAGTGGGAATATCCCGCCAAGGCGTGTCTCGATGTGTGGAAACTGCCGAACGGCAATCTCCTGATCGCAAGCCGGTCCCAGGGCATCCTCGAGGTGACGCGCGACAAGAAGATCGTCTTCCAGTACAGAACCGACGGCGAAACGTACACCTGCCAGCGGCTCGCCAATGGCGACACGCTGATAGGCGATAACAAGAACGGCAGGCTGATCGAAGTCGATGCCAAGGGAAAGATCCAACGCGAAATCAAGCTTCAAACCAAGGCGAAAGAGCACGGCATGATCCGCACCGCTCGCCGTCTGGCGAACGGGCATTACCTCGTCTGCCAGCGCGAGGACAACGTGGTGCGCGAGTACGAGGCGTCAGGCAAGGTCGTCTGGGAGTACAAGACCAACGGGCCGATGTCGGCGATCCGATTGCCGAGCGACCGCACCTTGATCGCCAATGCTAGCGGCGATGCTGTTGAAGTCGATGCTACGGGCAAGATCCATTGGCAAGTCGGCAAGAAGGACCTCCCCGCCAAGGCCAAGGGTGTCGCCTATGGCATCCAGCGCCTGCCGAACGGCAACACAGTCGTCGGCTATCCAGGTGTGATCGCTGAGTTCACGCCGGATCGCAAGGTCGCCTGGTTTCGCGCTGATGCGTTTCTCGACGGGCTGATGTGTTTTCAATTGCTCGATGTCCCGGGCAATGTCACCACGGGCGAAGTGCTGCGTTGAGGTTCTTGCCGCGTTCAATTTGCTTGTTGTTTGCTATGACGCCGAGATTCAAGTAAGATGGATTTCATGCAACCCAACCCAAAATCGGATTTTCACCGCCGCGTCTCTTCTGGCGTCCAAGCAGTTCGACTCGCCATTGTTGCGATGTTGCTTGCGTCGGCACAGAGTGCTCTGGCTCAGCCGACGTTTGAGAAGGACATTCTGCCGATTTTCAAGGCGCGTTGTTTTGAATGCCATGCGACAGCGCAGCCGAAGGGCGGACTCGATCTTCAGAAACGTGCCAGCCTGGTCAAGGGCGGGCGAAGTGGAGCGGCTCTAGCGCCAGGTTCGCTCAAGAATTCGCTGCTCTGGGTGAACCTTTCCACCGACAAGATGCCGGCAAATGAAAAGAAACTCACCGACGCCGAGAAAGAAACGATCCGCGCCTGGATTTTGGCGGGAGCGCCGGGCGAAGGCATCGCGCCGACGAAGGCGATCGAACCGCGCGGATCCGGCGTCAAGCGAACCGTCACCAAACGCGGCGTGGATGCCGTTGCGAAGATTATCGACAACGCCGTCGCCGAGAAACTCAAACAAGAGAAGGCGACGCCGGGTCCAGTTACGGATGACGGAGAATTTCTTCGCCGGGTTTATCTCGACCTGAACGGGCGAATTCCGAGCATCGACCAGTCGCGTGCGTTTCTTGACAGCAAAGCAGCCGACAAGCGCTCGAAACTGGTGGACGAGTTGTTGGCGTCGCCGCTCTTCGCCAAGCAGTACGCCAGCCTGTGGGCGCGCCTGATCACGGCAGAGGAGCCGTATCTACGCAACAGCCTGGAGGCCTGGCTAACCGATCAATTCCAGCAAGGCCGAGGATGGGATCAGATCGTTCGCGAAATGGTGACGGCCGTCGGTAAGGGACCGGAGACGGCGTTCGTCATGTCGAACGTCGAGAACAAAATCCCCCAGCCCGAGAAGCTCGCTGGGGCCACGACCAGGCTCTTTCTCGGCATGCAGCTCCACTGTGCGGAGTGCCACAACCATCCGTTCACGAGTTGGAAACAAACCGATTTCTGGGCACTGGCGGCTTTCTTCAGTCGAACCAAGGTGCTGCCCAAGGGACAGTCTGCAGGCGTCGGTGAAGTGGCGGCGGGCGAAATCAAGACCAAGACCAAGGGCAAGGCGGCGGCATCGGCAATCAAAGGCCCGGCGATCATCATTCCCAGCACGGCGGGTCGCGGCGCGGGCAAAATCGTTCGCGCGAAATTCCTCCATGGCGACGAACCCAACCTCAAAGACACCGATCCACTACGGCCCGCATTGGCGGCGTGGATCACCTCGGCCGACAATCCCTACTTCGCCCAGGCAGCTGTTAATCGCGTCTGGGCGCAACTGTTCGGAATCGGGCAGGTCAACCCAATCGACGATCTGCAGGAAGACAATCCCGCCACCCATCCGATCGTGCTGCAAACCCTCGCCGAGGAATTCCAGGCGTCTGGCTACGATCTCAAACACCTCGTGCGGTGCATCTGTGCCACCACGACGTACCAACGCAGCAGCCGAAAGCCTGACGGCGCCGGCGAAACCGATGTGCCTTACGCTCGCATGAAGCTGAAAGTAATGTCGCCCGAAACGCTCTACGATTCCTTGATCCTGGCAACGGGCATGAAGGAGATCGGCATTCAGACAATAGCTGGCGCTTCGAGCGGCACCGGCGGTGCGAAAAAGGCCGGCAAGGAATCCGCACGCGACAAGTTCCTGCGCTTCTTCAATACGCGCGACATCGATTCCCTGCCCGTCGATTTCACGCACGGAATTCCGCAGGCCCTGAGCCTGATGAACGATCCCGTGTTCAACCGAGGCACGCCGCAACTCGAAAAATTTGCGAAGCTGCCGCAGGAACAAGCCGTTGAATCGCTGTTCCTCGCGACGCTTTCTCGTCGTCCTCGTGCCGACGAACTGGCGCACATGAAAGACTTTCTCTCCCGCCAACCCGATGCCGTGCGCGGGTACGTGCAGATTCAGTGGGTGCTTTTGAACTCTGCCGAGTTCATGCTGATCCGATAACTTGACTATAACCGATTGGGTTAGAAATCCGATAAGGAGCGATTGATGTCCGCGATAACTCGACGTGAATGGCTGCAGATGACGACGCTTGGCCTGGGAGCCGCTTCCGCCTCCGGTTGGATGAACGCCCTGGCCGCTCAAGCTTCGCAGCAGCCGCAACGACGGCACAAATCGTGCATTCTCCTCTGGATGGACGGCGGGCCCTCGCACCACGACACATTCGATATGAAGCCCGATGCTCCAGCCGAGTATCGCGGCTTTTATCAACCGATCGCAACCTCGGTTCCTGGCCTCCAGATCACCGAAATGTTTCCGCGTGTCGCTGGTCTCATGCACCATGGCGCCATCCTACGCGGCATGACGACTGCGGAATCGGAACATGGCAGGGCTCGCATTTACCTGCACACCGGCTATCGGCAAGGAACAGGCGGGCTGCGCTATCCCACGATGGGCTCGATGATGACGTCGGCTGCCGTCGAAACGCCGTCGGAGATGCCGAACTTCGTCGTCACCGGGCAACATCTCAACCCTGCAAACTGGTCGTACGTCAGTAGTCCCGGCCACCTCGGCCCGCGCCATGCACCGCTCATCGTTTCCGATTTGAACGCGGGAATCCCGAACCTTCGCTCGCCGGCCTCCGCATCCGAGGTGCAAGATCGGCTTTCCCTGGCCGAGCAGATGGCCCAGAGTTTCATGCGCGATTATCCCGATCAAGCCGCGAGTGCGCATCGCACGATGGTCCAGCGTTCACTTCAACTCATGCGTTCCGACAAGTGCCGGGCGTTTGATCTTTCGCTGGAGCCCGCGGCCGTTCGCGATCGGTATGGCCGATTCACGTTCGGTCAGGGCTGCTTGCTCGCGCGACGTCTCGTCGAGGTCGGCGTCCCGTTCATCGAAGTTTATCACGCGCCGACGGCCGGCGGTTGGGACAACCATACCGCGGAACGCACACGTGAAGTGCGTGAACTGGCGATGCCGCAGCTGGACCAGGGCATGTCCGCTCTTTTGACGGACCTGCATGATCGCGGTCTCTTGGATGATACGCTCGTGATCTGGATGGGCGAGTTCGGTAGAACGCCTCGTGTCAAACCCGACGGTGGACGCGATCACTATGCCCGTGCGTGGAGCACGGTGCTGTTCGGCGGAGGCATTCGCGGCGGGCAAGTCGTCGGGCGTACCGATCGCCTGGGCGCGATCGTCGAGGAACGGCCGATCTCCGCCATCGATTTCATGGCCACGGTTTGCCGAGTTCTCGGCGTGGACGACGAACGTACCTACCACGTGGGCGAACGCCCAGTCCGCATGATCGACCGCGGCGCCAATCCCGTTCGCGAATTGTTTGCATAGGATAATGGCGTTCCGCTTGCGGATTATCGTTTCACCACCATACTCTCCACCAGGGTGTTTCATGCGATTCGGAAAGTTGTTGTTCGCGGCCATCGCAAGTTTGATTTTGATCGGCGCCGCCGATGTTTCGAGCAGCGGTGAAGGAAAGAGCAAGAAAGCCGCAGAAGCCAAAACAGCGAAAATCGGAGCCTCGATTCACGGTTATCGCTTCGAGTTTCCGTGCAAGGGCGCGATGCCCGAAAACCCCAAGCCCGGAGCCGATTGCGTGTCGGGACTCGTCACCGGCGATCCGAAGAAGACCGACAATTTCAAAGCGGTGCGCAAATTCGAAGGCGAAGCTGGCAAACGCTACAAGGTCACCCTGCGATTCCGCGGCGTCGTCGAACCCATGATGTACAAGGGCGGCAAAATGGACGGCCCGTATTTCTACATCGGCGGCGAACCGAATAACGCAACTTACAACATCTACAAGATCAGCATCTCCTCACCGGCCTCGCATTATTACCTCAACCGGCAAGACAAAGTCGGCCACAAGATCTTTACCATCGATTACACCAAAACCATCGAAATCGACGGCGGCGCTACCGTGACCTTCCTGGGCGACGGCCAAAACGGCCGACTCATCTCGAACTTCGCGAAACTCGTCGTTCCCGACGTCGCCCCCGCGCCGAAAGTCTTCAATGGCCAATTCGTTCAGGTTGACGTCGTCAATGTCGTCGAGGCAAAGTAATTCTCGCAAGCCCAGGGGTGAGTACAGCGAACCCCTGGGATTAATGAATCGCCCCACACCACAAGATGCCCTACACTTCCGACTACGCTGAGCACGAACCGACCCGAGCCGAGATCGACGCGCTGAAGGGCGTCACTGTCGTCGAGTTCGGAGCGCCGTGGTGTGGCCACTGCCGCGCGGCACAAGAGGCGATTGCAGCCGGGATTCAGCTTCTGCCCGATGCGCGTCACATCAAGATTCACGATGGCCGAGGCCAACCGCTGGGTCGATCGTTTCGCGTCAAGCTTTGGCCGACGCTGGTGATCCTGCGTGATGGCGTCGTTCTGGCGCGGCTGGTTCGGCCTGATGAGGCCGAGATCGTCGCGGCATTTACGTCCGCTCTCGGCGAAATCGCGGATTAAGCGGATTAAACGGTTGACACTTTGCCTTCGGAATGCGAAACTGACCTGACTGCCCCCGATGCGTGTTCAGGAAATCGCAAAGCCTTCTTCGAAGTTGTCTTGCCTTCCTGAAGCCTCCCGCCAGCTTACGCAATTTTGCAAGGAGTCTCTCCGATGTCGTACCGCATTCCTGTTCTAATTGCCGTGTTTTTTGGTTTCGCTCTCGCGAGTTGGCCAACCGATGCAGGCGATAAAAAAGGCGGGCCGGAGATCGTCGCCACGCTGAAGGGGCATGGCGACATCGTGTACGCCGCCGCCTACAGCCCGGACGGCAAATATGTCGCCACGACGAGTTTCGATACTACTCTCAGGCTATGGGACGCGAAAACGGGCACCGAGGTCAAGAGCTACGGCGGCACGCTCGGGCACACCAAGCAAGTCGTCGCCGTCGGCTTCAGTCCCGATGGCGCCATGCTCGCGACGGGTGCGACCGACAACACGCTGAAGGTCTGGGACGTTCCCGTCAATTCGCCGATCCGCTCGCTCAAAACCAACGACAGCCTCAGCGCCGTCGCTCTGAGCAATGACGGCAAGAAACTTGCGCTGGCAGGCAAAGACGGCTCGCTACGCCTTGTCGTGCCGGAGGATTTCAAGGAACTCGTCAAATTCGAGTCCGGCCACAAAGGTGCGGTCACCGCGCTGGCCTTCAACGCGAACGGCACGCAACTCGTGTCTGTCGGCGTCGATCGCATGCTTCGCTACTGGAACACGGCAAATGGGCAGCTTCTCGCGGAAGTCGGCGCTCACGTCGGCAGTGTCAATGGGCTGGTCATCAATCCCGGGACTGCAGCCGCCATCACTGCAGGCGATGACGGTTTTCTGAAGGCGTGGTCGCCGACGCCCGTGGCCGCCAAGACGCTGCCTGGCCACACCGCTCCGATCCGCGCCCTGGCGATGACGACCGACAACGCGTCCTGCTACACGGCAAGCGACGACCGTACGGTTCGGCAATTCACCCTCGCCGCCGCCAAGGAAACGCGCTCGCTCAAAGGGCCGTTGGCCAACGTCGTCAGCGTCGCGACGCATCCGAGCAACGCGTTCATCGCCGGCGGCACAGCTGATAGCCGGATCTTTCTCTGGAATAACGCCGACGGCAAAGTGTTGACCGACTGGCTTGCCCACGCCGGCGCGGTGACTTCGGTGCAGGTTCAGCCTCAGACGACGCAACTGATGTCCGCGGGCGGCGACGGTTTTGTCAAATTCTGGGCCGTGCCTGCGATCGCGACTCGCTCCCTGGCGCACGCCGACGCGGTGACTGCTTTGGCCTCCAGTGCCGATGGCAAGAAAATCGTGACTGGCTCGGCGGATAAAATCGTCCGCATCTTCGATTCGACCAAGCAAGCCCTGGAAAAACAATTCACGGGCCACACGGCTCCAGTCACGGCGGTCGCCCTTAGCTCGAACCTTCAACTGCTCGCATCGGGCGGGGCGGACAACACCGTGAGGCTATGGAATCAGGCGACGGCGAAAGAATCCGACGTGCTGCTTGCTCATGGCGCGCCCGTCACCGATCTGCAATTCAACGCGGCTAACACGCAACTTCTATCGGCGTCCGAAGATGGCGCCATCAAGCTCTGGGCGCTGCCCCTGGTCGCGCCGAAGGCCCTTGTCCATCCCAATGCGATCAGCGTGGTGACGCTGTCGGCCGATGGCAGCAAGGCGATCACCGGCGGCGACGACAAGACGGTGCGCGTCTGGAATCTCACCAGCGGCGCCAAGGAGCGCGATTACTCAGGCCCGACTCAGGCGATTACCTGTGTCGCCGCCGCGCGATCCGGAGCGACGCTCGCCGCCGGCAGCGCCGACAAAACCGTGACGCTGTGGAACGCCGCCGACGGCAAGACGTTGCACAAGCTGGCGATGGCCGCGGCTCCGCAATCTGTTGCCTTCAGCGCGGATAATCAAAGCGTCTTCGTAGGCCTAGCCGATGGGGCGATCAAGCAGATCAAACTTGCTGACGGCAAAGAAATCAAGACCCTGCCGGCCACGCACAAAGGCGCCGTCGTATCGCTCGCGCTCAGCGTCAAGGGCGACCTGCTCTATTCCGCCAGCGCGGACAAAACCATCCAGACTTGGGTATTGCCCGATGGCACGCCCAAGACAAAATTGAATCATCCCGGCGCGATCACGGCGATGATCCTTTCCAAAGACGGTGCGAAGATCGCAGCGCTCGGCGACAAGCTCATCAAAGTCTGGAACAGCGCCGACGGCAAGGAACTCGCTACCGTAAAACTGAGCGCGGACGCCAAGGACATCTCCCTCTCGCCCGACGGCTTGCGTGTCGCCGTCGCCAGCGCCGACAAGGCTGCGCGAATTTATGAACTCGATGGCACGCTGCTCGAAACATTGCCGCACGATGGCGCGGTGCACGGCATCGCCTACGTCGATGCGAAACGTGTCGTTACCGGCGGGGCCGACAAGCTCGCTCGCCTGTGGACGTCGTCACTGCTTTGGCAGCGCAAGCACTCGGGACCGGTTCGCTTCGCGAACTTCACCCCAAAGGGTGACCAGGTTATTTCCGCTGGCGACGACAAGGCGATCAAGGTCTGGAACGTGGCCGACGGCAAGGAAATCAAGGCAATCACCCACGGCGCCGCTATCACTCATGCGAGTCTCTCCGCCGATGGCACGAAGCTCGCCGTTGCTGGTGCGGACAAGAAAGTCGCAGTGATCACGCTGGCTGACGGCAAGGCCAGCCCGGCCGTCACGCTGCCCGCCGCCGTGCAGAGCCTCGCGCTGACGCCGAACGGCCAGCGCCTCGCCTACTCCGTTACCGATGGAGCCGCCCCGACCGTCCGCGTGCTCGATCTTGCTCTGGGCAAGGACGTGCAAGCGCTCACCGATCACGCCGTCGCAGTAAAGGCGATGCAGTTCCTCGCCAATGGCCGCACGCTCGTCACCGGTTCGCTGGACAAGTCGGCGAAGCTGCTCGATGTCAACATCCTCGCCGCGCTGCCCGCACATCCCGCCGGCGCGACCTTGGCACAATATCACTCGAACGGAACTCAAGTCGTCACGGCGGGGGCGGACAAGACCGTCAAGCTTTGGGATGTCGCCAAGGGCGTCGTCTTGAAGTCGTTCGGTCCGGCGGCGGATCCGGTGAAGGATGTCGGGTTTAGCCGGGATTTCACGAAGATCGCCGTCGCCACGGGTAAGTCGCTGAAAGTGTGGAACGTCGCCGACGGCAAGGATTTCGTCACGCTCACACATCCGGTAGAAGTCCTGTCGTTCTCCTTCAGCCCGGACAACACGCGCATCGCCACAGGCGCCAGCGACAAACAGACGCGAGTCTGGGACCCGGCGACGGGCAAGGAATTGCTGTTCTTCCCGCAAGCCGACACGGTCGATGCGGTGTTCCATCTCGCGAACAACGTAATCGTTTCGGCGACCGGAAAAGTGTTGCGCATCGAGACAGCCACGATCACCAAGGCCGTTCCTGCCGACACGGGGGCGACGACCGCGTTGACGCTTTCCCCGAACAACACACACGTCTACACCGGTGGTGCGGACAAAATCGTCAAACGCTGGGTTATCGCCAACTTGACCAAGGACGCGGAATACCCCGGAGCGGGCGGCGTGATCCGGGCAGTTGCCATCAGCAAGAACAATCTCCTTCTCGCCGCTGGCGGTGCCGATCAAACTCTGCGAGTTTACACGCTTGCCGACGGAAAGGTCGCCGGAAGCCTGAAGTTGCCTGGCGAAGTTCGCGTGCTCGCCTTCACGCCGAACAACCTGGCCCTGGTCGGGGCGACGACGGGCAAGACGCTGTCGGCCTGGTCGGTGCCGTTTACCGCGAATCAGCCGATCGTGAAAGATTTCCTCGACCCCGTGCAAGGCTTCACGACGCCCGATCTGCTTGCCGACATCACCATCGCGGCCGACAATGCTTCGATCTACAGCGCCGGCGGCGACAAGGCGCTGCATGTCTATCGCCTGGCGTCGCCCGCGCCGACGCGCAACTTCCCGCACCCGAGCGTCGTCGATACGGTCGCTTTCCAGCCCAATGGCACATTGCTCGCCAGCGGCGGACACGACGGCAAAATTCGCCTCTACGACCTCGTCAAAAACGCGCTCGTCAAGGACATCACCGCCCACATCAAGATCGTCGAGAAGAATAACGTCCCCCAGCCGATCTACTCCATCGCCTTCACTCCTGACGGCAAGCAACTCCTCTCGTGCGGATACGATGGCAGCATCAAGCTCTGGAACGTGCCCGCCGGCACGATGATTCGCGAGTTCAAAGCCTACGACATGAAGGACTTCGATAAGGGCCACCAGGAACCGGTCTACGCCGCGGTCGTCAGCCCCGATGGCAAATTCCTCGCCACCGGCTCAAGTGGATTGGAACGCGGCATCAAGATCTGGAATGTCGCCGACGGCAAGGTGGTCCGCGACCTCGCCAACCCAAGCTACAAGACCGCCCCAATGTTCACGCCGCCGGCACACCCGGGCGCCGTCTCAGGCCTTTATTTCATGAAGGACGGCAAACACCTCATCAGCATCGGCGATGCTCCCGCCAACCACGGCTTCATCGGCGTCTGGGAATGGCAGACCGGCAAAATGGTCAGTAGCCACACGCTGCCCCTCGGCGTCTTCCAGGGCCTCGCCGTCGCTTCCGACGAATCAACCGTCACCATCACCGCCGGCAACCGTGACCGTAAAAACGCCAACCCTGCCTACAACGCGGCCTACATCATGAAATTGCCTATCAGGTAACTTGGAAGAATCACACGCCACGGATGGAATACGGATCTGGCAGTAAATAACCGATAAATCGAGTCTATAGCATCGTTACATGGAAACTGACCGTGACACCATCTGGCAAATCC
>CAZAFH010000041.1:0-58415 GCA_964484265.1 uncultured Singulisphaera sp.
GCGCTTTCGCACTTTTTCGGCCTTTTTTTGCACTTTTAGGGGGTGTTGGCCAACTTCCCGAGGGGGAGAGGGGTATAGAGAACGGCATGCAGTTTTTTTAGCAAAATCGAAAAAAACACCCTTACTGACTTTGCAATGCTCTCTACCGGCGCGTTACGATTAATGAAAAACGGCACAATTTCGCGTCATCTGTCGCCGCCGTTTGACGCCGAGCGCGAAGTCGCCGCGCTTCCATCATCGACCTGCGGCATTACCATCGACTTCCCATGGATTCCTTCCGAATAGCATCTAAGAGTCTACATTCTTCGGCAAGGTTGATAGACAATTGCCACTATCAGGCAAAATGTGGTAAACTGAAGTTTAGGAGTTTTCCCCGGCGCATGTGTGGATGTATTTTCCGATGGGCATTCAGGATCGTGACTACTACCGCGAAGGATCCAGCGTCCTCGATACGCTCATGCCGAACGGCATCGTGTGTCGGTGGCTCATCGCCATCAACATCATCGTCTTCTTTTTGCAACTCGTGGCCCAGACGACGGGATTCCGTGTCGATGCGGATGGCGTGCGCATCGAGACCTATGGCTGGGTGACCGATTGGTTCATTCTGGATCCGTCCGACGTGTTGCACGGCCAAGTTTGGCGAATCCTCACCTATGCGTTCTTGCATGACACGAGCGGCATCTGGCACATCGTGTTCAACATGGTATTTCTCTGGTGGTTCGGCAGCGACCTCGAGCAACTCTACGGCCGACGCGAGTTCCTGACGATCTACCTGCTCAGCGCGAGCCTTGGCGGCGTCGCTTATGTGGGTTGGAGTTTGGCCCACTCCGAGTCGATTCCGTGTCTGGGCGCGTCGGGCGCTGTGACGATGCTGTTAGTTCTCAACGCGCTGCATTTTCCGCGTCGAATAATCTACTTCTTCGGCATCGTGCCGGTTCCGATCTGGCTGTTCGCAGCGCTGAGCGTCGGCAAAGACGCATTTGCCTGGGCTTTCAATGTGCGCACCCAGACGGCCGTCGTCGTGCATTTGGCAGGCGCGGGATTCGCAGCGGCCTATTTCCAGTGGCATGGCAGCATCACCGACGTTTTCTCGCGCATGCTGTGGTGGACCAGGCCGAACACGCGGCCGCGCCTGAAGTTGTACAATCCCGAACCGCTTCAAGACGAAGAACCGGTAGGCGTGACCGCCAAATCGAACTCTCAAGCCGTCGCCGATGAGCACCTGGAAGCCAAACTTGACGCGGTCCTGGAAAAGATCGCGAGCAAGGGCAAAGAAAGCCTGACCGTTCACGAAGAAGAAATCCTGCGCCAGGCCGCAGCCATGTACAAACGCCGCCGGGGTTAGCGCGAGCTCATTCCTCGTCCTCGTCTTCCTCCTCTGTTTCATTCAGCATCTGACCCGCGATCCTGCCGACCAGTTCGAGAAATTCTTCGTAAGCAGCCGTATCGAGCACGGTCTCGTACTGATAGGCGAGCAATTTCCCCTGCCTTACCTCCAGCATCAGGTTTGGCTCTTTGAGACAGAGTTTGACGAGATCGTCGGAAAACAGCGACTCGATGGCAGCGATTTCATCGCT
Source organism: uncultured Singulisphaera sp. (assembly GCA_964484265.1). Lineage (GTDB taxonomy): Bacteria > Planctomycetota > Planctomycetia > Gemmatales > Gemmataceae > SIAQ01. Next base: position 1,578 of record CAZAFH010000041.1, read on the forward strand.
CACCAGGGCGAAGGTCTTGTTGAACGCTTTGGACGCTGAGAATTTGAGCGGACGCCCCATGATCAGGTCGCCTAGCTTGTCAAGCCACCCGCGCGGGTAGAGCACGAACGGCGGCACTGCGTTGAAACCCTCCGTCAAGACGACGACGCTGGCCCGATAAACGCTCGCCGCCGTACCGATGCCATAGGCGTGGGAATAGTCCAGCGCCGTCACGGGAATGCCGTCCAGTTTGCCTGTCATGAGGTGGCTGGCGAATTCGTTATCGGGATCCGCAAGCAGCCGAAATGAGTTCAGGAAGAGATGCTTCTTGCGTTTTGGTTGGTAGGTGTACTTGAAATTGAACGCCTCTGCCACCTCGGCGACGGCGAGGCCTCGCTTGTATTTCGAACGGTCGCCGGTCATCAACAACAGACCCGCGAGACCGACGAAGGGAAACAGTAGCGACGCAATAGCAAGCCCCGCCGCGAGGCCCGATGACGACTCGGCAACCGCCAGCGCCAGCCCGCACGGACAGAGAAATCCGCACGGAATGGCCGCGATCGATCCGAACAAAATGATGTACGCCATGGTCAGGCGGCGTTTGAGATCTCCGACAGCTTCGGCGTTCTTCCCATCATTCTTGGCCACGGCGATTCCCAAATATTAGGGGAGAGTTGAAAAAGAAATTCCGCGTCTGCCGCTTGCGGCTTAGCGCTCAGCATGGTGTCCTGTTGAGCGCTAAGCCGCAAGCGGCAGACGGAAATCGGGAAGTGATTTTTCGTAGGTTCCTCAAGCATTCGAGGCTTTTTGCTCGGCGGCTTCCTTCGCCTTGCGAGCGATGCGTGCGTCGATGAACGATTTCACGCACAATGCCAGGAACACGAAACACAGTGCCGACATCGCTATTTGGCCCCAGGCGGAATTGCTGGTGATATCAAAATTATCTCTCGTCGATGCCCGAATAACCATCACGGCTGGGAACGCGAAACCGATTAGTCCGAGTAGTGCGGCAACGTGCATTACGTGCATTCGTAATTTTTCGTTGCTCGCGAGAATCCCCAATATGATGAGCGCAATACCGAAAAATGCCGGTATCAATGACGTGAACTTCGCCCAATCAAATCCTGCGAGAAAAAAGAGAATACCGCCCAGAGCGCTGAGCGCGACGCCGAAGAGGATTGCCACGGGTGCCATCAATGACTCCAAAAGCCCAATGGTGAGCGCAGCGAACCGTTGGGATGTTGTCACACGATCCCAGGGGTTCGCTGCGCTCACCCCTGGGCTTGGTTGTTATTTCTTGCCCAAACAATAAAGCAATCCGTCCGTCGTGCCGATCACGAGACAGTTGCGCGACACCGCCGGCGAAGCGACGACACCCTGGCCGAGCTCCAGGCTTTGCACTTCCTCGCCCGTCTGGACCTCGACAACGTGCAGCGTGCCGCCGGTGGCGCCGAAATAAATGCGTTTCCCGACGATCACCGGCGAGCTATCGACCCTGCCATTGGCAGCGAACGACCACACCGCTTCCCCGGTCGTGCGATTCACTGCGTGCACTTTGCGATCCCGGCTGCCAGCGATGACGAGCTTGTCCGTAACCGCGGCGGAGCTATAAAACGGCTGGGCACGCTTCGCCAAGTACGACCATTGCACGGATTTCTTGCTCAGGTCGATGCTTTGCATCTCGTTATTCATATTGCCCACGTAGAGCTGATTGCCGAATACCGCAGCCGTGGCGGCGGCCTGGCCGGAAAGTTCGATCTTCGCTTCCGTTTTGCCCGACTTCAACTCGATGATGTGCAAATGGCTATCGCACCCCGCGACAAACGTTCGGCCATTCGCGACGACTGCAGAACCGTTCACGGGGCCTTCGGTCTTGACCTTCCAGATGACCTTCTTCGACTCGATCTCGACACAGTAGAGCGTTGAATCATGCGAACCGAAGAGGACTTTGCCATCGGCGAAATTAGCGCCGCCGGTTATCTCGCCCGTGGTCTCGAAGTTCCATAATTCCTTGCCGGTAGAGGCATCCACGCAATGAAACACGCCCTCTTCATCGCCGACGAAGATTCGGCCTTTATAAAAACTCGGCGGCGCCTTGATTGGCCCGAGTTTGGACTTCCACCGGTGTTTGCCGGTATCGAGATCGATGGCGTGGAGATGATCGTCGAAGCAGCCGACATAGACGACGCCGTCTACGATCGCAGCGGTCGATTCGATGCCTTTCTTGAGATCGAGCTTCCAGCGAATTTCGAGCTTGTCAGGCAACGTGCCGCGCGCCACGCCGGTCTGAAGCGGATCGCCGCGAAAGAGCGGCCAATCGGCGTCCTTGACCGGTTGTGCATCGATGATTCCCGTCGGGACGATCAGAAGCGACAGGCAAGATGCGAGTAAGAATGACCGAATCATGCGTGTGTCTCCGCGATGCAATTTGGGCAGGTTTTGAATTATATTATATGGTATACCTTCGACGGGTGACATTGACGCTTTTCCGAGCCGCGACCGTAAGGGAGCGGCCAGCCGGATGCCTTGCCGGAACAGATATTGTCGGCCGCTCCCTCACGGTCGCGGCTCGGTAATGTTTTGCTTCGCTTGCAAAAGGCGACAATTTCAACCGTTGGAAGTATAGCAAGTAAGTGCGTGATCCGCACGCAGTGGCGGGGCTCCATCGGTTGACACATTCTGGCCACGGACGACGTAATGACGAGAATCTACCTGCTTCGCCACGCCGAGACGGCAACGCCAGGCGTCTTTCACGGCGCGGAATCGGATGTCGGACTCAGCCCCATCGGCCAAGCGCAGGCCCAACTGGTCGCCGACACTTTGGCGCCGGTGCGGCCGGACGTCGTCGTCAGTTCCGGCATGCGGCGAGCGATCGACACCGCCACGCCGTTGGCCGACCGGCTTGGCCTCGCGCTGCAAATCGAACCTGCGTTGCACGAGCGCAAGGTCGGCGTTCTGTGCGGATTGCCCTACGATGCCATGGACAACATTTGGGACGAGACCATCAAACGCTGGATGGCCGGAGAAACGAACTTCACCCACAAAGGTGCGGAATCGTTCGACGCCATTCTAAACCGCGTCTTGCCCGTTTGGCATCGCCTGGCCGATCAGCACAACGGACGCACGGTTGTCGTCGTTGCGCACGGCATCGTTTGCCGGGTGTTGCTTTTGAGCGTTCTGCCAGGATTCTCACCCGCCGGCTGGCACGAGCTGGGAAGAATTCGCAACATCGCCATCAACGAATTGGAGTGGGACGGCGCAACCTGGAACGCCGTCCGGCTCAATTATCTCCCGGGCGAATCGTGATCGATCCTTCGCGTTTCGCCTCGATCGCCCATCCCTGGCAGTGTCGCTCGCTCCTGGCGAATTCCCGTCTTGCACAATTCGCGCTGCTTGTCGCCTTGGCTTCTCTTAACATCAAGAATCACATGAGGTTCCGACACTTCCGATGAAGTGATTCGCCGCGTGTGCCGATACCATCTTTGTACCGCTCATGTGTTGCATCGAAATCGTGCTCACCCGTCCCAGGTGGAGTCGGCGAATGACAAGCGAAGAAGTTCTTGCTGCCCCAATCTCCGAGACCGAACAACTGCGTGAGCAACTATTGCGAGCACAGCGGCTCAGCAGTGTTGGCACGATTGCCTCCAGCGTGGCTCACGAGTTCAATAATATATTGACGACGATCATCAACTACGCCAAGCTTGGCCAACGACCGGATTGCTCGGAAGCCACGCGCGTGCAGGCCTTCGAGAAGATTCTCAAAGGCAGCCACCGTGCCGCTACCATCATTTCGTCGATGCTTGGTTTCGCCCGCAACACGACGATGCGCCGCGAAGTGACCGACATCGTCGCGATCGTTGAGGAAGTGCTGGTCCTTGCCGAGAAAGACCTGAGCAAGCACCAGATCAAAGTCGAAAAACGCTATCACAGCCACCCGAAGGCGCCGGTCGTTCGCGGCCAGATCGAACAGATCCTACTCAACCTCGTCATCAACGCCCGCCAGGCGATGCTCAAGGGCGGCAGGCTGAACATCGACGTGCGCGAGAACCCCAAGACCAACATGGTCGAAGTCGCCGTCTGTGACACGGGCGTCGGTATTCCGCCAGACCAGCTTCGCTTGATCTTCGAGCCGTTCTATACCACCAAGACACCCGATTCCCAGGGCCACGGCGGCAGCGGTCTCGGTCTCAGCGTGTGCCGGCAGATCATCGAGCAGCACCAGGGCCGCATCCGTGTCGAGAGCGTGGTCGGCAAGGGATCGAAGTTCATCGTCAAACTCCCGCTCGAAATCGTGACCGATGCGCTCGAGGTGTGAATAGCACCGCTTGTGGAATATTGCGCCACGCGGCGCCATGTTGAGCGCTAAGCCGCAAGCGGCGAATGCACTTTCCCCGTTTACCTTTCCTGTCGAAACCACCGTGAATGCTCTTGACAGAAGTCCTCGCTGAATCTATAGGGTTCGGTCTCCAAAAGCATTCAGGTAGGCTCACGCAGAGCGGGCCGTTCACGGACAGGGAAGGGAAGACGCCATGTTGCGAGGAATCGGCATATTCGGACTGCTGACCGCGCTGCTCGCCGGCTGCCTCACGCCGCAGGCACGGATGCAAATGGCCGAGGAAGCGGAGAAAGAACGCGATCTCGATATACGCCTGGTCGGCGACGTCACCGACGTGGGCAACGTCACTCCGCTGCAGATCAACGGCGTCGGTCTCGTCACCGGGCTTGCAGGCACGGGCCACGCTCCGCACGGCTTTTATCGCAACCTCATGGAACAGATACTGCTCAAGCGCAGCGGCTCGCGCGACGGATCGATCGTCAACGACGAGCATCGCGTCAGTGTTCGCCGGACGCTCGACAATCCCAACAACTGCCTCGTCATCGTCTCGGGTTTCATTCACGGCGGCGCCCGCAAAGGCGAGCGCTTTGACGTAGACGTGACGCTTCCCGCCGGCAGCAAGGCTTCGAGCCTCGTCGGCGGGCAGCTTCAGGTTTGCTGGCTGAAAGTTTATGAAAAGGCATCGAATCTCAGCGACAAGTACAGCGGATCGAATCGCCTGCTCGAAGGTCACATCCTTGGCCGCGCTCAAGGTCCGCTCATCGTCGGATTTGGCAATAATATCGACATTCACGAACTGAAACGAGCCCGCGTTTGGCATGGCGGCGTCTCGCTCATCGATCGCCCGTATCACTTCATCATGAAGAACGACGACAAATCAATCCGCATCGCCAACTCCGTCGCCAGCCGGATCAACTTCATGTATCAAGACGATCCCTCGCGCAAGAGCATCCACTCGGATTTCAATGAACAAGAAAACCAGATTTTGCTGATGGGCAACATCACCCATCAACTCAATCAGAAAAACGACGCCAACGGCATGAATCCTCACGAAATGGCGAAAGCCCTGAGCAAGGACGCCATCAACGTTCGTGTGCCGCACGCCTATCGGTTCGACCACGAACGCTTCGTGCGCGTGTCACGATTGACGCCCTTGCGCGACACCGATCCGAACCTGGTTCGCTATCGGCAGCGATTGCAGAAAATGCTGCTCGATCCGCAAGAGACGCAGCGTGCCGCCATGAGACTGGAAGCGCTCGGGCGGGCGTCGATATCGGCACTCAAGACCGGTCTCGACAGTCCGCATCCGTTCGTGCGTTTCACGAGCGCGGAAGCGCTTGCCTATGTTGGCAGCACGCTCGGCGTGGACGCGCTCGCCCAGACAGCCGTCCAGCATCCGATCTTCGGCAACAATGCGACCCTTGCGCTGGCGAATCTAGGCGAGTCGATCTGCCGCGATCGTTTGAGCGAACTGCTTGGCAGCGACGAGCCATCGCTGCGCTGTGCCGCCTTCCATGCGCTGACGATGCTTGACGAAACCGATCCGCGCCTTGGCACGATCAACTTGAACCACGCATTCTCGATGTCGCTGGTTCCGCAAGCCGCCAACCGGATGGTCTACTACGCCACCGGCAAACGGCCGCAACTCATGCTCTTTGGCAAGGGCATCGCCCTGACAGCAGAAACACGCATGATGGTCGGCAAGGATTTCACCATCGCGCCGGCGGAAGAACCGGACAAGCTCATCGTCAAACGCATCACCTACCAGGGCGAGCAGAAACGGTTGGTTTCAAGGCGCCTCGACGAGACGCTGATCGCTTTGGCCGACCTGGGCGCGACCTATGCCGACGCCGTGGAATTTCTCCGCAAGACGAGCGACTACCAGCACATCAACTGCCCGATTCTACCGTGGACGCTGACCGAAGTGCCGCTCGAAACGCTCGTCGAAACGGGACGGAATTTGCGGTAGATCGTAGTTTTACATCTAGTGCTCTGCCGAATTAACATCCCGTTTTTCGTTTCGCGCTCGCTGGATGACTCGCCGGAATGGGTAACGCGAGCGCTAAACGAGGAATGCCCTGAAAGGGCCAACGGACCGCCGCCATGCTAAAACGACTCGAACTCGTCGGCTTCAAGAGCTTCGCCGACAAAACGGTGTTCGAGTTCGGCGACGGGGTCACTTGCATCGTCGGGCCGAACGGTTCGGGCAAGAGCAATATCGTCGATGCCGTCCGCTGGATTCTCGGCGAGCAATCCGCGAAAAGCCTGCGCGGCGGCGAAATGGCCGACGTCATCTTCAACGGCTCATCCTCACGTCGAAGTCTCGGTCTCGCCGAAGTCACCATGACCTTCGACAACAGCAAACGCCAACTCGCCACCGAGGCCGACGAAGTCCAGATCACGCGCCGCGTCTATCGCACCGGCGAGGGCGAATACCTCATCAACGGCCAAATCGGGCGACTCAAGGACATTCGCGAAATGCTGCTCGGCAGCGGCCTGGGCAATGACGACCTCTGCATCATTGCCCAGGGCAAAGTCGATGTCCTTTTGCAAGCATCCAATAAAGACCGCCGAACGATTTTCGAGGAGGCCGCGGGCATTAGCCGATTCAAGGCGAAAAAGATCGAGACGCTGCGCAAGCTCGAGCGCGTCGATCAGAACCTTGCCCGCGTTAAGGACATCATCGAGGAAGTCGAAAAACAGCTTCGCAGCGTCAAATTGCAAGCATCGAAAGCGCAACGATATCAGGAGTACACCAATCAGCTCAAGGATCTGCGGGTCGCCCTCGGACTCACGGAATATCGAGACCTGACGAATAAACTCGACGCCGAGACGCAGGCTCTGGAAACGCTCAAAAGCGAACTGGATCAACGTGCCGCGCGCGCCGGGGCATGCGAGGCCGAGGCGGGGCGTCTCGAAATGTGGCTCGCCGATCTCGACGATCAGCTACATGCCGAGGAAGCGTCGCTTGGCAAAATGCTGCAAGAAATCAAATCGGAAGAGACGACAAGCGCCCACGAATCGGCTCTCACCGCCGATCTGGAGATCGAGCTTCAGGAAACCCGCCATCGCCTCATCCAGCTCACCGTTCTGGTTCGCAGCCTGGCCGACACGGCTCGTGGCGCGGAGGACGCTCTGCGCAGCGTCATAGTACAGGCCGACGAGCATCGCAAGGCATTGCAAACGCAAGAGGCCTCTCTGCAAGCCGCCACGAATCGACTCGGCGAGCTTAATGAACAGATCGCAGCCAACCAGGCTCGCCATCTCGAAGAAATGCGCCGCTCCGCCCACTTGCAAAATGAGGCAGTTGCCAGCAAGGCTCAGGTGGACAATCTCCGCCGCGAGCGCGATCGATTGCGCCATCGTTCGGATGTCGCGGCCGAGAGTCTGGCATCGATCGATTTGGAATTGCAAGAGTTGCTCGACGCGGAGCGGTCCGTCGTCGCTCGCTGGCAGAACGCACGCAACGAGATAAGCGATCAGAAAGTGGAGCAAGTTCGCCTACGCGAACTTCTTGATCGCACGCAAGAGCGGATCTCGCAGGTGCTGCAAGAACGCAGCGGACTGACGAGCCGAATCGAGGTGCTCGAGGGGCTGATCCGCAGCCACGAAGGACTGGGAACGGGCGTGCGCGAAGTGATCGAGCTTGTCGAAAAAGGCGAAGACGCCGGCTGGCGCAGCGTCATTGGCATGATCGCCGACTTCCTGACCGTGAAGCGCGAATACGCCCCGTTAATCGATCTGGCACTGGGCGACTGGGCACAGCGGTTCGTCGTGCGCGACATGGAACCGCTCGACGCGGCGCTGATGGCGAGAAAGACGCCGCTCGCAGGCCGCGTCAGCTTTCTGCCGCTCGGCGCCATTCCGCGGCCGGGCGACGAGTCACGCAATCCCATACTGGATGCATTGCGGTCGAATCAGCTTTTTCAAGTCTCCATGGTTAGCCGCCTGCGCGATGGCGAATCAGACAACCGCCCGCGTCTGGTGGCTTTGGCAGAGCAACTGGTGTCGTGCGAACATCCCGAGTTGACGGACCTGCCGTCGCAGTTACTGGGCCGCACCCTAATCGTGCGCGACCTCGCGGCAGCGCGGTGGATCGCACCGCACGCGCCTGGCTTTCGCCTGATTACGCTGCAGGGCGAACTCCTCGATTCGGACGGCACAATCACCGTCGGCACCCACCATGCCGAGGCAGGCATCCTGTCACGCAAAAGTGAACTGCGTGAGCTACGCGAACAGCTCGACACACTCAACACGCGAATCGCCGACCTGGAACACGACGTGAAAGCGCTGCGTGATCGCGGCCACGCCATTGAAACTGCAATCAACGAGGCCCAAGAAAGAGTAACGGTGCTGAACGAGCAGGTCATCGACCTTCGCTCGCGCATTCATCGCCATCAAGATCGGCGGCAAGGTCTGCACGACGAAGTCAGCGTCAGCCGAGATGAAATGCAGCGCATCGAAAACGAAGTGCAAGCACTCGAGGACGCCCATCGGCGCAGCGAAACGCAAGCCGCCGAGGCCGAGGCGTTGGTCCAGACGCTGCACAATCGGCTCCATCAGGCCGATGACGAAATTCGCACGCGCGAAGCTGAGCGACAGCAAGCGCAACTCGCCTTCACCCAGGCCAACGTGCTTTGTGCCCAGGTCGAAGAACGCCTGCGCGGACTGGAGGCGCAACACCAGCAAGCGCATCGCGATTGGCAGGAACGCAATGGCGAACTCGCTCGAAATCAGCGCAATCTCCAAACACTTCTGACGCGCATTTCGGACAGCCAGCAAGCGATGCTGCACGCCTCGGCAAAACTCGCGCATGCGTTCTTGGCCAAGGAGAACGCCCAGCGGCGCATCGCCGAGATGACTCGCGAACGCGAACAGAAACGTCTCGAACGAACGCGTCTCACTCAGCAAGCCCAAAGCTCGCGCGCGGAATGGCGTGGCCACCAGGAGAGCGTCCATCAACGCGATCTGCAAGCCTCGAACCTCCGCCACCAGCGCGACACGCTCACGCAACGCCTTCGCGAAGACTACCAGATCGAACTCGCCGAGCTACTGCGGCAACCGCCGCCGACATCTGGGCCGGACGACACGCTATTCGACCCACAGACCGCGCAGGTGGAAATCGAAGAACTCCGCAAGAAACTCAGCCGACTCGGCGCGGTGAACATGGAGGCGCTGCACGAGCTTAACGAACTCGAATCGCGCTCGACTTCGCTTCAGGCACAGTTCAACGATCTTAATGACGCGAAAAAATCGCTCGAAGAGATCATCGGCAAAATCAACGTCGATAGCAAACGACTCTTTGAGGAAACCTTCGTCGTCGTCCGTACGCACTTTCAGGAACTATTTCGCAAACTGTTCGGCGGCGGCATGGCCGACATCGTTCTCGAAGACGAAAACGACGTCCTCGAATCAGGCATCGACATCATCGCACGCCCGCCAGGCAAGGAACTTCGAAGCATCTCGCTCATGTCTGGCGGCGAAAAGACGATGACCGCCGTCGCCCTGCTCCTCGCGATCTTCCGCAGCAAACCAAGTCCGTTCTGCCTGCTCGACGAAGTCGACGCGGCTCTCGACGAGGCGAACATCGGTCGATTCACGGCGGTCATCAAGGAATTCAGTTCGCTGTCGCAGTTCATCGTCGTCACGCATTCCAAGAAAACGATGTCCGCCGGCGACGTGCTTTACGGCATCACCATGCAAGAATCGGGCATCTCGAAGCAGGTGACTATCCGCTTCGAAGACTGGGTCGATGACGCGCCGCCTCTACCGGCGAAGGCGTCTTGATGGAATAGTCCGTAGTCATTGGTCCGTAGTCCGTAGATAGTCTGATTTTTGTCGCGGATGCGATGAAAAGCGATTTGTCAGACCTTAGACGTTGGGTTCACGATCGCTCACCACATTTTTTCCTGGTCCACAACCTGTAGAAAGATCAGTGGAATTGGAAATGAGAAGGATATTGCCTGATCCGCTGCTCTATTTAGCTCTCACCGCGCTGATGTATTTTGCTTATTTCCTCACTCGTGATGGACTAGGATTAGGGAGTTTCATTTTTCCCATCATGCACGGATTTCTGCTAGCTCCATCTATGATGAGTTGCTTGATTTCACCCGAAAAGCCCCGGGATCGAATACTGGCGCCACTGTCCTGCACGCTTATTCTGCTTCCCTACTTTGTGTTTTAGCTTTAAGAATTGGAGATCCGGTGGGAATCTATCTCGCCCTAATCTAACAGTTCCCGCTCCATCCACTACGATCAGCGCGTGATCTCGATGACGCGGCAGCAATGATTGACGCGCTATCGGACAAACCGTAGGCGGCGGAGGAATATGATTACCTCGCGATCTTAAGTGATCTGGTCGAGCGATACGAAATCGAACACGTACCGATCAAGCCGCAATCGGATAGTGTGATGTTGCGGCACTTGATCGAGGCGAAAGGCAGAAGTCGCAAAGAGATGTCGCATTGCTGAATCGACGATTAGCGAAGTGCTATCGGGCGCTCGCAAGCTGAACGGATCGCAAATTGCGAAATACATACACGTCGCGAATCCAGTTTTCTCGGCCGAAGACTGACGTTCGCAGATTCCGTCGCCTCGTGTTCACTCCGCAAGCATGGCGCAGAACCAGACGCGGCCGATGCCGTGCATGGTCGTGTCGAACTTTTTCTTGACTTTGCCGCGAAAGATGTCGAGGGTTTTCGGCGAAATGCCGAGTTCCTTGGCGATGTCCTCTTGCGTCATTCCCATGGCGATTCGCTCGGCAGTCTGGCGTTCACGCGGGGTGAGACTTTCGACGCGAGCCTTGGCGTCTGCGGGATCCAGGTGAAATACGTTGTTTATTTTCTTGGCAGGTTTCTTGGCCATGAATCTGTTCCTTCGTGGCAATCAGGGCGGGCACCCATGCCGGCATGTCAGGCGTTACGCAGAATGATTATGTTATCAGGACATTTTATATACGAAAAGTTCCCTGTGTCTTGTTTTTGACGGGAAAGCGAAAAACAAAAACGAGCTTCTCGCGATTCTTCCAAACAACCGCAGTATTAACGACAATTCAGTTGACACGAAGGCGAGAAAACACGAAAATATCGGAAAGGTTCAGGCGGGGACATTCCCCGCGACCTTCCCGCCGATTTTGGGTTGTTGGAAAACGACCTGTTTTATTTGCGTGTTTTCATCCTGCCAGGAGACCGCACATGCCTCGCATCGGTTTTCGCTTTTCCCTCCCCGCTATCCTGCTGCTCATCGCGCCAGCTCTAACATTCGGCCAAGAAACACCGTTGCGGACGATCATTGATCGCGAGATCAAGTCCGGTTTCGCGAAAGAAAAGATCGCGGCTCCCGAGCGCGCATCCGACACGGTATTTCTGCGGCGAGTCTTTCTCGACCTGGTGGGCATGGTCCCGTCGTATGAGGAGACGACTGCATTCCTGAAGGACACCGATCCGCAAAAACGCGCGAAGCTCATCGACAAGCTCTTGGCCGACCCTCGTTATGCCGACCAGCAGGCTCACCTGTGGGATCTGGTGCTGTTCGGGCGTCATCCGCAGAACATCGATGCGACGCGCAAGCGTGACGGATTCAAGAAATGGCTGGCCGACCAGTTTGCGAAAAACGAGCCTTACGATCGCATCGTCAGCAAGCTGCTGACCGCCGAGGAAGACGGGTCGCAGCTGTTCTACGTGCAATATCGCAACGCTACGGAGGAGCTGACAACGGCCGTCACGCGGGTGTTTTTAGGCACGCAACTGCAATGCGCCCGCTGCCACGATCATCCATTCGAACACTGGACGCAAAAAGACTTCTTCGGCATGGCGGGTTTCTTCGTGCGGCTCGTCGTAGTCGATGCGGGCGGTACGCCGACGAACAAAAAATATGTCATCGGCGAGAAAAGCACCGGCGATGTCCTTTTCGCGGGTTCAGTCAAGGAACTCAAACCGGGCATGAAGGGCGATCCGGTCAAACCGAAATTTCTCGGCGGCATCGAACTCAAAGAGCCCGAGATGCCCAAGGGGTTCAAGGATCCCGACTTCAAAGGCAAGAAAGCGCCGCCGAAACCTGCTTTCTCTCGCAAGGAAAAGATCGTCGAGTGGATCACTGCCAAAGAGAACCCCTATTTCGCACGGGCGATGGTCAATCGCATCTGGTCGCAATACATGGGGCGAGGTTTCGTTCACCCGGTGGATGATTTCAGCGAAAAAAATGAACCAAGCCACCCTGCCCTTCTCAAGGCGATGGAGGCGAGTGTCATTGCCACAAAGTTCGATGTCAAAGCGCTCATTCGGGAAATTGTCAACAGCGACGCCTACCAGGTGACCGATGTCGGCCCGGTTGCGGACGCGCTGCCGAAATACTACGACCGCGCCCGAGTTCGGCCGCTCAGTGCGGAGGAGTTGATGGCATCGCTTGGCGTCGCCACGGGGCATGGCGCCGACTGGGCGGCGAAGTCGCAGAATGCGACGACCGAATACATGCTTCGTTTCTTCGGCTCGCCGACCGACGGCCAGGGAATCTTCCAGGGCAGTCTGGCGGAGCATCTATTCTTGAACAACGCGGGCCAGATTCGTCAACTCGGCCAGGCGCGCAAAGGCAATCTCGCAGAAAGCATCCTGAAGAGCAAAGACGACTGGAACGCCAAGGTCGATCGGCTATTCCTGTCGATCCTGAGTCGAACGCCCACGACGGCGGAACGCGAACGTTTCGTCAAGCACCTGACGGCCGATGCGAAATCAACGCCGCAACGGCTCGAAGAGGCAGTGTGGGTGTTGGTGTCGTGCTCGGAGTTTCGGTTTAACCGTTAACACCGATTGGCGCTCGCGTTAGTAACCTCGGTTTGGTACAATCATCACATGAGCACGCTGTCTCCAACCCTGAAGAAACGGGCAATCGTTTATCCCGAAAGCGATGGGTTACCGTTGGCGGACAATACGACCCAATTCCGCTGGATTACGACAATCAAAGGCGGGCTTGACGCCGTTTTTTTTGATGACGCCAACGTGTTCATCGCGGGTAACCTACTGTGGTATCCCGTGAAAGGCAACAACGAGATACGAGTCGCGCCCGATATCTTCGCGGTATTTGGCCGGCCGAAAGGTGAACGAGGCTCGTACCAGCAATGGATTGAAAAGAATGTTGCTCCGCAGGTGGTCTTTGAAATTGTTTCTCCCGGCAATACAGCGGGCCAACTGACCGAGAAATTCGATTTCTACGATCGGTACGGAGTCGAGGAATATTATCTCTATGATCCCGAACATGCAGAACTGGATGGCTGGTTACGCAAGAAGAAACGCCTGACAAAAATCCCCGAAATGAATGGATGGACCAGTCCACGCCTGGAGATACGCTTCGAGATGCCTAACGGCGAATTACGATTGTTCGATCCCGCGGGAATGGAGATCCTTACCTACGGAGAAGTCGCCCGTCAACGCGAAGAAGAACGTCGTGCCAAAGAGCAAGCGCTGCAACGAGCCGAAAAGCTGGCCGCTCAACTGAAGGCGCTGGGGGTTGAACCGGAGGCGTGATCCATGACACCCGAGGAAGTTCAAGCAATTGTTGAGACTGAAATAGCACGTGATTGGAACCGATCAAATCCACACGGAGTTGATTTGAATCGCTGTTTGATCACTCCGGTATTGGACCAATTCGTCGGTCCGCCTGGGTTATCGCAATTGTGGGTTGTGCTTGAGGAATATCCTGACTTCGATAGTGGATACAAGGTGGTTTTCGATGAGACATCGCAGATGTTTGGTTTGGCATGCTGCGGCGTGTCTGGAGAAAATGTCCTAATCGGACTGTATGGTTCGTTTCTGAATACATTAGACGCAATGTGAACCTAATTGGGGGGATTTGACATGTTTCCAAATAACACAACCCACGAACATATTGGCCGCCGCGACTTGCTCAAAGGCGCACTCGCCGCCGGCGGCATGGCCGTCGCCAACTGGGGTGGGTTGTTTAATTCGCAGACCATCGCACAAGAGGCGCGGCGTTCGAACAAACGCTGTATCCTGCTGTGGATGAACGGCGGCGCCAGCCAGATCGACACGTTTGACATGAAGCCCGGTCGGCCGACCGGTGGGCCGTTCCGGCCGATTCAGACGAACGTCAATGGCATGCAGATTTGCGAGTTCATGCCGTTGATGGCACGCCAGGCCGACAAGCTCTCCGTCATTCGCAGTATGCGCACGCAGTCGCCGGACCATCCGGATGGCATCTACCACATGCACACCTGCTACAAGATGAACGAGCGCATGCCGCACCCGGAAATCGGCGCCATGATCGCCAAATTCCTCGGCAACCCCGAAGCCGACCTGCCGAGCTTCATCCGCATGGGTTCGACAGGCAACGGCGGATCGGGCTACCTTGGCCCGCAGTACGAACCGTTCAGCCTTGGCCGGGATGGCCGCATGCCGACGTTCGCCGCTCCGCTGGTCGCGGAGGAAAGCCAGAATCGTCGTGGTGAGTTGTTGAACTTCATGGAACAGCAGCATGCCCTGCAACATCGCGCCGATCCGTTCGCATCGCATCGCACCGCCGAACTTCGTGCGTTACGCTTGATGCGTGCTCGCCAGATATTCAACGTCGGTGATGAATGGACCCGCGCCCAGTCACGCTATGGCAACACCGATTTTGGCCGCAGCTGCTTCATGGCGCGCAAGCTCGTCGAAGCCGGCGTGCCGTTCATCGAAGTCGGCCAGGAGAACTACGACAGCCATGCCGACAACTTCGTCTGCCACAAGGCGAACATGGATGTGCTCGATCCGGCCTGGTCCGCGCTGCTGCAAGACCTGAGCGAGCGCAGCTTGTTGCAAGACACGCTCGTCGTCTGGATGGGCGAAGTCGGCCGCACACCGCAGATCAACAACCGGGCAGGCCGTGACCATTACATCCGTGCCTGGTCGATCGTGCTCGCCGGCGGCGGCGTTCGCGGCGGGCAGTTATACGGCTCTACCGACCGCGATGGCCGCGATGTCGCCGAAAACCCGGTCACCGAAGGCGACCTGTTCGCGACGATCTACGCCACGCTCGGCATCAACCACCGCACCCGCCACTACGTCGGCACGCGTCCCATTTGGGCGACGCCGGAAGGTTCGAGGCCGGTGCGGGCGCTGTTGGCGTAATTTAGCTTAGCCGCAGAAAGGAGCGCGGATATTATGTCCGCGTTCCCATTGCCCTGGTTGCCAGTGAGAGCAGCTAAATATGCTCGATATTGTCGCTTACATAGTGTATTTTTTCGGCGTGTTTGTTTGTTGCTTGAATTTCTACCTCAGCATGTTGCGATATCGAATGTATCGAATGATGGGGTGGGAATTTCGATATGTCTCTGGTTTTCCGTTGGTCGGTTCGGCTCTTCTTGTTCCGGCAGCAGCCTGGTTTTACGAATCCGCTCCGTTGTTCTGGGCAGGACTTTTGATCGCTTTTTTCGACACAGGCGGGCTTCACGTTTTCTTGGGTGTTGTAGTTTACTTCTATTTCACGGAGCGAAGCTAGCATCATGTTCGAACTCACCGAAGAACAACACAACGAAATCGCAGCATCAGGCGATCAGCCTGTGACAGCAGTAGACCCGAAAACGCAGACGGTCTACGTGTTGGTACGTCAGGACATCTACAACCAGACCTCGGCTAGTATCGAAGAGGATGATGCCCGACATTTTGAAACATTGTTCGAAAAGCTGGATCCAGAAGACTGGGAGGACGCATCTAATTATGAGGATGCGAAATGAACTTTTTGCGTGGCGATGTCGTCCTATATGAACATGATTTTAGCGATGGATCGGGCTCAAAGGTCAGGCCTTGCGTAGTCGTACAAAACGACACAAGAAATTCTCGCCTTGAAGAAACAATCGTATCCACCATAAGTTCCAATGTGCATTACGCGTCTGACCCGACCCAGGTATTTATCGATGTCTCAACAAGTGATGGTCAAACGACCGGTCTCCGAAAGAATTCAGTGATAAAGGCTGGAAAACTCTGGACGATTCGCCAAGCCAAGATTCTGAAAAAGATCGGCATCCTACCTCCATCACTCCAGCAGAAGCTTGACGATTCCCTGAAGATTGCCCTGGAACTCCCATAAGTAACCGGGCAACAATCGATAAGAAACTGAGTACCTCCAATGTACAATCGCATTCAGCTTTTATGGGGCGCATTTGCCGTACTCTTGCTCGGCATTGCAACCAACCTGCAAGCTCAACCCAGTCCCTTCGCGGACGCCAAAGCGATCCACACGCTGCCTTGGGATGCCGACTGGGTCACCGCCGTCAGCTTCATTAGCAACGACAAGATCGCCGCGGGCAATAAGCTCGGCGAGATCCTCGTCTGGAACCTTCCAGCGACGGGTGGCAAGACGCCCGAACCCGCTCGGCGATTGCTCGGGCACACCAACGAGATCAATCGGCTCATCACGACGCCCGATGGCAAGACACTCATCTCCGCGAGCAACGACCGTACCATCAAATATTGGGACGCCCTAAACGACAAGGGCGACGTCGGCTCCGTCGTGCTCAACGAACGCGCGATTCAGACGGCTCTCGACCGCAAGAAAAAAGGCCCGACGCCCGTCGAAGTCAAGGTTGCCGTGCAAAAGCCAGTCAGGGAACTCACGGGCCATAAAGACTGGGTGCTTGGCCTCAGTCAAACGCCCGATGGCAAGACGCTCGTCTCTGGTGACGACAAGGGCGTCATCGTCGTGTGGGATCTGCCCGCCGGTAAAGAGTTGCGCCGCTGGCAGGCGAAAGGCTGGATCTGGGGCCTCGCCGTCTCGCCCGACGCAAAGTCGGTCGTGGCATCGGAACGCATTCCACTGGTCTTCGATTCCGGGGCGCGCACAGCATTCAATATCTGGGACGCTGAGACCGGCAAATCGCGCGTCGATCTTAGCAAGTCGATCAAGGAACGCATGGCCGCCGCTGCCTATTCGCCCGACGGCAAATGGCTGGCGGTCATTCGCGGCGGCGAGGCCAACGGACTGGCGGGCAAGGTAACGTTGCTTGATCCCGCCACCGGCAAGAAAATCCGCGAAACCTCGCCCGGTCATCAAGACGGCGGCACCGATATCGCTTTTCACCCCGATGGCAAACACATCTTCTCCGCCGGGCGAGACACGCTCGTCAAAGTCTGGAATCTCGCCGACGGCAAGTTAGTCCGCGACCTCGGCAAGGGCCGCGGCGGCCAATTCAAGGACTGGATCTGCGCAATCGCCATTTCGCCCGATGGCAGCCGCCTCGCCGCCGCCGACATGGCCGGGCAGGTTGTTATCTACTCACTCGCTAAATAATTCAAGCAAGCCCAATGGTGAGCGCAGCGAACCGTTGGGATACGGCGACCACATCCCAACGGTTCGCTGCGCTCACCATCGGGCTTTCATGCGTTACATCATTGTTTTGCTCGCATTTTCGTCTTGCGCCGTCGCCCAGGAACCCGCCAAAGTTCCGTCGATTCTCGATCGGCTCAAGCGTGAAGTCGCCGGCGCTCCGCTTGCGTTGCGCTACAAAGGCGAAAGCGCCGAGGATTGCCGCGCCTGGCAGAAGGAGTTTGGCGCAAAACTCAAGACACTCGTCGGCCCGCACATGCCGCCTGCAAAATGGAAAGCGACCGTGCAAAGCGTGAAGGAGTTCGACGATCATCTCCGTGAACAACTGCTGCTCGATGCCGCGGGCCACCCACCTTTGCCGATCTACTTACTAACGCCGAAAAACGCGAAAAGTAAACGACCCGCGATCCTCGCATTGCATGGTCACGGCTCACACGGTCATCATCCTGTCGCCGGACGTGACGATCTGCCCGGCGTCGCCAACGCCATCAAGAACAACAACTACGACTATGGCCGGCAACTCGTGCGCCAGGGTTACGTCGTTGCCGTGCCGTGCATGACGCCTTTCGGCGATCGGCTTGGCAAATCGGGCAAATCCGATCTGTGCGGCGATACTTTCATCCGCATGCAGATGCTCGGCAAAACGCTCATCGGCGAGAACTTACGCGACTGCCTCTGGGCTGTCGAATTCCTCGCAAGGCAACCCAACGTCGATCCCGATCGCATGGGCTGTGTCGGCCTTTCCTATGGCGGACGCATGACGATGATGACTGCCGCGATGGAACCTCGCATCAAGGTCTGCGTCATCTCCGGCGCTCTCAACGCAATGCAAGAACGCGTCAGCAATCCCTACGGCTGCGGAGCACAGATCATCCCTGGGTTGTTGCTTTACGGCGATGTGCCCGAAATCGCCTCGTTGATCGCTCCGCGCATCTGTGTCTGGGAAGTCGGCTCGAAAGACAAACTGATCGATCCGCTCTGGGCCGACGAAATCTTACGCCGCCAGCGCCGCGCCTATAAATCGCTCAACACTCTCGGCCATCTCATCATCGACCGCGTCGAAGGCGGCCATGTCTGGAATGGCAAGGCAGCGTCCGCCATACTTGCGGATCATCTGCGGCCCTAATAAATTCTCGTTAACGAAATTGGCTGCTCGACCGATGCATTAACCTCTTCTCGAAGGGTGTCATATGGCGTCACGAATTATTCTTGCGCTTGCGATTTGCGCCGCATTCGTGTTTCCGGTTCATTGCCAGGAAACAAAGCGAAAGCCGAATATCGTCATCCTGCTGGCCGACGATCTCGGTTACGCCGACCTGTCGGTGCACGGCTCCAAGCAAATCAAGACGCCGCATATCGACGCCCTGGCCAAGGGCGGCGTGCGATTTTCCAGCGGCTATGTATCGGCGCCGTATTGCAGTCCGACGCGCGCCGGCCTAATCACGGGACGCTACCAGCAGCGTTTTGGCCATGAATTCAACCCCGTTCTTGCGAAAAATGGCGGCAAGGACGGCCTGCCTTCCGATCAGCGCACGCTGGCCGACTACCTGCGAGCCGCCGGCTATGTCACCGGCCTGATCGGCAAATGGCATCTTGGCGAGACCGATGCACAGCATCCGCAGAGTCGCGGGTTTGACGATTTCTTTGGCTTCCTCACCGGCATGCACAGCTACCTGGAAGCAGAAGACAAAGATCACGGACCGATTCTACGCGGCCGGAAGAAAGCCGAACTGAATGGCTACCTCACCGACGTGCTCGCCAAGGAAGCGACGCAATTCATCGAACGCAACAAGGCGAAACCTTTTTTCCTCTACCTCACGTTCAATGCCGTGCATACGCCGATGGAAGCACCTATGGAAGCAGAGAAGGAATTTGCCAACATCAAGGACGCCAAACGCCGAACCTACCTGGCGATGACGAAAAAAATGGATGACGCCGTCGGACAAGTGATGGCCAAATTGCGCGAACTCAACCTCGAAGAAGACACGATTGTATTTTTCTTGAGCGATAATGGCGGCGCCACCACCAAATTCGCGCCGAATGGCTCGCTCAATTTTCCGCTGCGAGGAAGCAAGGGCGATACCTGGGAAGGCGGCATACGAGTTCCGTTCATCATCGCCTGGAAAGGCCGACTGCCTGCCGGCAAGGTTGATGACCGCCCCGTCATTTCGCTCGACATTCTGCCGACCATCCTCGCCGCTGCCAAGACGAATCCCAAAACCACGGTAAAGTTCGACGGAGTCAATCTGCTGCCATTTCTCGATGGCCGAAATGCGGGGCCGCCGCACCAGTCGCTGTATTGGCGATTCGGTTCGCAGATGGCGATCCGCCAGGGCGACTGGGTTCTCGTGCGGCCCAGCCAGGGAACGCGCGAGTACGAGAACATCGCGAAGACGCCGATGCTCTTCAACCTGAAGGACGACATCGGCCAGGAGCGCGACCTCTCGAAAACCCACCCCGACCGCGTCCGCGCCATGCAAGCCGACTGGGACCGCTGGAATGCCGGCCTCATGCCGCCGCGCTGGCCCGCAACCTTCCGCGGCGCGGTGTTCAAGAATCCGTAGGCCAAGGAAAGGAATTTGAAACGCAGGCGAGGATGGTTATTTCTCGGCTGCGTTTCTTTATTTCAAAGTCGAGGTCACGTTCGGGGTTGCCGGTTCGGTCATGTCTGGAAATAACTCCGTCAATGGCAGGCGAAAGCCGGGCACGACGAGCCCGCCATCGAGTGTCTCGCCTTTCGACAACATGCTGATTCGCGTCGGCGAGGAATAGACGTGAATCTTCTTGAACTGCGGAAAAACAACCCAAACCAACTGCACGCCGGCCTGGAAATACTCGGCGATTTTCTCCTCGATGTCATCCGCCTTGTCGGTGGGGCTGACAACTTCGACCGCGAGATCGGGGACGACATCCCAGGCGTTGCCTGTGACCGGAATCTGCCGATTCTTGGCCCAGCGCTGATACGACACGAAAGCGACATCGGGCCGGCGGTCGCGATCCAGCGGATCGGGGAGATGAAACAATAATTCGGAGACGACGTGGCCAAGCTCCTCGTCGGCGAAGTTGCCAAGCAATCTCACCAAACGAGACGCGATCCAACCTGCAATTGCTGCCATGGGCTGATTCCTCACGCGAATGCCGTCGATCACCTCGTAGAGTTCGTCGTCGCCGACAATGTCGGCCGGCCGCTCCAGTGTCGCAGTACCCATGATGATTTCCCTCGCTTCGCAGGGTATTGTTATCCACGCCACACTACCAGATTATTCTATCGGCAGTGGGAAAGGCGCTCCTGCCCGCGCGTAAAAAAAACGCCGCCGGGGGTTGTCCCGGCGGCGTCACGATCCACTGTATGTTTCGGTTATGGCTGACCAGGCATCTTGACGCCCGGGAATGAATTGCGATCCGAGTTAAACGGAGCCGGTTGCGAGACGTTCGGCGTCGGCAGCGGACCCGACGGATTCGCAAACGTTGGTCCGGTGTTTGGCGGGATGAAGCTGCTGGAATTGGGTACCGCGCCGGGCGGAGGATTGAAGCCCGGGTTGCCCGGAGGCGTGAACGAAGCTCCGCCAACCGGCGCTCCCGTGCCCGAGGTCGGGCCGAACGGTGAATTGTTCGGCGCGCCGCTGACCACGGGGAATCGCGTGGCGCCAGTTGTTCCCGTCGGCGGAGCGCCCGTCCCGGCGAACGACTTGTTCTGCGGCGGATTGCCTGTCGTCATGCCCAGCGTCTTGTCGGGCTGGCGGTTGGTGTTGTTGCATCCGACCATGAGGGCACAGATCAAGCACAGTGCGCCCCAAGTTCCCCACACATTGATTCGCATTTCCGTCTCTCCTCCATGCCGAAATTTCCAGCTTCGGGCCTCCCCATACTATCCCTAAGCTGGGCGAGTCCTTTCGCACCTTGTATTGAACGAAGCGGGACCATAACGGCGGCATCCCTAACCGTCAAGGGCAATTTGGAAGACCTGACGAGCAGAGATTGTTCCACGAAAGAACGCGTGGAGAAATGAAAAAAGCGACGCGCGAAAGGATCTCTCCTTCCACGCCTCGCTTGTCAATATTCATCGAACACCAAGTACCGGCCGCTATCGCAAAGGATAGCGTTTGCATGTCTCGGTCAGCATTTGCTCGAAGCCTGCGGGAACGGACTGGAACGCCTCGACCTGCCACATTTTCATGATCTCCTTGCCGTTCTCGAGCGAGCCGGCATTACGAAGACCGTCGTTTACGCGTTTCAGAACCGCCGGACTGAGTGCGCCTTCCTTGTACGCGATCACCACGGGCGGAAACTGCGGCGACTGCACGAGCACGCGCAGGTTCTTCTCGAACACCGGACCGCGTTCTTGCTTGTAGAGTTCGAGCGCGATGCGATCGACGACGACGGCATCGGTCTGTTTCCGTGCCACATCGTTGAGCGCTTCAATGATCGATGACGAGCGAGCGGCTGTGCCGAAAAACTTGGTCCAATCGGGTTGGTTATTGTCGACACAGCAGCAGCGCTCGACGAAGACTCGGCACTGCTGTTTTGTGCCGATGGGAAGATCGAATTTGTGGCCTCGCAGTCCGGCGAGATCCTTGGCGCTGCAATCCTTGTTCACGACGATATAGCCGCTGACGTCGCCGTACTTGTTGACTGCGATCACCAGGGGTTTGATGCCTGGGTGTTTTTTCCGGATCCATGCTAGCTCATGACCGTGAAACACGCCGAGCTGCAGCGTGCCCTTGTCGAGTTGGTCGGCCACGGCGAAGGGATCACGGTCAGTGTGAAGCTCGCCCTTCAGGCCGGTGGCGTCTTTCATCAAATCGCTGAACGGCTCCTTGATCAGACCGACGATGGCATCCGGAAGGTCAGCGAAGAACGTGTTCGCCATGCCGATAGAAATCACTTTCCCCGTCTGAGCACGGGCCGGCGATGACGACGTTGAAACGATGAGCGCGACACTGAGGCCCAAAAAAGCAAGCGCGACGGAGAGACTTTTCATGCAACGAGACCCTTCGTTGGTATGTGGAAGCGAACGCAGATTCCTTCTTTGTGCGCTTCCTCCTCGGGGAATGGTCGCGGCAGGTCTGGTAATCCGAAAGGGTAATAGCAGAGATCGGCGATTCACAAAATAGGAAATCGCCAGGAACTAAGCCTCATTTCCAACAGGCCACCACATGGGAAATGTTGGATGCGAATCGTTCCTTCACGTCGTGCGTCACCGCCTCGGGCTTCCTCCGGACCATGCAGCATGGGACAACGAGTTTGCTTGAGGAGGTATCGGCAAAATCGGTATCCCAGCACTACCTGGAAAAATAGAAATTTGCGGCAAGCGGAACATCCGCCGCCGCCCGCGACACTCAGGGTAGTTTGTTCTTGGTAGTCAGTTGGGTTGCGGGGACTGGGTAGATTTGAAAAGCTCCCGCCGTCGCGCGTTCCAGCCCGGCCAATGCCAGGGCGTGCGTATGCAGCGCCTCGTTGAGCTGCGTGCGGACCATGATCGCCACGGTGTTGGCCTGGATGATCGCCGCGCTTGTGTAGTCGCGATCGTTCAGCTTCTGCACGCGTTCGGGCAGACCCACAGCCTTGTCCACGATACGGGCCAGCGACTCGACCTGCGTGACCGATTCGCGCCATTTCAAATACATCGCTTCCACGTCGAGCGAGATCAGATTCGTCGTCTTGTCAACCACGGCACTCGACCGGGCGGCGAAATCGCCTGCACGCTGCACGCGGTCGGCTTTGCGTCCGACGAGCATTGGGGCGATCTCCAGGCCGATCGCACCGGGACGGTAGTCGTTGTTGAAGATGCCCTGCGGGATCGGTTTTGCATGAACGTCTGATCCGCTGCCGAAGGTGTTTACCTTCCAGCCAAACGCACGGTTCTGAGCCGAGACTTCGAGATGCGTCACACGATTTGCGGCACTGGCCTGGATCATCTCGCCTCGATTACTCAACGCTGCCAGAATCAGATCCTCGCGGTTGATCGTGTAGACACGATGCAGAATGATTTTCTTTGTTGGCTTGCCCTTATCGTCCTTCGCCGTTATTTCTTGTTTCCGAACTGCTGGCGGAAGTTCCACGGCCGCGATTTCCAGTGGATAGTCGTGGCTGAGGCCCATGGCCTCGCGCAGAGCGGCCAGTGCCTTGAGCATGCCGTTGTCAACCTGGGCCTTGTTTTTCTCGACCAGGCCGATTTGCACTTCGAGGAAGTCGAGATCGACCTGAGTGATTTTCCCGTCGACGACGCCGCTATCGAAGATCTTCTTGGCCTTGGCGAAGCTCTTGTCGAGATTGCGGAGGACATCTTCAACGACATTCTGTTGTGCCCGAATGTATTGGACGGTGAAGAAATTCCGCGTGATCGAATAGCGCGTCTCCCATTCCGCCTGGGCCAGACCTGCCTGGGCGATGGTGATGCCTTCGCACGCTTGCTGTTTGCGCACGCCAAGGTCAGGCGTCAGCAGTCGCGGAATCAGCAGCCGATCGAGGCTGCGCTTGCCCGAGTAGGCCGCCGCCAAGCTCGCCTGGGCGGCATCGATCGCGGGTTGATGGCGGAAACCGAGATCCAGGCACGCTTCCAGCGACATCGCTCCAGGCGACACCGTGGGAGATATCGGCGGTGCGATCTCCTCCGTCGTCGAAGATTCCGCGGTCGGGTTCGCCGGGCGTACCACTTCACGCGACGCCGGGATCGATTGCAAGATCTCCGGCTGGGCGAACGACGCCACCGTTGATCCTGCCCAAACCACCGGAACGGCAATCCAGTATCCGGCCCGGAATAGGTAGTTTTGGTATGCACTCATGCTGCGGTCCTCGCGGGTTAGAGTTCACTTCTGCCGATTGTCTCGATTCTGCACGCGTCGTTCCTGGCAGCCTGCGCGGCGTCCGCGTGGGGGTCTAGGGCAGAAGGCGTCAAAGGGAAGGTCGTTGCGCCATCTCGTGGAAAAAAATTTCCGCACCTGTTGAGGTGCATCGGCAGTTCTTTAAGTTCTCTACATCCACAACCTGTGAAATTGCGGGGATTCGCGTGACCTGGGAACGATCCTAGAAGTGATCCGGACTGTGTCGGTTCGACCTGATTTGCACACCGTCAGGTCGTCTTACCTATTCGACGCAACCACGCAAAAATAGTCGATTCGGTAAAATCGATTCAATATGGCGAGATACGTGCAAGGCGGACAATCGGAAATGTCGATAAGAACGGCGGAATCGAATAATTCGGTAATTTACCGGGTGTGAATTGCCTAATCCACCTCTGGCAGCGAGGGCGTGATGAATCGGATGAAAACGATTGCGGTAGCCGCCGCCATTCTGTTCGTCGGCCTTACAGCCGCGTCCCATGCCCAGGACCACCCGCTCGTTCGGCCGACGCTCGGCCGGCCGATCCGCGCTGAAGCGCCGGCGGCAGAGCCGATTCGCCTCATCGATTTCAAAAGTAGCCCGACAGATTCTGGCCCGAGGCTTATCCATCTGCAGGAACCGAATTCGAATGACAATAAGAACGCCCCGCTGCCAAAGATTACGCCCAGCGTTATTGATTCCAAGGCACTGCCGATCAATTTGGCGACGGCATTTTCTCTCGCCGGCGCGGATCCGCTCGATATCGCCATTGCCGAACAACGCGTTCAGATCGCCTGTGCCGAGTTGCAGCGTGCGAAAGTCCTGTGGCTGCCGACGATCCTCTTCGGCGTCGATTACTTTCGGCACGATGGGAAGCTGCAAGACGTCGAAGGCAAAGTATTCAACGCCAATAAATCGACATTCATGCTCGGCGCCACGCCGAACGTGGTGTTCGCGGTGACCGATGCTATCTACGCGCCCTTGTCGGCACGACAGGTTCTGCGGGCACGACAGGCCGACGCCCAGGCGGCGCGCAACGACGTCTTGCTCGCCGTGGCCGACGCTTATTTCCAGGTGCAAAACGCTCGCGGTGAATGGATCGGCGCGACCGACGCGCTGCATCGAACCGAAGACTTGTACAAACGCGTCGAGGCGCTGGCGGGCGGTCTTTCGCCGGCTGTCGAGAAAAACCGCGTCCTGACCGAGTTGGCCCGCCGACGTCAAGCCATCGAAGCCGCCCAGGAGCGATGGCAAGTCGCTGGCGCCGAGTTGAATCGCTTGCTGCGGCTCGATCCGCTCGCGCGCGTCGAACCGGTGGAGCCTCCGCACATGCAACTCGACATCGTGGACGCTCATCGTACCGTGGACGATCTCATCCCGCTCGCACTGGCCAATCGGCCTGAACTCGCCGCCCATCAAGCTTTGGTTCAGGCCACGCTCCATCGCCTCAAGCAGGAAAAGATGCGGCCTCTCGTGCCAAGCGTTCTCATTCGCGGCACGGCGACCAATCCCGCGGGCACTCTCGCAGGCGGCTATTTCGGCGGCGGGACGCAGGACAACCTGTCAAACTTCGGCGCACGCGGCAGCTTTGACGTTCAGCTACTTTGGGAGTTCCAGAACCTGGGCCTGGGCAATCGCGCCCTTGTGCGGCAGCGCTCGGCAGAGAATCAACTGGCCATGCTGGAACTGTTCCGCATGCAAGACCGCGTCGCTGCGGATGTCGCCCAGGCCCACGCCCAGGTGATTCGTGCCGGCAAACGCATCAAGCTCGCGGAGGATCAGGTCAAGAATGCACGTGAAACCGCGGAAAGCAATCTCGAAGGATTGAAGCAAACCCGCAATATCGGCGGCACGGTGGTGCTGGTGATTCGCCCGTTCGAGGCGGTTGCCTCCGTGCAGGCTCTGGAACTGGCCTATCGTGATTATTACACGGCCGTGAGCGATTTGAATCGAGCACAATTTCGACTCTATCGCGCTCTGGGCCAACCAGCACAAGCGTTGCCCACGGCGAAAATTGAATAGCGATTACCGTAGCCATCACGCTCCGCGTGATGGGTTTTGTCTGACAAAGTGTGCAATGAATCGTATTGCCGACGGCGAACGATATACTACACGCGGTGGAGATTGTCGCATTTGCCGACGGACCGAAACATTTCCGAGCCGCGACCGTGAGGGAGCGGCCAGCCGGATACCTAGCCGGAACAGATTTTGTTGACCGCTCCCTCACGGTCGCGGCTCGGAAAAGCGTCAATGTCACCCGCCGAAGGTATAAATAGGCTCACAGAATGGCGACGAATTTCGCCAGCCATGCTGGGTGAGCGGGCCAGGCCGGCGCCGTCACGAGGTTGCCATCGGCATGGGCCTGATCTACGGGCAGTTCGATATACTTCCCGCCGGCGAGCGCGATCTCTGGTCCCACGGCATAATACGCGCTGCACGAACGACCCTTCACGACGCCTGCCGCCGTGAGAATTTGCAGGCCGTGACAAATGGCCGCGATCGGTTTGTTCTTGCTCGCAAAGTGCCGCACGATATCGAGCACGGCTGAGTTGAGTCGCAGATATTCCGGTGCACGCCCGCCAGGCACGACGAGCGCGTCGTAATCGTCGGCGCGAATTTCGGTAAATGTCGCGTTGAGCGTGAAGTTGTGCCCTGGCTTTTCGCTGTAGGTCTGGTCGCCTTCGAAGTCGTGGATTGCCGTGCGAATGCGATCGCCCGCCTTCTTATCCGGGCAGACTGCGTGCACGGTATGCCCAAGCATGAGCAACGCCTGGAATGGAACCATGACTTCGTAATCTTCCACGAAATCGCCGACCAGCATCAGAATCTTTTTGACGTTCATTTCGCAGTCTTTCAATAGTTGCCAAAACCTGGGCGAGCCCAGCCGCGTAAGCGGCAGGTTGAACGTACGATTGCAAATTCAACCTGCCGCTTACGCGGCCAGGCTCGCCGGGTGTCTCAATTCAATTGGGCATGGCGTGTTACTTAAAATATTCCCGCGCCGAAGCCTTCAGCCTTTTCGGTCGCCGCCTCGTCCATCGCTTCGGGCGTGTGCGTGCCTTGCTGTCCGTGCGGACGATCGGTGCGATAGCCCTGGGCGCGTGCCTCGGTCATCTGCATCACGATATCGGTATAGCTCTCGACTTCGCAATCGACATCGTAATCATCATACCGGCAAACGTAGCCCGGCTGCTTCGCTCGCAGCTTTTCCTCTTGATACGCCTTCACGATCGTCGTCTGCATCGATTCGCGGCAGCTCGAATTGATCGGGTGGGCGATATCCGCATGCAGCTTCGCCCGGCCTTCCATGCCGCGCATCGCGCGGTTTTCATCGAGCTTTCGGCCGCACTGATTGCAAAACCGCGAGCGAAGATGATTCTTGCAACCGCATTGCCCACAGCGATCGGTCAGCTTGCGGCTCGGCATCGCGACGAAGGAACCTTTGGTCCCCTCGATGATCTTGAGGTCACGGATGACGAAGCAGTCATCCAGCGTGACCGAGCAAAACGCTTGCAGCCGTTCGTTGTTGTCTTCCATGAGCTTGACACGAACTTCGGTGATAACCACAGGAGAACTCCTTTTTTGCTGTGGCATGAGTGCGGTATATTTCATTCCGTTTGCGTGATAATCACGCGGCACTTGTGCGCTTTCACGTGCGCCGCCAATTCCGTGGCGACACGTTTGGCATCGTCGTTCGAACGGCACAGCGCGAAGAGCGTGCTGCCGCTGCCCGACATCAAATGGCCCGCTGGCTTTGTTTCCGCGAGCATCCGGGCGAAGTCGCCGATCCTCGGTTCGACCTTCGCCGCTGCATCTTCGAGCCGATTGTGCAAAAGTTTCGCAACAGAATCAACGTCAGCTTTCGAAAGCGCGTCGCGCATCGCCTCGCCGTTGATGGGCTGGGCAGGCAGGGTAACGTTCTGGTAAACTGCGGGCGTGGCAATGCCGAAAGCTGGGCAAACCAGTACGAAATCGAGCGGAATAGGTAATTTGACTGGTGTCACGATTTCCCCGCGACCCGTGCACCAGGCCGCCGGCGCGTAGAAGAAAAACGGGATATCGCTGCCGATTTCGCCTGACATCTTCGCCAATTCCGCGCCCGACAGCTTCAAATCCCACAGGCGATTCAACCCCGCCAGCGTCGCGGCTGCGTCCGTCGATCCACCCGCCAACCCCGCTGCCATCGGAATCCGCTTGATGAGCCGAATGCTCGCGCCCTGCTTGCAGCCGGTGCGGTCCTGGAGCAATTTCGCCGCTTTCATTACCAAATTATCGGGACCCACCGTGAGGGAAGGATGCATGCACGCAAGGGTTAGCTCAGGGGCATTGCGAAAGATCAGCGTGTCGTACAGCCGAATCGCGATCATAAGCGTGGCGATATCGTGATAGCCATCGGGCCGTTTGCCGAGCACTTCGAGAAAGAGGTTGACCTTCGCGGGCGCCCAGACGGTGACGTCGTCGAGATAGGTGGTGATGTGCATGGTTAGTGACTAGTGGCTGGTGATTAGTGGTTAGTGGCTAGAAAAGGCAAACAAGAAGGAAGCATGTATGCAAGGACCTCTAGGGCCACCGACCGTTAGCAACGGTAAAAGGCCAAGTCGGTGCTAAACGTCGGACGTTTTTTTGAGCTAGATCGTCAATCGCCCAGAACACCAACCCTCTACCAGATCGGAAACGGTAGCGGTGACAAACTTAAATTCACAATCGATGGGGAAAAACGCCCAAAGTCCAGTATGACCTTTGCGGTAACCAAAATCAATGCAATCGGAGCCTGAACGTCCGATCGCGAAAAACTCGAATTCCGAATTCTCATACGCTTGATCTAGCGGAACGATCACAAGGGTTTGCGAAAATTCATCGAAATGCCCTCGCAAACTCCAGCCGTCGCGAAAATATTCATCGCAAGCGTATTCTCGCCATTTCGCAGGAATTTCCATCGTCTACTCCCCGAATACGAATTGCATTCCCGCTCGCGTTTCCAAGCCGTCTTTGCATGGCTGATAGCTTACAACTGATAGCTGATAGCTCCTCCCCTACACATCCAACTCTTCCGCATCGACCTGGCTTGCGGATTCCATGATGAACGAGTACCGCGTGCTCGGGTCTTTGCCCATCAGGGCCGTGAAGGTCTTGTCGGCTTCGATCAGCGAATCGATGTCCACGCGCAGCAGCGTCCGCTTCTTGGCGTCGAGCGTCGTCTCGGCCAGCACCTTCGGCATCATCTCGCCGAGACCTTTGAACCGCGTGATGTCGGGTTTGGCGTTGGGGCGTTTGGTCAGGATTTCTTCGAGAATCTCCTCCTTGTGCGGGTCATCGCGTGCCCAGTGCGTTTCCTTGCCGATGTCGATGCGATAGAGCGGCGGCTGGGCGATGAACAGGTGGCCCTTGCGGATCAACTCCGGGATGTAGCGGAAGAAGAACGTCAGCATCAGCGTCGTGATGTGATGCCCGTCCGCGTCGGCGTCCATGAGCAAGATGATCTTGCCATAGCGGAGGTTGTTGATGTTGAACGAATCGCCAACGCCCGTGCCTATCGCGGTGACGACATCGGCGAGTTCCTGATGCGTCATGACCTTGGCCGTCGGCAGGCCTTCGGAGTTGAGGATTTTGCCTCGCAACGGCAGCACGGCCTGCGTGTGGTTATTGCGTCCCTGCGTAGCTGACCCGCCTGCGGAATCGCCTTCGACGATGAACAGCTCGGTCTGTTCGAGATCGGTCGCCTTGCAGTCACGCAGCTTGCCGGGGAGGTTGAGCTTGCGTGAAGTCGCCGACTTGCGTTTGACTTCCTGTGCCGCCTCACGTGATGCGAGCCTGGCCCGTGCCGCCATCACGATTCGGCCAACGATCTGGTCGGCCATCGTCATGTTGGCGTTGAGCCACGATTCGAGCGTGGGGCGGACATAGCCCTCGACGACGGCCGCGATTTCCGGGTTGTTGAGCTTTTCTTTCGTCTGGCCCTGGAACTGCGGATCGCGGATGAAGATCGACAGGATGCCGATGAGGCCTTCGCGGATATCGTTGGCGGTGATTTCGATGCCTTTGACTTTGACGTCGTGCGTCTCCATGAAGTTGCGGATCGCCTTGACGACGCCGCTCTTCAGGCCGTTCTCGTGCGTGCCGCCGTCTGACGTGCGGATGCCGTTGACGTAGGAGCGGAAGTTCTCGTCGGTCGCTTCGGTCCACTGCATCGTCAGTTCGATCTTCTCATCGCCTTCCTTCAACCCATAGAACGGCTGCGGATTGATGACCGGCTGCTGCCCCTCCGCCACGAGCCGACCGAGGAATTCGGGCAGGCCGCCGGGGTGGGTGAGGTCGATTGTTTCGTTGGTGATCTCGTTGCGAAACGTGATCTTCAGGCCGTGATGGATGTAGGCGACATCGTCGAGCCGGGTCTTGATCCAGTCGGCATCGAAGTGCGTGACGCGGAAGATTTCCGGGTCCGGCTCGAAGTACATGCTGGTGCCGTGCAGGCGGTTCGGACCGACGCGTTCGAGCTTATCGACGGGTTTGCCACGCTTGAAGGTCTGCGTCCATTCGTAGCCATCGCGTTTGATGGTGGCGGTGAGCTTGCGTGACAGGGCGTTGACGACGGAAGAACCGACGCCATGCAACCCGCCGGACCGGATGTAGCCTGCGTCGTCGCCGCCGAACTTGCCGCCGGAGTGGAGCTTGGTGAGGATGAGTTCGAGCGTGGGAATCTTGTACTTGGGATGGATGCCGACGGGAATGCCTCGGCCATTGTCGGTGACGGTGACGGCATCGCCCGACTTGTGCAGCGTGACGGTGATGGCGTCGCCGTG
The DNA here is from genome assembly GCA_964484265.1 of uncultured Singulisphaera sp. Taxonomy (GTDB): domain Bacteria; phylum Planctomycetota; class Planctomycetia; order Gemmatales; family Gemmataceae; genus SIAQ01. Next base: position 32,826 of record CAZAFH010000041.1, read on the forward strand.
GCCGTTGAGGAACTCGTCGATGGAGTTGTCCACGAGTTCCCAGACGAGATGGTGCAGGCCCTTCTTGTCGGGCGCTCCGATATACATGGAAGGCCGATGCCGAACGGCTTCGAGTCCTTCGAGCATGCCGATGGAGCTTTCGTCGTATTTCTGTGTCTTCGCGGTTGACATTTCTGGTTCGTCCTTGGTCCTTCGTCATTAGTCCTTGGCAATAATGCGGGAATCATGTTTTCGCTAGATATCGCTCAAGGTCATCGAGGGAGATAAAGAGTAATTCTGCGACCTCTTGTCGGGATAGGCCACGTTTCAGATTGTGCTCGATCAATTTGCGGTAGGCTCTTACTTCTGCCTCGGCGCGTCCTTCGTTGTACGCTTCTTGCCAGACTTTGCTCTTTCGGATGTTATGCAGTTTGTACAGCATTTTGTCGGACCTCAAGCAGTGAGCAAGTGGGTTCAGGCCTTCGCTAAATATTGCTCCAGGACGTCAACGGAAATTTCCAGCATCTCGGCGATCTGCTGGCGAGATTTTCCGCGTCTCAGGTGTTTCTCAACTAATTCTCGATAGGCTTCGGCTTTACCCGCGGCAATTCCTTCATCGCGGCCTTCAGCACGACCTTCTTCCTTCCCTTCACCGTGCCCTTCCTGTCGTGCCTCTTGCCAAACCTTGCTCTTACGGATGTCGTGTAGTTGAAACTTCATGCGCATCTCCTCTCGTGTCATCTGCGGGAAGCGGCTCAATAGCATCTCTTCCAATAATTCTACCACGTTCGATTGCTGTTCGCTATTCGGCATCTCTACTTGAGCTTTATCGATGACCCGCGGGGCGATTTCCTGGGCCTCGCGCATCGTCGCGAATAGCAGCTGCAGGATGTCGAAACCGGCGGGCTGGCTTTCGCCTTTGACGATCTCGTCCAAATAAATCCGCATCACGCGCTTCGAGTGGATCAAATCCTCGTAGGGCCTGATATCCCTCGGCTCTTGTTTGCGTGTCGGAAAGATCGCCGCCGCGATCCATTCTTGCCTGGGATTATTCTCGCCCAGGTAGCTAAACACCTTGGCGAATAGGTTGGCGTAGAAATCCTTTCGACGCTGAAACTGCACCTCCGCGATGTAAATAGGCAAATTCGAGCCTCTCGGCACGAACATGCCGTCGATGCGAAATGCCTTCTTCAGTTCCACCGAATCGAAGCGATACTTCGCCGCCCGCTTCTTCGGCACGCCAACGAGGTCGAAGAACGTCTGTGGCAACTGGTTAAACAGCCGATAGAAGAACGCGTCGGTTTCCGTAATCACGACAGTTTACGAAGTCCGACGAACATCGCCTCGGTCGGCAGGCCCGTCGGGCGGACTCGCTCCGAGAGAGGATTGTTTTGCCGCTCGCCTCTGGCGAGCGCGGACGTGGATGTCGCGATTTCATGTCGTGCTGCGCGATCGCCGCTGGTGAGTTGCTAAACATTGCGGCATGCACATCCATCCGCCGAGGCTCGCCAAATCGGTTGCTTTGCCCCATAATGAAAAGTAATGACGTCGCTCTTTTTCTCCGGGGGGATTTCGCAATGCCTCGCTTTACCTGGCTCGGTTCGTTGGCGTTTCTTGTTTGTGCCTCCGCTGCTTTCGCGGGCACGAGCAATAGCCTCATGGATGTTCATCCCGACAGCAAGTCGCTCATCGTCGCCAATACCGATAACGGCACGGTGACGCTGGTCGATCTCGTCAACAAAAAAGCCGTCCGCGAAATCAAGGTCGGCAAACGCCCCGAAGGCGTGAGCTGGATCGGCAATGGGCCGCTCGCTGCCGTCACCGTCAATCACGAGATGGCCGTCGTCATCATCGATACCGCGACGGGTAAGATCGAAAAGACGATCCGCGTGCCTGCCGAACCGTATGGCATCGTCACTGATCCCAAGGGAACCACGGCGTTCGTCACGCACGAGTACCCCGGCCTGGTGACGGAGCTTGACCTCGTCAAGGGCACGATCGTCCGCGAGATACCCGCAGGCGTCATGCCGCGAGGCATCGGTCTCGCCGCCGACGGCAAGCGCGTCTATGTCACCGAGTTCTACACCGGCGTCCTCAACGCGATCGATCTCGCCTCGGGCAAGATCGTCGATTCCTGGAGAGGCCATTCCACCGACAATCTCGCCCGGCACGTATTAATTCACCCGACCCGGCCCAAGGCGTATGTGTCGCACATCCGCTCGATGATCAAAGTCAACGACGGGGCCGGCTCGATCTTTCCCTTCATGAGCGTCTGCGACCTGAAGCCTGGCGAAGGCCGCCGCCGCGTCGCCTTTGGCATGGACACCTTCAACGGCGTATACGTGACGACGAACCCGTGGGAGTCGGCCATTTCGCCTGACGGGAAGCGGTTCTACATCATCTACGCGGGCACGAACGACATGAACTATTGCAGCGTCGTGGATGATGATTACAAGGAAGTCGAACGCATCAGCGTGAGCCGAACCGGGCAAAACCCGCGTGCGATCCGCACGAGCCCGGACAACAAGAACGTCTACATCTACAACGCCCTGGACTTTTCGGTGAGTGTCTACAGCCCGAGCATGTCGTACGTGACGTCGATCAAGGTATGCGACGCTCCGAAATCGCCGGAATGGGTGCGAGGCAAGGCGCTGTTCAACACGGCGAACTCGCCGATGTCGAGCCGACGTTGGGTGGCGTGCTCGTCGTGCCATCCTGACGGTCTGCACGATGCTCGCACCTGGCAGCAGGCGGAAGGGCTCCGCAAGACCACGGCGTTCATCGGCATGGCCCACACGCACCCGTTGCACTGGTCCGCCGATCGCGACGAAGTGCAGGACTTCGAGTTCACGATCCGCAGCAAGCTGATGTTCGGCCTCGGCCTGATCAAGGGTTCGATCAAGCCGAAGGTCGGGTTCCACAAGCAAGAGCTGGACGAAAAGACCTCGGGCCGATCGAAGGACCTCGACGCATTGGCGATTTACTGCAATTCGATCGAGTATCCGCTCTCGCCAAACATCCTCGCACCGGGCAAATTGAAGCCGGCGGCGGAACGAGGCAAGGCGATCTTCCATCGGAAAGAAGTCGGCTGCGCGAACTGCCACAGCGGGCCTTTCTTTACGGACAGCACGCTGAAGTTGCCGTTCAACCTGCACGATGTCGGCACGGGGAGAAGCGACAAATCCGAGCGCATGGGCACGAAGTACGACACGCCGACGCTGCTGGGCATCTATCGCGGCGCGCCGTATCTGCACGACGGATCGGCGGCGACGCTGCACGACGTGCTGACCACGCAGAACAAGGAAGACAAGCACGGCAAGACGAGCCAGCTGGCGAAGGGCGAAATCGACGACCTGGTCGAATTCCTGAAATCGCTGCCGTATGAAGCGCCTCCAGAAGTGACGCCGAACGCGGTGCCTTACCGCTTGCAGGCGACGGACAAGAAGCAGTGATCGCGCATGGAACACGATCACCGGTTCAAGATGTTGCTTCGTAGGTTCTTCGCGGATTTTCTGCGTTTGTTTTTCGCGGAGTGGGCTGCGCGGTTCGATCTGTCGCGCATCGAATGGCTTGACAAGGAGGTGATGGCGGGGGCGCCCGAGTCGCCGGTGCATGTCGCGGACTTGTTGGCACGGGTTCACGCATTGGAGCCGGTGAAGGAGGAGAAGGGGCAGCGTGAAGACACCTGGCTGATTTTGGTTCACGTCGAGATTGATTCGAGCGACCAGGCAACGCGAGTCCGCGAAAAGATGCCTCAATACTATTGGCAGCTCCGCGCGACCTATGGTCTGCCGGTACTGCCAATTGGCTTATTCCTGCGGATGAATCTCGACGGCGTGGGAGAGGAGGTCGTCGTCGAGCGATTCTGGGAACTGGACGTCTGTGTGTTTCGCTTCCTTCGCGTCGGCCTTTTGGGGTTGGATGCGGTACAATATCTTCAGGGCGGCAACTGGCTCGGCGTGGCCCTGTCGGCGTTGATGCGAATCCCGCCCGAACGCGTAGTTTGGCTCGGAGCGGAAGCCCTGCGACGATTGAGCACGGCTCCGATCGAGTTCACCGATCGCGTGCTGTTGGCCGAGTGTGTCCAGGCGTACCTGCCTTTGGAAGCGTCGCAAGCAGCGGTATTCGGAAAGTTGCTGGATTCAGAACCGTTTGAGGGGATCAAAGCAATGAACAAGACGGCTTTCGACCATGGATTCGAGCATGGCATCGAAAAAGGCATCGAAAAAGGCATCGAAAAAGGCATCGAAAAAGGCATCGAAAAAGGCAGGCATGATAAGCAAGAGCTTGCCCTGATGATCTATCGCGACAAATTCGGAGCAACTCCGCCTCATGTTCGCGAGAAAATCGGCCGATTGCCCGACCGAGAGCTTATCGCTCTCATTCGGCGATTGAGCACCGCGAACACACCAGAGCAAGCCGATCTGTCGAACTGATCACCGGGAGCCTCGCATGAATGCGGACTGGCGTGCGCGCTATGAAATGGCAATTGACCTGGCCCAACAGGCTGGCAAATTCGCCTTGCAGTATTACGGTCAGGGTGTCGCTGTCGAATGGAAGGCCGACGAAAGCCCCGTGACGCTCGCCGACCGCGGCGCCGAACAGATGTTGCGTACTGCGATCGCCAGCACGTTTCCCGCCGACGGATTTCTCGGCGAGGAGTTCGGCGACACGCCAGGCACGTCCGGCTATCGCTGGATCATCGATCCGATCGACGGCACGCGCAGCTTCGTTCGCGGCATGCCGATCTGGGCGACACTCGTCGGCCTGGAATTCAACGGCGAATTGATCGCCGGCGTCGCCCATGCTCCGGCGCTCGGCCAAACGCATCGCGCCTTGAAAGGCGACGGCGCCTATTGCGACGATCGCCGCATCCGTGTCTCCGACATCACAGCGATCGGCAAGTCGCACGTCTACTATTCCAGCATCTCCTGGTTCAAAAAAGCCAAACGCGACAAGCAGTTCCTCAATCTCGTGGACCTCACCGAACGCCAACGCGGCGTCGGCGATTATTATAGCTTCATGCTGGTGGCGCAGGGCTCTGGCGAAATCTGCATCGAGCACGGCGTGCATGCCTGGGACATCGCCGCCCTGGCGCCGATCATCGAGGAGGCGGGCGGCAAGATCACGACCTGGGACGGCACGTTCGACCTCAACCGCCCAGACGTGCTCGCGACCAACGGTCTCGTCCACGCCGAGACGCTGCGTATTATCAACGCATTATCGTAGCCATCACGCTCCGCGTGATGGATTAAAGACCCAAAATCCATCACGCGGAGCGTGATGGCTACGGTGATGCCTGCAATGGATCCCAAACCATGAACCCGCTCCCTCGCACCATCGAATGGGTCGGCGATATCCCGGGCCATGTGCGTCTCATCGATCAAACGCTGCTTCCTGGCAGGCTGGAATTTCGCGACTGCCGAACCGTCGAACAAATCTGGGAAGCGATCCGCGTGCTGCGCGTGCGCGGCGCGCCAGCGATAGGCGTGGCGGCAGCGATGGGCGTCGTCGTCGGCGTGCAACAGCAATTCGACCGCGCGACCTTCGCCCGTCGACTGCACGAAGTCGCCGATTACCTGCGGACCAGCCGACCGACGGCCGTGAATCTGTTCTGGGCGATCGACCGCGTGCTTCGGCGTGTGTCTCCGGTGTTGCCGGCGTCCGCACCGGAGACACTCACGCGGCTTCTGCTGGAAGAAGCCCTGGCGATCGAAGCCGAGGACCGCGCCATGTGCCAGGCGATCGGCCAGGCCGGCGCTGCGTTGATCCGCGACGGCCAGGGCGTACTAACGCACTGTAACGCCGGAAGTCTGGCGACGGCGGGATCGGGCACGGCGCTCGCGGTCATGTATTCGGCTGCCGAAGAGGGTAAGAATTTTTCTGTATATGCCGACGAGACCCGGCCATTGCTGCAAGGCGCCCGGTTGACGGCGTGGGAATTGATGCAGGCAGGCATCGACGTGACCATCATCTGCGACAACATGGCCGCCCAGGTCATGCGCGAGGGCAAGGTGCAGCTGGTGATCGTCGGCGCCGACCGCATCGCCGCCAACGGCGACACCGCCAACAAGATCGGCACGTATGGCGTCGCCCTGCTGGCGAAGGCGCACGGCATTCCGTTTTACGTGGCCGCGCCCTCGAGCACATTCGATTTGGCCCTCGCCGATGGCGCCGCGATTCCCATCGAACAACGCGATCCTCGGGAAATCACGCACGCCTTCGGAACCGCAACCGCGCCGGAGTCGGTGCGCGTCTATAACCCGGCATTCGACGTGACACCAGCGGAGTTGATCGCCGCAATCATCACGGAAAAAGGCGTCATCAACCCCGTCAACGAGCAATCGATACGGGAGCGGATCGCCTCCTGATCCTGCGAATCGCGAATACTGCACAACGTGACGGCACACTAATGATTTCGCAAGCAATTCGGACGAGACGAAAGGTTGACGCTCATTTTTGGATACCTACAATAGGTTTGTGAATCGTTTCACAATCCTCCAGTTCGTATGTACAGTTGTACGGATTGATTGAGATTTCCGAAGAAAATACTTGGGTCCGACGATCATGTCCGAACCAAATCCTCCCGATACCGGCAACGTCACGCCAGCGGCTCCACCGCCTCCACCCCCCGCGCCGCCGAAGCCAGCGCCGCCCGCAAAGCCCGCGGCAGCTGCAAAAAAGGCAGCCGAACCGACGCGCCGGAACTTTGTCGTGTCGGCCGGTGTGGGCACCGTGCTCGCGCTGTTCGGGTCATGGTTCGCCGTCGCGTGGACGACCTTCACGCTGTCGATGCTGGGCCTGGTCTTGGGCACGGTTCGCTTCATGTTTCCGAATGTTCTCATCGAGCCGCCGAGCGTTTTCAAGGCGGGCGATTGGAGCAACTTCGAAGAAGGCAAAGTCGACGAACGCTTCAAGGAAGTCGGCGCGTGGATAGTCCGCGGCAAAGACGACTCGGGACGCGACATCATTTACGCACTCAGCACGACCTGCACACATCTGGGTTGCACGCCGAACTGGCTGGAGAGCGAAAAGAAATTCAAATGCCCCTGCCATGGTTCCGGGTTCAAGATCACGGGCGTAAACTTTGAAGGCCCAGCGCCCCGGCCGCTGGAACGATACTCGATCCGCCGCAGTGAAGACGGGCAGATCGTCGTCGATAAGTCGCGAAAATTTCAGAAGGAACTCGGACAGTGGGACGACCCAGATTCATACGTCCTGGTCTAAGAGTTGATGGATTTCACGATCGGAAAACGGGAACGCATTAAGGACGCATAGCATGTCGATTGGCGACTATATCCGAAATTCACAGATATGGAAGAGCGTCTTCCGCCACCCAGCGCCGCGCGACCGCCGAAACCGCGTCGTCGTGATGCTCACAAACGTCTTTCTTCACCTGCACCCCGTGTCCGTTCGCAAGAGCGGCATCGAGCTGAGCTACACCTGGTGCATGGGCGGGATCACGTTCTTCCTGTTTCTCGTAGAAACCGTCACTGGCGTGCTGCTGATGTTCTACTATCGGCCCACGCTCGAACATGCTTACAACGACATCTTGTCGCTCCGCGATGTTACGACGCTGGGCATCCTCCGCGAGCTTCATCGCTGGGGCGCCCACGCAATGGTCATTACGATCTGGCTGCACATGTATCGCGTCTTTCTCACGGGCAGTTATAAACCGCCCAGAGAATTCAACTGGGGCGTGGGTGTTATTCTGCTGGTGCTCACGCTGCTTCTGAGCTTTACCGGCTACTTGTTGCCCTGGGATCAGTTAGCGATCTGGGCGATCACCGTCGGCAGCAACATGGCCCGCGCGACGCCGTTCCTGGGCAACGAAGGCCCCGGAGCAAAGCTTTTGGCGATCGGAGGTGTGGAGCTAATCCACTCGGGCTCGGATGCGAGGTTCTTATTGTTAGGCGCCCGCTTCGTGGGCGAGGCGACACTGTTGCGGTTTTACGTGCTGCATTGCGTCGCGCTTCCCCTGGCGGCGGCGTTACTCATTGCCGTCCATTTTTGGCGCGTGCGCAAAGACGGCGGCATCAGCGGCGCACTTTGACGATGGGTCCCACCATGAGCCGGCGAATGGTGGGGGCTTGGCGATCGATTCCCCACCATTCGCAGCGCTCGTGGTGGGTTGGATGGTATGGGCTGAATCATGCATGATTCTCACGGTGTACCGGGCACGCTTCAGACTGGCATCGGTCTGTTTTATCTCCTTGCGGCGTTGATGAACGTCGGCTTCGCGCTGTATCATGGCCAGGTTTCCAAGGATAAGCTCCAGGAAATGATCTGGTACTTCGTCGCCGCCGTGTTCGGCGTTCACGCGGTGGCGTACCTTGCCCATTTCGGCTGGCCGATTTTCCCCTGGCTGCAGCATTTCGTCGATTGGGTCATGAACCCGGTCAGCTACTTCGTTCTGGCGTGCCTGGCGTTTGGCGCGTTGATCTACTTCCGTGCTTTCTTCACGACACCGTGGGTCGCCTGGGCGTCGCTAATGTTCACGCTGTGGCTATCCGGTCAGGCGATGACGAACGCAAACTTCAAGGAGATCATCACCAAGCCTGACAACGTGCCGATCGTGCTGCTGGTATTCTCCGTCGGCTACACGACCTGGCTGGCATTGCGGAAGGCCGTAATCAACGACGAACGCATCGCTCGAGGCGAGCCGCCCATGGAAAAGCTTGGCGAGGACAAGGTGCTCGTTTGGCCTGACCTCGTCTACACCGAATTGATCGCGATGATCATCTGCACGGTGTTCTTGATCGTCTGGGCCATCGTGCTGAAGGCGCCACTCGAACAGCCTGCGTCCTCCGCGAAGATTCCGAATCCCTCGAAAGCGCCGTGGTACTTCCTCGGCCTTCAGGAAATGCTCGTCTACTACGACCCCTGGATGGCGGGCGTCGTGTTGCCGACCTTCATCGTGCAAGGCCTGATTGCCCTGCCCTACATCGACTTCAATACCAAAGGCAACGGCTACTACACGTTCAAGGAACGCGCCTTTGCGGTAACGACGTTCTTGTTCGGTTTCATCGTGCTCTGGTGCATCCTCATCGTGCTTGGCACGTTCCTTCGCGGTCCGAACTGGAACTTCTTTGGTCCGTTCGAAAGCTGGGACCCGCACAAGAACGTGCCGCTCAACAACGTCAACCTGTCCGATTACTTTTGGCTGATGGGCTTCGGTTCCGCGATCGAAGGCAAGCACTGGCTGATCCGCGAGGCGCCGGGGTTGATCCTCGTGTTCGTGTATTTGTTCGTGCTGCCGCCGATTCTCGCCAAGACGGTGATGCGCACGTTCTTCATCCGCATGGGATTCGTGCGGTTCATGACGCTGGTCACGCTGATTCAGTTCATGGCGTGCTTGCCGATCAAGATGGTTCTTCGCTGGGTGTTCAACCTGAAGTACATCGTGTTCATCCCGGAGTTTTTCTTCAATATTTAAGCCAAGCCAGGCCATAGCGCGGCGCGCCGGCCTGGTTGATTTCTGACGGTGATAGCATGGCTGCGAGTGATAAACCCTTTCATAATCAACGTGTTCTCGATATCGTTTTCGCGGTATCCAATATTTTGCTGCTGGCGAGCGTCATCTGGATGCTCTACGCCGACTACCAGCGCGAATACAAGGTCGAACAACGCGCATTCCTGCGCATTTCGCAGGCGCTCGCGCAACGCAACGCCCTGGAGCAGATTCCCGATGAGACCGAGTTCGCCGCCAAGGAGACTGCGGTCAAGGAAGCCCGCGCCGAACGCGAAAAGAAAATGAGCGAACTTACCGCTGCCCAGGCCGCCCTGCTCGCCCTGCGGCCCGCTCGTGAGCGGGAAGAGGCGGCGTATCAGACCGTCGCCGCGGACATCAGCTCGATCCAGAGTTTCTATAACATCGCCCTCGAACATGGCGATACCAAACTGGCGGATCAACATCGCGAAAAGTTGCGCGACCTGGATAAAGAACGCGCAACATCCCAGAAGAAGCGTGATGAAATCGTCAACAAGATGCGGGAAGAACAGCTCAAGATCGAACGCATCGAAGGCCCTGTCACCAAGGCCGTGGCCGACTTCAAAAAGGTAAGCGACAAGCTCGACACCCAGGTCAAACTCGCGCTGACCAAACGCTGGACAATCTACCAGACCATCCGCACTCTGCCAGTCATCAATGGTTTCGCGGACCCGCTGCGTATTCACCAGTTCGCGATTTACGACATTCCGATCGACTACAACTTCAAGCAAGTGCCGCGTTTCGACCGCTGCATGTCGTGCCATGTCGGCATCGAAAATCCCGCCTATTCTCGGGCGAATCTCGAGAACCTCATCGGTCGTGGCATCAGCCATCAAAAACTGACTGCGGCAAAAACGCAATACGACAAACGCGTCAAGGCGATTGGCGACCCAAAGGAATCCGCCCTGATCCCCAATCCGAACGATCTTCAACTTATCGTCGTCTCTAAATCGGAACTGACGCCCGCACGCATCACCGAATTCGCCGCTCATCCTCGCCTTGACCTGTTCGTGGGAGGCAACAGCAAGCACCCTTCCGAGAAGTTCGGATGCACCTCGTGCCATTCCGGCCAGGGCAGCGGCACGTCCTTCAAGGACGCGTCCCACGCTCCGAACACATCGAAAACTCGCGAGAAATGGGCACACGACCGAGGCTGGGAGCACGACCACATGTGGGACTTCCCCATGCTGCCCACGCGGTTCCTCGAATCCTCGTGCTTGAAATGCCATCACCAGGTCACCGATCTCATCACCAGCGACAACCGCGTCGAAGCGCCAAAGCTTCTCAAGGGCTATGACCTCATCCGCGAGAACGGCTGCTTTGGCTGCCATGAAATCAGCGGCTGGAAGTCCGGCCAGCGCATCGGTCCCGACATGCGGCTCGAACCGATGCCGCCGCTTGACGCCCTCCACCCGACCGAGCGCGACCGGGCCGAAAAGGACACTGACAACCGCCCAGGCCATATGCGTAAAGTCGGCCCTTCGCTGGTCCGTGTGAGTGAGAAGGTTTCCTCCGAATGGATTCAGAAATGGCTGCTCAGTCCGTCCGCCTTCCGTGCCGATACCAAGATGCCTCACTACTATGGCCTGAGCAACAACAATGTGGAAGTTTTGAAGAACTGGTCGGCGGATCACGAAAAATCGCTCAACCCCGAAAAGTTCCCGAACACCGAAGTCGCGTCGATCGCCTACTTCCTCACCGAATCCAGCAAGCGTTACCTTCGTTCCGCGGACGAGCTGCGAGGCGATGGCAAGGCGGCGGCGGACGAGGCGACCTTCATTCGTCTGCTCAACAAAGGCCGATTGACTGACTCCGAGGCAAAAACCTTTGCCGACACTAAGCTGCGGATAAAACAACGCAGCGAGGTGAAACTCGTCGATCTGGCGCCGGGCCACAACGACAACGTGACGAACGGCCGAATTCTGTTCACCGAACGCGGGTGCCTTGCTTGCCACACGCATTACAAGACCGAAGTAGCCGACGGCAAAATCGCCGCGGTGAAAAGCGACGCGATGTTTGGACCGAATCTCTCCGAACTGGCGGCAAAGTTCGGCGCATCCAAAAAGGAAAAGGCCGAGGCACGCACCTGGTTAATCCAATGGCTCATGAACCCGCAGGTTCACAGCCCGCGCAGCCGGATGCCGATCACGCATCTGAAAGCCGGCGAGGCTGCCGACATCGCAGCCTGGCTGCTTGGTCAGAAAATGCCCGAAGAACAGAGCGAACGGTGGGAAGCTGTCAAGACCGAGAATGTTTCCCTCGAAGATCTCAAGAATCTTTCCCAGGTTTATCTCGTCCGCCTGCTATCTGCCGACGACATGAAAAAGTTCCTGTCGGGCGATCTATCGGGCGATCATTTGACGCTCGTGAAAAACCAGATCACCAAGGACGAACAGGATCTCTTTGAAAAGATCAAGGGGCCGTCGGCCGAGGATGCGTTCAAGTTCTACCTGGGCAAGAAAGCCGTCAGCCGCCTGGGCTGTTTTGGCTGCCACGATATTCCCGGTCCCGGCATGGATTCACTCAAGCCGATCGGTGTCGCCCTCAACGACTGGGGCAAGAAAGACCCCGAGAAACTCGCCTTCGAAGACATCAAGAATTTTTTCGAGAAGCATTACTACTCCGTGGATACGCTTCAGGACAAGAACGGCAATCCGTATGGGCCGGATAAAGTTGGCAAAGAGCCTTACGAAAAGTTCTATGCCGACGGTCTGATCGGCCATCACCACATTCGGCATAGCTACCTCAATCAGAAGGTGCGGGACCCACGCAGCTACGATTACAACCGCACAAAATCGTGGGACGATCGCTCCCGCATGCCTAAATTCACGCTGGCACGCCCTCGCAAAATGCCTGGCGAGGACGACGACGCCTTCTTGGCACGCATGCTCAAGAAAGAAGCCGAGGCTCGTGAGGCCGTGGCGACTTTCGTCCTCGGTCTCGTCGCCGACCCCGTGCCGGTCAAGAGCATCAACCAACCCGTGGGCGATCGATTGGCCGAGGTCAAGGGACGCCAGACGCTCGACAAGTACAACTGCAACGGCTGCCACATGATTCGTCCTGGCGTGTATGACTTCAATCTCAGCGACGAAACGCTGAGCAACCTGATGACCGCGCACACTGCGGCCGAACTCGATATCGCCAAGCAAGGCGAGATCGTGTTCCCGAGCGACAATCACTGGATTGGGCGCAACCTGATTGGCTCGACGCGCACGAATGCCTTCGGAATCATGGGCAAGAAAGAGGCCGACGCCGGCTGGGATGCGCCGATACCGATTCTTCTGTCCGAGGCGTTCCGATTCGCCAAAGATGGCAAGGTCAGAAACATCCCAGCGGGACGCAATATTCTCGTACCTATGAATGATTTTCTACCGAACGGCGCCGGCATCGATTCGCAGGAAAAATTCGAACGCCATTTTGCCGACTCGAAGCCCTACGGCGGCGCATTTGTCGAGATGCTTCTGCCTTACCTGAACAAGAAGGATCCGCAAAAATATCTCGCCGCCGGCTCGGAGGGGCGAGCGTCTCTTGCTCCGCCGCTGATTGGCCAGGGCGAACGCACGCAAGGTGATTGGCTCTATCAATTTCTCCTGGACCCCGGTCAAATCCGTCGGATGACGATATTGCGGATGCCGAAATTCAACATGAGCAAGGAGGAGGCTCGCGGTCTCGTCGATTACTTCGCAGCCGTGGCGCGAACGAACAACACCGGCATCGGCCTGTCGTACCCGTTCGAGTCGTTGCCGCAACAAACGGGCCTCGATAGCGCCTATTGGATGGACAAGAACAAGGCGTACATCAAGCAACTCAAGGATACCGATGCCAGAGACAAGGACGGCAAGGTCATCAAGTCGAAGGATGGCAAGGGAAATCTCAAGGCCTTCGACCAGCGGCTGCAGGATTATGCGCCTGTTTTCGAGCAGTTGCGCATCCAAAAAGAAAGCGAACTCAAGACGAGCATCAAGCTGACCGAAGACCGCATCACTCGGCTGGCCAAGCAGACCACCGAGCTGGAAGACGCAGTGAAGAAAGCTCAGGAAAATGCCGACAAGGCAGCAAAGGCCTTGCAAGAGTCCATGGACAAGGCGAAGGACCAAAAGAAGAAACAGCCCTCCGATGCCAAGCTCGAGGCGGAATCCAAGTCCGCTGCGGCAGTCCTTGCGGAGCTGCGTAAAGACCTGGATGGAACCAAGCAAGCCGCGAAGGATGCCGACACTCTCAAGACAAAGTTCGAGGGCGAATCGAAATCGCTGAGCGTCAAGGATTTCGAGAATAACTGGATTGAACGTGAAGCCTACATCGCGGATTCGTACCGATTGGTGACGACCCGCGACCTGTGCACCAAATGCCATCAGGTCGGCAACATTCTGGCGGGTGAGCAGGTCAAACAAGGCCCGCCGCTCGACGCAGTCTCGAATCGCCTGCGGCCCGATTGGATCGAGCGCTGGGTCAATAATCCGGTGCGATATGTGCCATACACCTCGATGAATATGTACTTCAACGAGAAAGAGCAGAAATGGCAGAATATTCATTCAGGTCCGGCTATGTATCAGATTCAGTCGGTGCGTGATGTGTTGATCAACTATCCGCGCGTTTCAAGTTTGCCGATCAACCGAATTTTCAACCCGGACGACAAAAAGTAGGTGTCCGGTTCTCGAAGAGATCGCGATTCGCGGGAATAAATCGTTTGCGTTCGGATCGAATTGGATAGTAGTATTTATTCGCCCGCCAGGGCGGTCGTCGCTGCCCACTTTCTCATGCGTGGAGGCTTTCCATGAAGAATATTTCGATTTTCGCAATGACTCTGGCGCTCTCGGGCGCTGTAGGAATGTTGGTCACGGGCTGCAAGGATTCGGGCAAAAAGACGGAAGTGCCCGACGAGCCGACTACGAAGAAAAATGCCAAGACGACGACAAAGCTCGAAGCCTTGACCGCCGAGACGACGGCCATGATTTCTGGAACCGTGAAATACAAAGGCACTCCGCCCGTGATGGAAGACGACGATCGCATCGGTAGAAGCTCGGACAAGGCGGCGTGTCTCGCGGGTGGCGGAATTCACGTCAAAAGACAGACCTGGTTGGTAAACCCTGATGGAACCGTTCGAAATGTCCTGGTCTTCCTGGCGCCACCGAAGGGCAAAAAGTTCGCGCCCCTGAAATCTGACGACAATCCCCATTCCTCGAAATTCATTTGCGATCAGCCCTACTGCCAGTTCGTCCCTCATGTCTTTGGCGTGCAGTCCGACGTCACACCGGTGATCTTCAAAAACGAAGCCACGGTACCTCACAACGTCAAGATTGACATCAACCCGACCTATGGCGATTCCATCAACAAGACGCTCGCTCCGAAGGAATCTTCAAGCGAGTACAAATTCAAGGGCAAGGGCGCCATGATGCTCGACATCACGTGCAGCTCCCATAGCTGGATGTCCGCGAAATTGGCAGTCTTCGATCACCCGTACTTTGCCGTGACCGACGAGAAGGGCAACTTTGAGATCAAGAATGCTCCCGTGGGCGTCGATCTCGTGCTGAACTATTGGCACGAGTCGTTCGGAGGCATCAACGAAAAGAAGGCGCTTGACGCCAAGAGCTACTCCAAAGGCGAGAACAAGGTCGAACTCACTCTGCCGTGATTTGGAGCATCTAAACCAAACATGCAAGCTCGCGGGAGCAATTCCGCGGGCTTTCTTTTTGCGCTTCATTTTCTATCGAAGCAGTATGAAAATCGTCGTCCTTGGGTCGCGCGGCTTGCTCGGGCAAGCCCTCTGCCGAACGCTGACGGGCAACGCAATCGGGCTAGACCGCGTATCGCTCGACATCACGCACGGCTCGGCGGTTCGCAATCGCCTGATGTCGCTCGTGCCGGACCTCGTGATCAATGCCGCGGGGTGGACCGACGTTGACGCGGCCGAGGCCAATCCAGCGGCGGCGCATGCGATCAACGCCGAGGCGGTCCGCCATCTCGCCCTTGTCTGCCGCGACGCGGGCGCCGCCTTGCTTCACTTCAGCACCGATCATGTGTTCGACGGCGAGCGCACGCCTCGCTTGCCCTATCACGAATCCGATCGTGCGTCTCCAATCAATGTCTACGGCAGAACCAAGCTGCTCGGCGAAGACTATATTCGCGAAATACTCCCCCGGCATTTCATCATTCGCACGTGCGGTCTATACGGCGCCAGATCGGGCGGTCACGGTAAGCGCAGCTTCGTCGAGGCGATCGCGGCCAAAGCGAGGCGCGGCGAGAGGTTGAAGGTGGTGGCCGATCAGGAATGCACGCCGACTTCGGTGGACGATCTGGCGCAAGCCGTGAAAAGGCTGCTGGAGTCACATGCCTATGGTCTCTACCATCTGACAAACGCCAGCGAATGCACGTGGTTCGAGTTCGCCGAGACAGTTCTTCGTCTGCTTCGCTTTCCTGCGGATCTGTCACCGATCAGTACCGCGGCGTATGCGACTGCGGCGAAGCGCCCGGCCTACAGCGTGCTCGATTGCGACAAATGGGTACACAGCGGATTCAAGCCGTTGAGGCCCTGGCAAGCTGCATTGGAGGAGCATCTGCGAACGATCGAGAAGGGGTAAGACGCGAGAGCGATCAGCGCCGGTCGCGGCGTTTTTTCTTGTCGTCACCCTTGAAGGAATTGATGGCCGTGTCGATAGCGACACCGACCACCAGGCCGACAAATCCGCCGCCGATGGCGCCGATGAGCATCGAGAAAAGGACGGCTCGGAGAAGAAATATTTCCGAGTAGAACCAGGGGTAGAGACACCCGCCCGCGCCGATCAGGCAGCCGACGAACATGATCGACGCGATGAGCGGATTTTTGCGGAAGACGTCCAGCCAAAAGCTATCGTCATCGCGGGGCATGTGTTTCTTTCCTTCAAGGCAAAAGGCAAACAGGCTATTCCGCAGGCGAATGCCCGACGAGCGTGATGCCGATCCCCAGGCTTGTTCCCGTCAATTTTCCTTTGACGATAAGATTGCACTTGGAATTGACGACCCAGTGTTGCTTCGGCCTGGCGGCGATGTCCGGGCCTTTGTTGGGCGTGTAATTTGGCCAAAGCATGAAGACGCCGGGATGGCCGAGCTTGAGGCTATCGCCGCTGGTTTCGTGCAGCCGTTTAGGCTCCATCAGGTCAGGCTTGGTGTCCGCCTTGGCGTTGATGACGAGGACAAACTCCTGGAAGTCCGAGATGTCCGCCGTGTGCTTGCCGTCGGTCGGCTGAAAGGCGAGCCTCATCGTGTAGACGCCGGCCTTGATCTTCTGCTTGCGGTAGTCGGTCCAATCGCGATGGAACTGGATGGCGCCAAGGATTTCCGTCTGCTTGATCTCGCGATAGGTCACGCCCGTCTTGATCTGTTCCGGAGTCGCGTCGGCGGGAATTTCCTTGCGGAGCCAAAAATCGCAAACCGCCTTGCCGGTCGGATCGAGGAGTTGGATTGCTTCCGGCGCCATGAGTTTTTGGATGGCCTCGGAAAGCTCCTTCGGCGGATCAGTCTTTTCGGTTTTGATGGTGTATTTCTTGGCTTCCTGCGAAGCAGCCAGGGACAAAAACAGCAGGAAAAACAACGGGAGCATGGCGAATCGCGCGACACGGGTCATAATGAGTTAGCTCCGAAGGTGTAAGCAGGTGGGAAACAAGACGGGCCGGGCTTGAGCGATCAACGCGATTTAACTTCTCTGTTCTCCGCTTGCGGTCTGGATCTCCGCGAGAGATACTGCGGAGCGCTAAGCCGCAAGCGGAAAATGCATCTTTTTACTTCACTTCGAAGCCGCCGACATAGCCGGCACGGCGGTCGCTATCGCTCCAGGTTTCGCCCAGGCCTTGGCCGCGGAATGCGTGATGGATGACGCCTGCCGGGATCGCGCGGACGTCCTTGGCGAGCGGCGGGTAATAGGCGTACTCGTTGCCGCACACCTTGTCGTGCTCGGCATCGATGCAGCGGGTTTTCAATTTGGCCACGCCAGCGTCCACTTCGGCGCACGCGTTGGTCTTGCACGGGCATGCTACGATCTCGATTGGCTGCGTATGAACCTTGAGAACGTTCGCAAGCAACTGGCCGCCTTGCTGCTGAGCAAAGCGAACTAGTGCGTCGCGCTGGGCCTGGTTGGCCTTGCTGTCCACGATGATGACGCACTTGGCTGGCGAGCGCTGCTCAAGGCCCAGCGTGTTGGCGGCAGAAACGACGGCGACGACGGAAAGTCCGTCAAGCGACACATCGCCTGCCGTGCCCTTGTCGATGCGCCAGGCCATCACGCCTTGCTTGCCGCCTATGTTGAAATCGGCATTCGCAAAGCACGGCCCTGTCCAAACGTCGCAGGTGCGAGCCTCGACATACATGCCCGTCGCGCGAATGTCGGCCAATTTACTGGAAGCGCCGAGCGGCATGGCGAAAACGGAGAGCGCTACCGCGCTGGCAGCGAACATCAACTTACGGATCATGGTGATTTCTCCTGAACAGAATAGCGAAGCGTCTATGTGCCATTTTCGATATTGATCGCGGGTCTGTCAAGTCCAGAGCCAGAGCGAAGACGCGAATCGAGTATCACCGACGGCGAATCGTCAGCGCCTCGGGCGGGACCAGCGAGGGCGCCTTGGCATTAGCGTTTGCGTTTGCCTTGGAACAACCGCATCCGCCCGCGCAGCCGGTCTTGGCATCACGCAGCGCGTCTATGAATCGGCGGGTGAGATAGAGACACGCCGCGCCGATCGCCAGCCAGGTGATTGCCGTCTGCCAGTGCATCGGATACCTCAAAACATCGAGCCGATTTGGTACGTCAAGAGAGCGCCGACATAGGCGAGCACCGTCATGTAAACGAAGGTAAAAATCGGCCAGCGCCAGCTGTTGGTTTCTCGGCGAATCGCCGCCAGGGTCGATACACACTGACAGCAAAGCGCGAAGAAGATCATCACCGACAGGGCAACCGGCACGGTAAACAATTTGCGATCCGGATGACCTTCCCAGTTCGCCTCGCGGATTGCGCTGTTCATGTCGTCGCGATAATCATCCTCGCCGATATCGCCCTCGCCTTTCGCGAAGACGATGCCGAGAGTGCCCACCATGACCTCGCGTGCCGGAAAGCTGGCGATCGCGGCGACTCCGATGCGCCAGTCCCAGCCGAGCGGCATGACTGCGGGCTCGATCCACTTCCCGGCTTGCCCGAGGATGCTCTGCTGTTTCCACTCCGCTTGAATCGCGTTGATCTTCTCTTCATCTACCTTTTTCTCGTCGTCTTCCTTGCCTTCCATCTGCTTCTGCACTTCGTCAATGCGCTGCTCGAAATCGCGGGTGGGGAAATAAAGTGCCGCCCAAACGACGATCATCGTGGCAAAGATAAATGTGCCCGCCCGGCGAAGGAACATCCAGCCGCTCTCCCAGGAACGACGCCAGATCGCACCGAGTGTCGGCATCTTATACGGCGGCATCTCCATGACGAATACGGGAGTCTCGCCGCTCAGGAGCGTCCGCTTCAACGCCAGGGCGATCAGCGGCGCGAGGATCAGGCCGAGCATATAAAGGCAGAACAGCACGAACCCGCGCATCCACCACCCGAATACTTCCGCCGGCAGCAGCGCGCCGATGAGCAGCGAATAGACCGGAAGCCGGGCTGAGCAACTCATGAGCGGCGCGACCAGGATCGTCGCCAGCCGATCGCGCGGATTCTCGATGACCCGCGCCGACATGATGCCAGGCACGGCACAGGCGAGCGACGACAGCAGCGGAATGAACGACTTGCCATTGAGGCCTGCCCGCGCCATCAGGCGGTCCATCAAAAACGCCGCCCGCGCCATGTAGCCGCAATCCTCGAGAAAGGCGATGATGGCGAAGAGCAACATGATCTGTGGCAAGAAAACGACGACCGCCCCGACGCCCTTGACCACGCCGTCGATTAGCAAGCTTCGCAGCGGACCTTGATCCATCTTGCTGAGCCATTCGACGATCTGCTCTCGACCCAGGTCGAGCACCCATTTCGCGGGGTCGGCGATCTGGAAGATAGCCTCGAACAAAAGGAACATGACGGTGAGAAAGAAAAGCGTGCCCCAGACGCGGTGCGTGAGAAACTTGTCGAGCCGATCGCTCAGGCTGACGGGCCGAACGGCGGGGCGTTCGATGCAGCCGGCAATCGCCTGGCGGATCCAGGCGTAGCGAACGCGTGCTTCAATACCGGCAAGCACTTGGCCCGACGCGACGAGCCGTTGGCGCGCCGCCGACACCTCGGCCAAGAGCGTTGGACCGTGTTTCTTGACCAGGTTCTTTTCCGTCTGTCCGCCAACGTCGAGCAATAAGCGGCGCAGCAAGTAGTCCGGCTCGGGCGAATCGAGAAAGCCACGAAGCCCGGCGACTTCGCTTTCAAACGCATCGGGAAACGTCGGTCCTGACACCGGCTGATGATCGCGAATCGCTTCCGCGACAGCCGACTTCAAGGGCTCCAACCCGATGCCCTTGTTCGCCTGCAGGGGTACGATCGGCACTCCGAGGCGTTGCGACAGCTTCGCAACATCGATCTTGATTCCCTGCGCTTCAGCCACGTCGATCATGTTCAGGGCAACGACGACTGGCCTGCCAAGTTCGAGCACCTGAGTCATCAGGTACAGATTTCGCTCAAGATTGGATGCATCCAATATCGTTATAACCGCATCGGGCCTCGGCTCCGCAGAATCGTGTCCGAGAATGACATCGACGGCGACCATTTCGTCGGGGCTGCGCGGCGCCAGGCTGTAGGTTCCGGGCAGGTCGATGACGTCGATGGCCAAGTCGCCATGCTTGAGGCGGCCCTTCTTCGTCTCGACCGTGACGCCGGGGTAGTTGCCGACGCGCTGGCTCATGCCGGCGAGGGCGTTGAAGAGCGTCGTTTTCCCGGTGTTTGGATTGCCGACGAGAGCAACGGAAGGAGTTTGTGTAACAACCATGTGTCAAGCCGGTGGGTGGGGTTGGCGCTGTCAAGGCAGGATCGTAACGCGAACTCGGGCCGCTTCGCCGCGGCGAAGACTCAGACGGTAATCTCGCAGGCGAATCTCCATGGGATCGCCAAGCGGAGCGAAGCCGATGACCTCGATGACTTCGTCTTCGAGTAGGCCCATTTCCATGAGCCGTTGGAGAACGACATCATCGCCGATGAAGCCGTCTATGCGGGCAGTCTGGTTTTCTTGTAACTGATCGAGGGTCATGAGGGTTCAC
This sequence comes from uncultured Singulisphaera sp., assembly GCA_964484265.1. GTDB lineage: Bacteria > Planctomycetota > Planctomycetia > Gemmatales > Gemmataceae > SIAQ01. Next base: position 53,473 of record CAZAFH010000041.1, read on the forward strand.
AGCAAACGCAGCGAACCTAAAGGGTGGGAACCGGCGGGAAATATCCCAATGGATCGCTGCCAGTACCATTGAGAGCAAAGCAAACTGAAACCCCGTCTCAACAACCGCCGATCACGGGTCGAACGAAGATTCGCATGGCACATTCGCCGCGAACGCTGAAACGCGATTCGCCAACCTGAAATAAACAGGGACTTCCCGCCTGAACGACCCGGAGCCGGCTGCCGATTCGCACGCCTAACTCTGCCATGCGGTTGATCCACGACGGTTCGCCATCGATATCGGTGATGTCGCCGGAGTCGCCCGTGTGGAGCAATTCCAGAGGCAAGATTTCATCCCGCATCCTTCCCCCCTCTCTCGAACAACTGGTCTTGAGATTCAGTCTCAATTAATTTTTATCGGAATTTGCGAAGATGTCAAGCAAGAAAAATGAAGATCAAACGGAGAAAAGGTCGCTGGCGGGGCGGTCATTTAGGCGGCGCGGCGGCGGCTTGTTTTTGGCATGGCAGCTGGGCGAGGCTTTCGCATCCAGCCGGCAGGTCCGCCTCTTCCGCGACGAGAATGGGGAAGCCGTCCTTGATGCGGAAACGCAGTGCGCAGCGCTCACATTCGAGATGGTCCGCTTGCAAGCGAAGCCTCGTGTCGCTCGGACTCAAGGGGCAGCGAAGTATGTCTAAAAAATCCGAACTAATCATGCGTCGGCATTCCTCGAAGTTCCGGTCGTTGGACCGTCATTCTTCTTCAGCTAAATTCTTCGGATTGATCTTCTCGTCCAATACCTTGCGAGTGTGCATGATTAGCAAGCAGGCCCGCAGCAAGAAGAGCACCAAGAAACCAAACCAGACCGTGTAGATCACGCGAAGCACCTGTACCAACACGGGCGATGCACCGCACAGACTGATCAACTGAAACGCAATCAACGTGAACAGCGTGCCCAGACAAAGCTGCGTCAGCCCATGGCCGCCCTGCGACACCGACTTTTCCTTTACGGATAAACCGCACGACCAGATGAAAATACACACCAGCGCGAGATGAAAATAGCGGAAACAGGAAAAGACGAAGGTGAGAAAATTCTCCCAAAACGGCGCCCCGCTCCACAGAACGTTGATCGGAACCATACGTTCCATGTTGTACTCCGTCATCGCAATCTCGGGCGTGACGAGCGATATCATCACATAGTTGATCACCCCTACCGCCGGCAGGAACACAAGAACCAACAACACCAAAAAGTTGATCACCGTCAGGATCAACATGCTGACGACCTGGCCAAACGTTCCGAAACGATTGGGCACTGCCAAACAGATCATCTGCCCAAGGCCCATGAGCAACATCTGGATCAATGACAGTACCGTGGATAGCACCAGGCTTCCGTGCGCATAGTTCAAAAGCCCGCGGCCAGCGATCATGCCGAGGTAGATACGCAAAAGATCCAGGTCCCAGAAACCGTTCCCCTCGGGAAAATCATCGGCACCGCCACGGGCCTCGAGATTGGCGGCGATCATCGTCGCGTATTCGGAGAACTCGACCGATCCGAGCAGGACATAGGCGCCTTTGATGATGTGAGCGATCAAGCCGACTCCAAGCCCGACGAAGATCATCAAGAGTCCGAGCCTGACCTTCTCCCACGATTCGGCATCGGGAATCGCCTTGACCTTGCGAGCAACCTTGGGGAGCTTTTTCTTGTCTTTCTTCTTGCGCTTTTTACTCTCGATCTCCTCCGCTTCCATTCGCTTGCGGATTTCTTCGAGTTCGGGATCAACGGTCGCATCGTAAAGCGCCGGCCCGTCGTCTTCATCCGAAGGCTTTGGCGGCGGCGGCGGCGGTGGTTCGGGTGGCTTTTCTGGCTCAGGCTCGGCAGCCACGATTGGCACGATTCCGCCGCACTTCGGACACTTTGCGCGCTTGCCCGCCTTCTCCTCGGAGAATTTCATCACATGCGGACAGGCTGGACAATTTACCGTGATCGATGCCATAATCGCCTATTGTATTGCCCCAATCTTTCGCGAACATTCAAAGGCAGAGACGCCGTTTATTTTCGGAACAATCCTTCGGGAACCTTGTACTCCGCCGCCGCGGGTGCGGGAACACCCAACGACTCGGCGAGGATGCTCGCCATCAATTGCGGGGCGACGCGTTCATTCCGCGCTCCCGAGCGGATACGAGGCCCCATCACGACGAGAGGCACGTGCGTATCGTAAGGGTGCGGCGTGCCATGCGTCGTCCGATAAGTGGGATACTTTTCGGGATTCTTGGTAAGCGTGGGCGACGAGAAGAGATGATACGCCTTGTTGACCACCATGACATCGCCGCTGCTCTTTGGATCAAACGATCGCTGGACCTGAGCAAACGCCCAGTGCTTGGCCTCGTCCGAATCCTTTGCGGCCATCGCCGAGCGCGTGAACGCCTTCTCAATGCCTGGCTGAGCCGTCAGCCAATCCGCAAGGGCACGCTCGACATCGGCCTGTTTGAGTTTGCGTTCAGCAAGGGTTTCGTAATTGAGGTAGATCCAGGTATTCGCCCTTCTGGGAACCACGAACCAAGGCGGCGCCTTTTCGCCTGGCGCGAGGTACTTCTTGTTCAGAAATTCTTCCGCGCGCGTCGTCAAGAGTTCGGGCTCGATTCGGCCCGCTTGCTTGCCTTGCAGCTTCGCCATTTCCGGCAACGGACATACGCCATGGTCCGCGCTCAGCGCGACGTAGTAGTTCCCCTTGCCGACTTTTGCATCGAGATAATCGAGCAGGTCCTTGACCATCGCGTCAGAACGCAGCGTAACGTCGAGAACCTCTTGCGAGTCGGGACCCCACGCATGGCCGACAAGATCGTTCGAGGAAAAGCTGATGCACAGCAGATCGGTCGTGTCGCCCTGGCCGAGCTTTTCGTTCGCCATCGCTTCCTTCGCAAAGGCAATGAGCAGTTCGTTGCCCATCGGCGAGCAGGTCACGGCATCGTAGTAGTTTTGCCGATTCGCCTTGGCGTCTTTCGTCTTGGCGTATTGAAACGGATGCGGAAAGGTTTGGCCCTGAAGATAGCCGGTCCCCTCTGACACAAAATCATCCGGTCCGCTATGCTTTTTGTAATTCAGATCGGGTTTGAAGCGCATCCAGTTCTTGTCAAGCCATTGGTCCGCCAGGCGGGATTTGTTGAACTTCGTCGCCCAGGAATGAGGATCGGGGCGATAGTACGCCGACGTGACGAAATTCCCGCTGCTCGAGCTGAACCAGTAGCACAGGCTCGAACGCAACGCAGCCAGCAGTATCGCCGAGCGATCCTTGATCGACATCGAAGCGACGCGGCCTCGCCCCATCAGCACGCGCAGAAGGACATCACCGACAGTCTCGACCTTGCGGCGATACGGCCCCGAACCCTTCGCTTTGTCCTCGGGGAATGGCGTGACGGACGAGACGGTGTCGCGATTGGTGTAGCGGTCGTACCATTCGTTGGCGATAATGCCATGCTTGTCGGGCGACGTACCAGTCACGAGCGACGCATGTCCGGCCGCGGTAAGTGTGTAAGCGTAAGGATAATGACAGTTAGTGAACGTCGCGCCCTCGGCGAGAAGGCGTTTGAATCCGCCTTCGCCGAAGAGCGGCTGCCAGCGCTGGAGATAATCGCCGCGCATCTGGTCGAAGACGAGCAGCACGACGAGCTTCGGCCTCGGCTCGGATTTCTCGCCGGCGTGCTCCTCGGCCTCTACGGCCTCAACGGGGGACATCGCCACGAGAACCGCGGCAAGCAGGCCGAGCGTCATCGCCGCCAGCCAGAATCGTTTACTGCGCATTAATCGCTCCAAAACCGGGCGAGGCATAAGGTTCACGTATTATATATGGCGATGGAACTTCCTTCACACGGCATCGACACGCCGCGCTTGGCCGCCGTCATCCGTGCCGACTATGATACCGAAAGATGTACGGTTCTGTGGCTGGAATCGTCGTAGGTTGTTATCCTATAAGGAGATCTTTGTATGTTCCGAACGCTGGGTTTAGTGATCGCCATTCTATTCTTGAACGCTGTGTTGTCTGTCGTTGCGCAGGAACCGCTCTAGCACACGAAAGACACGCTGGCGACGGTCAAGGAAAATCTAAAGGCCGGTAAAGCGGTTCTGCTCGATGTCCGCGAGCAAAAGGAATGGGACGATGGTCACCTCAAGGACGCCAAGCTAGCGCCGATGAGCAAGCTCAAGACCGATGCCGGCCTCGCGGCGATTCTCAAAACGCTGTCAAAGGACAAGGTCATCTACACCCATTGCGCTGCTGGCAAGCGCGCCTTGACCTGCGGCGAAATCCTCAAGAAACACGGCTTCGACGTACGCCCGCTCCCCGCCGGCTATCAAAAGCTCGTAGAAGCAGGTTTCGAAAAAGCCGCCGAGAAGAAGTAGCATCAGAACCAAGCTCAGGGGCGAGCGCAGCGAACCCCTGGGATCCAACCGAAATCATGCCCTCTACTGCCCCTCGGCCACGGCGACCGTCTCCGCGCCTTCCTCGAAGACACCCATCCTGCGGAATTTCTGGTAGCGTTGTTCCAGCAATTCCGGGATGGGTATTTTCTTGAGATCACGGAGGTATCGCAGCAGATACTGCTTCAGAAGGTTGCCCATCTGCTGTGGATCGCGATGTGCGCCGCCCAGCGGTTCGGAGATGATGTCGTCGATGACGCGCAGTTTGAAGAGATCGCGGGCGGTGAGTTTCAACGCATCGGCTGCAAGACGTTTGGTATCGTCGTTCGCTTCTTTCCAGAGAATGCCGGCACAGCCTTCGGGACTAATGACCGAGTAGTAGCTGAATTCGAGCATGCTGACGCGATCGCCGATGCCGATGCCCAGCGCCCCGCCGGACCCGCCTTCACCGATCACGATGCAGACGATCGGCGTCTCCAGCCGGGCCATCTCGAGCAGACTCGTCGCGATAAGCTGGGCCTGTCCGCGTTCTTCCGCTCCGATGCCGGGATAT
>CAZAFH010000042.1:0-9290 GCA_964484265.1 uncultured Singulisphaera sp.
CGCAAGCCGATTTCCTTCAGTTTTTGCAAGCACCTTCGATAACTGCGGGGCGAGGGGAGTAAATGCCGGCTATTGCTGCGGTTATGGATTGATCGTTATTTGAGTTAGCGCTGTAGTATTAAGCGGCCGCGCTGATATTTTGGGTTCGGCGGTCTGATTACGGATGAGGCTGTCCATGGCGACCGAAAGCGTGCTGGCACGCATCGCAGACAATCCGAAACTGCCCACACCTCCCACGGTCACGATGCGCGTGATGGAGCACGCCAGCCGTCCGGACTGTACGATTCAAGAGATCGGCAAACTCATCAGCCACGATCCGGGTCTGTGCGGGAAGATACTCAAGCTCGTCAATTCGACATTATTCGGCCTGGGCCGGCCGGTCACCTCCATAGATCGCGCACTGAATTTGCTCGGCTTGAATCACGTGCGGTCGTTGGTGATCGGTCTCGCGCTGCCGTCGATGCGATTTCGCCATGCGTCCAACGCGCAAATGAAGCGGTACTGGAAGAGTTCGGTGACGTCGGCGATTGTCTGCCGGGAGCTGGCGGTGCAGTTGAACCTTGCGGATCCCGATAGTGAAATGGTGGCCGGCCTGCTTTGCGACCTCGGCATGATGCTGCTGATGGAGGCGTTTCCGGAGAAGTACGCGTCGATTTTCGATCGCACGGTCACGGAGTTCATCGCAGACGTCTGTCAGGTTGAAGAGTCGGCCCTGGAAACGAACCACGCCGAAGTCGGTGCGTATTTTCTGCAGCGTTGGAAATTGTCGGACGAAGTGACCGAAGCGATTCGCCTGCATCATAGCCCATCGCAGGCGGCGCCGAATATTGCTGGCCGAGCGTACATGCTCTATTTTGCCGACCGGATCGCGCAGCTCCAGTTTGCGTCCAACGCGTCGCCCGTACTAGCCGAGTTGGTGACGGTGGCGCACGCCCGATTCGGCCTGAGCGAAGACCGCTTGATCGCATTCCTGGAATCGCTTCACGTAAAGATCGGCGAGTTCGCGACGTTGATCGACGTGGACCTCGGCGCGACCGAATCGTTCGCGGCTCTGTTCGCTCGCGCGACCGAGAATCTGACGAATCTCGCCATGGCAGCCAGCCTCGACAATTTGCGCGTGCAAGAGGAAAAAGGCGTCGTCGAGCAAGGGTTGCGCGAAGCCAAGGAAGCACTCAAGCGAACCGAGCAACAACTCCGCGATGCCCAGCGGCTGGAGGCGATCGGCAGGCTCGCCGGCGGCATCGCTCATGACTTCAACAATCTCCTGACCGTGATCGTCGGCAACTGCGAGCTAATCCTCGACAACGACTCGATCGACGATGACGCACGCGGCATGGTCGATACGATCATGCAGACAGGCAACCACGCGGCTCATCTCATCAAGCAGCTTCTCGCGTTCGGCAAGCAACAAAAACTGAAGCCGAAAGTGGTCAACCTCAATGCCACCATCAACGGCTTGCTGCGAATATTGCGTCGATTGGCGGGTGAAAGCGTTCAGATCGCGACGCGGATGGGCGAGCAGCTCGATCCGATTCTGATCGATCCGTCCCAGCTGGAACAGGTATTGCTTAATCTCGTCGTGAACGCGCGCGACGCCATGCCGGCAGGCGGGCAGATCACGATGGAGTCGTTCAATTTCCAGGTGGATGCCGACGTCGCCGCCATCAATCCCGCGATGCACGTTGGCCATTATGTCGTGCTTGCGGTGCGCGACACCGGCTGCGGCATGAATGAAGACACCATGCGGAAAATCTTCGAGCCGTTCTTTACGACCAAAGAGAAAGGCCGAGGCACGGGCCTGGGTTTGGCCACGGTTCACGGCATTGTCCAGCAGAGCGGCGGGCATATCACGGTCTCCAGTTCGGTCGGACATGGAACCGTGTTCCATATTTACCTTCCATCGCACCTGCCAACACAGCAAGGTGCGCCCGCACCCGAACCGATGGCGAAGCCAGGCAACGCCAACGCCAACGCGACGATCCTTCTTGCCGAAGGCCACGACGAATTTCGACTCCGGACACGGCAATACCTCGAGAGCCTCGGCTACAAAGTTCTCGAAGCCGGGACTGCGCCGCTGGCCATCGAGATCATCATGCGGCAAGGCGCGACGATCGATCTCATCGTCGCGGACGAAGCACTCAATAGCTCCTTCGCTGGCGGCCTGGCTCGAAAACTCGAGCAACATCGAGCCGATGCCAAAATACTCGTCACGAGCGGCGATCACCACACGGTGGCGACGGCCGCGGCTCTCCAGTCGTCCGGCAGCATCGTCCTGCGCAAGCCATTTACCGATTCGCTGCTCGCCTCGCGTATTCGCGCTTTGCTCAACCCCTCTCGTGAAAACATCGTGGCACGGAAAATTGAATCCGCGAGGAGCCTGCCATGAACAACACCATCATCCTGTCGCTGAATGGAAAAGCCAATGCCGACGCGAACGCCAACGGCCTCACTCAGTGCCAGGCCCTTCTCGAGCGTCTTCTGCGTGCTGGTATCATTTCGAGCGACGACTGGTTTACCGCCTCGGAGGAATCGCGGCGCGAAATGCTGTCGGTGGTGAATACCGACACGCTGCTTGCGATGCTCGTCGATTCGGAACTCCTGACACAATACCAGGCTGCTCAAACCATGGTTGGCGGATTCGATCACCTCATGCTGGGCAATTATCGGCTGCTCGACCGCATCGGCGCCGGCGCGATGGGATCGGTGTATCGCGGCGAACATGCCATTCTGCGCCGGCCTGTCGCCATCAAGGTTCTGCAGAATTCGCAGAACGACAACAACGTATTACTGCAACGATTCTTCATCGAGATGCGGGCCCTGGCGGCGATTAGGCATCCGAATATTGTCGCCGCCCTCGATGCCGGGATGGTCGCGAAAAAGGCCGACGCGAAGGCTCCATCGACGTACTACCTTGTCATGGAATACGTGCTGGGAACGACGCTGGAGGATATCGTCACCAACGGCCCGATGAGCGTGGCGGAAGCATGCGAACTGATCTATCAGGTATCCGGAGCGTTAGAAGAAACGAACAAGCACAATTTGGTGCACCGCGATATCAAGCCGGCGAACATTCTTATCACGCCGACGGGAGTCGCGAAACTGCTCGATTTCGGGTTGGCGACGCATTTCGGCTGCCGTCGGCTGACGTTGCCGGGAACGCTGCTGGGCACGCTGAGCTACATGGCGCCCGAGCAGGTCACCGACGCCGCCAGCGTGGACATCCGCGCGGACATTTTTAGCCTTGGGTGCACGCTGTATTTTTGCTTGACGGGCAAGCCGCCGTTTTCATTCACGGGCAACCTGAATCAGCAGATCGCGGCAAGGCTGACGCAGTCGATGCCGGGAATCCGCGTTCACCGGTCGGATGTCCCGTCCGACCTGGAAGCGATCGTGCAGCGGTTGATGGCGCACCACCGCGACGACCGCTACACCACGCCGCAGTCGGTCATGCGAGCGCTGTTGCCGTACGTGAACGCGTCGATGGATTTCGCGACGGCCTTGTCGGATCAGCATTCCGTCACCTTCGTGCCGACGGAATTGCAACTCGCCTCGCAAACTTGCGACTCGCCGCGGGTGCTTATCGTGGATGATGAGCCGCTCGTGCGAAACCTTATCAGGAATTTCTTTCGCAAGGAAGGCATCACCTGTCACGAAGCCGGCGATGGCCGGGAATGCCTGCAGCTGGCGGGAAACCAACCGTTCGATCTCATTCTGCTCGACATCGACATGCCAAACCTCTCCGGCACGGAGACGCTGATGCGTCTTCGGCAAGACACCTGTGCCGGGAACCTGAAGATCATCATGATGTCCGGCGGCGTGACGGGCGACGAGATGTCGGAACTGCTCGCTCTTGGCGCGGACGATTTTCTCACCAAGCCCTTGAGCCGGCATCAGCTGGTGGCCCGGGCGAAGACGGCATTGCTTCACAAGGCGACCCAGGACCGCACCGATTTTCTGCATCAACAGTTGATGCGCGTGAATGCCGACCTCGAGCAAACCCTGGAGATGCGCAGCAGCGACTTGACGCACTCGCGCGGCGCGCTCATCTTCACGCTCGCCCGGATCGTCGAGTCGCGAACCAACGAAACGAGCGGACACCTGTCGCGCATCACGCAATATGTCTCGGCTCTGGGCCGCAGCGCTCGCCGCGTGTCGCGCTTTGCGTCGGTGCTCGACGATGCCTTCTTGCAAACGCTTGAAAGCTGTGCGCTGTTGCACGACATCGGCAATGTCGCCCTACCCGATAGTGTGATCCGTCCGACGCATCCGCTCGACCCCGAAGAGATGATCATTCTTCAGGCGCATACGACCATCGGCGCGGAGACCCTGAAATCCGTGGGGAAACGGGATCGCGGCGCCTCGGCCATGTGGCAGATGGCGATCGAAATCGCCCGCCACCATCACGAGCGTTTTGACGGAACCGGCTATCCCGATCAATTATCGGGCAACGACATTCCGCTCTCGGCACGCATCGTCGCGATTGCCGACTCCTACGATCAACTCCGCGTCGCGCGCCCGGTCGGCATGGAACTCTCGCATAATGCCGCGATCGAATGGTTGCTCGAGGGCTGCCCCGGGCACTTTGATCCATGGTTGTTGCAAGCATTGCCCCACTGCGCCGCGGAATTTGAGAATATTTTCCGCACCTGCGCGCAGGAATCGCGCCCGGCATAGCGCCGCTGGCACGATGTTGGAAGAACGCATTGAAGCATTGTTCTCATTATTCTCCGCGCTCATCATTCGCCGATTCGGGCGAAGGTGGCGGGACCGATTCCGACCGGATTGTCGGCAGCAAGGAACGGATACTTTCCCATGATACCGACATTATTGTCGCCCCTCCAGAAAATGGAACTCCTCAAGGAGATTGCCAAGAGTCCGCATATTCCATCGCCGCCCACCGTCATTCTCAAGGTGCTGGAAAAGGCCAGCCAGCCCGAATGCACGATCGCTGACCTCTGCCAGATCATCCAGATGGATCCGGGGCTGGCGTCAAACATCTTGCGCGTCGTGAACTCGGCGACCTTTGGCTTGTCACGAGCCGTCACTTCCGTGCAGCGAGCCCTCGCGGTCGTTGGTGTAAACTCGGCACGCTTGCTCGTGATGGCCATCTCGTTCCCGAAGATGCACAAGGCTCTGAAGCCCGATCCGGTTTCCAAGCAGCGGTATTGGAGATCGTCGATCGGCGCCGCCATCGTCGCGAAAGAGCTGGCGCTGCACTCGGGATCGCATGAAGCCGAGGACGACATGGCAGCGGCTTTGCTGCGCGATATCGGCGAGTTGATCCTGCAACAGATATTCCCGAACGCCTTTGCGGAACTGTCGGCCCAGCCCGTGGACGAATTCGTGCAACAACAATGCGACATGGAGGAGCAATACTACGGCCTGAATCACGCCGAGGTCAGCGCTTTCATTCTCGATCGCTGGCGCCTTCCATCGGCCATCACCGAAGCGATCCGCTTCCATCACAATCCGGACAACGGATCGTTCTCGACTCCGCAAGGCGAGAACCGAGCCTACACGCTCTATTTTGCCACGCGAGCGGCCCAGTTATTGATGTTCCCGGATCAGCCAATCATTCTGCGCGATCTGCTCGATGTCGCAAAGACCCGATTCAACATGGATGAAAAAAGCCTGCACGAATTCCTGATTCCCCTGAGCAAAAAGACCAATGACTTCGCCGCCTTGCTTCAAGTGGATCTCGGTGAGCAGACCGATTTCCTCGCCGTGCTCGCGCGGGCTAGCGAGGAACTGGTGCATCTGACCCTGTCGGCCAATATCGATAGCCAACGCGCCGTAGAGATGACTCGCCGTGCCGAATCGGAAGCGCGGCGGTGGAAGTACGAAGCCGTCTTCGATCCGCTGACCAAGGTCTTCAATCGGCGCTTCCTCGAAACTCGCATGCAGGAGCTATTCGAACGCCTGGGAGCGAAAGGCTCCAGCTTCGGGTTGATGTTCATCGACCTCGACGGGTTCAAACCGCTCAACGACCGGTTCGGCCACCTCTTCGGCGACCTCGTCTTGCAGCAAGTCGCCGACTGCCTCAATCGCGTTGTACGCCAGGGCGACATCGTCGCTCGTTACGGCGGCGATGAATTCTGCATCCTCTCGGAACCTATGGAGGAAGCTGGCGTGAAGGCGCTCGGCCAACGCGTTTGGCAGAAGATCAACGACCTCGTGATCCGCCAGAACGGCAACGAAGGTACCGTCGGCGCATCGATCGGCGCCATCCACTGCTGCCCCGATTCGCGCTGGTCCTCCGCGGAGGAACTGCTCTCCGTGGCGGACAAGGCAATGTTCCAGGCGAAGACGCGCGGCAAGAACCGCGTCGTTTTTCTCGGTTCATTGACCTGCAAGGACGATGCACGCGATCTCTTTGTCGAGTCTCCACGTGCATGCAGTTTGGTTTTTTGACGATTTTTTCTTGGCGAGCCAGGAGCGTGAGCGACTGGAGTGACGACTTGATTCTCGTGCCGGAGCTCCGGCTTGAAAGTTCGCACACATGAGACAGTATCCCACGCATGAACTCGATGCGAGAATTGCTCCCTCTCCCACTGGGAGAGTGGAGGGGAGGGGTGGGCTGATGAAATACGACGCTTGGATTCATCTCAAATTTGTTGCTCGATTGCTCCCCTCTCCCCCACGAATGTGGGGGAGAGGGGCCAGGGGGTGAGGGGCGGATCAGCATCGCTGGCCAAGGACTGAGCCTTCTTCAAGGCTCCCTGACCCCTCACCCCCTCCCTCTCCCCCACATTCGTGGGGGAGAGGGTGCTCTTCGCGCAACGAATATTGACTGGGCATGACGCCAAGAATCGACGAATTACCAGTAGTTTTCATCAGGCCACCTCCGACTCCTCTCCCGGTGGGAGAGGGGAGAAAAAGACACGGGGCGAATGAGGTATCTGTGACTATGCAATCCTGGTCCGCAAAAAAAGAACTGCCAGCGCCGCAAGTCGGTCTCGACGATGGGACGCTGGCCGAGCATTCCGCCGATGCGAATTCGCTCTTGGATTCGCTCCTGGAATCGTCGATCATTCATCCCGAGGAATGGAATACGCTGTCGCGCGAGTCGCTAGATCGATTACGGCGAATCTATCTGCGGCAGGAATTGCTCAAGGAACTGGTCGCGCTTCGACTGATCAACAACTACCAGTCCGATCGCATTCAGGCCAACACCAGACGCGGATTGGTCCTGGGCAACTATCGCGTGCTCGACCGCATCGGCTCCGGCGGCATCGGCATCGTCTTCGAGGCGGAGCACATCCTCATGCGCCGGCGCGTCGCCATCAAAGTCGTCCCGATCGATTCGGACGAACAGGCCGACCTGCTGACGAGGTTCCTGCGCGAAATGCGCTCCGTCGCCCAGATGGACCATCCCAATATCGTCTCTGCGTTCGACGCCGGCGTAACCCCGCGCGAAGTGCCGACCGAATCGGACCTGTACTACTTCGTCATGGAGCGATTGTCCGGCCAGGATCTGGAATTGCTGGTCGAGGCCGAGCCGCTTTCCATTGCACGGGCCTGTTCGATCATCTATCAGGCCGCCAGCGCGCTTGACAAGGCGCATAGCCATCTGCTCGTTCACCGCGATATCAAGCCGTCGAATATCTTTGTCACCAGTGAAGGCGTCGCCAAGCTGCTTGACTTCGGTCTGGTGAGACATCTCCCCACGGCCGCGCTGACGACGCCGGACCTCATCGTGGGCACGCTCGATTACATGGCGCCGGAGCAGACGGTGGACCCGACGGCGGTTGACATCCGCTCGGATATATTCAGTCTCGGCGCGACGTTGTTTTTCGCTCTCACGGGGCAATCTCCGTTTCCGGCGAAGGGCACGTTATTCGACGCCATCGAGACGCGCCGCACGCAACAGCCATTGATCGCGCGTTCGTTTCGCACGGACATACCGGAGGCGCTGGAAGAAGTCATGATGCGCATGATGGCGATCCGCCCCGAGGATCGTTTCGAGCATCCGCAAGCGGTGATGCACGCCCTGATGCCGTTCGTTTCCAATTCGACGCAATTCGGGCAATTTCGCGCGAGGGAGACGCCCGTGCCGAACGCCATTCGGGCGACGCGTCGGCTGAATCAATCGATTTCGTTTCCGCGCGTTCTGGTCGCGGATCACGACGTCGATTCGCGGCGAAATCTCGCGCGGTTGTTGGCGTCGAACGGTTTCGACGTTGCCGAGGCCGCCGACGCCGAGGCCGCCCTGCGGTTGCTCCGCGATGGCCCGATCGAGGCGGTCTACTTCGCGATCGACATGCCCAAGATCGACGGGCGCACGGTGCTCAAGGCGCTGCGTGACAATCCGCCCAGGCCGCACCTGAAAATCATCATGACGACCTCGCGCTTTTCCGCCGATGAAATGTCTCAGCTGCTCAGTGCCGGCGCCGACGATTATCTTTGCTTTCCCGCCAGCTCCGTGCAAATCGTGGCGCGTGCCCGGTCGGCTGTGAAACACAAGCATGCACAAGATCGCACCGATATTCTGAATCGGCAGTTGCTCGATCTGAACGTCGAGCTCGAACGCAGCGTGAACGCCAAAAGCTCGGATTTGGTGCAGACGCGAAACGCCCTGGTTCTGGGCCTCGCGCGTCTGGTGGAGTACCGCTCCACCGAAACGATCGCCCACCTCTCGCGCATGCAGCGCTACTGCATGACGCTCTCCAGGGAGGCGGCGACGCTGCCGACCTTCGCCGACGCGATCGATCAACGATTCATCGACTCGATCGAATGCTGCGCTCCGCTTCACGATATCGGCAATGTCGGTCTGCCGGACCATGTGCTCCTCAAGGCCGGGAAGCTCGATGAGGGCGAGCGAATCGCGATGCAGCAGCACACGGTGATCGGAGCGCGGACGCTTCAATACGTCGCGCGTAAGTTTGGCGCGCGGCTCGAATTTTTGCGAATGGCGATCGACATCGCCCGCCACCACCACGAACACTACGACGGAAGCGGGTATCCCGATGGCCTGGCCGGCGCGCAAATCCCGCTGGCGGCGCGCGTCGTCTCCATCGCCGACGCTTATGACGCCTTGCGCTCGCGCCGAATGCAACGGCCGGGTCTGTCGCACGCCAACTCGCTGCGGATCATCCTGGATTCATCGCCCGGAAAATACGACCCGGTCCTGCTGGGCGCTTTCACGATGTGCGCGGAACAATTCGAGCGAATCTTCCGCGATATCCCCGATAGCCTCATTTTGGATTGACGTCTTCTACCGTAGGCATCACGCTCCGCGTGATGAATTTTTTTGTTTGAGTAGGCATCACGCTCCGCGTGATGAATTTTTT
>CAZAFH010000042.1:9390-58169 GCA_964484265.1 uncultured Singulisphaera sp.
GCGTGATGAATTTTTTTGTTTGAGTAGGCATCACGCTCCGCGTGATGAATTTTTTTGTTTGAGTAGGCATCACGCTCCGCGTGATGAATTTTTTGCATGGCAAGAATCCATCACGCGGAGTGTGGTGGCTACGGTAATACCGGGCGCTGGCTCTTCAGAAGCTCCAGGTAGCGCTGAACGATGGGCCGATCCGAGAAAACGAAATCGCTCCCGGCCAACGATATGGCACGCTCGAAATGGGCCAGGGCGGCGCTAGTATCACCCGATTCCAAGGCGAGGATGCCTCGCAGCGCGATGGCGTTGCACATCTCGTTTTTGAGCAAGTTGACACGATCGAGCTGATCCGAAAGCGCAATTGCCGCTCCACGTACGTTCTCGGAGCCGAGCGGAGCACTGCCCAGCACCGAGCTAAGGACCGGAGCGAATACCGGCGCGCGAAACAGCGAGGCGTACGCCCGCGCGGCTGCTTCGCGTTCCTTCTGCAACTGCCCTGTGAAGCCTTCTTCAAGGATGTCAAGCGCCTCCTGCGCTCCCGCATAGTCGCCCACGGGAACGGCCGAGACGAGGCGATATTCCGCATACATCTCGCGCGGCAGGCTCTCTTTGTTCTTCGGTTCCTTCAACCAATCGGAAACGGCATGAGCGCGGCCTAGCCTGAGCAGCAGATCAAAATAGGTTTGCAGAAACGCGAGCCGTTTTTCCGGTTCGAGAGCGTCGATCTTGATCGATTCGATGATTTCGAGCGACTTTTCGCCCAAGCCCAGCGGCGACTCGGCGCGGCCTTTGCCTCGCAGCTCCTCGTAGCGAAGATTGAGGGCGATGTGAGCCTTCTTGAGCGTGTCTTTTTCGCTTTCGTATTCCTTGAATTTGGATCGCCGCTGCATGACGTTGTTTTCGCTCCGCGCGACCATCTCGCGAAATTCGCGTATATTGGCGTCGCGATCCTTGGGGTTCAAGTTGAGCCGGGCGAGATGGGCGGGAAGCAGACTTTCGACGACCTGGAGGTGCCTGAGCGCGGAATCATAGAGATGATCTTGCTCAAACATCACCGACAGGAGATGGTTGTACTGCACATGATCCGGTTCGAGTTGCACGGCACTGTAGATCGCCGTCACACTGGTCAGCTGGCGAACCCGGTCGCGCAGGCGGGATGGATGGCGAGGGCCGAGGCGTCCTTTGATGCCGAGCCAATTCTCTTCTTGATTTTGTCTCAGGAATTCGCTGGTTCGATGCAGCGCTGTGTAAGCATTGGCGTCGCGCGGGTTTTCGGCCACGGCCCGGCGCGCGGCGCGCAAGGCGAGGATCGGCAGCGCCGGCGGTCCGAATTCACCCTGTACGAACGCACTGAATTGCAAAGCCGACATCAGCGAATACGAAAAAGTCGTGCCTGCTCCCGGGCATCCGTGCAGCATTCCCAGGCCCTGCACGATGGCCTTCGCCTTGAATAGCAGCACCTTGTCCGGTTCGGGATTCCGCCGGCCTTCGTACTGAACCATTCGCCCGGTGCATTCCCTTGCCAGCTCGAATCGGCTGAGGAACAGGTCCGCCTCGGAAATGCTCGTCGGGCGTCCGCCGACACCTTCGAGGAAAAGCGTGGGCCAATTCGGCGTGAGCGGCGTCGGCGCGCCCTCCGCCGGCGGCTTCAGCGATGCGGGCACTTTGCCAAATGCCTCCCGGTTCAGATCGTCGATTCCAGTATTCACCGGCCAACGCTCGTTCGGCCCTGCCCACGAAAACACCATCTGCCGGCTATCGCCATGCAGGATGCGCCATTCGTCGGCATTCGCGAGATAGCGCAGGCGAATACCTTTCGAATCGCTGCCGAAGTTGGTCAGCGCGATGTGGCGGATATCGTGCCTGGTGAACACATCCTGCCAGGCCTCTGCGGGTTTGGACCGGTCCGTCAACGCCGCGCGGGCGGCGAGATACGCGGCCGCATCGCGCGCGAAAAGCGCCAGGCGCGAATCGACGGCATGCTTGAACTTCGGCGATGCAGAAGGCGTGATATTGCCCAAGTCGAGGCTGACGTTAAACAGGTTCGGATGATCGAACGCGCCAGGCGTACGGTTCAGGGCTTCAGCGGAATGCAGGAGCGACGGATCGATGTGAGCCCCCCACGCGACTCGGCGAGCGGACGAGAACTCCGTCGAGCCATGCAGCCAACCCGGCCAGGCCATGAAGAGCAGCAAAAGCATGAACGGGACGCTGAGCACGCGTGCCGACTGCAGCGCGCGACGGCGGCTGTCGGCCGTCGCCGGGCTTGTCTTGTGCTGCCAGGTCAGAAAATCACCGAGCGTCATCGCTGTCAATGGCGCCGCCAGCAGCGCCCAGAAAACGATCATGCGATGCAGGACCAGCGCCAGCACCGCCAGCAACAGCCAAATCGCGAATCGGCCCAGATGCAGCGTCGGCGCATCTTCGCGATGCGGAACATACGCCGACAGCGTGAACGCCACCAGCCCGAGCACGAGCAACGGCACGAACGCCAAACCCGCTGCGTTCTTGCCAATGGCCGTATTCCAGTACATCGACGAGAACGGCGACAGCGACCAGGTTGAAAGCAGAGCCGACTCCATCTCCGCGCGATGAAACGCTCGAAGCGTCTTGCCGCCGGCGAACACGGCATCGGGCAGCGTCACGCCCAGAGGCTCGACGATTCTTACCACAATGTACGCCAGCTCCGGCGGAAGTTGAAACACGCGCACGTGGAACGGATTCACCAGGCACGCTACCAGCCCCGCCGTGAAGACCAGGCCCAGCGTCTTGCCCGGCACGGAGCTGATGCCGCGGACACGCCCCGCGAGACCGCACACCGCCCAGCACAGGCCGAGGAGAATCGGCCCAAGGATGAACCACGAATCCACATTCGCCCACAAGGCAAACAGCGTCGGCAAACCCCACAGCCAGCGCACGTCGGGCGTCGCCCCTGCCTCGGGATACGAGAAAAGCGACGCGCGATCCATCAAGAATAGCGTGATCGACAAAAACAGCATCGAGAACGCGATCGGCTGCAGCAGCATGCGCGGACTCATCGCCACGGCCGCGATCGACAGACAGATGACGACGAACCAGCGGTTGGCTTCGTTCCAACCGACACGGCTCACTAGACCAATCGAGAACGCGAACAGGATCGCCTTGAGCAGCACAAGCCCCTCGCCGCCCATCGACTCATTCAGCTGATACACCAGCCAGGAATAAAGCCAGGAATGATGCACCCAGTGAACCGCAGGTTGTTCGCCGACGGGACCGGTCATCCACGAAAACGTATCGACGCCGAACCGGAACGTGCCGTCGCTGATTTGCTTGCCGATCGTCAGATGCATCCAGTGATCGGAATTGGTGGCGGTGAATGAGCCGAGAAAAAAGCAGAGGACCAGAACCAGCGCGAGCAGCAAATAGTCGGCCTTGACCAGCCACGCAGGCGGCGGCAGGTCCACGGCGGGCGTTTCCGGCACGGGCGGTGTGGCCGTGATCGCCGTCTCGCCAGGGGCAGCGGCATCCAGCGGTTCGGAAGGCGTCGCTGGCGCGGGGGTCTCGGCGGCTCGTTCGGGTTCGTTTGTCATCATTGTTGGTTGATACCGTCTTGTTTTGTTGTTTGCCGCTTGCGGCTTAGCGCTCAACAGGGCGCCGTGCTGAGCGCTAAGCCGCGAGCGGCAAAGGCAGATTGCTGTTCCATCAAGCCGCAGCGCTTCCTACAATACATTACGACCTTCCGCCAACTTGCCCTTCGCGTTTCAGGAGAAAAAGTCATGCTGGCTCGTTTCGCGTCCTCCGCAGCAACCTTCCTCAAATACCTCGCTCGGCCATCCCTTGTTCTGCCCTCCGTGATCGTCGTCGCGGCGGCAGCGGCCGTCTTCTATTTTATGCAAGCTCCGTCAACACCGATTCCGCAGGGATTGCAAGCCGCCATGCTGCAACCCAAGGACAAGGAGCGCCCGGAGGCGCCCGACCTCGTCGGCGGAACCGCCTGGCTGAACACGGAAAAGCCGCTCAGCCTGGCCGACCTGAAGGGCCGAATCGTCCTGCTCGACTTCTGGACGCTCTGCTGCATCAACTGCATCCACACGCTGCCCGATCTCGCCAAACTCGAAGAACGCTACCCCGGCGTGCTCGTCGTCGTCGGCGTGCATTCGCCGAAGTTCGAGAATGAAAAGCGAACCTCCAGCATCCTGAAGGCGCTGCTCCGCTACGAAATCAAACATCCCGTCGTCAACGACGCTGACCACAAAATCTGGCGTGCTTATGGCGTCCGCTCCTGGCCCACACTCGTGCTCATCGATCCCGACGGCAAGTATTATGGCAACGTCTCCGGCGAGGGCCACCTTGAGGTCTTGGAGCACCACATACAAAAATTAATAAAAGAGTACAAAGCGAAGAAAACCCTCAAGGAAACTCCGATCCAGTTCAAGCTCGCCAAGGAATCGATCAACTCGCCGTTGTTCTTCCCCGGCAAGGTGTTGGCCGACGCCGCCTCGGACCGCGTTTTCATTGCAGACAGCACGAACCATCGTGTCGTTATTACGAATCTGGCAGGCAAAAAGATCGCCATCGCCGGCTCGGGCAAGGAAGGCATGAAGGATGGCAAATTCGCCGACGCGACCTTCAGCGACCCCCAGGGTATGTGCCTGGTGGGCAACACGCTCTACGTCGCCGACCGAAAGAACCATGCGATCCGCGCTCTTGATCTCAAAGCCGAGACCGTCACCCTCGTCGCCGGCACCGGCGAACAGGACCGCTTCGGCCGAGGAAAGGGAGGCAACGCCCTCAAGATTGGACTGAATAGTCCGTGGGATTTGTTGCTCGTCAAGGATCGCATCTTCATCGCGATGGCGGGGCATCATCAGATCTGGTACTACGACCTCGACAAAAAAACCGTGAATCCCTACGCCGGCAGCGGCCGCGAGGATCTCGTCGATGGTTCGCTCACCGAATCCGCACTCGCTCAACCGAGCGGCCTGGCGACCGACGGCAAACAGCTCTACGTCGCCGACAGCGAAATCTCCGCCATCCGCGCCGTGCCTCTTCCCGGCGTGAAGGGCGACGTCACCACCGTCGTCGGCGAAGGCCTGTTCGAGTTCGGCGATAAAGACGGCGTGGGCGACAAAGTCCGCCTGCAACACGCACTCGGCGTCGCTTACCTCGACGGCAAACTCTACGTCGCCGACACCTACAACAGCAAAATCAAACTCATCGACCCCGCAAAGCGTTCGTGCGAAACCTATTTGGGCGACCCGCCCGGCTGGCTCAAGGCGAAAATGTTCGACGAACCAAGCGGCGTTTCCATCAGCGGCGGGAAAATGTACATCGCCGACACGAATAACCACCGCATCCAGGTCGTCGATATGAAGACGAAGCAAGCCACGACCCTCAATCTCGAAGGCGTCCCCGCCGTAAGACGCGAAGCCGTGGTTAGCAAGGACAAGAAATAAGCCGATATAGTGTTTAGGAATACAAGCAAAATAACATCCCGAATTGGCGGACGTATTTGCTCCCCTCGCCCCCGGTACGCCGGGGGAGAGGGGCTGGGGGTGAGGGGGACAAGGTACCAAGAGGTAACCGATGTCTCCGCGAGGCGCCAAGATCCCCCCTCACCCCAACCCCTCTCCCCCGGAGTACCGGGGGCGAGGGGCTTCGAATCGGGAAGTCATTTTTTGCTTTTCCTTTGGTGATCCTGTTTCTTATTCCGAATCGCCCCATATTCCCTCACGAGGTGTGCCAGGAATGAGCACCCGTTTTTCATCACGCTCTGCATTGTTCGCCTCATTGTTCGTGGCGGCGCTCGTCTTCCCCGCCTTCGCATCGGACCCAAGCGACCCGTTCGATGCGAGCAACAAGGCAGTCGTGCTCAACGCGCGTTCGCGCAAGATAGTCGAGATCATCAACTTTGATGTCAAGCTTTCGACCCCGAAGGCGAAGCGTGGCGAAGTCGTTCGCGTTACTCTCACCGGCAAACCGGCAGCGGGTTTTTATACCTACCCAATCACCCAACGAACGAACGAACAATCCAAGCCGGACGTTGCCATCACCTATAGCCGCATTGACGGAATCAAGCCGCTTTGGCCGATCGAGGAATCGTCACCTCACTTGGGCATCTCGCTCGATGGAAAGGTGTCGCTTCACCACGATGGCGAGTTTACCTGGTCGCAGGATCTGTTGATCGACGCCGCTGCTAAACCCGGCCAACAGGATCTTGGCATAACAATTCGGCTCATGGTCTGCAACAAAGGCGGGTGCTTTGGCCCCGATATTTATCGCCCGATCTATGTCCCGCTCGAGATACTTGAGGGCGAGCCAATCGTACCCACCAAAGAGCTCTTGGACCGAACGAAAGGGCCTCCGGACCTCAAAGTGATTACGCCCAGCGCGGAACAGCTAGCTAAAGCACGCGCCGAATCGAAAAAAGCCGCACCGCCTGGCAAAGCCGCACCTGCGCCCGATGGCAAGAAAGTCGCGCCGCCTTCTGGCGATGTGGACGCACACAACCTCTGGAGCTTTCTCTGGTTCGCCTGCGTCAGCGCGTTTTTGATGCTGCTCACGCCGTGCGTTTTTCCGATGATTCCGATCACCGTCAATTTCTTCATCAAGCAATCGGAGAAAGAGCATCACAACCCGCTTTCGATGGCGTGCGTCTACTCCGGCACGATCATTGTGCTGTTAACGACGATCATGCTCGCGCTTGGCTCGGTCATCATCGCCGTCGCGAACAACGAGTGGTTCAACCTGGCGCTGGGCGTCATCCTGATCGTCTTCGCGCTGAGCCTCTTTGGCATGTACGAAATCGAGTTGCCACACTTCCTGGCACGCTTCACCTCGGCTCGTGAAGGGCAAGGCGGGTTGGTTGGCGCGATATTCATGGCGATGACGTTCACCATCACGAGTTTCACCTGCACCGGCCCATTTCTGGGTCTGATGCTCGGCTCCGTCGCCGGCGTCAAGCCGCCACTGATTAACCTGATCCTTGGTGCGCTCGTTTATTCCACGACATTCGCCGCTCCATTCTTTGTGCTCGCCTTGTTCCCCAGCATGCTCAAGAAACTACCGAAGAGCGGCGGCTGGTTGAATGCCGTCAAGGTGACGATGGGCTTCCTCGAAATCGGGGCGGCACTGAAATTTCTCTCCAACGCCGACCTGGCGTTTTTCCCCGGCAATCCGCAGATCTTCAACTACGACACCGTACTCGCCGCGTGGATGGCCCTTTCCGTCGCCTGTGCGTTGTACCTGTTCGGAGTCTACCGCCTGCCCCACGACGACCAAATCGAATCGATCGGCGTCGGCAGGATGCTGGTCGGCGTCAGCTTCCTCGGCCTGGCGGTTTACCTCGCGCCGGCGATGTTCGGCATCAAGCCGGCAGGCTTCATCGGCGATAACGTCGTCGCTTTCCTGCCGATTCGCACCGGGCACGAAAACGACGCCTTCGGCAGCGGCGGAGGTACCGGCAAGGACGGCGGCTCAGGACACAAGGATTGGCATCTTGATTACGAAGAAGCATGGAAAGAGGCCGTCGCCAGCGACAAGCTCCTCTTCATCGATTTCACCGGCCAAAACTGCGCCAACTGCCGATGGAACGAGAACACCGTCTTCGTGCAGCCGCAGGTCAAAGCAAAGCTGAACCAATTCGTCAAGGCAAGCCTCTACACCGATTCCGTGCCTGATAGGAAGCTCTCGTCGGCCAAGGCCAAGGAATTGGCGGAGAAATATTACGGCTTCCAGGATAAACTCGCCGACCCGACCCTGCCTTATTACCTGATCATCAAGCCGGCGAAGGACGCGCCGCTCGACAAGGGCCTACCCAAGGGCGAGATTCTCGGCCGGGAAAAAGGTCAAATTATCAACGTGCCGGCCTTCGTCGAACTTCTGGAAAATGCGCTGGCGAATCAGCCGCGTGCCGCTCATCTGCGCATCGAGGATGCAGTGGCCGAGGCGGCAAAAAAAAAAGGCGGGTCTTGATTAACGTCGTTGGCATATACGATGCAAATTCGCGTTATAACGAAACGCAGATTCGTAAGAGTGCTGAACTGCGACAGGAGGTTGATCGTTTTGTTCAGCTTGATCTCTATATCGATGTCGTGCCCGATGCGTCATTAAGCAGTGAGCAAGCACGCAAAGCGATTGCCCTGAATGTAGAGATACAGGAACGCGTTCTCAATGAGGTTTCTACACCTGCACATTTCCTTTTTGAATTCGACGCGGATCAACCGTTCAAGGATGGGCTGCCAAACGGCCGAATCCTGGCACGGCACGCGGGCGTGATTTCAGACCCTCATCAATTTGCCAAGATGCTTCGTGACGCCAAGTAAGGCGAGGACCACCCCCCACCAATCGCAGCGCATATTGAACTGCGCATTTGACAGGCTTGAACGCTTGCTTGGATCGTCAAAGCATCCGCCAACGCCAACGGCGTTGCATCGCAAAGCCCAGGGTTCGCGCAGCGTACCCTGGGAAAAAGGAATCCCCTTAAATTGAACGCTGACGGCGTTCCATCAACCACACGCTGATGGAACACCTTCGGCGTTCCAACGTAATATTTACTTCTTTCCCAGGGTAGGCTGCGCCAACCCTGGGCTTTGATATGGAACACCTTCGGTGTTCTTGCGGATTCACTGCGTCGGAGTGATCTTCTCAGGAAAAAATGCGCAACTTCAAAAGCTGCACTCATGGCGGGGCTTGCACGCTGAAAGTCGCGGCCAATAGTGTCGCCATCGTCAGCACAAGGATCACGATGAACGTGCCGACGCCGTAGACGGCTTGCGAGGCTTCGTCGGGTTTCTTCAAGCCGAGGATGCGCGTTGCGAGGATCGAGCAGACCCAGTTCCAGTGCAGTACCACATGCTCCACGGCAAGCAGCGCGAACAGGCACAGGCTGACGAACTGGGCGTTTCGCCATTCGTCGAACGTCATGCCCCAGAGTTTCCAACCAGGCGTTGCGGCTGCCTGGGCGGGAAACACGAATTGCAGGATTATCGACACCCACATCACGAAGATGATCGTCACGAATAAACCGGCGTCGAGCCAAAAGTTGATCGACGCCATCGAAATCCCCGCCTTGCCGGCGGCGCTCGCCTGCGAGGGTGTGGCTGTTTCGGTTTCCGGTTGCGTTTGTGTAGCGTTCATTTGTTGATCCTCCAAACCTCGGCGAACGGAAAAGGGAGGTGCAACTACGATGCCGATTCGGAACGATGCGATTTGGAGGAGCAAGCAACAAAAAAACGCACACGCAGGGGCGATTGTCGCCACCCGCCGTGTGCGCGAAACGCACATCACGGACATGAAACGCACACTATTTGCGCAACCGATCGATCAGGTATGCAGCTGCGCTGGGTAGTTTTTCGTTCGGATGGCCGTTGTATTGGATCACGTAATCGACGCCGGCGGATTTCAGGCGTTCCGCAAGCAAGAGGCCGAGCATCGGCGAGTGCGTCGGGTCGGGATGGCTTTCGCCCTTTTTCGCGCCCTTGACGCCGCCGTAGTAGAGGCCGACCGGCGGATCATCTTTGGAGACATGGTTGATCGGCGAGTATTCTTTCATCCACTTGGCGATCTGGTCGCGCTTCTCTTCGACTTCTTTCAGGTCCTTCAGACCAAACGCATGTGCGCCGTAGGAGTAATTCGGCATCCATTCCTTCAGTTCCTTCGGATCGAGCGAGGTTTGCGCGCCATTGACGGCTGCGCAGTAAAGGCGCGTCGATTCGCGGGCGATCGGGTCGCTGCTCTTGGGGTCGGCCATGTCGTCGTGGAAGAGCAGCCAAAGCGACGAGCATCCGCCGGCGGACCCGCCCGTGGCGCCGATGCGCTTCTTGTCGATATTCCATTCGCTGGCCTTGGAACGCACGAACTGCAACGCGCGGGCGGCATCTTCGAGCGGCGCCTTCACCGGCGGCACGACCTTATCCTCGACGCCGTTCTGCGTGTAGCGATAGTTGATGGCGACGACGGAGATGCCGACGTCGTGATACTGCTTGACATTGCCGACGCTATTCTTGTCGCCTGCCCGCCAGCCGCCGCCGTGAATGTAGAAGACGACCGGCGTCGGCTTGTCGGACTTCGCCTGGTAGAAATCGAGCACCTGGCGCGGGTGCGTCCCGTAAGCGACTTTCGCCATCGTCGGCGGCTGAGACGGCTTCGGCGCGGCCTTCTTGACGACCTTCTTCGTGTCCTTCTTGTCCTGCGATTGGCCTTGTACGACAACAAGGCCCAGACAGACGGCAACACTGCCAAACCACAACAAACTGCGAATCATGATCGAGTCTCCAAAAAAGATATTCGGGGCTATTCGTACTATACGAGTTCTGAAAATGTCGATGCAATCAATGCAAAAACTGTGTAAAATCAGAGAAAGCTAAAAGCCCAGTGGCGAGCGCAGCCAGCCTCTGGGATCAAAATAATACACAACGGATTCGCTTCGCTCATCCACGGGCGTACGCATTAGCGGGAGCCAACATGTTTCGCGTCAACGGCAGCAAGGGCAGCGATTGTACCGGCATTACTCGGCGGAGCTTCGTGCAGGCCGGCATACTCGGGCTGGGCGGGTTGACCCTCCCCGACCTTTTGCACGCTCGCGCTCGCGCAAACGAGGCGACGCGCGATACCGCCGTCATCCTGTTTTGGCTTTCCGGCGGGCCAGGCCACATGGAGACGTGGGACCCCAAGCCCGATGCACCCGATGCTTACCGCGGTCCGCTCGGCGCGACGCGCACCAGCGTGCCCGGCATTCAGTTCGGTGAATTGCTGCCGATGCAAGCTCGATTGATGCAGCATCTCGCCGTCGTTCGCACGGTTCGGCACGGGTCGGGCGATCATACGAAGTCCAACCACTGGATGCTCACCGGCTTCGAGGGGCCAGCATTCAACGCACCGGATTTCAAGAACCAGAAGCGGCCGTCGCTCGGATCGGTCACGTCGCGCTTGCGCGGCGCCAATCAACCCGGCATGCCGCCTTACGTCGCCGTGCCCAATCTACGCGGCGGGACCGACAATTTCTTCCACTATGCCGCCTACCTGGGCGGCGGGGCGAATCCGTTCAACGTCGAATCGGATCCAAACCTGCCAACGTTTCGCGTGGGCAATTTGCATCTCGCGCCGGAGCTGACGTTTGACCGCCTTGGCGATCGTCGCTCTTTGCTGCACGCCATGGACGACGCTCGACGCTTCCACGACCGCCGCACGAGCGACGTCAGCGAACATTACAACCGCGCGTTCGACCTGATGACGAGCCGCGATGTCGCCAACGCCTTCGACATTGCGCGCGAGCCGGCAACGACGCGCGATCGCTATGGCCGACACACATTCGGCCAAAGCGCGCTGGTCGCACGGCGATTGATCGAAGCCGGCGTGACGTTCGTGACATGCAACTGCGTGCCGTGGGATCATCATGGCACGCCGCCGCAGCTCGAGACGGAAATCGGCGCGCGCATGTTGATTCCGCCATTGGATCGCGCGATCGCGAGTCTTATCGACGACCTGATGCAGCGCGGTTTGTATGAGCGCGTGCTGGTCGTTGCGATGGGCGAGTTCGGCCGAACGCCAAGGATGAATGCAAACGCCGGTCGCGATCACTGGGGGCACACGTTCAGTGTGCTGTTTGGCAACGCGCGGATGCGCATGGGCCAGGCGATTGGCCGCAGCAGCCCGCGCGGCGAGTATGTCGTCGATCGCCCGTTCACGCCGCAAGATGTCGCCGCGACGGTGTATCACCACCTGGGCATCGACTGGGAGTCGGCATCCTTCCGCGACAACCTGAACCGCCCGCTCCCCGTCATCGAACACGGCGAACCGATCCGCGAACTGGTGCGGTGATTCGTTCCACGTTCCGCGCTCGCGCGACGCCGTGCCGAATGGGTATCACAAAATGTAGCCGCGAGAATACGCAAAAGACCCAAAATCTGCTTTTTTGGTTTAACTGCGTATTCTCGCGGCGTTGATGCGGAATCTTCACGATGCCAATGCACGACTGGACGCGCGTGAAGCCCGGGATATTCCATGCGTTTCATCACGACTGGATCACGGAGATCGCCCGCGCGTTGAATGGCGGCATTCTTCCAGCCGAATATTACGCACTTCCAGAACAACAAGCTGCCGGGTTTGGTCGGGACGTTCTGACCTTGCAGTTGCCGACAAACGGTTCGCCTGGTCCCGAATCGGGTGGCGGAACGGCGACGAAAGCCAAACCGATTACGCGATTCACGGCCGAGATCTCCGATTCCGAATTTTATCGGCGAAAGAAAAGCTCCATCGCCATTCGGCATGTGAGCGACGACCGCTTTGTTGCGCTTCTGGAAATCATCTCGCCGGGCAATAAGTCGAGTCGTGCGGCGTTTCAGGCATTGTTGACGAAGGCCCGTGAGTTTCTCGAGCAGCGGATTCATCTCTTGATCGTTGACCCCTTCCCGCCAACTCGCCGCGATCCCAACGGAATTCACGCAGCCATCTGGGAGGAAATGCAGGACGAACCATTCGAACTCCCGTCGGATAAGCCCCTGACGTTGGTCGCATACGAATGCGGCACGGGGACGCGAGCCTATATCGAACCGATCGCGGTTGGCGACTCGCTGCCGGCAATGCCGTTGTTCATCGAACCGGAAAACTACGTGCTCGTGCCGTTGGAACCCACGTACCAGGCCGCATTTGCCGGCATGGCAAACCGCTGGAAAAGCGTGCTAGACGCAGATTGAGAGGACTTCGTCATCGACCACCGCGAACGAGTTTACGTTTAGCGCTTGCACGCCGCCGAACCGATGGGCATACGAACACGGGGAATGGAAAGAAAGGATGCCTACATGAAACTCATCAATCCAACAATCATGACTGCACTTGTTTTCTGGTGTATAGCGTGCCCGGTCCTCATCCATTTCATGGGTGTGGCGTATGGCGATACCTGCGATCCAATCGACTACAATAACCAAAGCTGGCCAGAGATCGTGGTCGACGGAATCGCATGGTCCGCGTTCTTCTCCACGGCGGCTTTGATAAGCTTCGCTCGGAATTGGAGGTTGGTCGTCGCGGTTGTTTTCGTTCCACTATTCGTGCTTACTTTTCTTTATGCTGCGCTGGTTGGAATGTGGCTGGATGGAACATCACTATGAAAAATACAAGCCGACGCAAAAATCCGAAGGAGCTGTTACATCCTTCACCTGACGATGGATCGAATTCGCAAACGCGAGAGTTGCTTCAAAAAGCGAAAGAGCACCTAAACGGGATTCTGACCGAGGAACATTTGCGTGACGATATTTCCTTGGAGGTCGAAGCCGAAGTTAATAGCGCAATCACGGCGATTAACGATTCAATCCGCCTGCTCAACCCTGAATACGCGGAGTCGCAAGACGCAAAAGATGATGCGGATCAACCGACACATCAACAGGGGCAGTTCCTCGCTTTCATTCGCGAGTACATGACGCATAACTACGCGGGTCTCGCGCCAAGCCACGCAGACTTGCAACGATATTTCAACTTAACCCCGCCCTCAGTGAACTCAATGCTCATTCGGCTCGAAGTGCGCGGTTTCATCAGGCGAATCCCCCGCAAGACTCGCGCGATTGAAATTACGATCGATCCGAATCTGATCCCGGCGTTGGATCGCCCATTCAAATTCGGGCCGGGAAGCCGAATCCTCTGATTGCGAATTTCAACCACAGAATTGTTGCTCCGAGATACAATTCTCTTCATGTTCCAAGAAATCTTGCTATTACACCCCGAAAAGGCGATGTGCGATGCCTTCGATATTGCTTTTCGAGGTTTACCAAACGTCCGCATCATCCAAGGGAGATTCGAGGGAATTGACCCTCACGATTGTTTCGTCACCGCGGGCAACGCTTTCGGCATCATGACTGCGGGCATCGATGCGGCCGTTGTGCGAGCTTTTGGTCAATCTCTGATGGATCGAGTCCAGCTTCATATCATGGATGCTTATCTCGGCGAACAACCTGTCGGAACCGCCTTCATCATTCCTACCGGCAATTCGAAAATCCCGTTCCTTGCACACGCGCCAACAATGCGCGTTCCAGGAAATATCGCTGGCTCCGACAAAGTTTATGCGGCGACCTGGGCGGCGTTTCTCGCGATTCACGCCCACAACCTGCAAGCAAATGCAGCTATCCGCACGGTCGCGCTTCCTGCGATGGGGACTGGCTTCGGCGGCATGCCCTATGACGCGGCTGCCCGGCAAATGGCAGGCGCCTATCGCATGTACTTGAATCCCCCGCATCGTTTGGATTGGGATCGCGCGATTG
Source organism: uncultured Singulisphaera sp. (assembly GCA_964484265.1). Classification (GTDB taxonomy): domain Bacteria; phylum Planctomycetota; class Planctomycetia; order Gemmatales; family Gemmataceae; genus SIAQ01. Next base: position 23,613 of record CAZAFH010000042.1, read on the forward strand.
AAGTGCAGAAAGCCGTGGATTCAAAATAGCTCGTCCGCATAAGGCGCGGCCTCTCCCATCTGCTCTTCGATGCGTAGAAGCTGGTTGTACTTCGCGAGGCGTTCGCTGCGGGCGATGGAGCCGATCTTGATTTGGCCCATGCCGGCGGCGACGGCGAGATCGGCGATGGTGCTGTCCTCGGTCTCGCCGCTGCGGGCCGAGATGACGCAGCGATAGCCGGCCTGGCGGGCTTGCTCGATGACGGCGAAGGTTTCGGTCAGCGTGCCGATCTGATTGACTTTGACGAGCACGCAGTTGGCGACGCCGTGCTGGATTCCTTCCGCCAGGCGGCGCGGATTGGTGACGAAGAGGTCATCGCCGATGAGTTGCACCCGCTTGCCGAGCGCTTCGGTCAGGGTGTTCCAACCGCCCCAATCGTCCTCGGCCATGCCGTCTTCGATGCTGAGCACGGGGTAGCGATCGACCCAATCGGTCAGGAGCGCGGTCATCGAGCGTGAGGACAGCAGCTGGTCGCCAAGCCGATAAAGCCCGCCCTCGAAGAAATGCGTGCTGGCGACATCGAGCGCGATGGCGGCATCGATCCCCGGTTTGAGATGGGCGGTACGGAAAGCGTGCATGATCATTTCGATGGCGTGCTCGTTGTTGCGCAGGCGCGGGCCGAAACCGCCTTCATCGCCGACAAGGATGCCCTCGTAGCCATGTTCGATCAAGGTCTTGCTCAACGCGCGGTAGACCTGCGCGGTCATGTGCAGGGCTTCGGAATAGGATTTAGCGCCGATCGGCAAGAGCAGAAAATCCTGCATGTCGAGATTGCGCCCGGCGTGCAGGCCGCCGGAGATGAGGTTGACCATCGGCATCGGCATGCGTGCCCTGCCGGCGCGGTCGAGATGCCGCCAGAGCGGGATGCGTTTCACGGCGGCGGCGGCGTGAGCGCAGGCCAGCGAAACTCCGAGAATCGCATTGGCGCCAAGGCGTGACTTGCCGGGCGTGCCGTCGAGTTCGCACATCGCGAGGTCGATGCGTTCCTGATCGTCCGCCGACATGCCGATGACGACCGGCGCGATGGCCTCGCGCACATTGGCGACGGCCTTGCGCACGCCTCGGCCGGCGTAGTCGGCGGGGTCGCCGTCGCGCAGTTCCAGTGCCTCGTGCTTGCCCGTGCTCGCGCCCGAAGGCACGATCGCTCGTCCCATGACATCGCCGCAGTGCACATCCACCTCGACGGTCGGTTGGCCTCGGCTATCGAGCACCTGGCGGGCCTGCACTGCGGTAATCCGGTCAGACATCGACATCTCCCGTGCATTGAATTACGCGATTGCTGTCGCAATAATGATAGTATATCGCACCGTGTTTCAGAGGGCGGGACGATGAGCGCAGCACTGAAGTGGAACCTGATTTCGGAAGACGATTATCTTGCAGGCGAACTGATCTCGCCGATCAAGAACGAGTATCTCGGCGGCGTCGTTTACGCCATGGCCGGCGCACGCAATCGGCACAACGTCATCAAGGATAACATTCACGTCGCCCTTGCCGTCCGCCTGAAGGGAAAGCCCTGTCGAGCGTATAGTTCCGATACGAAGGTACGCATTCGAACCGCTTTGCCTTTGCGTTTCTACTATCCCGATGTCTCGGTGGTGTGCGAGCCGAATCCTGAGGACGATTCGTTCCACGATCACCCGGTCGTAATCTTCGAAGTGCTCTCCAACAGCACGCGGCGAATTGACGAAGGCGAAAAGAAAGACGCCTATCTCACGATCCCGAGTCTGCGGGTCTACGCGCTCGTCGATCAGGAATCGGCAACGGTCATCCTGTTTCGCCGAGCGGATGCCGGTTTCATCCGCGAAGTGCATCATGGGATCGACGAAATCCTGAACCTCGGCGAGATCGGCACCAAGCTTCCACTGGCCGAGATCTACGACGGCATCGAGCCTAGCCCGGAGCCGGCGCCGAAGGAAGAGCCGTGAATTGACGGTTGGACCAGGACCATACATCCTCCCATTTTTCGATGCCATCGAGCAAGATTGACCTGCCAAGTCGGCGAACGATTTCGCGCTGTTCATCGCCAGGAAGATAGTCCACGGGACTCGTGCCGTCAACCCGGGCCAACAGGCAAACACCGAGGTGACGAATGCCGCGGCGCTCCAGTTCGGCGTGCGGATGGAAGCTGACGCTCTCGCGATAGCCGATCCAGAATGCTCGAATCAAAGCGAGAAATTCCACAAGGCGATCCGGGGCGCGCACGGCTTTGAGCGTCAGATGCGCCAGGAATAATCCGAGGTCCATCGTCGGGTCGCCGAGATGCGCGGTCTCGTAGTCGACGAGCGTGAAGCCGCTCGCATCGACGAGGATATTTTTTGGCGTGTAATCGCCATGGCAGAGTGCGTCTTGCCGCGTCATCATTTCCTCGATCATCGGCGCGATGACATACGCCACTTCAGGCCGGCGCTCTTGCACACGCCGGTAAAAGGGATCGACACGCAGCTGTACGTAGACCGTCCGATCCGCGAAGCCGGTGAATTCTGTGCGACGATCGGCAGAGACTTGGTGCATCTTGCCGAGCGTTTCGCCAATGCGCTTGCCGAGGGAAACATCGATTCGGCCCGCGAGCAGTTCGGCTTTCCACATCACGGCATCGAGCGGCGCGTGCGACATCGTGTATACGAAGTTTTCCTTATCTACATTCAAGACGTTTGGCACGACATCGGGCAGGTGCGGATGCAGGGCCTGCATCACTTCCTGTTCGCGGTGGATGCGGTCGAGATCGCTGAACCAGGCGTCGCGCGTGCGCAGTTGTGGCCGAGATTGCTTGAGGACGAACGGCCCCGCCGGCGTGGTCACGCGAAGTACCTGATTGGAGACGCCGCCGCTGAGCAGATCCGCCGTGGCGTGTTCGTCGCCGATCCAGCCGTGTTCGCGGAGATAGGGGATCACATTGTCGGGAGTGAGTTCGAGCATTTGCTAACGCATGAAGCGCCCGCCGTTGATGTCGAGGATTGCACCGGTCATGAAGCTCGACGCATCGGAGGCGAGGAACAGCACTGCCTGAGCGACTTCGTCGGCCTGGCCGTTGCGTGCGAGCGGCGTTTGCGCTTTGTAAGCGTCCATTTTGGCGGGGGTGCTGAATGTTTCGTGGTGCTGCGTGGCGATGACGCCGGGCATGATGGCGTTGACGCGGACGGCGGGCGCGAGTTCCTTGGCGAGGGCGCGCGTCATGACCTGGAGTGCGCCCTTGGCCGCTGCGTAGACTCCGCCGCCGCCCGAACCGCCGGTCTGCACGGAGAGCGAAAGATTATTGATGATGCTGCCGTTCTTGCTGGCGCGCAGATGCGGGATCGCCCGGCGAGTGACGAGAAACGCCGAGGTGACATTGACATCGAACACGCGATGCCAATGTTCCAGGCTGCACGCTTCGATCGGCGTCATCTGAATGGGCGAACCGGCGTTGTTAAAGAGAATGTCGAGCCGACCGGTCTCTTGCAGCAGCGAATCAACGACGCGGTGAGCATCGGCCTCGTGCGTGAGGTCGCCAGGAAGCAGGATCGCTCTGCCGCCGAGGTCGTGGATTTCGCGTGCGGTCTGCTCGGCGCTCTCCTTGCTGGAATGGTAGTGCAGCCCGATGACAGCTCCGGCGCGGCCGAGGGCCAGCGCCGCCGCGCGACCGATGCCAACGCCGGCGCCAGTAACGAGAGCGACGCGGGAAGAGAGCAGCGTATCCATGGTTCTCACGAAGGGTCAGTGGCGTCGCTTTGTTCCTCGCCAGCGGCGAAGATTGCTCGGCATGGCAGTGTGAGGCCGGGCAGCAGTTTCGTCTCGATGACGCTATCGGGTCCGAGGGATTTTTCGATCCAATCCGATTTGCCGCGTCGAAGGATCAAAATCTGTTCGAGCTTGGCATCGACGATCCAGTATTCCTTGACGCCGAGGGCCCAGTATTCATCGCGTTTCTGGGCATAATCGCGATCTCGTGAGCCTTCGGACACGACTTCAATTGTCAGTTCGGGAAACCAGCCTCGCCACAGCGTACGGTCCTTTTTTCCTTTGGGTTGGGTGAGATAAACGGCGAGATCGGGATGCCTCTCGCTCTCCAGTTCAGGGATGAGAAGTTTGCACTCGCCGGCTCCGAGAATCGCGTGAATCGTGCCTGGATGTTGCGCTTCCCAGATCCACAAGGGTCGCCGGATCGCAATGACCTGCATCGCATGATGGTAGTTGGCGACTTCCGGCACGATGACGTACCCCCGATGCAATTCGTAAACGTAGCCTTCCTCACCCGTGGCGAATTCAAACGCTTTGAGCGACATTTTTCGGCCATGATCGTGCGGGCCGAGTTTCGTTTTTGTTTTTGTCAGAATCATGATCGGCGGATCCGAGGTAGTGGGCTATTTGAATTCTATCGCGGGGAAAGGGACTTGTACCCCTTCGGGTGCGTCCGATGCCAGTTCCACGCGGTTTCGACGATCGCGTTGATGTCGGTGTAGCGCGGCTTCCAGCCGAGTTCGCGCTGAATCTTTTCGGACGACGCCACCAGTACCGGCGGGTCGCCTGCGCGGCGAGGGCCTTCCTTGACCGGAACCTTCAACCCCGTCACCGTTTCCACGGCGGCGATGACTTCGCGCACGCTATACCCTCTGCCGATCCCAAGGTTGTAATGCATCTGTTGTCCAGGCTGTAGTTTTTCGAGCGCCAACAGATGCGCCTCGGCAAGGTCATCGACGTGGATGTAATCGCGAATGCACGTGCCATCGGGCGTTGGGTAGTCGGTCCCGAAGATTTCGATATGCGGCCGTTTGCCCTGTGCGGCATAGATGACGAGCGGAATCAGGTGCGTCTCGGGAGTGTGGTCCTCGCCGATCACGCCGCCGGGGTTGGCGCCGGAGGCGTTGAAGTAGCGCAGTGCGGCAATACCCCACTGGTAAGCATTGGAATAGTCGGCGAGCGCCTTCTCGACGGCGAGTTTGCTCGCGCCATACGGGTTGATCGGATGCTGCGGCGTCGCTTCGGTGATCGGCATTCTCTCGGGCATGCCAAATGTTGCCGCCGTGCTCGAGAAAACGAAGCGGGCGACGCCATGCCGACGCAGGCATTCCATGAGGCTGAGCGTATTGACGAGATTATTATGCCAGTACTTTGCCGGATTCGTCACCGATTCGCCGACAAACGTGTACGCGGCAAAGTGCACGACGGCATCGATCCGTTTCTCGACGAGAATCTGGTCGATGCGATGCGTCTCCGCGAGTTCGCCGACGATCAGACGCTCCGAGGGCACGGCCGCACGATGGCCGTAGACGAGGTTGTCGTAGATCCAAACGTCGTGCCCGCGTTCGAGGAATAAACGAACCGCATGAGAGCCGATGTATCCGGCGCCGCCGGTGATGAGGATTTGCATGGTAATGACTATTAGTTGGAAATGGATCCCGCTCGTTAGTATTTTGCCTGAAGACCTGCTTGCTTGCAGATCTGGTTTGCCGTAATGCGATCGAACAATCGGTGCCTTTTTACGGGAATGGTCTTGTCCCCGTTGGTGTATATGGCGTGTTTCTTGCCCTCGCGCAGAAGGGTGTATCCGTGCTCCACAAGGTACTTGACCAAATCGCGACGTTTGACGGACATTTCATATCTCGACGGGAATTTGCTCGATAAGCCCGCCGCCCGCTGGGATTTCTTTTTCTTGCTGGCGATAGGCGCTGATCATCTCCTGGAGCGCATCTTGAAGCGATAGCCGGCAATTCTCCAGGCTGTTTCCCTCCGTGATGACTTCAGGCCATTCGACCAATTGGCCCATGTACCCGCCGGGTAGCTTCGTATATTTCGCCGTGTAGGTATTTAGCATGGCATGATCTCGATTCGGACGCAAATAACGCGATTAATTCGTGATTCCCTTCGTGATTCCCATGAACACGTCTTCGAGGTCCACGGCTTCTTCTTTCAGCATCTTGATGCGGAAGCCGTTCCGAAGGAGGGCGTCGGCGATGAAGCTGCCGTCCTCGATGCCTTCGCGCAGCGTGACGAGGAGGTAGTCCTCGGCTTCTTTGTATTCGACCTCGTCGATATTGGGCTCTTTTTCGAGGAGTAGTTTCGCTTCGGGGTTTCGGCCATCACCGACGCCGACGTCGATGCGCGTGCGCTGGCGGACCTTCTGAATCGCGGATTGCACGTCGCCGTTGAAGAGCAACTTGCCTCGTTCGATGATGCCGATCTTGTTGCAGATGTCGGCCAATTCGGGGAGGATGTGGCTGGAGAGCATGATCGTCTTGCCCATGTTGCGCAGCTCTTTGATGAGTCCGCGCATTTCGATGCGGGCGCGCGGGTCGAGGCCGCTCGCCGGCTCGTCTAGCAACAGCACTTGCGGTTCGTGCAAGAGCACGCGCGCCAGGCCAAGACGCTGCGTCATGCCGCGCGAGAGGCTGGTGACGAGCGCGTCGCGTTTGTAGCCGAGATCGACGAGTTCCAGCACCTGCTCGCATTTCTTTCGGCGTTCCGCGCCTTTGATGCGATACGCGGCGGCGAAAAATTCGAGGTACTCGATGACCTTCATGTCGTCATAAACGCCGAAGAAATCGGGCATGTAGCCCATGACTCGGCGGATGTCTTTTGCTCCGTTGTAGATGGAATACCCACACACGGTCGCTTCGCCCCAGGTGGGAGTCAGCAGCGTGGCGAGGATGCGCATCGTCGTCGTTTTGCCGGCGCCGTTCGGTCCGATGAAGCCGTAGACATCGCCCTTGTCAAGCTGGAGCGTAAGGCGATCGAGGGCGTAAAGTTCGCCGTACATCTTCGTGAGGTCGCGTGTTTCGAGCATGGATGAAAGACTCGTGTTGAGGGTCAATATCAAGCCCAGTGGTGAGCGTAGCGAACCCCTGGGTTCGCAGCAAATATCCCAGGGGTTCGCTTCGCTCACCACTGGGCGTTTGGGTTGCTCATTCCTCCGCCGGTTTTACTCTTAGCAAGATTCGGACGAACGTATCCTGGCTCAAGTCGCCGGTCAGGGCAGGCCGCTGCTTGGTCGGATCTCTCGTGGGGAAATCGCCAAGCCAAAGCTTGGTCGGCAGAGGCTCACGCACGCTGCCGGTAAGCGATTCGGCATTGCCCGAATTGTATTGCACTCGAGCGAACAGGATCGCCTCGCGCACGCCTCGGTCGGATTTCTTCGCGGCAATCTCTTCACCGACGCGCCAGCTCAGGTCGAGCGGGCGCAACAGGTGATTGCGCATATTCTGGGCCGCATCGACTCGCTCGTGAAACAGGATTTGTTTGACGGCGAAGACCGGCGATTGCGACTTGCGGTTCTCGGGTGCTGGTTTTTTTTCGGCGTTGCCGTTGAGCCAATTTCGTGCGTCCGTGCCGTCGTTGAAATTCAATGTGATGGGCGTGGGTTCGCCGCCGCCGCGTATGCTTTTCAGGCCGGATTCGATGGGGAAGAACTGGTCGTTGTAGATCACCCAGACATCGGTGAGATCGACGCCAAGGTTATTGCCCAGCTTGCCCGTGAGCCGAAGGTCTTTTTCGACGTGATAGGTCAAGTCCGCGATCAGCGGCGGGCCGGCCAGCGGTTGTTCCCACGATGCGGCAAAGGCTTTCGTAGTCCAGACCGGGATCGGCACGCCGCTCAGGCCGATGAATCCATCCTTGCCCTCGTTAAAGTCGTACGGCCTTTTGAAGAATCCCGACGAGCTTGAACGCCCCATGGCATCGGGACCGCCCGTCGGTCGGCCGAACCACTGGACCAGATCTGCCGTGCGGGGCGGGCCGGCCGCCTTCTCGCCCCAAAAGTCAGGATTCGGCTCGATTCCGACGGTGTAATTCTGAATGCGCGGACTGAGTATCGTGAAGAAGGTCTGCCCGTATATTTTGTAGCTCTGCGGGTCTGGGCTCGTGCGCATGTCGATATCGACGATATCGACCTTGTTGATCTTCATGTCCCGGCCCTTGAGCGCATAGGCGGCGAAATAGGCGGCGACACTGATGCCCACGACGACGGTTGGGAACGTGATCCACGTCCATTCCAGACGCTTGAACACGTATTTCAGCAAAAAGAAGTCGAGCGGACCGACCACGATGATGTAGAGGACGATGAACAACGCAACCCAGTGAAACGGAATCACGGTGACGTCGAAACTATCGAGCACATTGGCCAGGTTCGACGATACATCATCGCCGGCGGCATGCTTTCCGCCAAAACCCACATCGAAATCGTTGACGAAATTCGCCGGCGCCCGCGGCGCGAGTTTTCGCAGCATACTCTGTAAAAATGAATCGCGTCCGCCCCATGTCGAGAACGCTGGATCTTCGATCGAAACCGCCAGGTAGACGATTTGGCCCAGGCCGTAACGGACGCGCGTAATGAGCGGCCTGCGGTCGCTGTTTTCGGTATCGTCGCGGACGAGCACGTCCCATTCGCCCGGCGCGACTTTGCCGTTATCGAGCGTGGCGACCGGAATCGGAACCTTGCGTCCGGGGTTTTTCGGATCCAGCCGCTCGAACGGATTCTCCTTGATGTCCGCCCAGTTCTCAAAAGCGGAGAGACGCAGGATGCCGTTCTCCTCGGCCTTGCCCGTCGCTTCGGGCGGTACAACCGGGATCGGCGGATGCCAGCCCGCTTCGGATTTCAAGAGTGCGGTGATCACCGATTGCTTCTGCCAGGTGATAGGCACGACCAGACGCCCGCCCCGGCGAACCCACTGGGCGATCGCCTTGAGCCTTTTCGCGTCGTTGCGAAGATCGTTGAGGAACTTGTCGTTCTCCGTGGTGAGGATCATCAAATCCACGGAGTTGTAGCCGAACCACCGATCGGGCAAACGCCGAACGCTGTCTTCGTAGACGACATTGCGGCCTTTGGCGATGTCCCAGTCGTCTTTGTTCTTGCCTTGCCGATTGATCTTCTCGGCCGCCGCGAAAAGATCGGGCAGGCGCGAGCCGAGCACGAGATAAAGGTGCGCGTCGATCGACAACGGCGAGGGCAACGGCGGGTTCTCCAGTTGATAGTCGCGGCCATTGGCGCGGAGCGTGACCTTCACTTCCTCGGAATGGGAGCGATGGCCGATTTTCACGTAGGCGACATACCTGCCTGTTTCATTTTCATTGAGTTTGATTGGAATATGCTGATGCGTCTTGATGTCTTCGTTGTCATCGGTTTCGATGCGGAGGTAAGGCACGTTGCCTCGAGCGTCAACGTCGACGCCGTCGGTTCCGCCGAAGACTTCGATATGGAGAGGCGTCCAGAGTCCGATCTTGTAGGACGATTCCTCGTCCTTGCGAATTTGCTGGAACCCGACATAGGCCTTGCGGATTTCCGGCGGAAGCTTCTTCAACGGCTGGGCATCAGCCAGCGAAGGTACGCCAAGAATAGCCAAAGCGATCCAGAGAGCGAAGATTGAGCGCATGAGCTATTGGTCCTGTCGTGAAGGGTTACCAGTACTAAATGGACGACGACCACATCTGCCGTAGCCATCTCGCTCCGCGTGAAGGTGAATTTCAATCCCATCACGCGGAGCGTGATGGCTACGGTGGCACTCGGCGACTTTGGCGATTGCCATTATTCTTACGGTTTCTCTGCCACGGAGCACACACAAGGGCTGCGCTGGCAGGTGGGGCAGCCGGCGCCGTACTTCTCCGCCATGGCTTTTTCGAGATCGACGCCAGCGATATTGGCCAGCGTCGCCAGCCAGGCGAGCACGTCGGCGAATTCGTGAGCCGTCTCCGCGTGTGTGCCGCTGCGGAGCGCCGTCGCCAATTCGCCGACCTCTTGCATGAACCACATGAAGGTACCCTCGGCGCCGCGGTTCGCATCCTTGGCGCCGAAGGTTTCGCGGATCCTATTTTGCAATTCGGAGAGATGCATCAATTCCCTTATCATTCAAAAATCAATTGAACCACGGATTACACGGATGAACACAGATAAATACAAGAAGAATGGCTGAATTCATTGACCGACTGCATTTCTGCATTTTTCCCATCCGTGTTTATCCGGGTTATCCGTGGTTAAAATGAATTCCCTTATCATTGCGAGCTTTCATTTCACCGCCCGAGCAACTTGCGCCAGCGGGCGGCGTCGGCTTCCTTGTTCTGCCCGGCCAGGGCGTCGAGCAGCACGCTCTGCACGCTTGCGTCGGTCACGTCCACCTCCAGTGCCATGCGGGCGTACTTCTCCGCCTCGGCGTGATTGCCGATCTTGGCGAAATGCAGCGCCAGCACTTTTCGAGCTTCGAAGTCATCGGGATCGATGCGTGCGACTTCCTGGAAAATATCGAGAAGCTTGTCCTTCTGTTCGGTCTGCACATAGATCTTGGCCAGGGCCTTGATCCAGTTGGGATCGTGCGGATCGATTTTTCGCGCGCGTTCCGCAGTGCGCTCCGCCTGGGTGAACTTTTTCCCCGCGACCTGAAGCTTGGCCAACAGGGCGAGCGGACGGGTGTCCTTGAGATTGTCGTTATTGACGGAATCGAGCAGCGAGTAGGCGACATCGGTGCTGCCTTCGTCGAGCAACAGCTTCGCCTTGACGACGACGGCTTCGATGTGCCGAGGTTCTTTGCGGAGCACGCTGTCGGCGAGCAATTTCGCATCGCGTTTCTTGCCGATCTGATAATATTTCTCCGCCAGCTGGCCGGCTATGTCGAGATCGTCCGGGTTTTTCTCATTGGCTTCGCGGAGTTGCCTGAGCGTCAGCTCTTTCTGCGCGGCTCGGCCTGGCAGATCCTTGACCTTTTCCGTCAAGAACTCGCGATAGCCCTTCTCGAATTTCTCCTTACTGACGCCGACGGCTTTTTCGAGGGCGGCGCCCGTGTCGAGTCCCGTTGCGAAAGCCGCCAGCATCTTGCCAACCGCTGGTTCGCCATGCGTCTTGGTCAGGTACTCGACGTACATCAAACTTTGCAAATACGCCTGCTGCCATTGCAAGGGCGAACGCGGGCGGATGAAGCCAAGCAGGATGTTGTCGAGGTTCAAGAGATCGTCCGTACGCACTTTCTCGGCGAGCAACCCATGCCAGCTGGGTGGGATGTTCGGACCCTCGTAGCGCACTGCCAGGCCTTCGGTCAGCCAATGGGGCACTTTCGCATCGGTCTGCTCCAGATTGAAGACGTGGACAATCTCGTGCCGAATCACGCGATTCCAGTTGAACGGCTTCAGGATGACTTTCGACGTATCCTTCGGCGACACCATCGCCACGAGCGGACCGGTGCAGGCGCCAATCGTGTGCAGGTCAGGCACGGCGACGACGCGGCCGGAGAACATCTCGTGGCGATTGAATATCTGAATCTGAAACGGCCCTTTGGGAGCATACGCAAATTGTTTCGCAAGCTCCTTGTAAATATCTTCGAGATAGACAGCCATTACGTTCGCCAAAATCTGATCGTTTTTCTCGTCGTAGCGAATAATGAAATGCTCGGTCTTGAGCGTCTGATAGCGTTGGAGATGCTTGAGCACTTTCAACGAATTGTCCACTCTCACGTTAAACGGATCGGCCTTGGCGGCTTCCTCCAGCACCTCTTGCGCATCGATTTCCTTGGCCATGCGCATGTAGAGCATGCCTAGCCCCGCCTGGGCGTCGGCGAATTTCGGCTGAATCTTGATCGCGAGACGGTAATACTTCTCCGCCTCGTGCTGCAATTTGCGTTGATCGAGCAACGAGCCGAGGTCGGTGTAGAAGGTGTAGCAAGCCGGGTTGTTTTTCTTGGCCAATGCGACGAGGGCGTCGAAATCGTCCTTCTTGCCCTGGGCGAATCGGCACGCCGCTTCACGCGCCAGTGCCGCCTCGTCGCGCGGGTTCACTTTCCGTGCGGTGTTAATCGCTTTGAGAGCGGCATCGAATTCGCCAGTGAAGAGATGGACGTCGGCCATCAGGCAAAGCGCAGGCACGTAATTCGCATTCGCCCTTAACGCTTGCTCGGCGTAGCGCTCGGCGTCCTTGAACTCAAAGCTGTTCGCCGCCATCTGGCCCTTGCACACCAGCACTTCCACGGCCCGCGGGTTGATCGTCAGCGCCCGCTCGAACGACCGAAACGCCGCCGGCTTGTTGTGCTTTTCCATGTACACCCGGCCCGATTCGTACGCCGCCTGCCAGTAGAGCTTGTCTTTCTTCTCCGCATCGCCGAAGAAATTGAAGATGATTTCCTGATACTGATCGGTGAGGTGATGGTAGCGCGCTCGCTCCAGTCCCGCGAGTCCGACCAGGCGGAGCGTTTCCGGGTTGGTGATTTCCTTGGTATTGCCCGCGCGGATGAACCAGAGAAACTCCTCGTCGGCCTTCTTGAAGTCGCCGCGATCGCGATAAACCTGGCCAAGAATCCAGCGTGCGAGATAGGAATCCTTCGAAAGGTCAAGCGCCGCCTTGGCAGTCTTCTCGGCGTCGTCGAGTCGGCCGCGAAGATAATGAAATTCGGCAAGGCGAGCCGTCAGTTCGACGTCCTTCGGCGTTTCTTTCAGCAGCGTTTCGATGACGCTCTGGGCCTTGTCATAAGCGCCCTGGCTTTCCAAGGCCCGGCTGAGACCGAGCGTGGCGGCGTGCCGGGTCTTGGCATTCTTGGCGAGGTCTTCGTAGATTTCGCGCGCCTCGGCGTAGTTGCCTTCCTGCAATTCCCGGCGTGCGTCCGTGAGCGTACCGCCGGCGTATACGAATGAACTCGCAGCAAGGAGCGTTAGGAATGGAATGGCGTGTTTCATGAAACGTCTCCAGGTCGGCGAGCGGGGGGGCGTCAGCCCCCTGATTCGGGCGAGGCTTCAGAATCAGGGGGCTAACGCCCCCCCGCTCGCCCCTGTGTCTACCTTACCTAACCTGCCGACAAAACGCAAGAATCGGCGTGCTTCCCTTGCCCGAATTTTCCGCATTTGCTAGATCATTCGCTGGAAGACGATTTCCATTTATCAACGAGGCGAACATGATTCCGATTGATTTGCGCGGCAAGGTGGCACTGGTGACCGGCGTGGGCGACGACCGCGGGTTCGCCTGGCATATCAGCAAAGCGCTCGCCGCCGCCGGCGCACGGCTTGTGTTCGCCAGCCATCCCCGGCTCGTGAATGTCGTCGGCAATATCCTCGAACGCGATCTCGACAAGGAATCGCGCATGCTCCCCTTCGGCGCCGGCGAACTCAAAGTCGAAAAGGTCCTGCCCTGCGATGTCGCTTTCGATAGCATGGCCGACGTCGATGAAAAAACCCTCAACGACAAACGCTACGCCAAGCACGGCGACTACACGATCCAGGGCCTCGCGAACACGATGACGAAGGATTTCGGTGCCGTCGATATCCTGATCCATGCCGTCGCGTTCAGTCCGGAAATCAAAAACAAGATGGTGGACACGTCGCGCAAGGCCTATCTCACCGCGCTCAGCATTAGCTCGTTCTCGCTGACGGCGCTGCTCAAGGCGCTCCAGCCGCTCATGGAAAACCGCCCCGACGGAGCCTCGGCTGTCGCCCTCAGCTACCTCGGCGGTGATCGCGTCGTGCCACACTACGGCGGCGGCATGTCCACCGCCAAGGCGGCGCTGCAAATCGACGCCAAGCAACTCGCCAGCAACCTCGGCCCGAAGAATATCCGCGTCAACATCATCTCCGCCGGGCCTTATGCGTCGCGCGCCGCCTCGGCCATCGGCGACATCGACGAAATGGTAAACCACGCCGCCGCCTGTTCGCCGCTGCCTCGCGCCATCACCGCGCAGGAAGTCGGCAACACCACCGCTTTCCTCTGCTCCCCGCTCGCCTCTGCCATCACCGGCCATGTGCTTTACGTCGATTGCGGCTACAACGTCATGGGCATCTTCCCAAAGGTGTGAGGATTCAGGGCACCCTAGCCATCACGCTCCGCGAGATAGATTTCGCTATTGCACGCAGAATACCGTAGCCATCACGCTCCGCGTGATGGATTTTGCTTTTCAAATGCATCAGGCGGAGCGTGATGCCTACGGTAAGAGAGTAACACCCATGCCAAAAGCTCGCGTGATGATCTTGTACAACCAACCGGTGCTGCCTCGCGATCATATCGACGCGGAATCCGAACATTCGGTGGTCGCGATTGCCGACGAAATCAAGAAGATCCTCGCCTCCGGCGATTACGAAACCGAATCGTTCCCACTCGCCGCGGATCCCACGGTCTTATGGCATGCGTTGAAGGAACGCCAGCCTGACGTCGTGTTCAATCTCTTCGAAGGAAATCTGCACAATCCGGAAACCGAATCGTACGTCACGGGTCTGATGGAATGGTTCGGCGTGCCGCACACCGGATCGCCGTTGACGACGCTGACGCTGGCGCGGGCGAAGCACCTTACCAAATATCTCCTCAAAGGCGCGGGATTGGCCACGGCGGATTTTTTCATCGTTGACGCGCTGCCCGTTCCAGAGGCGCCGTTCGATTTTCCCGTCATCGTCAAGCCGGCGAAGCAAGATGCGAGCGTGGGCGTCGATCAGAAGAGCGTTTGCACCAGTCAGCAAGAACTAGCCGACCGCGTCGAGTACGTACTCGCCACGTATGGCGCGCCGGTCATCGTCGAGCAGTACATCAAGGGCCGCGAGTTCAACCTGGCGGTCATTGAGTTGCCCGACCTGAAGGCGATGCCGCCCTCGGAGATCATGTTCCGCCCCGAAAAGCCGGGCACATGGGGCATCTTGACCTACGATTCCAAATGGAATCCGGGCACGGCCGACTACGAAACCGAACAGCCCAAATTCCCTGCCGACCTGCCCAAGCCGACAGCGCGCAAGCTCATGAGGCTCGCGGAAAAGACATTCCGCGTGATGGGGTGCCGAGATTACGCTCGCATCGATTTTCGCATGAATGCCGCGGGCAAGCCTTTTGTGCTCGAAGTCAATCCGAATCCGGAGATCAGCGGCGACGCCTGTTTTGCAAGCTGCCTGAAGACGGGCAATATCGCCTACCCCGATTTCGTCGTTCGCATCGTCGAGCAAGCCCTGAGCCGACGCCACATCCCAACCCCGACGTTCGACCCGAAACAAACCCGCAAAGAAAAACAAGCGGTGTGATGGCAGCGATCTCGGGCGAGATTTGTTTCGCCGTCCCAATTCCGGAGTGCAACCCGAGCGCGTTGTTGGTCCTGCTCATTCTTCCGGGCGGTGGATGTGGCGGGTGCGTTCGCTGGACTTGGCGGTTCTTGCCGGTGCGGACAGGCGGCGGAGCACGAGCAGCGTCAGGTCGTCTTGCAGCTCTTTCATCTCCGTGAAGCGGTCGATCGCGTCCTTCGCTACAGACGTGCACTCGGCAAGTGTGTGATTCGGCCCGCAGTTTTGAAGCACGGCACGGACGCGGTCGAGGCCGAACATCGCGCGCTGGCGGTGCTCGCGGGCTTCGAAGAAGCCGTCGGTGTAGAAGAACAGCGTATCGCCCGGTTCCAGGGTCAATTCCGCCTCGGTGCATGGCCTGGCGTCGCCTCCGTAGCCGAGCAGCCGGCCTGGCTTGAGGGCGACAGGATCGATGGAGCCGTCGGCCTTGCGCAGGTAGGGCAGCGGGTGACCGGCCGACGCGAAGATCACCTGGCCCGTCGCGGGATCGTAGACGCCGTGCGCGAGCGTCACGAACATGCAGCTCGGGTTGTCTTCGACCAGCTCGATGTTCAACTTGGCGAGCAGCTGGGCGGGACGATGCGTCTCCTTGGCCAGGTGTCGGCACAGTGTCCGCACGGCGATCATGTAAAGCGCCGCCGGCATGCCTTTACCCGACACGTCGCCGATGAAAAACGCCAGCCGGCCCGTCGGCGTTTTTACGAAATCATAAAAATCGCCCGCCACCTGTCTGGCGGGGTAGACTCGGCCAAAAATCTCAAAATCGGCATTGGGAAATCCTTCCAGCTCATCGGGTAGGTAGCCTTCCTGGATGTCGTGAGCGAGCGCGAGTTCCTGAAGCAGGCGTTGCTCGCGCAGCTTCTCCACGTGCAGAGCCGCATTGTCGAGGACGATGCTCACCTCCATGGCGACGGCGGTGAGCAGGTGCAGATCATCCACTTTGAACCCGAACCCCTTGCACGAGCGATCGACCTGGATGACGCCCAGGCGGCGCTTGTCCTGCGTGATCATCGGCACGCAGATGACCGAATGCATGTCGAGCGACATGATCGTGTGGCTGGCCTGGAAGCGCTTGTCGCTCTGGATATCTTCGCTGATGATGCCGATGCCCTCGTCCAATGCCCGGCGGACGATGGTTCGGCTAAACTGCTTGGCGGGTTTGTCGCCCAGTCGGCGGAAACGCTGGGCGCGAATCAGCAGCTGATCGCCCTCGCACAGAATCACCATGACCCGGTCGGATTGCGAAAACAATTTCATCAGCTGCTCGACGACTTTTTCGAGCAGCGGCTCGATCTCCAGCGTTCGCGCCAGCTGCTGATTGATCTCCAGCACGACCTGAAGCTTGGTTGCGGGATCTTGCGAGAAAAGCGTCTGCGACGGACTCATCGCGCTGACTGTCTCACGCACCACCAGAGATGGCTCTTCGACGACGGCCGAGGCCGGCGTGGACAGCCGCAGGGCGAAGAGGTATGGCCCGATTTGGAACGTGTCTTGATCGGTGAGGTTGACGGACACGCCAGGCGACATCCGCTCGCCGTTCATGAATGTGCCGTTGGCGCTGCCGAGATCTTCGAGGTAATATTTTCCGTCGCGCTGATGTACGAGCGCATGCTGTCGGCTGATCTGCTTTCCGGCAAGCGGAATGGCGCAGTCGACGTTTCGCCCGAGCGTATTGCGGTCCTTTTCCAGCGGGAATTGTCGCCCCAGCTCCGGGCCTCGGAGAATGACGATCTTGGTCATACTTATGTTTTACTTTATTTTGCCAGCGTTTTGCAAGCACCAAATTCGGGCTCTCCGTCAAATACGTGGACGAAGCTCACGCAAAGGCGCAAAGGCGCGAAGAGTGAGATCAATACATGCCTTTATTCTGGCATAGCTTCTGTATTTCTTTGCGTTGCCATGAACATTAATCTTCGCGAACGACGAAGATCTCCCAACACCGATCACGAAAGCTCGAAAGAACGAAATGCCCGAAAAAAAGATCAGAGAAGGGGAGGAATGGCGGGATCTGATTCCTGCCCGTGACTTTTCCTACCTCGTTTTTTTCGTAATTTCGTACTTTCGATCTTTCGTGATTCGCATTTGATTGCGGCTTGCCGTGCTAGGGCCTTTGCGCTTTTGCGTGAGCTCGCTTTTTTTCACAACAATGAGGGAGAGTCCAAATTCGATTCCGTGAGAACCGGCTCGTTTGCTGGCAATGACCAAATTCAGCGTGTTCTCTTATCATTGTTATGTGGGCGATGATGCAAGGATTCTTGTCTCACGAGGTGATACTGTGTCTGAATCACAAGCCAATAGTGCGGCCGGCGTTTCCTGGGATCTCCGCGACCTGTACCAAAATGCCGACGATCCCGCCATCGAGCGTGACCTGGCCGAGGCGCTGGCGCGAGCCAAGGCGTTCGAGTCGGCGTACCGAGGCAGAATTAGCACGCTCCAACACGGCCAGGGCGACATCGTCCTCGCTGCCACGCGCGAGCTGGAAAGTCTCTTCGAGCAGATGGATCGCCCTGCAGTCTTCGCGATGCTGCTGCACGCCGGCAAGACCGACGACCCTCGCCGCGGCGCGCTTTTAGCCCGCACGCAAGAACAGCGGACCGAAATCAACAAGCACCTCATCTTCTTCGATCTCGAATGGGTCGCCGTCGCCCAGGACACCGCCAAGGCCATCGCCGACGATCCCCGCCTGGCCAAATACAAGCATTGGCTCGACCAGAAGCGCGTCTGGAAGCCGTACTTTCTCTCGGAACCCGAAGAGAAACTGCTCGACGCCAAATCGCTGACAGGCCGAGCCGCGTTCGGCCGACTGTTCGAGGAATCGACCGCGAGCTTGATGTGCACCTTCACGCACGGCGGAACGTCGGCGGAACTGAGCCTGCAGGAGATCCTCGCCAAACTTTACGACCCCGACCGCGCCGTGCGCAAAGCCGCGGCCGATGGGCTGTCCAAGGGCTTGCAAGGCCAATCGCGGCTGTTGACGTTCATCTTCAACACCGTCGTGTTCGACCATCAAACCGACTGCAAGCTGCGCAGCTACCCGAACGTGATGGCGCCGCGAAATCTCGCGAACGAGATCAGCGATGGCGTCGTCGAAGCGCTCATGACGGCCACGGAAAATCATTACGGACTCGTTCAGCGCTACTATCGGCTGAAGGGCAAGCTGCTCAAACTCGACAAGCTCTACGACTACGACCGCTACGCGCCGATTTCCGCCGAGACGCCGAAATGCGATTGGCCGACCGCGCGCGAAATCGTGCAGGAAAGCTACGACGCGTTCAGCAAGGAAGGCGGCGCGATCATTCGCCAGTTCTTCGAGAAAAACTGGATCGACGCCGAGCTACGCCCAGGCAAGCGCGGCGGCGCGTTCTCGTCCAGTGCCGTGCCGAGCGTGCATCCGTACATCCTGATGAATTTCACGGAACGCCTGCGCGATGTCATGACCCTCGCTCACGAGCTTGGGCATGGCCTGCATCAATATCTCTCGCGCGGCCAGGGCTATTTACAGTGCGACACGCCGCTGACGACGGCGGAGATGGCGAGCGTGTTCGGCGAAATGTTGACCTTCCGCCGACTGCAAGAACGCTACGCGGAGCCGAAACAGCGTTTGGCGATGCTGTGTGGCAAAATCGAAGACGCGTTCGCCACGGTCTTCCGCCAGGTCGTGCTCACACGCTTCGAGCAAAGCCTGCACGCCGCCCGCGCGACCGTCGGCGAACTCAGCGCCGACGCCATCGGCTCGCTCTGGATGCAAACCAACCAACGCATGTTCGGCGACGTCGTTACGCTCACCGACGGCTACTCCGGCTGGTGGTCGTACATCGGCCATTTCATCCGCAGCCCGTTTTACTGCTACGCTTATTCGTTTGGTGAATTGCTCGTCCTCGCCCTGTATCAGAAGTATCGGCAAGACGGCGAACGCTTCGTGCCGAGGTACTTGGACCTGCTATCGTCGGGCGGTTCCAATGCCCCCCACGTGCTGCTGAAAAAACTCGACGTGGATGTAACCGACCCCAGCTTCTGGGAGCTCGGCCTAAGATTGCTAGGCGAAATGGTCACGGACGCCGAAAAGCTGGCGGGCGTATAGGCGAGCGGTGGGGTTCGATTAGAGCGGTTCGCGGATGCATAGCGTATATCGTAGTGCGAGCTTCAGCCCGCTGCTCGCGTGTTGGCGGGCTGAAGCCCGCGCTAAGACGTATTCGATCCAATCGTCAGCCACTCAGGGCGATCAATGGTGTCGTCGAAGGCGGCGCTTGCCGACCGTGTCCATCAGAATAGCATAAATTTCAATATCGATCGTCACGGTGGTCGAAAGCCCATGCTACCTTCAAATGTCATTCCCGAAAAAATCGAGCGATTGGGCTCCTACGTCTTGAGCAAATGCCTCGGCGGCGGCGGGATGGGAGACGTTTATGCCGCAACGCATGACCTGATGAAAGCCAGGCCCGTTGCGGTCAAAGTTCTCAAACCACATCTCACTGGAAATACTCATTTCGTCCAGCGATTCTTGCGCGAAATCGAAGCCTTGGCCGGCGTCAAAGCACACCCAAATCTCATTCGCGTCGAATATGCCGATTTTGTCGATGGCATCCCTTACTTGGTCATGGAGTATGTCCATGGCAAAGATCTCGACCATGTTCTAAAATATCAGGGCTCGCTCTCGGCCGCCGATGCGTCTGCGGTGATTCATCAAGCAGCGTCGGGGCTGGCGGCAATCCATGCGGCGCATTTCGTGCATCGCGATTTGAAACCGTCGAATCTCATGTTGGCCAGGGATGGCGTTATAAAAATTCTCGACCTGGGGCTGGCGAAGTTGCGTTTGCCGGAGGAAGCACGAGACGAGTTGACGGGTAGCCACTGTCAAATGGGAACCATGGACTACATGGCGCCCGAACAGGCGGAGAATCCACGGAACGTAGATATCCGAGCCGACATTTACAGTTTGGGTTGTACGTACTTCAAATTGCTTACCGGCCGAGCACCCTACAGTCAGTTCGCCTCGCCCGCCAAAAAGACGGACGCTCACGCAAATGTCCCATTTCCCGGGCTCCCCGATGCCGTCCCAGACGACGTTCGACGAATCATCGGCAAAATGACGGCGAAATCGCCGGCAGACCGCTATAGCTCGCCCGCCGATCTGGTAAAAGACCTGGAAAAAGCGATATCCGGGAGCGACTTGGTGGCACTCTCTGCCAGGTTGCCAAACCCGCCCGAGGACGAAATAACCGCCGATTTCGCAACGCCCGTGTCCAAAGACCGCAGCACCGTCGCGGAAGCAAGTTCGCCAGCAGCGGTCCCGCCACCCGATGTGCGGTATCGCCGGCGTTGGCCCGTGCTCGCGCTTGTCGGGGCCTTGGCGATATCGATCGGAGTGTTCGCCGTTATCGCCTTCACCCGGCCAGACGCGGCGGAACCGAGCGTGCGCGAACTTGATGCACTGGAACCTTTCCTGCTGCATCCATTGCTCGATAAAGCACCGATCTCGCTCGTCTGGAATCGCGCTGGCGGGGACGCCTCGTTCGAATTCGATCCCCGCCGGCAACAGCTGGCGATCTCGTTTCCAGAGAACGCCATGTTCCAGCTCGGCAAAGTAAGCAGCCCAAACTTTACGTTCCAGATCGGTATCAAACAGAACCTCTGGACCTCAGGTAGCGGCGTCTTCTGGGGCTATCGTGATAACGCTCTACCTGCCGGCTCGAAATGCGAGGCCATCTTTCAATTCCTCAAAATCACGCGAAGAAGCAATCCCGACCGATTCTTTATCGTCCGTGGCCGCGGCGAGGTTTCTACCGATAAGTTCGGCCAACGACGAATCAGCCCCGAAGATCAATACGAATCACCAATGGACGATCCGATCGGCGAACAAATTCTCATCGTCAAAATATTTCAGCACCGTCTGCACAGTGTCACCATGCAAGGCAAACGCATGGAGAAAGTGGCATCACGCGAAGCGAATGAAGAGTACGAACCGAACGACTACCGAGGCGGCGTCGGTACCATCAATATTCTCGCCGCCAGCGTTTACAGAAATGCATTGATAAAACTGGATCCTACGAGTGACAACTAATACCTCGAACATCTGACAACCAAGGAGAATCAGCGATGACTATGCAAGCTGCCACTAATCCAATTCAGCCTTTGCGCTCTTCTGAGCTCGCCATCGAAAAGCCAACGCCCGGACAAATGCTTCTCGCTGATGGCAATGGCAAGGTCAGGGTTCAAATCCGGAAACTCGGAAATGGCGTGAGGTTCTTCGGGCGAATATACGATGCCACGGTCCCGCCGAACCAACGCACCGTGCCCGATAATGCGCCGGTCAATCCTTCGGATTATTTTGAGCTATCCAACGGCGGTTCCGGTACCACCTATTCCTACGACGCGACAGTGCTTAATCCGACGAATGCGCCCAGGCGCAACAACCGAGTAGTTGTGGTCGGAGCATACGATTCAGATGACGCTCTAATCAACGGGTCAGAAGCCGCGTGTGGCTTTATGTTGATGCCGAGAACATTCCAGGTGAATGTCAGTGCGAAATGTTGTATCTGGATGACGTTCGCGCCAACCGGAACGGTCAACCAACAATATAACGAATCGGTTCAGGAATACCTACCAGTGAGTCTGGGCATACCCGACAACGCTTCTCAAATATTGCTTGAAGCGATTTCCGGCGAATGGCGACACGACCCGGCGGAGAGTGCGAAATCGGACGCAAACGGGCGCTCCCTCGCGAAGCCGCTTGAAAAACCAAACCTATACCGCGACAATCCCGCTCTTTACGCCCAAAACTTCACGGGGCCGAACGACGAAGACTTGGCGACTTACAACATCGAATTGAACAAGCTCATTGCCTTCTTGGACTATGGTCCGGAGAACTATAACAAAATCATCAAAGTTGGTAATGCTGCGACAACGGTTCTCATTCCGTCGACAACACCGCGGCCTTCGTTTCTCCAACTCGCGTTTCACGACGGGTTCCAGTGGTCGAATAATAGCGGCAGCGTATCCGTAAAAGTGACATGGTCGTAGAACGATGGCATGGACGGCAGGGACACTCGCCTCACCGCCCCATGGACACGATGCAGGCGGTGACGCCGCACGCGAGCACGAGTGCCAGCAGGACGCCGGCGATGCCGACGGCCAGCCAGACGCGCGGCTGGACTTTATCCATGCTGCCCATGATCGAGTTTGACATCAGATCCGAGGCTGGCACGCGGTCTTCCACGGAGATGCCGAACTGCACGGCTTCTGTTTGCGACGGTTTGACATTCGGCACGGCCGACTCCTGCTAGCGAAATGGTCGCCGACGCGGAGAATCATGCGGGGGTTTAGGCGAGTGGTGGGCCCATTCCCGCTGATTCGGGGCGACACGAACGCTGATATTCGTCGCCATTTCGCCTTCCGCTCTCACTGCCCATCTGGTTTAATGTCATTACCACCACCCGCTTCCTTCCCGACGCCCAAGGAGCTTTTCGTGCCTACCCAACATCGCATTGGCGTCAATCGGCGTGAGTTCCTCCAGGTCGGCTACTCCGGCCTGCTCGGCGTCGGGCTATCGTCGCTCCTCACGCAACGGGCAATGGCGGCTTCCCCCTCACCCTCAATCCCTATCCCCCAGAGGGGCGAGGGAGGAATTGCTCCAAAATCCGTCATCATCGTCTTCCTGACCGGCGCACCGAGCCATCTTGACACTTTCGACATGAAGCCCGACGCTCCCGCCGAGATTCGCGGCGAGTTTCGGCCGATTGCCTCGCGCGTGCCCGGCCTGCATATCTGCGAACACCTGCCACGATTGGCGGCGCGGGCCGACAAATACGCCGTCGTGCGGTCGCTGTCGCATCGCGAGAACAACCACCTGGTGGCGACGCATCACCTCCTCACCGGCCATCAACAACCCGGCGCCTTCTTCGACAAAATCGCCTCGCGCGATGATTGGCCTAGCTACGCCTCCACCGTCAATTACCTCAGGCCACGTACCGACGGCCTGCCCAGCGGCGTCAACCTGCCGACGTTTCTGATGGAAGGCCCGCTCGTTTGGCCAGGCCAGCACGCCGGCTTTCTCGGCCCACGGCATGATCCCTGGCAGATCACCCGCGATCCGAATCGGCCCGACTTCAGCCTCGACAGCCTCCGCCCCGCCGAAGGCATCGACATCACTCGGCTCGACAATCGCCGGGCCTTGCTCGCTGAAATCGATGCCCAGCAACGCCAGATCGCTCGCTCGGCGGAAGGCCGACGCCTGAACGATCAACAGCAGGCGGCGTTCTCGATCCTCGCTTCCGGCCGAGTCGCTCGCGCTTTCGCCATCGATCAGGAGCCAACTGCCGTGCGCGATCGCTATGGCCGACATGCGTTCGGGCAATCGCTATTGATGGCGCGTCGCTTGGTGCAAGCCGGCGTGCCTGTCGTGCAGGCGAACATGGGCATCGTGCAGAACTGGGATTCGCATTCCGACAACTTCGGCCGACTCAAAAACGCCCTGCTCCCGCCGCTCGATCAAGGCGTGTCGGCATTGCTCGATGACCTGGAAGCGACAGGCATGATGGATGACACCCTGGTGATGATGCTCGGCGAGTTCGGCCGCACGCCGAGGATCTTCGCCGTCGGCGCCGGCGCAATCCCTGGCCGCGACCACTGGGCCCCGTGCTTCTTCGGCGTCTTCGCCGGCGCCGGCGTGCGCCCCGGCCAACTCATCGGCCAATCCGACCGCATCGGCGCCTACCCATCGACGAACCCCTATTCCCCCAACGACATCGGCGCCACCGTCTACCACACCCTCGGCATCCAACCCAACACGGAAGTCCGCGACCGCCAAAACCGCCCCGTCAATTTGAATACCGGCGAAGTGATGCGGGTGTTGTTCACAGGCCAAGCGTAAGTGGAGATATGTCTCATGGTCCAAAGAACCACAGATGCTTTGTCCGAACTGTATGAAACCGACGAAACCGCCTGGCTCGATGAAATGGCGGAACGAATTGGCACCCGCCAACTCGACGAACTCGACTACCCTCATCTCCAGGAGTTGCTTGAGGATATCGCCCGAAGTGATCGACGCGAAGTGGAAAATCGGCTCGCGATTCTCATCATGCATGTCCTCAAAGGGACGCACCAACCCGAGAACCGCACGCCAAGCTGGCGACGCACCATCACCGAACAACGTCAACAGCTAATACGCCTGCTGTAACCGTTCACGACTCGGACAAAAAACGACAAGACAAAGATACTAAGGAAGGCAGGAAAGCAGGAATTGAATTGCCTATTCCTTCCTGCTTTCCTGCCTTCCTTAGTAAAAGGGATTTTGGTCGCATTTTTCACCGCCCCGTGAACGGTTACGCCTGCTAAAAAGCGGCTCATTGCGAAATCACGCCGAAACCGTGTTGCCCGAAGAGACGTTCCCCACGCCGTGCCCGTTTACGCTGAATGAGCTGCTGTCGGCCAAGGTACTGGATTGACACCGCAATTCGACGCCCGTTCACGGGCGTTTCCCCAGGCGTTGGCGTAGCCCCGTCGTTTACGACGAGATGCTGATAAACTACCCTACGACGTCGTTAGCCCAAGTCGGTCATACGCCTCAAGTATAGTCGCCGGACCGGGAAACATTGCTGGTCCGGATTCTTCATCGACGCTCATGCCGCTGAACGTCGTCAGAATGTACTCGACATCATCGCGCTCGATACCGTACATATGGAAGTATGCTGCATCGAGTTCCGCCAACAAATCGATTCGCTCGGTCGGCTTCCACTTATGCACCGGCGGATCGAAGCCGGCGGCCTCGGCGAGCGGCTTCATGTCATTTGCGGTACATGTCAGCTTCAACACGCGATCCGATATCCACTTCTCCAACGTCTGCCGTTTGCTCCACGGGCATCGTTCCGCGTATTGATCCGGCGGGAAAATCGGGAATTGCTGCACGATGAAGAAGTTGAGGTGAACGCCACCGACTTTTTGGCGAGCAATGAAGTCCAAGGCAAACGAATTTAGATTTCCCAATAAACAGCAAACTTGTCGTGGCGACAGATCAGGACCGGGAACAATTATTGGGGCCGAGTTTAGCACACCGACACGCGAGATTACTGCGGAAATCATCGTCCGTGTGTTTGTAGAACTCGTTATATCCTTGTAGGCCAAATAGTATGGGGAATGTTGGTCGCCCCAATACTTGTCGACCGCAATATCTTCGATCCAAAACCGAGGCTGCGCGACAAACTCCGGGTTCTGGTGCTCGACGAGCGTCGTTGCTTCGGTTTGGCCCTGGCGCACCCAGTTGGCGGCTTCGATCTTCACGCTGGCGGCGCGGTGATCGTAGGCCTGGATCATCTTGGCTTCATAAAGCGGCAGGAAGGTGCGCTTACCTTTGATCCAGCGATTACCGTCGAGCGCAAACCCCATCTCGACCAGCTTCGCCGCGTCGTGGAACTGCTCGGCGTCGTTGGTTTGATGAAACATTGTCACGAACTTGATGCCCCACGGATTGCCTCCTTCCTTGCGTGATTTGTCAATCAAAACGGGCACTCGCTTGTACACGTTCTTCGTCAGCTCGGCATCCCGCTTGGAACGAAAGATTGGGCAGGTACGCGTGTTTGGGTTCAAAAGTTTGATATCGGCGCTGGACAGCTTGATATGGCGTTTTCTTTCCTCCAAGTCTTCCATTTGATGGGCGAAGAAAACGAAATCGGCCTGCGGAGTCTTCACGTTCTCGCCGCCGAAGAGTAGGATGCAGAACTTGAATCGCCCATCGACATCCGGAAACACCCGCATGCGATTCTCAAAATCATAAAGGATGCTCAGCGATTTCGTTTCGATCAAGGCGGTGAAAAATTCCTTCGTCGTGTCATCCGTTGCGATGCCCGAGGGAATGAGCAGGCCGACACGGCCGTTCGGAGCGACGATCTTGCGCGCCAGTTCCGCGAAGAGCATGTAGGTGTTGATGTCGCCTTTGGCCGTCAGCGGAAACTCGCCGGACTTGCGGATGTGCGTCAACGTGCGATCGGCGGCGTCCACGGCGTTGGTGTAGCGCGTGAATAACTCGGGATTCGCATCTTTCAGTCCAGCGATCAGTTCGCGACGCTTGGCTGCACTTACCGCGCCGGCGATGCGCGGCGCGGAGAAGGCGAAGAACTCACGCTCCTGAAGCTTCAGACGCTCCCAAGGCGGATTGCCGACGATGGCATCGAATCCAGGGTTCTCCGTACGATTGAAGATGGCGGGAAATGAGGTCTTCCAATCCATCGCCAGGTCGTGGACTGATCTATCGGTGACCAGGCTGTTGCCTTGCCGAATATTGGTCGAAAGGTCCGCGAGCGTTTTGCCTCGCCGCGCCGAGCGAATCCACAGAGCGAGTTGGGTTATTTCGACGCCTTCGAGTGAGAGATCGACGCCGAACAAATTCTCTCGGAGGATCAACTCCGGGATGGCATCGACGAGTTGCTCATGGTCCGGGCCGTCATGGAAGCAAAGATTGTGGATGACTTCGGTGTAGCGTTCTTCGAGCAGGTCATAAGCCTGGATCAGGAACGCGCCGCTGCCGCATGCCGGGTCACAGATTTTGATTTGCTTCAGCGCTTCGAGCGCAGCTTCCCAATAGCCCAACAAAACCTTGGAGGGTGATTCGGCGTTGAGCGCGTCCTCGTCAACGCCATGTGCCTGGCGCAGCGCGCCCAATTTATCGTCAATGACCGGGGCGATGGTGTTGCGGACAATGAAGGTCGTGAATTCCGGCGGCGTGTAGTAGATTCCGCCGCGTTTGCGCTCGGGCGACTTGGGCATGGCAGGTTCAATCGTTTCGAGAGACGCAGGGCCAGAATCCGCGAACAGCCCACCCTTGCGATATCGTTCCAATTCGCCAATGGATTTCTCAAACAGGTGGCCGAGAACATCGACGTTGATCTCATTGCGAAAATCGTAAGAGCCGATGTTATGGAAAAAACGAGTCCAGGGTTCGTCGTCCAGATTGAGTGAATCGATCTCCGGATTCTCGGCAAATAATCCGCCGTTGAATCGGTTGATATGGATTGGCGGTTGATCGTGCCCTTTATCGATGGCCTCGAAAAGAAATAGGAAATTGTTCCAGCGTGGGTTCTTCACCTTGGAGAAGGGCGGGAGATCGTTGAAGGCCGTCGCGATGCATTTTTCCGGAAGCAGGTCGCGATCCTCGCAAAAGGCAATGAAAATAATGCGGTCAAAGATCGTCTGTGCGAGCTTGATCGCCACATCCGTTGGCTTGCCAAGCTTGAGGCATAAGTGCTGGATCAAGGCGTATCGGTGCTCGCTATACGTCTTGTAGAGTTCGTCGCCGACATCGCGTTGACGAGATTCCGATTTCTCCAAGAGCATGAGGGCACGCGGGCGCTGACCGAATCGCGAGGTTAGCAATCCGCCATATTCGAACAGGCAGTAAAACTGTCGAAAGATATCCTCATCGTACATGTCCTTGAGAAAAAACTCCTGATAGGAGAGTTGCGTCTTGTTACGATGATAGAGCCTGATCGACACGAAATTGCTGACGATTCCCCATGGACATTGAGGTACTGCGTTTAAGTAGTCCCAGCATTGTTGTACCGGCGTGCGGCCGTTAAACCGATCCGTATCGAGGTTCGTAAGTGCATCTTTCAATTCGATTATGGCTGCCGGTGGTGAAATCAGTGTTGGGGAGAACTCGCCGATCGCGCCGTCGGCCGTCCCCACACCCGGCACCGTGAAGTTGCGCTCCAGCTGGTATTTATCTGGACTGTTCGTCGCCGATTTGTAGCCAAGCGCGTCGCCGAAAACTTCGTGTAAAAAGCTGGCGTCGAGCGAGGTTTCCTTTTTTTTGGCGAGGTGGCCTTGCTTTTCAAGCTCGGCCCACTTGAGCAGGATAGCGTGGGCCTTTTTCTGCTTTTCATCGCGATAAAAAACCTTGTCAGCTTCCTCGCGGAGAACTCGCGGCAAAATCAGAATACGGAACCGGCGCTTGCCGAGTGCCGTGAAGAGGTTAGGAGCCGATTGGGCATGCGCAGTTTTTGATTTCGACTTCTTTGCCATGCGTTCGCGAAACCTTTAGATTTCATTGCAGGTTTGATGGAAACATCCTATCGTGTGTAGGGGATCCGTCAATTGTTTACTTCATTTGCCCAACACGGGTAATAGATTGCAGGCGAGACGAGTCTTACCGCGTTTGATCACGTCCTCGTCTCCTTTACGAATCGTACCATGGTAACTTTCCAATCGTCAAAGTCAGTTGTCGCGGAAAAGGGGATTTTTTTTGGCATCCAATTACCCCCCCTCTCCCCCTCGGGAATTTGGCCAACACCCCCTAAAAGTGCGAAAAAAGGCCGAAAAAGTGCGAAAGCGCTTGGCCATTTGCTGTTGGCCAAGCGCCCTGGTGGCCAGGGTCACTTCGACATCGACACGATGCATGCGGTGATGCTGCAGACGAGGACGGCGGCGACGAGGACGCCGGCGATGCCGACGCCGAGCCACACACGGGTTTGGAAGTTGTCGAGTCGGCCGAGGGGCGAGTGCGACATCAGGTCGGAGGTGGGCACGCGGTCTTCGGCGGAGATGCCGAACAGCACGGCGTCTTCTTGCGAGGGTTTGACGGTCGGCGCGGGCGGGGTCCAGGTGTCGATGGCGGTGCGGATTGCTTGCTGGTAGCCGGTGTCGCTGGGTTGGTCGAGGGCCTGCGGCGGGCGTGCGATGAAGGGCGCCAGAGCCGCAGCAAGTTCGCTTGCCGAGGCGTAGCGGCTGGCTGGCTCTTTCGCCAGGAGCTTGTGCACGATCTGGGCGAACGTGGGTGGGATGTCTTTATTCAGGCTCGCGATTGGCAGCGGGTCCTCGTGGCGGTGGGCGCGCACCTTGGCGAACACCTTGCCCTCGGGAAAAGGCGGTCGACCTGTCATCGCGAAATAGATGCAGCACCCGAGGGCGTAGAGGTCGGCCCGCGCGTCGACCGACATGGGATCGCGCGTCTGTTCCGGAGCCATGTAGTCGATCGACCCGACGATGTAGCCTTTGCCTCCCACGACTTCGATGTCGTCCACTTCTTCGCCTTCGGTGACAGCCAGGCCGAGGTCGAGCACCTTGGCGTGGCCATGCGGCGTGACCATGATGTTTGATGGCTTCATATCGCGGTGGATCAGGCCTTGCTGGTGCGCGTGACTCAGGCCGGTGGCGATCTCGCTGAACAGATGCGCCGCCCGGCCCACGGACAACGCGCCCTGCGAAGTGACCTGTCGATAAAGCGTGCGGCCTGGAATGTATTCCATGGCGATGTAATGGATATTCTGGTTCACGCCGCTATCGAGCGTACGGGCGAGATGGGGATGATTGACCTTGCGGGAAAGCTCCATCTCGCGCTGAAAGCGTGCGAGCAGGCGCTGCTCGGCCTTGGCGAGCTTGGGAGGCAGAATCTTCAGTGCGACATGCTGATTGACGCGTGTGTCCAGCGCGAGGTAGACCGTGCCCATCCCGCCTCGACCGAGAGGCGTGAGCAGCTGGTAAGGGCCGAGCTGAAGCCCGAGCGTCACGCCCTGGCCGAGCATGTGCAACTGGAAGCGAGTCAGCTTGCCGGCCTGGAGCAGGTGCTCGCGAATGGCGGCCGTTTCGGCGTGTTTTTCCTTGGGCAGGGTGCGCAGCGTCAAGCGGAGCTGTTCGCGGTCGAGCAAGCCGCTCCGCAGAACCCTGCGCAGAAATGTCTCGGCGTCGGCGATGTTTTCCATGCAAACTCGGCTCATCGGGTGAACGAATCAGGCCCCAGGTAAACATCGAAAACTAACTTCTCTGATTTCCGCTTGCGGCTTAGCGCTCAGCACGGTGCCATGCTGAGCGCTAAGCCGCAAGCGGCAGACTCATTCGTCCGCGCTCGGCGTCTTTGGTGTTGCGTCGCCTGCCTCGGGCGCTGGCGTCGTGTCGCTCGTCTTCACGCGGGGCGGCCGGCGTCGGCGACGCTTCTTTCGGACCAGCGCCTCGGGTACGGGTTGCTGCAACTCCGCACCGAAACGCGTCACCACATACGTTCGGCTGCGTTCATCGATCGCGACTTCGATCAGGCCTTCCTTCTGTGCATCCAGCAGCAGCTCGCTGAAAGTGCGATAGCCGTGATACGCTTCGTTGAACGACGGCTTCTTGCGTTTCATCGTGTCCTTGACCATCGACGCGCCGATCTTTTCCTTGTTCTCGCGCTTGAGCGCGAGGATCGATTCCATGAGCAACCCGAACGCCTTCTGCTTTGTTTCGGGCATCGTCGCGGGGAGCGAAGGCGCGAGCGTCGGCGCTTTGCCGAGGTCTTCGTAGTAGATGAATTCGTCGCAGTTATCGCGCAGGAGATCGGACGTGGAATCCTGCATGCCCAGGCCGATGACGTGTTTGCCGTTCTCTTTGAGCTTGGAAACGAGCGGCGAAAAATCGGAATCGCCCGAGACGATGACGAACGAATCGATGTGATCCTTAGAGAAAGCCATGTCCATCGCGTCGACGCAGAGGCGTATGTCGGCGGAGTTTTTGCCGGTCTGCGAGCGCTTGGGGATTTCGATCAGCTCGATGGCCGCCTCGTGGAGTGCCTGAGTATAGGGCGCGAAGCGGTTCCAGTCGGCGTAGGCTTTTTTGACGACGATCTTGCCCTTCTCGACGAGGCGAGCGAGGACGCGCCCGATGTCGAACCGATCGCGCCGGCCTTGAAACCCGAGCGCGAGGTTTTCAAAGTCGATAAAGACCGCAAGCGATGAGTCGTTTTCGGGCATCGTTGTTCCTCCGGTTATTTGTTTTCGTTTAGCGTTCGGGCGAAGCCATGCGAACGCTAAACAAGAACGCTGCTACTTCGGCCAATACACCGAAAAACCGTCGATCGTCAGGTGGATGCGGTACAGCGAGCGTCCGGCGGTGACGTAGAGCATGCGTCGATCTTCGCCGCCGAAGGTACAGTTGGTGGGCGTTTCGGGGGTCGGGATGAAGCCGATTTTTTCGCCCTTGGGGTTGAAGATATGGACGCCTCCGGTTTTGCCCTGGCCGGCGGTGGCGTAAATGTTGCCCTTGATGTCCATGCACATGCCGTCGATGCCGCGGTCTGTGCCGAAGTCGTGGAGCAATTTTTTCTTGCCGACGGTTCCGTCGTCTTTGAGCGGATAGGCGAGGAGGAAGCGGTCGCCCTTCGGATTATTCTCGGCGAGGTAGAGGACATCCATCTCGGGAGAGAGGATAATGCCGTTGGGCTTTTTGACGTCGGTAATGATCTGCGTGACGGTGCCATTGGGGTCGATGCGGTAGACGCTTTCGGTGTCGATTTCGCGTTTCTCGCTGCCGACATAGCGTGGATCGGTGAAGTAGACGCGGTTCTTGCGGTCGATGGTGAGATCATTGGGGCTGTTGAAGCGTTTGCCCTTCCATTTGTCGGCGAGGACCGTGATCGTGCCGTCCTTCTCGGTGCGCGTAATACGGCGATTGCCTCCGGTGTTGGCGCCTTCGGCGGCGACGAGTCTGCCTTTCGGGTCGAACTCCAGGCCATTGGCTCGCCCGCTGGGCTTGCGAAACTCGGCTGTCTTGCCCGTCTTCGGATCGAACCTCATGATGCGATTGCCGATATCGGAGAAATAGACGCAATGGTCCGGCCCATAAGCAGGCCCTTCGGTGAACTCGCCCTCGGACCAAAGCTTTTCAAGCTTGGCATCCTTGGGTACGATAGGCTCGCCAGCGGAGGCGAGAGTTGGCAGTAGAAGCAGGATCAATAACGCACGCATAGAAATCTCCGAAGAAAGCTCACGCAAAGGCGCAAAGACGCAAAGAAAGCCCCCATGCAATTGGACTCATCATCCGCGTGGGGAAAGAGGCTTTGGGGAGGGCGAGAGTGGGATTCACGCCAAATCTCCTCCCCGTCTTTGCGCCTTTGCGTGAGCTATTTTTACAGTCCATCCACGACACGAGTGATTCCGTATTTGATTCTCTCGGCTCCGAAGTTAATCAGTAATCCCAATCGGCAATTCGTCAGACGCATATAAGTCAGTAATTGCTTTTTATGAACCTTGGCAACTTGCTCGACGGACTTAAGTTCGACGATTAGTTTGTGTTCTACAATCAGATCCGCACGAAAGCCGACGTCGAGACAAATGTTTTCCCACACCACAGGAACATCCTTCTCCACTTCAACGAACAAGCCACGCTTCTTAAGTTCATGCACGAGAATCGAATGATACACAGACTCCAGTAATCCAGGCCCAAGTTTCACATGAATCTTGAAAGCCGCGTCAACAACGACGGTCGCAAGCTCATTCTCATTCATGAAAATCTCCTTGGGATAGATGAATAAACTCACGCAAAGGCGCAAAGCCGCAAAGAAAAATCGAATAACTCTCTCTCCTCTATCCCTTCCCCCTGCGTGAACCATTATCCACATTCAATCGACTCTTTGCGTCTTTGCGCCTTTGCGTGAGCCTATTTCTCACTTACCCGCCAGAATTCGTCGAACAGCCCCGCGGTCGCCACTTCATACGCCGCGGCGTTCTTGGCCGTCGGCGTCAGGCGCAGAATCGCGTAATCACCCAGGCGAGGGTAGAGCATCGCGTTCGTCTTCGTGTAATCCTCCGATGGTATCGTGTGCCCCGTGTTGAGCACGACGTATTTGGACGGATTGTCCGGGTTCGGGAATATCATCACCGGCACATGCTCGGATGCTTTGTATTTCTTTCCGCCAAATTCGATTTCGTCCTTCGTCCACTTCAACGGCAGCTTGGGGAGGAGGTTCGCCAGGAGGAAGTTGGAGCCGGGGTCGCCGAAGAGGATGAGGTGTTTGTTCTTGATCTCGTTGGGCGTGATGCCGTACTCGTTGGTGACGGGCAGTTCGCCGCGCCAGTGCTTGGCCCAGTCGTACTCGAAAGCTTTGAGTTTGGCGTCGGCGAATTTCTGCGTGGCCGCATGCCAGGGCTTGCCCGTGCCTGCTACGCAGACGAACGAGAATTCGAAGGCATCATCGATGGGACCTTGCAATCCGAGAGCCTTCTCCAAGCCGCGCTTCGCCTCAGCCGAGTCAAGCTGCCACTTGCCTTTCTCGCGCACGAGACGGACGTTGCGCGTCGTGTGCTGCAAGATTTGGCCATCGACATCGATGACGCACATGACGTTCGGATTGGTCAGACCGAAGTGATCCAGCCGCAGCCGGCGGACGTTCTGCGTTTTTACGCGGTAGCCCGTGTCCGATCGCTCCGCGGTCACGGTCGCCTTTTTGTAGTGTTCGTCCAAGCCCAGAATCGTGACCCAATCGCACGCGGGGAATTTGAGTGTGTAGGTCATGAATTCGACTTTTACGGGATTGCGATCGCGCCCTTTCGCCGCGTGCTGGGACCACAGGGCATTCGCTTTCACGAAGTAGTCCGCGTCGAACTTGTGGCCCACACCCGGCTTGACGAGGTGCGTCATGCCAGGGATCTTGAGTTCTTTCAGCCGATTTTCGATGTTGTCGGCTGCGAGTT
Source organism: uncultured Singulisphaera sp. (assembly GCA_964484265.1). GTDB lineage: Bacteria > Planctomycetota > Planctomycetia > Gemmatales > Gemmataceae > SIAQ01. Next base: position 57,044 of record CAZAFH010000042.1, read on the forward strand.
TTTGCGGATCGTCACCGCCGCTGTAGGCGACGATGGGAATCATGCGCGTGTTTTCGACGTAGTCGATGGCGTCATAGATGCGTAGGCATTTTTCCTGATAGTCGGGCAGTGCCTTCTTTTCTTTCCAGGCATAGCCATGCGTCGTCGTGAATCCGGCGCCGGGGCCCATGACGCACCAGGTGCCGGGGTGATGCAAGCCGAGATGCCACGTGCCGGCGCCGCCCATCGAGAAGCCGCGCAGGACGACGCGATCGCGACTGACGAGACCGCGACGGCCCTGCATCGCTTCCGTGGCGAAGAAGTGCTTCATCGCTTCGAAAACGTCGGTCTCGCCCGACCAGCGGTAAGCATTGTTGCCTCGGCCGAAGATGTCGATCTGCACCCAGTCCTGGTCGGCGGCGACTTTTTTCGTGCCATTGTGTGAGCGGAGAAACGAGATTTCGGTGAGCGTGGAATTTCGGCCATGCAGGACGATATCGACGCGCCATTTGCGTTTTGGGTCCTTGCCGTATTCGAGTGGATAGGTCACGCCATAGGGTTGGGCGGAGCCGTCGATCTCGGAGCGAAAGGCGCGAGCGGCGTTGCGTTTTTCGAGGGTGGTCCAGGGCGTTTGGTCCTTGGCGAGCTTTTTCGCGCGGTCGATTCCGACATCGAGTTCCGCGAGCGTCCATTTGGCGCTGTCTTTGTTGTAGAATTCCTTGAAACGGACGATGTTCACGGCTCCGCGGTGGTAGATTTCCACATCGGGCAGGAAGGCGTCGATCTTCTTGTCGCCGCGCTTGCGGAGGGCAGCGATCTCGGCGGCGAGTTGTTCGGTCTTGGTTTGGATTTGCTGGAGCACCTCGGCCGTCGGTTGCAGATTCGCGGGCGGGGCGAATTTGCCTTTCTTTTCTTTTTTCTTGTCCTGGGTTAAACCCGGTTGAAATGAAAAAACGATGAAACCGCACGCGAGGAGGGAAGGTAATATCCAACGCATGATCTATTTCCTTGTGTCTTGAACATGTCGGAGCCGCTTGCACAATAGCCTACTGACAAAAACGTACAGTTAAAGAGCAAGCCCAGAGGTGAGCGGATGAAAACCAAACGCTGCGTTCATCCGAAAAGTATTGCGCATTTTCTCCCCTCT
>CAZAFH010000043.1:0-58016 GCA_964484265.1 uncultured Singulisphaera sp.
GTCTGAGCCGACGTTGGCGTTGTTGAAAGAACCGCATCAATGCGTCGAGGTGTCGCCCTTCGTTGCTGACGGAGAGCACGTCAATCCCATGGGCCTGCGTCCACTTCTGGAACGCCTGTCGGCGAACGCCGGCCTGCTCGCCGTGAGCCTTTTGAAACGCCGGATCGGAGGTATCCACGGTGAAGGCGCATTGCGATTCCGGATCGAACATCTCCACCAGCCCCACCCCGGGTAAACTCCGCTCGCGCGGATCGTCCACGGCGACGGCTACCACGTCGTGTTTGCGCGCGACGCGTTTCATCGTCTGCTCGTAGCCCGAATCCAAAAAATCGCTGCACACGAAAATCAACGCCCGGCGATGCAGCACTTTGTTGACAAAATCCAGCCCGGCCGAGAGATTGGTCCTCGCGCCCGCCGATCGATTCCCAAACAGATCGCGGATCAGGCGGAACGCATGACGCGAGCCCTTGCGCGGCGGCACGAAATGCTCGACCGCTTCGGTGATCATCGCCAGGCCGATCTTGTCGTTGCTGCTCACCGCGCAAAGCGCCAGCAGTGCCGTGATCTCGGCAACGACATCGCGTTTGCTCACGCTGGTGCTGGCAAAGCCCATGCTGGCGCTGGCGTCGACCAGGAGCATAACGGTGAGTTCGCGTTCCTCGACATAGCGTTTGATGTAGGGATGCCCCATGCGTGCGGTCACATTCCAGTCGATGCTGCGAATCTCATCGCCCGGCTGATACTCGCGCACCTCCTCGAAGGCGATGCCCGCCCCCTTGAACACGCTGCGATACGCCCCGCCGAGCGGATCCTCGACCGCTCGCCGCGCCCGCAACTGCAAACGCCGAATCTGCCGCAATATCTCGCGTGAGAACATGTGGAGGCCTGTTGTGACGTATTGGCAGGTGAGCTAACACCTACCATTTTACACGAAATGCGAAAATTGCAGTGATAGCAAAGAGATCGTACCAGAATCGTGGCCGGGGTTGTACTCAACCACGGTGAAGTGGCTCAGGCGTTTCACTGCGGGGTTCGCCGTAGAGCACGCCGCCGTTGCAGCTTCGCCGATGTTGGGTAACCCTGGCCACGGTCCCCGTGCGAATCGCAAGGAAAGAAATGGCCAATGCCATTTCGGAAAAATTGATCTTGGCGTTAGCGAGGGGAGGGGCGATTCGGATTTTCGTTCAAATGCCGCTCGTTTTCGTGCGAAGAACCATTTATCATTACATCACCAGCCAAACTTGCGTAAGATCGTTGGAGAGAACACATGTTCGATTGGCTTGCTGCTCAGGGTGCTCGCGAATTGGTGCCGTTGGTTTCCGTCGTGGGCGGCATTCTCTTTGTCACGATTGTCATTTTGGCCGGGCAGTGGGCAGCGGTTCGGCGGGCGGAGTTTAAAGCCCGAGTGCGTGAAGCTGAGCTTGCGTTAAAGCAGGAAATGATCGAGCGAGGCATGTCGGCCGACGACGTGGTTCGCGTCGTCGATGCGGGCCAGAAGAAATCCGCAAAGGACGAGGAGCAGGCCGACGAACAGTCAGCCGCGAGCAGTTGATCGAATTTATGCCAGCAGCTCGCGGATCGGCGCTCCCGTATCGACAAGCCGAACCGGTCGATTTTGGCGGTCGGGCAGCATTTGGCCGGGGTCGATGCCGAGATGCTGGTAAATGGTCGCGAGAAGATCCCCGGGACCGTACGCGTGAGTCGCCGGTTCGCCGGCGTTGGATGTCGTCGCGCCGATAACGCGGCCCGAACGCATCCCGCCGCCGCTCAGGAGCACGCTCATCGCACGCGCCCAATGGCCGCGCCCTGCCTGGGCATCGATGCGAGGTGAACGGCCGAACTCACCCATCGCGATCAGAAGCACGCGCTCCGCCAATCCGCGCGTGTGAATATCCTCGATTAACGCCGCCAGGGCCCGATCGAAAGGCGGCAGCCGGCGGCGCAAATTCGCTTCGATGGTGTAGTGATCGTCCCACCAATCAACGTCGGCCTCGTAGTGATTCATCGTCACGAACGTCACCCCCGCTTCGACTAACCTCCGCGCAAGCAGCGCTCCCCGGCCCCAGGGATTGTCGCCGAAGCGCTCGCGCAGGGCGAGTGGTTCGCGGGCCAGGTCAAAGGCTGCTCGTGCGGGCTGGCTGGTGATGAGGTCGAACGCCCGCTGGTAAACCGAATCCATTCGCTGAATCGCGGGGTTCGCCGCGCGGCGGACGGCGTCGATTCGGCGGAGCAGTTCGCGGCGATCGCCGGAGCGCGTGATCGTGATGTCCGGCGGAAGCCCGAACGAAGGCTCGGGTGAAGTGAAGCGAAACGTCGGTTCGCCGCCGCTGTTGACCGGGTCGTATTCCTTGCCCAAATGAGCCGCGAGTTGGAAGAACCCCTGCCGGGCGAAATAGGCATCGGGAATGCAAACATACGGCGGCAGACCAGCCTCGTTGGCGCCGCGCAGTTTGGCGACGATCGAGCCTTGAGCAGGAAAAATCTGCCCGCGAAATTGCACGTTCGGTTCGTGGTAGCCGGTCTGCACGAGATGCGAGGCATCGGGATGGTTCGGCTCGCGATGCGTCATCGAACGCAAGAGCGCGAACCGATCCGCGACGGCCGCCTGGCGAGGCAATAGTTCGCAGACGCGAATGCCGGGCACGCGCGTCGGGATACTGGCGAAGGGGCCGCGCACCTCCGCCGGTGCTTCGGGTTTCGGGTCCCAGGTGTCGAGCTGGCTTGGCCCGCCCGCCATCCAATAGAGGATGACGGCCGTGCCGCGGCGCCGGTTGCCGTCGGCCTCTTGAGCGGCGAGAAGCGTCGGCAGGGAAAGCCCGCCAAGACCGAGCGTGCCGAGTTGGAGAAAGCCCCGGCGCGATAGCGGTGCATGATCGGAACCACGGGAATTGAGAATCGTGAGCATGGGTCAGGAAGACTCCCACGTTTTCGTGGAGACACGGGCAAGACGCGATGCCGAAAAATCTCTCACGCAAATAAATTCATCACGGGTTGCCCGGTGCTTGCGGGGCGGGTAAAGCCGTCGGGGCTGAGGCGGGTTTCCGGCGGGATGCCGAGCGCGTGAAACAGCGTCGCGCCGAACGCTTCAGGGCGAACGCCGGCGTCGCGGACGTAGGCGCCCTGGCGATCCGACGAGCCGTGGACGTATCCGCCGCGAATGCCACAGCCTGCCAGCATCGCTGAATAGACCGCCGGCCAATGATCGCGGCCGCCGTTGGAGATGCGCGGCGTCCGGCCAAATTCGCCGACCATGACGACGAGCGTGTCGTCCAGCATGCCGCGAACTTCGAGGTCTTCGAGGAGAGCGGAAACCGCCTGATCGACGTTTGGCAGCGCCCAGCCTAGGCCGAACGCGCCCGTGCCAAAGATGCTGCCGAGACCCGCGCCGTTGCCATGCATGTCCCAGGTCTGAACGTTTCGGAATCGTTCGCCGCGTGGCAATCCGGCCCAGGCGGTGACGCTGACGAGCCGCACGCCGGCTTCGATGAGACGGCGCGCCATCAGTAGATTTTGGCCGAGCGCGTGTCGGCCATAGCGGTCGCGCATCGGCGTCGTTTCGCGTTCGAGGTGGAACGCCTGCCGGGCCTGCGGACCCGTGAGAAGATCGACAGCCCGCTCCCGAAACATCGTCATGGAGTTCGCCGACGCGCTCACGGCAGTGCCCGTCGGTTCGGCACGCTGGAGTAGATCGAGGCGGTGCCTCATGCGGTCGCCGGTCATGTCGGCGTGCATGTCGAAGGCGCGGACGCGGAAGCCCGGTTCGGCCGGGTTGTCCATGTCGGTGCCGACACGCAACGGGCTGTACGACGCGCCGAGAAATCCGCCAGTGAGATAGCGCGGCTGCACGTCGCCAGCGAGGTTTTGCAACCACACGTAAGACGGCATGTTCGCGGTCGATGGCCGCAGCTTGGCGACGACGGAGCCGAAGTAGGGAGTATCGACGGTCGGGGCAGTGTGTCCGGTCATGCAGACATGCATGCCGCCGTCGTGGCCGCCGTTGGAATGCGTCATCGAGCGGATGAGTGTGTAACGATGGGCGAGACCGGCGAGTTTCGGCATGAGCTCGCCGATCTGCGTTCCGGGCACGCTCGTGGCGATCGGGCGATACGGTCCTCGGATGTCTTCCGGCGCGTCCGGCTTGAGATCCCAGCTGTCGTGATGGCTGGCTCCGCCGTACTGGACGATGAAGATGCACGATTTCTCGCCGCGCCGCTGCGTCGGACGAGCATCGGCCGAGGCCTGCAATAATTGCGGTAGAGACAAACCGAGCATGCCGACGCCGCCAAGCTGAAGGAGCTGTCGGCGAGAAACTAGAGATTGGCGCATGGAACACCTTGAAATCTGGCGGGGGGTATGAAGTGATAATACCAAAGATTCACCGCACACGCTATTGAATTCTTTGCGCGTTTTTCACCCTCTGAATGATCCGTGCGGAATTTGGTCAGCGTTGGACGCGGGCGGAGCCGCCCTTGGCGAAGGCTTCGACTTCCTCGCGTTTGGCCATGGTGGTGTCGCCGGGGAAGGTGGTCAGGAGCGCGCCGTGGGCCCAGCCGAGGCGCAGCGATTCCTCCGGAGTTCGCCCCGTGAGCAGGCCATGGATGAGACCAGAGGCGAAGCCGTCGCCGCCACCGATGCGGTCATGCACATCCAGGGCGCACATCGGACTGACATAGCGTTTGCCATCGAGCCAAAGGACTGCGGCCCAGTCGTGGCGATTGGTTGAATGCACTTCGCGCAGGGTTGTTCCGACGAGTTTGATATTCGGAAACTCCTTGACGACTTTTTCGATGAGCTGGAAAAAGGTATCGGGATCGAGTTTCGATTTTCCGGCTTCGACATCAGGACCTTTGATGCCGAGGCCTTTTTGCAAATCCTCTTCATTGCCGATGAGCGCATCAAGCCCGCCGGCGATTTTGCGAATGACCTGCTGTCCTTTTACTTCGCCGCCGACAGACGCCCACAACTTGGCGCGATAATTCAGATCGAAGGACGTGACCGCGCCGGCGGCCTTCGCGGCTGCCATGCCATCGATGATCAGATCCGCCGTGGCCGGGCCGAGCGAAGCGAATATACCGCCGGAGTGGAACCAGCGCACGCCCTTGGCGAAGATCGCTTTCCAGTCGAAGTCGCCGGGTTTGAGCATGGCGCCTGCCTCGTTGGCGCGGTTGTAGAAGACGACCGGACCGCGCACGCCATGGCCGCGGTCGCTGTAGACCGTGGCGATGTTCGGACCGCGAACGCCGTCGTTCTCGAACCATTTGTAGATCGGCGTCACGCCCATTTCGCGCACTCGGCCTTGCACGAGCTCGCCGATCGGATAATTTACCATCGCCGTCGCGATCGCGGCCTTCATCCCGAAGCAATCGGAGAGATTGGCGGCAACGTTGAACTCTCCGCCCGATACGTGGATGTCGAACGACCGTGCCTTGCGAAACGGAATCGCCCCCGGATCGAGACGATGCACCAATGCGCCGAGAGCGAGAAAATCGAATTCGCATGCGTCATTGCGGATAGACAGACCGGCCATGTTTGCTCCTGAATAGCTTTACGGAAACTCTGTTTGTTTCCTTCAACCTATCCACAATGAATGCGAAAGCCTAGTTCAATAAGGTTCAGATCGTAGCCATCTCGCTCCGCGAGATGGATTATTGCTCCGCTTAAAAAAAACATCACGCGGGAACGTTATGGCTACGATAAATCACGAATACGGAGTTTAACCTATGCTCTCCACGTCTAGTTTCATCACTGCATTCGCCCTAGTGCTCGGCCAGCCTGCCATCGAGGTACGCGAAACCGCCGAGGATATCACGATCGACACCGCCGTCCTCCAGGCGAAAATCCGCAAGAAAGGCTACGTCAGCGGTACCGCTGCTGGCAGCCTTATCGACAAGAAGACGGGAGCCAAGGATCTCGGCTTCGGGCTGCACATCATGGATTTTCTGCTCGCGCCTGGCTGGCGGGACGACGATTATGGCCGAGAGCCAAAGTACCACGGCAATTTGCCGAAGCATTACGTCGAAGGTCCGCAGATTTGCACCCAGGCGAAGCAGCTTGAACCCAAGATTATCCGCGGCGACGGCTTCGTGGCCGTCACGATGGAGTTCCGCTTCACCAAACCGGGGAAAGGCTTCAAAGCCGGCTCGGTCTGGCGGCAGACGCTCGTGTTTCTTCCGAATGTCCGCTACTACTTCAGCAGCGAGTCGATCACCAGCGCGAACGACGTGGACAATCTGCTCTACCGTATCGACATGCCCGGACACATCAAGCACAAGAAGGGCGATACCTTCGAGCAAGTCTACCTGAGCTACAAAGGCGCCATTCCAGCCGAGCAGTTCACGACGGATTTCGCGCCAGACGCCAAGTTTCTCTACCAACGCAACGATGCCAAACTGCCCGAACGCATGATCCGCGCCTACCAGCTGAAGCGTGACGGCAAGCCAGGCCCGTGGGTCGCCGGCATGACGCTCGACCCGTCGGCAACGGTCGAAGCGTGGTGCCATCAACGCGGGTACGTCTGCTTTATTCAGGAGTTGCATGGCCGCAAAGTCAAGGCAGGAGAGACGTTCGGTGCTGCGTACATCGTCGGCTACTTCGACGACATCGCCGCGATGCAGGCGACGTATGACCGCTACAAAGGGCCACGCTCGATTGTTATTCAGGACGGGAAATGGCAACTCAAATAACGATTATGCCGAATTTCACAATTTTTCTTGTGCGAGCCTATTTCGCGGTCTATGTTTGAGGTGAGGCATTGCCTGCTTTCGTTCTTCGCGCGGACATTCCGCGCGACACCTGCCAACAACGTCGGCCTCGAATTTGAAACCCACTGCCCAACTGCGGGTTCGTGATGATGGCATCTGTACCAATTAGCTCGAGCGGTTCGCTGATCGACGCGCTGCGCAAATACCATTTGCTCACGCCTGCTCAGCTTGCCGAACTGCCGCAACTCGCTCCGGGGCGATGTGGCGGCGCTCGCGCCTTGGCGAAATCGCTCATCCAACGAGACTGGCTCACGGTCTTCCAAGTCAATCAACTGCTCGCGGGCAATGGCGAGGAACTCCTCATCGGTCCGTATCACGTCATCGATCGTCTCGGGCAGGGCGGTTTGAGCCAGGTATTTCACGCCCGGCATGCGGAAACGGGAAGCGAAGTCGCCATCAAGATGATCCGACCCGAGGTATTCGCAAGCACGGAAGGCCGGCAACAGTTTCTGCAAGAGGTCGAGGCCATGGCCCGCCTCGATCACGTAAACGTTGTGCAGTTCTGCGATGCCGACCAGTGGAACGATACCTATTATTTCGCCATGGAATACATCGAGGGAACCGACCTCGGCAAACTCGTGCGCCTGTCCGGCGCGCTTGGCGTGCGTGAAGCGTGCGACTATATCCGCCAGTCGGCGACAGGATTACAGCACGCTTATGAGCGCAACCTCGTTCATCGCGATATCAAGCCTGTGAATCTCTTCCTCACGCATGTTCCTATATCAACCAAAAAAAACTTCGACTCGTTCGCGGCCTTGGGCGAACGAATGGACAAAACGCCAGGCTCCAAGGCGACCATGCTCATAAGGCCGATGATCAAGATTCTCGACTGGGGCCTCGCCGCCATGCGCAATCCCAAGGGCATGGCCGCGGATCCGAACTCGCTCGAGAATATCTCGAAAAGCATCGTCGGCACGGCGGATTACCTTTCCCCCGAACAGGCGCGGAACGCCAACACCGTCGATATTCGCGGCGACATCTACAGTCTGGGATGCTCGTTCTACTATCTGCTGACAGGCCAGGCGCCCTTTCCCGATGGCGCGCTGATGCAGAAGATCATCCAGCACCAACAAGCCAATCCGCAGCCGATCGAGAACTTCCGCGATGATGTGCCAGCGGGAGTCATCGCGATCGTCAAGCGCATGATGGAAAAGAACCCGGATGACCGTTTTCAAACGCCCGCCTCCGTCGCGCTGGCGCTACTGCCGTTCACACGTCGGCAAATGCCAGCACCGAACAATCGCGCCGTGCCAACTCTCAAATCTGCGGCCACGCCGCTGAATCGCGACGACACGCCGCTGCCTCCCAATCTCAACGCCTGCGCCGACACCGGTATCGGTCAAGGCCCCGACGATACCGCCAGACCGCAACGGCTGTCGGCGACGTCGTGAGAGAGTCATGTCAAGTTCCTTCCCGATTTGTCGTCGCCGCTTGCGGCTTGCGCTCAGCACGGCGCCGTGCTGATCGCTATGCCGCGAGCGGAATCCAACGTCCAGATCCCTCAGTCATCCCGTCTCTGGTATATAATGATCTGAAAATGTTCCGGAGACCCATTCGAAAATGTTTGTCGATCGTGTAACTATCATGGTAAAAGGCGGCGATGGCGGGAACGGTTGCTGCTCGTTTCGGCGCGAGAAGTATGTGCCCAAAGGCGGACCCGACGGCGGCGACGGCGGCAAGGGCGGCAGCGTCATCATTCGCGCGCTGGCAGGGGCCGACAGCCTCGCCGAGATCGTCAACCGCAAGCATGTCCGCGCCGACTCTGGCCGGCCTGGCAGCGGATCGCAGAAAACAGGCCGCGACGGCAAGGACGTCGTCATTCATGTGCCTCCCGGAACGATCATCATCGATCGCGAGCGGGGCAACATCCTCCGCGATCTCACCGAGGCGGGCGAGGAAGTCGTCGTCGGCAAAGGCGGGCGCGGCGGGCGGGGCAACAAAGCCTTCGCCACCGCCACCAATCGAACGCCTCGCGAATTTGAACCCGGCGAGCCCGGCGAAGAACGCTGGCTGACCCTCGAACTCAAAGTCATCGCCGATGCCGGCCTCATCGGCCTGCCCAACGCCGGCAAGTCAACACTGTTGAGTCGATTGTCGCAAGCTCACCCGGAAGTCGCCGACTATCCGTTTACCACCAAGCATCCCAACCTCGGTGTCGTGCATTCCAGCGGCGAACGTGTCTTCGTGCTCGCCGACCTTCCTGGTCTCATCGAAGGCGCCCATGCAGGCGTTGGCCTTGGCCACGAATTCCTTCGCCATGTCGAACGAACGCGCGTGCTGGTGCACCTGATCGAGCCCTGGCCGACCGACGGCAGCGATCCGCTCAAGAACTATCGCATGGTGCGGCGTGAGCTCGAACTCTACCGCAAGGAGCTTGCCGATCGGCCCGAGGTTATTGCCGTCAGCAAATCCGAGCTCACCGATAGCGACGAAGTGCGTCAGCGGATGAGCAAAGAGCTGGATCGCGAGGTGCTAGGCATCTCTGCCGTGACTGGGCAAGGCCTCGCGCAACTGGTTGGCCGAGTCAGCGAGTTGCTGCGTGCAGAACCCGCCGAGCAACAGGCGTAGCGTGGGCTGATGAAAACCAAACGCTGCGTTCATCCAAAAAAAGTATTGCGCTTTTCTCCCCTCTCCCTCCGGGAGAGGGGTCGGGGGTGAGGGCAACCTGACGCACGGGCAAGTGATGTGTCGCTTGCAAAAGGCCGAGTAGCCCTCACCCCAACCCTCTCCCGGAGGGAGAGGGAGCACTTCGCGCAACGATTTCGGACGTTGGATACTGTCTCGTCAGTGCGAGTTTTCAATGGTTTTCATCAGACCAGGCCTAGCGGCCATGGGAACCCTGGCAGGACGATTGGATGCACACTCGGAATCACGCCAATGACAGCCTGATTGTGGTTGACATAGGCAATACGCGCATCAAGTGGGGCCGCTGCGCCGGCGGCGTTGTAGCCGAGGTCGCTTCGCTGCCCGCTTCCGACGCCGAGGCGTGGTCTCGCCAGTGGGAAGCGTGGTCGTTGCACGATAAGACGCCGTGGGTGATCGCAGGCGTGAATCCGCCGAGGTGTCGCGAGTTCACGGCATGGCTGAGAGAGCGAAACGCGCCTTGCAAAGCCCTTGAGTCCTTTCGCGATTTGCCGCTCACGGTCGCGTTGCCAGCCCCGGAAGGAATCGGCATCGATCGTTTGCTCGACACCGTGGCCGCCAATGCCCGGCGCCGAGTTGATGGAGGCGCCATCATCGTCGATGCCGGTTCCGCGGTGACGGTGGATTACGTGGACGAGGCCGGCGAATTTCGCGGCGGCGTCATTTTCCCTGGGTTTGGCCTGATGGCGAAGTCGCTGCACGATTTCACCGCGCTTCTGCCGATCGTCGCCATCGACGCGAACGCCAGGCCGCCCGGAGTCTCGACGATTCCTGCCATACAGGCCGGCATACTTGCTGCCGTCGTCGGCGGCGTGGAGCGCGTCATAGCTGAGTACCACGCGAAAGATTCGTCGCACTGCGATCTCTTCATCACGGGCGGGGATGGGCCGATCCTCGCAGCGAATTTGAAAAGCCCGGCGATTTCCTGGCCGGAGATGACGCTCGAAGGCGTGCGGATCAGCGGAGGCGGGTGATGGAAAACACGATCATCGCCTGCCTCACGCCTCCAGGCCGAGCCGGTGTCGCCACGGTAGGATTGCGCGGGCCGGCGGCATGGAACTTGGCGCGCGAGCTATTTCAACCTGTACACGGGAAGCTGCCCGAGCGCCCGATTACGAATAAGTTCTGGTACGGAAAAATTGGTATCACGCATGCCGATTCCGCGATACTCGCCGTCAAATCCGAATCGCCCATTTGCGTCGAGATTCACTGTCACGGCGGCATGGAAGTCGTGCGATTTATTCAAGACTTATTCGTCCAGCGCGGCGCCGTTGCCGTCTCCTGGCAGCAGTATCTCGGCGATGGCGCCGGAATTCTGGAAATGCTCGCCAACGCACCGACGCTGCGCACCGCCGCAGTGCTGCTCGACCAAATATCCGGCGCCTGGGAGCGAGCCACGGTCGATGCCAGTCCGGAAACTCGCAATCGCCTGTGCGATCTGATTCCGCTCGGCAGGCATCTTGTCGAGCCCTGGCGCGTAGTCCTCGCTGGCGTGCCGAACGTCGGCAAGAGCAGCCTGATGAATGCGCTCGCAGGCTACACGCGCAGTGTCGTCACGCCCATCGCCGGCACGACGCGCGATCTGGTCGCCTGCCGACTTGCCATCGACGGTTGGCCTGTCGAATTGATCGATACAGCAGGCGTCCGAGATTCCCGCGAATCGCTCGAACAACTCGGAATCGACCAGGCGCGCGCGGCAGCAAGGGACGCCGATCTTCGCATCTGGGTAGTTGACGGATCGGCCGAGCCAATTCTGCCGATTGACCCGAGCGAGTGGTTGCTGATAATCAACAAGGCCGATCTGCCGTCGGCCTGGGAATGGGATTCGCTGCCCAACGCACTGCGAGTATCGGCTCAAACGGGCGATGGAATCGCTCCGCTGTGCGATGCCATCGCCCGCGCTCTCGTTCCCGCGCCGCCTCTTCCGGGCGAGGCCGTGCCTTGCACCGAACTCCAACGGCACTGGTGCGCGGTACAATAATCCTGCGACCGAATCTTCTGCCTTTTGGATGCTCCAATGTCACCACTCCGCATATTTTGTTGGCTCGGATTGTTCGCGATCATGGGATGCCAGACCGGCGCGCAGCCGCCCAAGGCAAGCGTCGCCGCGGAGAAACCGCGATCCGAGGACGATCTGTCGCGCACGAGCATCAGCAAAAAGGCCTTTGTCGCACTCGCGATCAAGACGGCAGCGCCGCGCATCGTGGACACGCACGAGCGCCTGACGCTCACGGGTTGGATCATGGCGAAGCCGGGCAACGAAATCACGCTGACGGCGCCGGCCTCGGGCTACGTCTCCGTCACGGCCGAGCGCGGCCTGCCGATCCCTGGATCGCATGTGGACCTGGGCGACAAGTTGCTGTACATCGAACCGGTGCTGTCGCCGGTCGAGCAAATTCAGGTCGCCACGCTCAAACGCGGGATCGAGGGCGAGTTCAAAAAGGCGCAGGCGTCGCTCAAGAATGCCGAGAGCGAATACAACCTTTTCGCCGACCTCTTCAAGCAGAAGCTGCGCAGCCGACAGGAATTCGAGCTTGCGAGAAAGGCCAGGGATCACGCCGCCGAGGAATTGGCCGTGGCGAAGGACAAGCTGCAGTTGTTCCTTCCGGGGCGGGTCGCGATTCAAGCGCCGCAGGCGGGGATGGTGTTGCAGACTCTCGTGAGCAACGGGCAGTATGTGCCGACGGCCTCGCCGTTGTTGACGTTGATCGATCTCAACCCGCTTTGGGTACGCGTGCCCGTGCCTGAGTTCGACTTGCCGCGTGTCGATCTGAAACAGGACATCGAAATCACTTGGAAGAACAACAAACCAGGCAACGGTGCAGGCAAACCGCGCTTCACCGCCAAGCCCGCGGGCCGATCGCCGTTTGTCGATACCGTCAAACATACCGCCGATTTGTGGTACGAGATCGATGGCGCCAAACCAGGCCAGGGCTTCGTGAAGGATCTCATGGTCTCCGCGCAGATCCCTCTCGGCAGCAAAGAGAAATCGACGTTGCTGCCCTATTCCGCCATCGTTTTCGATGCCCATGGCCAGGCCTGGATCTACGTCGAGAAAACGAAGGCGCAAGACCAGCGCCACGTCTTCGAGCGCCGCCGCGTCGAAATCGTGACGTCGCACGGCAAAGAGGTGTCCGTCCACCCCATGCTCGGAAAAGACGATGCTGTCGTGACCGCCGGCGGTGCGCTGCTCTTTAGCCGCGAGTTCTTCAAGACGCCGGTCACGGTGGACGGAGAGGAACAATAATGCTCCGAGGTCTTGTCGAACTGGCGTTGCGGCAACGATTCGCCATCGTGGTCGCGAGCATCGTTTTTCTCGTGTACGGCGGTTGGCAAGCGACGCGCGCGCCGCTTGACGTATTCCCCGAATTCGCTCCGCCGCTCGTCGAGGTGCAGACGGAAGCACCGGGCATGTCGAGCGAGGCCGTCGAGAACCTGGTGACTATTCCGATCGAAAGTGCCGTCAACGGCATCCCGCGGATGACGACTTTGCGCTCGAAATCGGTGCAAGGCGTGTCATCGGTGGTGATGCTTTTCGAGCACGGCTCGGATTTGTTTCAGGTAAGGCAGATGGTGACGGAGCGCGTCGCCGTGGCCGCCGCCTCGCTGCCGCTGCAAGTGAAAACGCCGCGGGTCATGCCGCCGTTATCGTCCACGAGCCGGGTGCTTCATATTGGCCTTGCGCCCAAGCAGAAAAACGAACTTGCTCCGGGAGAGAAGGAGATCGACCAGACCGATGTCAGTGTGCTGCTGCGCTGGGTGATCGAGCCACGCCTCTTGCGTGTTCCGGGCGTTGCCAACATCTCGACGTACGGCCAGCACGACAAAGTGCTCCAGGTGCTCGTCAAGCCGGAGGAAATGCGTGCCCATGAAGTGACGCTCGAGATGGTCAAGAAAGCTCTGAAGGATTCCGTCGTGCACGGCAGCGCGGGCTTTCACGACACTCCGAACCAGCGCCTTGCCGTGCAATATTCCACGAAAATCAAAAGCCCCGAAGACCTCGGCCAAATCGTCGTCGCCAACCGCGGCGGCGTGCCGGTGCTCATTCGGCAAATCGCCGACCTGTCCGTGGGGAATCCGCCCTTTATCGGCGAAGGCGTCGTGCAGGATCAGGCAGGGCTTTTCGTCGTCGTCGAAAAATTCCCCTGGGCCAATACGCTCGAAGTCACGCACGAGGTCGAAAAGGCGATGGACGCCCTTCGCCCCAGCCTGCCCGGCGTGAAAATCGTCGCCCGCATCTTTCGGCCCGCGACGTTTATCGAGATCGCCCTGGCCAACTTGCAGTTCGCTATCCTCCTCGGCTGCGGCCTGGTGACGCTGATTTTGATCGCATTCCTCTTCGAATGGCGCACCGCCGTCATCAGCCTGACTGCCATTCCCTTGTCGATCGTCAGCGCGGTGGTCGTGATGGTGCAGATGAACATCACGATCAATACGATGGTGCTAGCCGGCCTGGCGATTGCCGTCGGCGAGGTCGTGGACGACGCCATCATCGACGTCGAGAACATCGTCCGCCGCCTGAAGGAAAACCGCACGCTCGAACATCCGCGCTCGGCGTTTCGCGTGGTGCTCGATGCATCGCTCGAAGTACGCAGTGCCGTGGTCTACGCCAGCTTCATCGTCATGTTCGTTTGCATGCCGATCTTTTTCATGTCCGGCGTGGCAGGCGCCTTCTTCCGTCCGCTGGCCATGGCCTACGTCCTCTCGGTGTTCGCTTCACTCATCGTCGCACTGCTGGTCACGCCAGCGCTCTGCCTCATTCTTCTTCCCGGCAAGGTCGAATCCCACGGCGACCCCTGGCTCACACGAGCCATTCGCGCAATCTATGGCATGATCCTGCCGCCGATCTTGCGCCGGCCGATGCTCGTGTACGGCATGCTGCTCGCCTCGCTCGTCGCAGCGGGGTTTGGATTTGTTCATCTCAAGGAAGAGTTTCTTCCCGATTTCCAGGAAACCGATTTTCTGATGCACTGGGTCTCCAAGCCC
Organism: uncultured Singulisphaera sp.; assembly: GCA_964484265.1. Taxonomy (GTDB): domain Bacteria; phylum Planctomycetota; class Planctomycetia; order Gemmatales; family Gemmataceae; genus SIAQ01. The sequence goes on from CAZAFH010000043.1 coordinate 14,391, forward strand.
GGAACCGGTTTGGACGTGATGACCACCGACATCAAAAAAGTCGGCCGCGAAATGCTCGACGAAACCGACGTGAAGGAGTACGGCTCCCACATCGCGCGAGCCGAGGTCGGCGAAGAAATCTACGGCGCCAACTTCTCCGAACTCTGGATCAGCCTGGGCGATTTCCAGGGCGATTATCACGAAGCTCGCAAGAAAATCGAGAAGGTGATGGCTCGCCACCCGGGCTTCCAGCACGATCTTTTGACCTACCTTCAAGAGCGCATGAAGGAAGTGCTCTCCGGCGCCGGCGCCTCGGTCGTGCTGCGCATCTACGGGCCGGAGTTGGATGGGCTTCGTTCCCGCGCCGTCGAGGTGCGCGATCTCATCAGCACCGGGCCGAAACGCGAAGGGATGGTCGAGGGCGTCATCGATCTCAAGGTCGAGGCCCAGGTTCTCGTGCCGCAAATCAGCGTCCTTTTCGATCCGTACAAAATGCAAACCCACAACCTTCGCCCCAAAGACGTCGGCGACGCGCTGACGACGCAACTCAACGGCACGGTCGTCGCGGAATCGCATCAGGACCAGCGCAAGTTCGACATCATCGTCAAAGGCCATCACGACGCGACCTACACCCTCGCAGACCTTCGGCGATTGCCGATCGATCTGCCCCTGGGCAAGGGCACGGTCCCGTTGGCGGCGATTGCCGAGCTGCGCGTGGTGAACGCGCCGAACTCCATCCGCCACGACAAAGCATCACGCTGCATCGACGTGACGTGTAACGTGAAGGGACGCGATCTGGGCAGCGTCGTCAAGGATATTCAGGCACGCTTGAAATCGCTGCCCGAACGCACTGGCTATCGCGTCGAACTGCTTGGCGAATACCAGGCAAGGCAAGAAAGCCAGCGCCAACTCTTGATCTATGGCATCATCGCCGTCATCGGCATCGCCTTGCTACTCTACATCGACTTTCAATCGCTCCGCCTGATGTTGCTCGTCCTGTTCACGCTGCCGTTCGCGCTCATCGGCGGCATCGCGGCGGCGCTTTTGGCGGGCGGCGTGCTTTCGCTCGGCTCGCTCGTCGGGTTCATCACCGTACTCGGCATTGCGGCGCGCAACGGCATCATGCTCGTCAGCCATTATCGGCATCTGCAAGAAGAGGAAGGCATGCCGATGGGCCAAGACCTGCTCGAGCGCGGCGCTGTCGAACGCGTCGCCCCGATCCTGATGACCGCCCTCGCCGCCGGCCTCGGCCTCTTGCCCCTCGCCATCAGCGGCAGCAAGCCAGGCTACGAAGTCGAATACCCGATGGCGATCGTCATCCTCGGCGGCCTGCTGACAAGCACCCTGCTCAACCTGATCGTGCTGCCCGTCCTCTACGGCCACGTCGCCGACACGCTCCCAACGAAGCGCCATCGGCCAGACGCATAATCGCCGCGATCGCCCGGCTCTACCTCGACAACATCCCGAACATCCAGTCGAGTTGGGTCACGCAGGGTTTGAAGATCGGCCAACTCGCCCTGCTCTTCGGCGCCAACGACATGGGCAGCCTGATGATCGAAGAAAACGTCGTCGCCTCGGCCGGAACGGTGCACTACCTGACGCTCAAGCAAATCAAAACCGCCATCCGCGAGTTGGGCTACGTGCCGCGACAGCGGAATGTGTTCTACGAACTGGTGGATGGGGTGGCGGTGTGAGATATCACTGCGAAACCCCCAGAGCCGGAAGCGTGAGCGACGGTTTGAAGCCCCTCTCCCTCGGTACTCCGGGGGAGAGGGGTTGGGGTGAGGGGGACTTTGGGCCTGGCCAAGGACATCAGATTTCGCGTCCTGGGGCTTGCGTGGTCTGTTGATTCGATCCCAAGGGTTCGGCGTACCTCACCCTTGGGCTTGCCTTTCCTGATTACCTATCCACAACCCGCAGCTTGATCTCGTCCTAGTTGCGGGTACGAGTCGGCATTCCAATTCCTAATTGCCCAGCGATGCATCTACTGCCTTAGGCATTTTTCTCTCATATTGCTTGAGGAACTGGGTAAGTATTTTCAGAAGAGTTTCAGGGTCTTGGTAGCCTATTATTCGTTCGCGAATAATTCCCGAGCTATCCGTGATAATCAGTGTCGGAAACAAATTGATGTCAAACGCGCGAGCGATATTGGTTTCTTTCAACGCGTCGATTTTCAACGTCATAAACCGAGTGTTCAGCAGCGATGCAATCCGAACGTCCTGGTTCATTGCATGTTCCAATTTTTGCACGGGCTTCGCATCGGGTCGGACAAAGAATAGCATCATCGGCATGCTATTCGCGCTAGCTTCCTTGAATGCAGTGTCGTAAGCCGCTTTCCAAAAGATTTGCTTTTGATTTTTTTCCCTGGAGTTTATCGCTTCGCCCGCTTTCGGATCCTCCTTTGCGAGCGACTTGGCCGCTCTTATCGCTTCATTTTCCGTTTTGAATTCCAAGATTCGAGTTATCGAGTCGATGGGAATCCAGAGTGTCGTTCCCCCAATTTCGTTCTGCCATCCAGCGTAAAGAACTTTTCCCTGAATGAATGTGCGTTTCCCCAAGACAGAAATTTGTAGTTGTCCCAACACCGCCGCGCGGCTTTCGCTGTCGAATTTGTGCCAAACGATTGCCACCTTTGGAACAGTCCCCGCCGAATCCTCTTGCGCTGAATATGAGAAATTGCAGCAAAAAGTAACGGAAATAACCAGCAAGAACAATTGACGTGCGTTCTGCATTGATTGCATTTTGTCATACTCCCAGTTATTTGCAAGGCTCTCGACTATTCCCAAAAGGTCAGGGTTCCTGACGAGGAAACCGTACCGCGCGGCCGATCCTTGAGGCAAGCCCAGATGGCCACGAGACCGCGAAAAGGAATTGTCGTCGTGAGAAAAGGTGTCAGAGGAAAAGGTGTCAGGACCGAATGGCATCAACTTAAGGAATTCGAATCCCGATATTGTTAAGGCTGGCAAGTTAGGGGCCTGCCCAATCTCGTCAGTTTGACATGAATCGGGCTATTCTGGCTTAAGTTAACGCCATTCGTGTCAGGACCCTTTTCAAAACAAAGGGTCCTGCACCTTTTTCTAAGCCTGACACCTTTTTCTCTAAGCAGCCTTCGGCAGCATGTTGAAGATTGGCTGATACGTCTCAATTGCTTTGGACTCAAATCGACGGAGACTCACACCCCGCAGGTCTTCTGGCCTCACGAAATCAACTCTGATCTTGTCTGGCGAGGGAGACCAGAAGTGGTTTCCCACGGCGGCAAGAACATCGGCATCTTGAAATATGCCGACGTCGGAACGTAAATTCTCGGACTGGCTCAGGAATAGATACCGGTCCGCTTCTCGCAACGAGAAAACGCCTTCGGAGTCCGGCATGGCATTAAGTCGGACATCCGATAGGTGGCCGGACGTGTGCCAATGGGGCTTAACTTTCGAGATATCCAGGTGAGCCATTTGCTTCGCATCGGCCTTGCGACGCGACCAAACGATCTTCCTTAGATAAAGTGCAGCCAGCCGATACGCTACAGTATCCCCTGTTCGCCCGAACTTGGCGACGTTCTCGTCGAAGGCTTTGCCGACTTCGGGATCGGCCAGAAGGTCATCGTAGCTCGCGTCAAAGCGATACGTCAGCTTGGCGAACGCAAGCTCGGCAGGAATTAGGAAACGGTGGGGATCCCTCTTATCCACCCTGGTCGTCTTCACTGAAAGTCCGCCCGCTTTTCTGAGCCGGAGGAGTCGACGACAAATTGCGGCGTGCGGAGCCTCAATGCCGAGTTGCTGACATCGTTTTACAAAAAGAGCGGCCATCTGCGGGTCCGCCAGCGTACGATCAACGGAATACCCGTCGTGAATTTCTGCAAAGGCTTTGACGATAATTTTGTCTCGCGACTTGTCCGGACCCAAGGGCGAGATCTCTTTGGGGCGATTGGCGAGCATTTGTCCAACCGTACCTGCGGTTGCGAACCCTCCGAACGCAGGACGTGAAATCGACCGGACAGTGCTGCCCAGTATGCGGCTTATCGTCAATTGGTCTAACTCGTTCATGTTCAATCGTAGTTCGAGATATAGTGAATAGCGTTGTTAAAGATGACCGCGACAGCGCCTTGCTTCGTTGTTTTCCCCATTCGCTTCAGGAAATTCGCCAGCTGGCCTATTTTCTCCGGGTCGTCAACGTCGTCCCGCTTTGCAAGACTCTGGATCATGATTGGTTTGTCAGTCAGCAGTTGGCCGCCGTTTTCATCATCTCGCCAGATACCGCACAATTCGGTGAAACCAGTCGCTCCCCCGTATAACTTTCCCATTAAGTCAAGGCCTTCCGAAGCCCACTCAGCCTGATCCTTAATTCTCGACTTGTCGCGAGCGTGACTCGGTATAAAGATTATAACACAATCGTCTGCAAGGCCAAATCGAAGGCGACCTTTGAGCCACTCCGGAAATGAAGGATCAGCAGGTGTGGCCTCAGCCTTAGCTTTCGACACAGGATTTTCCCCTATCTAATAATGCGAGTTAATGGAGCGTATCCGATTTCGCATCCCTCCGAAAGTGGAAAATGAAAAATTCTTACAAACCTCCTGGGTGAAGTACTGATAGCCCCTGTAATGGGTCGGTATAAGTTATCATGGCAGAAGTAAGACGATAGCGCAATAGGGGAATTGCTTATTTTTGGAATTTTTTGGCAATGCGCCGCAAGTTGTCGATCGAGGCCACATCGCTACCTTTGTGGCGATTGCAGACCGAACAGGTCCAGGCGAGGTTTTCCGATTCCGTCATGCCGCGGTGTTTGCGTGCGACGATATGATCGGGCGAATGCGGTTCCCAGGCGTCGTCTTCGTGGAGCAAGCAGTATTCGCAGCGGAAGCCGGCGCGGGCCTGCGCCTGCGTTCGCAAGTCGAGGGATATGTCAGAACTCACCCGCGCACCAGCTTGGCGGGGCGCAAGCGGGCTTTGATCGCTTGCATCAATAGCTCAAGATGCTCGAATTGGTCCAGTTCCCATTCCTCTTCCTGGGCAAGCGATCCGGCCTTGGACTTGGCCAACAGCGCATTGAAACGCTGCACCGCTTGAGGGGATGGACGGTACTCACACAATTCGTCCGGGGACGGGCAAGTCGCCAGGAATTCCGCGACTTCTTCTGTCAACCATGTTGCGGCTGCTTTTTTGGCCATGCCAAACCTCCCGGTTCAAGAGCCATGCGGATTGTCCATTCTCCTGGAGAGATTGTACCGGATTGCTTACAGCCGTGAAATGGCGTTTTTCCCTCATCGTAACGCGCCGGCGGATGGGATTGCAAAGTCGGTGGCGAGCTTTTTTTCTGTTTTTCCAAAATAGTCTGCATGCAGTTGCCCCCCCTCTCCCCCTCGGCTTCGTGGCCAACACCCCCTAAAAGTGCGAAAAAAGGCCGAAAAAGTGCGAAAGCGCTTGGCCATTTGCTGTTGGCCAAGCGCCCGGTTGGCCAGCATCCCAAGGGTTCGCTGCGCTCACCCTTGGGCTTGGATCTCTCTCAGCACCGGGCGCAGCTGGGTCAGCGCTCGGCCGCGGTGGCTGAGGGCGTGTTTGACGGTGGCGCTGAGTTGGCCGAAGGTTTGGTGGTATTCGGGGATGAGGAACAGCGGATCGTAACCGAACCCGCCTTCGCCGCGGTAATCAGAGACGATTCGGCCGTTGCATCGGCCTTCGACGACTGCGTGGATTTTGCCCGTGGGGTCGGCGAGGGCGGCGGTGCAGACGTAGTAGGCGTCGCGCTGGTCGGCGGGGAGTTTGGCGAGTTCGCTCAGCAACTTGGTGTTGTTGGCGGCGTCGTCGCCTTGCTTGCCGGCGTAGCGTGCGGAATAGACGCCGGGATCGCCGCCCAGGCTGGGCACGACGAGGCCGCTGTCTTCGCCGAGGGTCCATTGGCCGATGGCGATGGCGGTCTCGGTCGCTTTTTTGCGTGCGTTGGCCTCGAAGGTATCGCCGTCCTCGTCCACCTCCGGTGCGTGCGGATAGTGCGACATGTCGTGCAGCGTCAGGCCGAGGCCGCCGAGGATTTCTTCGATTTCCTTGCGTTTCTTCGCATTGCGAGTCGCCAGCGCGAGGATTTTTGGCATCGTGTCGCCCTCGATTATTTGGTTTGCGCTTGAGGATTTGCACTCGGATTGTTTCATTTGAGCGCTAAGCCGCAAGCGGCAAAGGTCGGTAGTTTTTGTCGATTCGGCTTGTTGGAAGTCGAAGTTCATTTTAGAGTAGTAGGAGAGACTTCAAGAACCCACCACGGTCGGGGCGAAACATGGGTGTCGGATTGATGCTTTCGGGAACCTACGGCAACGCCGATAACCTTCCCCCGGAAGAATGTCTGGAACAGATCGCATCCTGGCTGGAGGGGCATGAAGAAGAACCGCTAATGCTTTGCCACATCGGCATCGATCAAGACGACCTGCCGGCCCTGTTTCTGCAAATTCATCCCTGTGCCGAGGACATCGAGATCGCGATTCCCGCTCCGGGCGAGATGCTCGTCGCCGCCAAAACCTCGACGGCAGGTCCGGGGTACCACATCCACGTGTGCGATTTGCTCAATCGGCTCGGCGAGCAGTTTGGCATCGAATGGGCGCCTAACGAGGACGAAGACGAAGACGAAAACGAAATCGGCGACGACACGGGGTACCTCCTGCACGGCAACGCCGAAAAGGTCCGCGACGAGATGCTGAGCTGGCTTGGCACGCTGTCGCGCGTCATCGTCGATAGCATCAACAACGACGAGGCGCAGATCCACATGGTGTCGATGCCGCTCAACTACGGCTATCCGGGCAACGACGCGATCCTGACGCCGCTCGGTCCGCGTACCGCAGAGTGGTTTCGCGCGGTGATCGACGATCCGGAGAAGGGCGTCGCGTTTTTCCCGTGGTGGGACGAAGGCGTCGGCGCATCGTTTTTTCTCGGCCGGGCGTTGACTCGGATGTGGCAGGAGGTTCGATGGCGCACGCCGATCACGGAGGATGAAGGCGAATTGCTGATGGATGTCCATCTCGATCTCGAACGGGCGCATCATCTCGATCCGCAAGCCGATTTTCCTTGGCGAGAGTGGCGCGAGATTCTCGAATATCTCAACGACTACTTTGGCTACGCTGAGTTCCAGCGCGAGCCGGAACTCGAATCGGAAATTCAGCGGCAGGCAGAACGCATGCCCGCCGACCAGGCGTTGATCGGCTATCGGCGCGGCGCCGTCGAAGCGATGCTGACGGGCGGCTGGCGGCTGACGATCCCCGGCGAAATGGCCGAGACCTGGGAATCCAACGGCGAGACGTGGAGCGCCTGGCATGGCGGACGAACGATCTGGTTCACGTCGTGGTCGTTCTGCGGCGAGACCGAGGAACGCGTGAAGGCACACGCGATCTTGCAGACGCGCGAATGGCCCGAGGGCGGCGAACACTTCGACTACGCCGACGGACCGCTGGTGGGCCGTGCCTCCCTGGTCCCCTACGAGGAAGACGGACAGGCGCTCTGGAATCTGCACGGCTATGTCGCCGTGGACGGCAAACTCGCCCAGTGCAATATCTACGTGCAAAGCGAATGCGACATCGCCTGGGCGATGGACGTCTGGAAGTCGCTCAAGAATTGATTCGCAAGCAAAGGAAACGAACAACAAAAACGGACCACGATGGCCAAGATCAAATCCACCGCGCGGATGCGCAAAGCCGACCGCAAACGCCAGCTCATGGAGCATGCCAAAAGCCTTTTCATCACGCTCGGGTATCAAGACACGACGACCGAGAAGATCGCCCATGCCGCCGGCGTTACGGAGCCGATTCTGTATCGGCATTTCGACAGCAAGAAATCGCTGTTCCTGGAAGTGCTAACCGGCATCCGCGAGGCGACGATTCACCGCTGGGAAAGCGAGACGGCATCGATCGCCGATCCGCTGCAACGCCTGCACGCCATCGTCGATCTATACCTCGGCAGTACGAAGGAGCACGCGCTCGACTTCCAGATCATGCACCGCAGCCTGGTGGACATCGACGACATTGAAATCGCCGACTGCCTGCGGACTTTTTACCTCGAAAGTGAGCGGATGCTTTCCAATGTGATTCGCGAAGGCCAAAGCGTCGGCGTGTTTCGCAAAGACCTCGATGCCCGCGTCGGCGCGTGGGAACTGATCCGCACAGCTCTCGGTTACACGCTGACGCTGCCGCTCGATATTCCGCTCTACCGCGACCCCAACTACGTGCCACAGGCGATCGCGTGCATGCTGCGATGCTTGCTGGCGTGATGCACATTACTCCAACTCGCCGCGTTCGCGCAGGCGTTCACGGTCGACGGGGGAGTAAACGATCACTTCGCGCGGGTTGACGAAGAACCACAGGATCGATGCCGTCAGAAACATGCTTGCCGAGAACACGAGCGCGAGATTCCACTGCCCGCGGCGAGCCAGGTGGGCGACGATCGGCGGTGCGATGACCGTGCCAAGGTTGCCGACCATGTTCATGAATCCCGAAACGGTTCCCGAGTAGCGATGGCCGATGTCGATGCAGGTGGACCAGCTGACCGCCATTGCGAAGTCCTTGAAAAACGATGCAATGCAAAGCGACCCGACGGCCACCCAGGGCTGATCGCTAGTCAGCGCCAGCAAAAAGAAAACCGCGCCAAGAAAGTAGGCCAGCGCCCCCTGCCCTGTTCGCCCCCAACGGCGGCCCCAGACCTTCACCTGCCGATCCGTCACCAGGCCGCCCAGATAGCAGGCCACGCCGCCAAAAAAGAGCGGCAGACTGGTCGCGATCCGAAGCTGGCCGCCTTCGAGTTCGTGGATCGTTTCGTAGTAGCGCCGATCCCAGGTAATAAAGAAGCACCAGCCCGCATTGCTCGCGAGGTACATGCCGCTCAGGCACCAAAGCGTGGGCGATTGCAGCATCGCCCGCCATGAGATCGGCAGCTTCTCGGACTCCTCGCCCTTGCCCTGGATCAGCGCTCGCTCCGCCTCATTCACTCCGGGATGTTCCGCCGGCGAATTGCGAAAGAAGTAAACGAAGCAGATTACCCATACCGCGCCGACGATGCCGAACCCGATGAACGCCCCGCGCCAGCCGTAGGGCATCGAGAACAACGCGATCAACGACGGCGCGACGGCGCCGCCCCATCGGCCGAAGGTCCACATCATTCCCTGGGCAAATCCGCGGCGCGAATAGGGAAACCAACTGCGCAGAGCACGCGATGCATTTGGATAGGCCCCTGCCTCGCCCGCTCCAAAGAGAAAACGCACGAGCACGAGCATTGCCAGACTCAGGCCGGCCGTCTCGAAACTGGGAACGCATCCCGTCAAGGCGGTGAATAGCGACCACCACAGCACGATGCGGAACAACACCTGCCGGGCGCCATAGCGATCGCCCAGCCAACCGCTTGGGACTTCGAGCAATGCATACGAAAGCGCAAACGATGCAAAGACCCAGCCGAAATCTTGATCGGTCAGGCCGAGGTCGCGCTGCATATCGCCTGCGACTGCCTTGATGCAGACGCGGTCGATATAGGTGAGCATCGACAAGCTGCACGCCCAGGCGAGCACGACGTAACGAACGTTGGTCGGTCGTTCTATGGATGGGCCGGAGAGGCTCATGAGGCAGGATCTCGCGAAATAGATAAAAGTGCAGCGAGAGTGAACCTATCCGTGAATGCCGCCAAGGTCAATGGGCAAAATTAGAACCCGCCAGCGGTTGACAACAGATCAGCCAGCGGCTCATCAATGCTCCGGGCTAGCCTATCCCGTATAATTGAATTGAGTTACACTGCGCTATTCTCGAGGAAGACTCATGCCTGTGGAAGTATACTACGCGATCGGCGGCACGTTGGCGGTGGTGGCCGTCTTGCTTGCCGTTGCCCGATATATTCAGGTTGGCGGGGATTTTGCCAAGCATCGCAAGGCTCAGGAAATCGCCCAGCGCTGGCTTACCGACACAAAATTCCAGGAAGCGGTGGACAAGGCACTGAACCCGCCGCCCCCGCCTCCGCCGCCCAAGCCCTCGGCCGAGCCGCTCCTACTGCTCACGCTCATGCAACGCGAAGGCAGACTCGTCGATTTTCTGCTGGAGAACGTCGATGCCGCCGACAACGAAACGCTCGGCGCCGGCGTGCGAACGATCCATCAAGCGTGCCAAAAAGTGCTCAAAGAGCACCTTGACATGGAGCCTGTGCTCAAGGGCGAGGAACGCTCGTCCGTGGACGTACCCGCCGGTTTCGATCCGTCGGCGATTCGGCTCACGGGTAACGTCACCGGGCAGCCGCCGTTCAAAGGCTCGCTCGAACATCATGGCTGGCGCGTGACGAAGATCAAAATCGCCAAACCGCCGGAAAGTTCAGACGCCTTCGTACTTCAACCCGCCGAAGTGGAATTGGCGTAATGCTGGAGGTCCAACTTATGTCCGCCACGCTCGTCGACCGCGTCAGCCAGGCGCTCGTCACCCACGTAGGGCCCGCGCTCGAGATGGATGGAACCCAGCTCGAAGTGCTCGACGTTACCGACGGTGTCGCGCGCATCCGCCTCGGCGGCGTGTGCGGCAACTGCCCAAGCTCCATCATGCTCGTCGTCAACGGCATCGAGGAGGAACTTCGCAAACACGTTCCCGAAGTCGCCTACATCGAAGCCGTTCCCTGATCCTTTTCCACCTCGGCGCCGCCATGCTTCTTGGCTACAACACCAACGGTTTCGCGCATCATCGGCTCGATGACGCGCTGCTCATCCTGGCGAAGCTTGGCTACAATAGCGTCGCGATCACGCTTGATCATTATGCGCTCAATCCTTTCAGCGCTGATTGCAACCGTGAGTGCGAGCGCGTCGCCGGCCTGTTGCGAGATCTGCAACTTCGCTGCGTCATCGAGACCGGCTCGCGATTTCTGCTCGATCCCTGGCGAAAACATTATCCGACACTTCTCAGCGTTGAACAATCCGCGCGAGAGGTTCGCTACGACTTTCTGTGCCGTGCGATCGAGATCGCGCAACGGCTCGGCTCAGACGGCGTCAGCTTCTGGTCCGGCGCCGCGGATTCCGGAATGCCAGAAAACAAATCCTGGCCCATCCTGATTGACGCATGCCGGCGACTGGCGAAGCACGCCGAAGCAAGTCAGGTGCGCCTGGCGTTTGAGCCGGAACCGGGCATGTTCATCGACACGATGGAGCGGTTCGAGCGATTGCATGCTGCCGTCGGCCATCCGCAGTTCGGCTTGACGCTCGATGTGGGGCACCTGCACTGCCAGGGCGAACTGCCCATTGCAAGACACATTCATCGCTGGAAGGATTGGCTATGGAACGTCCATATCGAAGACATGCGGCAGGGGGTTCACGATCATCTGATGTTCGGCGATGGGGAAATGGAGTTTCCGCCGATACTCGCTGCCTTGCGTGAGATCGACTGCGGCGGATTGCATGTGGAATTGAGTCGGCATAGCCATGACGCCGTCAACACGGCAAGACGGGCCATTGCGTTTTTGAAGGGAATGGCTAAATAGCCGCTCGCCTCTTTCGAGCGCGAGCGGCTGATTTCGAGAAATTACTCTTTGAAGATCGAATGGCAGTTATTGCAAGAGGCGTTAACCTTTGCAGCGGCGGCCTTCGCACTGGCGCCGTTGGCCTTGGCGAATTCGAGACCGGCGTCGCGCATTTCTTTCGAGAATTGCGCCCACGCCTTTTTGGTCTTCTTGCCTACGTCCTTGGTCGGCGCCTTGGCGGCGGTGACGTCAGCGAGCGCGGCAACCCAATAACCCGTCGTCACAATGGCGTCGCCTTGCTTGGCGAAGTTAGCGCCTTCGCGAGCGATGTCGCGCAGCGCGACTTCGATACCGTCCTTGATCGGGTTATTGCCGATGGCCTTGGTGCCGAAGCCCAGCCCGCCCTTATTGCGCGGACGGAACAGGTGCATGACGTCGCCGACTTCCTCGGTGGCCTTGGCGATCGCAGCGGCTGACTTCGCAGCACCGGCATTGTCGCCCTTCTGGATCATCTCACCGATCTTGGCGACCGTGCCCTTCAAATCCTTGGCGCCGCCCGCATTGCTCGTGCCGGCAAACGACACGAAACCGAGCACCGCGGCCAAAGTGGCGCACGCGACCCACATACGAATCTTGGATGCCATAATCTTTTCTCCTGTTAATAGAACCACATTACCACGCACGTTCAAACAATTGGTTGGGCGGAAAAATAGCAGATTCCGCTTGCGGCTTGGCGCTCAGCATAATCCTACGGTGAGCGCCAAGCCGCAAGCGGATGAAGTATTAACTCTACCGAATCGGCGCGCCGCCGTAGATGGGGCGGTAGTCGCGCAGCATCCACCTTATTATCGCTTCCCTTTCCACATCAGACAAGTGGAGGATATCGCCTTCTTTCGCCAGTGGATTGCCTTCACGGAATTCTTGCAGGTGGAACATGGCAGCCGCGCCTTCCAAATTGCGGAATGCCGGCATGAGATTCTTCTCTCCGTAGCGTGTCGCGTGGCCTGGCCTCATGATCATGGCGCGAATCCAGTCCGCCGAACCGTAGCCAGTGAGATCCGGCGTGCCTTCGCCTCCGCCGCCGTCGGGCACGGCTTTGAGCTTCTTCGTTTCCTCATCCATCACGATTTTTTGCGCGGAATGGCACGACGAGCACTTGTTCGCCGACTTGAAAAACGCGGCCTGATGGTCCTTGAATTTCTCGAACGTTTCGAGGCGTTTCTCCAGCGGCTTACTCTGCTCGGCAAGCCATTCGGCGATCATGTCGAACTCGGCTTCCTGCTTGGTCACCTTGTCCTCTTGCTTTTCTTCCTTCCAGGTCTCTTGCTTGGAATCGATGCCGCGCCGCCAACCGCGCATGCCGGTCAGGGCGTGTTTCGTTTTGTCCTTGGGATCTTTGACCAGGCCGAAATATTTGTCGTCCATCGAATTCTTTAGCAAACCGCGAATCCACGATTTGCTCGCGAAATCGCCGAGATCGCTGGCCGTGGCGATAACCTTCTTGTTCTTGTCCTTGGGGATCCAGCTTTCAAATTTATCACCTTCGCGTGCGCTGAAACTGTGGCAGCTGCCACAGTTCTTCTCGAAGAGCTTGCGGCCCGAGATGTACGGGTCGTTGCGGATGAGGAAATGCCCGCCCTCGACCGGCGTGCCATCCATCGCGAGTTGACACGCCCGTTTGGCGATCACTTCGGCCTCCTCGCGATCGTGGACGAATTTCTCGGCCTTGGCTTTCGATTTCTCGTCGGTGTTCTGGAGCATCCCCCAGAGCGTGCCGTTGGGAGAGTCATCGCGCAGGGCGAGAAGCGTCAACACGCCGGCCCCAGCGAGCAGCGCGACCATGAACACTATGCTGATCAGCCAACCGAATGTCCGCATTCGCCCGAAGCCGAACAACGGGAGCAAGGTCAGAAGCACGACGATGCCGTTCGGAATGATTACGGTGCCCACCAGCACGGTTTCGCCGGGGAAGTATTTGAGCAACTGGAAGAGGAACAGGAAGTACCATTCTGGCCGAGCCGGGTAGTTCGCTGTGTCGCGATCGGCTGCGGCGTCGAGATCGGCGCCGAGGCCTTTCTGCCCCGCTTTGGCCCATTGCTGGTAGAAGGTGGGTTCGGGATCGCCCTCTTTTCGCGTTTCGGTCACGTGGTGGCCAAAACCATACATCACAAGCGTCATCATGACGGCGAAGACGACCATGCAGGCGATCATGTCGTAAAACGCTTGCCGCGGATAGAATGGCTCGGCGCCGTGCTCGTTCTCGGGCTTGGTGACAAGCCCCTCGACATTCTCCTTCGAAGTCACGCCATGCCGGCGGAAGATGGCGATATGGGCGATCAATAGCACGATCAACGCGCCAGGCAGCACGGCAACATGAAGCGCGTAGAACCGCGTCAGTGTGTGATTGCCATAGTCCGGACCGCCGACTACCAGCTGCCGAATGTGCGGCCCGAGCACTGGAATATTATTAGCGATGTTCGTGGCGACGCGCGTCGCCCAGTAGCCTTTCTGATCCCAGGGCAGCAGATAACCCGTCAAACTCAGGCCGAAGGTCACGCCCAACAGACCGATGCCGAGCCACCAGTTGAATTCGCGCGGCGGCAGGTGGGCGCCTGCGATCACGACCTGCAGCATGTGCAAGGCGATTAGCACCATCATCGTCTGCGAGCCAAAATGGTGCAGGCCGCGAATCAGCCAGCCGAATTCCATTTTGTACTGAATGAAATGCACGCTGCTCCAGGCCTGCGTGGCGCTGGGGCTATAAGCCGTCATGAGCAGAATGCCCGTGACGAGCTGAATGCTGAACACGAACGCCAGACAGCTGCCCCAGACGTAACGCCATTTCGCGCCGCCCGGCACGCCTTCGAGTAGCATTGCCGCGACGAGTTTCTTCACTCCCGCGCGATGTTCCAGCCATCCCATAATGCTCGAAATCACGGTATTTCCTTCGTGTTGCGTGTGTGGAACGAACGGATGAAACAACGAAAATCCACGGATTCCGAAGTCTGTCGGAATCAATAGGTTCGCGTTCCCTCGCTCGATTAGCCGACAACCTTCTTCTCGGCCGAGCTCGATTCAAAGTTCTGGTACTTCACTTCGATGCGGCTGAACGTCGGATCTTTCTCGTCGATCTTCCATTCCAGCGTGTCCAGCGGCCTGGCGGCGGGATTGGGCTGATCGGGCAGGTTCACGAGGCTGCCGTTCGTACCGAACGATGCGTTATGGCACGGGCAGGTGAATGAGCCGCCGGCGTTGAGGTTCACCGAGCAGCCGAGATGCGGGCAGATCGTCGTGAACACGAGAAGATAGCCTGCTTTCTGCTCGCTCGTTTTCGCGTTGAAAGCAACGACTTCCGCCTCAGTCGTGAGGTTTTCAGGCTTCGGCCCCTGCATGACAACCCAGACCCGGCCAAGGACATCGTTCGGGTAAAGATTCCAGCCATCGGTGCGTGTGTCGCGCAACACGCCCTGGCGCGGGACGCCGACCGTCAAATCGTCAAGCTTTATGCCCTCGACGAGCTTGAAGCTGCTCGCGGGACCCGTGCGGTTACGCGGGTCGATAATGTAGGAAACGATGGGTATACCCAGAATCGTCGAGAAGATGGCGCCGATTCCGAATAATGCAAATTGCAGTAAAGTACGGCGATTTTCGGGTTGATGGTCCATTGTGGGAGGCGCTCCGGCAGGTAGGCGGGCGGGAGATTTCGTCCGTCGCGATTATCCTACCTGACACAAGTCCATTGTCAATCGGATTTGATCGTTTCAACGTCCTTTCAAAGGCCGTGTGGTATTGACTACCCGTGCGGCACACCTACAAAAGCGCAACGCAAGAACCTGCGATTCGGGTCGGCCTCGCGCTGCCCAGCCGGAGAATGCAGCATGTCCTGGTCCATAACGCTCAGCAATGTCACCAAGCGATTCGGCGAACGAACCATCCTCGACGATGTCACGCTCACTATCCCGGCGGGTGAAACCGTCGCATTGCTCGGCCCGTCGGGCGGTGGCAAGTCCACGCTGATACGCTGCGTCAATGGGCTGAACACCTTCGACTCCGGCGAGATCCAGGTCGGCCCGCACCGCATCCGTCCGGCGGGCCCGAAGCAGGTCGTCGCCGAGATTCGCCGATCGTTCGGCATGATCTTTCAAGACTTTCAATTATTCCCGCACCTGAGCGTACTAGGTAATATTACCGAGTCTCCGACACGCGAACTCGGCGAGCCGGCGGCGCAAGCACGCGAGCGCGCCATGGCGCTGCTTGCGCGTGTCGGACTGGCCGACCGCGCCGGCGCCTATCCTCGCGAGCTATCCGGCGGACAGAAACAGCGCGTCGCCATCGCTCGTGCCCTCGCGATGAATCCGCGCGGCTTGCTGTGCGACGAAATCACCAGCGCGCTCGATCCTGAAATCAAGACCGACGTCCTCAATGTGCTCGAAGACCTCAAACGCGATGGTTTGACGCTGGTGCTCGTCACGCACGAAATCGGCTTCGCCCGGCGTGCCGCCGACCGGGTCGTGGTTCTTTGCGATGGGCGTATTCTGGAAAACGGCCCGCCCGCCGAAGTGCTCGACAATCCGCGCAGCGAGCGCATGGCCGCGTTCCTAAAATGCGTGATGGGGTAAGACCCAAGTAGATAGAAATCGGAGATATTATGGATGATACCGCGCTGCCTCCGCAAAACTCGGAGCCTGGTCCGCAGAAAAAATCGCTTTTCGAAACCGTTGTCACGTCGACGCCGGTCATGCTCACCGTCATTGCGACGTTTATCCTGGGACAGTCATCGAGCGAGATGACGAAGGCTCAGTATCAACGATCGGCAGCGGGGCAGATGCAATCCAAGGTCGGCGACCAGTGGGCCTTCTTCCAGGCCAAACGCATCCGCGGCGAGATGCATGCGACCACGGTCGATCTGCTCCTGGCGCTGAAGGCCGAGCCATTTACGCGCGACACGCTTATCGATGCCGCCCAGAACCTGCGAGATGAAATCGAAGCCTCCTTGAAGTTGGAACTTCCCGGAAATGCGAAACTCGTGGAATTGGCGAAGGAAGCCGTCGATGAGCAGGTGAAGATCCAGACGGTCCTCAATCCTCCGAACGACGGCATCAAGAAGGATCGCGTGGTCCTGACGCCCGAGACGGTTCGCGCTGCGATCGACGCGATGGTCAAGTATCCCGAGTTGAAGCAGGACGATACTGGCAAGCGATCGATCGATCCCAGGCAGAAAGAGTTGCTCGATGCACTGCTTGACGACATCCGCCAATTCAAGCCAGAAAAAGAGATCGCGTCGAAGTCGCTGGCCATCTCCGCGGAAACGATCGAAATCGCCATCGAGCGCGCCAAGGCAAGGGCGGCGCGCGCCAGCGAGCATGGCCGATCGATCGAACGTGTCATCGCGGAGTTCGATAGCCTGATCGTCGGGCAGGACAAGATCGCTCGCACGTTTCAGCACATCGCGCGAGCAAAGATCTCCGCCATGGTGAAAGCCAACGCCGACCCGGACGCCGTGCAGAAACTCGAACGCCGCCTCGACCGCGTGCGCGGCGTGCTGGCCAAGCTGCAAGGCGATTTCAAGGCGGCGAGGCACACCTTCACCGGCTTCCGCTACGAGGACGACGCACGCAGCAACCAGGAATCCGCGTTTCTCTACGAAGTCAAGGTTCTCCAGAGCAGTGCTCGGTCGGATCGGCATCTCGCTCGCAGTTTCGGATTCATGATCGCGATGCTCGTCGCCCAGGTCGGAGTGACGATTGCGTCGGTCGCCATCGCCATGCGCCGCCGCGTGCCTTGGTGGCTGCTCGCCGTGGTCGCGGGTTTGAGCGCGATTACGTTCGCGGCATATGTGTTCCTCGAACTCGGGCCGCTGGTGGGGCTATCATGAATCACGAAGAGATCGTAGCCAGCACGAAGCGATGGATCTCGTCGATGGTGATCGGGCTGAACCTGTGCCCATTCGCCCAGCGCGTTTTCGACGCGGGCACGATCCGCTATGTTATTTGCGAGACGACGGATGAATCGATACTCACGAATTTTCTCGCCGAGGAGTTGAAGTTCCTGGCCGCCGTATCGCCGACCGTGGTCGAAACGACGCTGTTGATTCACCCGAATATTTTCCGCGATTTTCTGGATTACAACGACTACCTCGAAGTGGCTGACGACCTGCTCGTTCGTCTCGATCTGGATGGCGTCATACAGATCGCGAGTTTTCATCCGGAATATCAGTTCGCGGACACCGCCGCCGATGCCGTCGAGAACTACACGAATCGATCGCCGTACCCGATGCTGCATTTGCTGCGTGAGGAAAGCGTCTCTGCCGTTGCTGAAGACGAGGAAAAATTGCTGGCGATCCCCGAGCGCAACATCGCGACCTTGCGTGCGCTGGGAATTGCCAGAGTGTCGAAGATGGTGGAAGAGATTCGGTTGACGCCTGGCTCGAAGGTCGATTAGTTACGCGAATTGCTCTCCTTTTGCTGCCGGGTGAGCGGACAATACCTCTTGAAAATTCAATGGAGTTTGACGCTATCCACAATCGGAAATCCTTGCGCGAAGTGCTCCCTCTCCCTTCGGGAGAGGGAAGGGGCGAGGTGGTGCTTGCAATGGCGCGACCTTACTCTATATTGCACGCTCCCCCTCACCCCCAACCCCTCTCCCGGTGGGAGAGGGGAGAATAGCATCCTGTTCATCGTTGCCTATAATCCTCCCTGCGAGCGTATTTACTACCCCAACACAATGCCGGTTCCATTTCCATGAAAATAGGCATCACCTTCGATCTCAAGGCCAACATGCCGACCGGGCCGAACATCCCGGACGATGCCTATGAGGAATTCGACAGCCCGCAAACCATTGATGCGATCGCCGGAGTTCTGCGAAACAATGGACACGACGTCGTGCTGCTGGGCGATGGCCGAGAGCTCGTCGAAAACGTGCTGCGTGAGCGGCCGGACTTCGTCTTCAACTTTGCCGAGGGGCATGGGATCAGCCGATCGCGTGAAGCACGAGTGCCGGCGCTATTGGAACTGCTTGGCATACCGTACACGGGTTCGGACCCGTTCACGATGGCGGTGACCCTGGACAAGGATTGCGCGAAGAAACTCGTCGCCCATGCGGGCGTGGCCGTCCCGGCGAGTATCGCCCTGGAAGCGGACGTGCCGCTTGCGTCGGTTTCCTGGTCTAAGCTCGCTATGCCGGTCGTTGTAAAGCCGGCGTGGGAGGGATCGAGCAAGGGCATCCGCGCTCGCTGCCTGGTCGAAACCGCCGCCGAGTTGCCGGGCTTGATCGAATCGCTTCGCAAGGAACATCCGCAGACAGTGCTGATCGAAGAATACATCGACGGCGACGAGGTGACGGTCGGACTTCACGGGAACGGTGATCCAAGCCTGGTGGGCATGATGCGCATCGTGCCGAACTTGCCGACGAATCGTTTCATCTACAGCCTCGAAATGAAGCGCGACTATCGCAATTGCGTGACCTACGAATGTCCGCCGAAACTTCCCGCCGCCACGGTGGAGCGATTGGCCTCTGCCGCGAAGATCGCCTTTCGCACGCTCGGTTGCCGAGACATCGCGCGGATCGATTTTCGCATGAAGGGTGAGACGCCGTATTTTCTCGAAGTCAATCCGCTGCCGGGGTTGAATCCCGTCGATAGCGACCTCGTTTTCATCGCGAAATTGGCGGGATGGACCTACGACAAACTTGTCATGACGATCGTCAACGAAGCCATGAAGCGAAACGGGCTCAAGCCATGAGGGAAGCATGACGAAATTCAACCGAATTCTCTGCGGCCTCGCCGTCGTCACGGCAGGCGTTTTCTCGATCGAGGCGCAGTCAGGCGTCGGCGATCGTGCCGGCTATTTGAAACTAGCGCTGGTCAATATGCGCTGTCTGACCTCCGCGAGCGCGGACCCTAAATTGAACGATGCGAACATCCAGGCCAATTTGAAGCGCCACCTGCACTTCATCGATAAACTCGCTGGCGAGGGTGTCGAATTCATCGGCTTCCCTGAGCTTTCGATCAATGGCTACGCCTTCAGCAAAACAATGACCTGGCTACGGCTTGACGGTCCGGAGATCGCTGCTCTCAAAAGGAAAGCGATCGAAAAGAAGATCTACATCAGCGTCGGCGTGGCCGAGATCGACGCCGACGGCAAACGGTGGAATACGCAGATCGTCATCGATCCGCGCGGGGTAATCATCGGCATTCATCGCAAAATCTATCTGACGAAGGAAAAAGGCTTCACCGAGGCGGGTACGCTGCACAATGTCTTCGACGTGAAAGGCATCAAGATGGGCATCGCCATCTGTGCCGACGGCAGCGACCGCAAGAACCTCGAAGCCCTCGTCAAGAACGGCGCCCAGCTGATCTACGGCCCGCACGCCAACACCACGGGAGGCACCACTGCGGGATGGTACAAATTTCGCTCGGCCTGGAGCGGCCCGAACGGGTGGATCGCCGACCTGAAGGTGTTTGCCGCCCTGCACAATCACGCCGCACAACCCAACCCCGGCCTTGGGATTCCCGCGCCGGAGAAAGGCCCATCGGGCAATTGGGCAAGCGGCGCCTGGATCATCGGACCCGACGGCAAGACGCTCGCACAGATGCCGTCGTCAACGCAGAAGGCGGACAGCCGGGAATACGTTCTCATTCAGAGTATTCCGCTGCCGAAGAGGTGAGCCGGCGATTCCGCCGATTACCCGAAAATGGAGCGAACCAACCGCAAGATGGCATTGAGATTGGTGGCCGCCAAACCTGCCAATCCAAACAGGCAGGCGATTGCGAACCATCGCCAAAGGTCTGGAACCAGGGTCGAACTTGGCGCGTTGAAGTTGACCATGGGGCCGCTGTTCGATTTGGAACGCGACTTTGTCGCTGACGGTAGAATCACGGTCGTCGCCAGAATCATCGATTCGCTGAGATCGTTCGACGGCGATTCTTTTCGTTTCGGCGGCGCGGGGATCGATGGTTTCTTGGCCTCGGCATCGGATTTTTTTTGCGTCGGAGCAGCCGGCGGCAGTTTCTCCAGCTTGATGGCCAAATCGCGAAACTCCGGATAGTTCCTCATCGGCTCAAACGGCCCCGCCTTCGACCGAGCGACGCGAATCCCCGAAGCATCGCCCAGCAGTCCGTCATTGAAGGACTTCCGGATTCCCTTGGTCGTGCCGCGAACCGTGTGTTCGTTGTCTGCCTCGTCGGTATAGACCATGTACCATTGATCGCTCAATACGTCCGCCGTCGTGGCCGTGCCCGATAGATTTCTCGTGGAGTGCCCCGTCAGGTCTTCGATGAACTCTCGGCAGCTTTCGGGCCGATGGATCGGGTCGGCGCTTATAGCCCGGCGTATCGCCCAGTCGATCCGCTCCGAGAGAGCGTTCACCAGCTGGCGCGGCGGAATGATCTCGTTATTGACCTTCTTCATCCACGCATCGAGCGGGCCATTGGACTGGAAAGGCAGTTCCCCCGTCACCATCATGTAGAGAGTGGCGCCCAGCGAATAAATGTCGCAGCGTGCATCAGCGTTCTTGGCGTTGCGGAATTGCTCAGGCGACATGAAATGCGGCGTACCAAGTCCGCGTCCCGTGCGCGTCAGGTTGAGATCGGTTTCGATTTCCTTGACCAGGCCCAGGTCGGTAAGCTTAGCGTGACCGTCCTCGGTGATCAGAATGTTATCAGGCTTCACATCGCGATGGACCATGCCCTGTTTGTGGGCGAATTGCAGCCCTCGGGCGATTTGGAGAATGATTTCGATAGCCTCGGCCTCGGGTAGTCGGCCATCGCGTTCTAGTTTCTGTCCGAGCGATTCCCCTTCGACATATTCCATGACCAGGAAACGCGTGTCGCCTTCCCGGCCGAAATCGAGAGCTTTGACAATATTGGGATGATCGATCAAGCGCGCGACGTTGTACTCTTGCTCGAATCGTTTCAGAACAATCGGGTTGGACAGAAGGTGCTGCGGCACAACCTTGACGGCGACGGTCTCGCCCGTCACGCGATGGCGGCCGCGATAAACCGTCCCCATGCCGCCTTCGGCGATCTTGGTGAGAAGATCATAATTGCCAATGATCTTCAGGCTGTCGCTAAGGTTTTCCACTGGCATCGGTGATGCCCCCGGTAGATGTAGCGGGTTATCCATTTCGAGTCGGAATGGCGATACATCGCCATTCGGCGCAAGCCCCGCTACTGAAGCTTGTGTTGCAAAAGGCGCTTTGTCAAACAAAACCACTATTCTCCGACCGTCGGCCTACAACCCCCAGCGCGACGAACTGCCGCGCGTGCCAGACTGTTCGAGTTCATCCTCGCCCTGGGTCGCCCAGGCAGCCAGCCGGCGGACAATCTCGTTTGCCTGGCGACTTTGCGGCGCGGGCAGTGCCTGGCCTAGACCGATGCCGAGATCGATGCCAAGCCGGCGCTGCACGACATCGGCAGCGCCCAGCGCGATCTCGCGATTCGGCAATCGCGCGAGATCCTTCAAACCGCTGGTGGCGGCCGCACGAAGCACGTGGTCCTTTTCCGTTGACAGGATCGTCTCGCAAGCGATCAGGCGGAGCGTCGCGGGAGTGCCGGGGTCGAGCAGATCCTCCAACAGGTCCCGGTCGAGAACCTGATGAACTTGCAGAATCCGCCCAATCTCAAGCCGCAGGATCGCCGGCGTGTGATGTTCGGACAGCTGAGCACGAAGCGACGCAACGAGAGCGGGATCCGCCTGCTCGCACATCAGGCGGTTGTAGTGGGCGGCGAGAGTCTCCGCGGCTCTTGCGGAGATCAGGCCTTTCTCCGCGCACCATGCCGTCAGGTCTTTGACGACCTCGCTGGTCAATATTTGGCCTTCGGGAAGCAGCGGACCATCGTCTTTGAAAGCGGGATCCGACATCGTTCGCCGGACAGCGAACCGTACCCAGTTCCAGCGGTGTTCGCTATCCCAAAGCAACGCCTCGATGGCGGCTCGGCGAACCTCTCGGTTCGGGTCGTTGAGAAACTGCGCGAGCGTTTCGATCATCTCTCGATCGTCGAGATTGCCCAGCGCCAGGACGGCAGCGGCGCGCAAGGCGGGCTCTTCCGCCCGCTGGCCGTAGGTCATGACAAGTTCCGCCTGGCCCGGGCGCCATTCCTTGCGAAATTCAAGGGCTGCCAGCGCCGCCACGCGAACTTCCAGACGCGGATGGTTCAGCATCGCCAGTGCCGGTGATGCATCGTACGCCAGCGTCGCGCGGAACGCCTTCACCTCCGGCAGCACACGGCATTGAAGCAAATCCGACGGCCAATCCTGCCGGCTTGCCAGCCTATGCGCGAGATTGTTCGCGCGGCGCATCACCGGCGCGCCGGAATCGATCAGGGTTTGATAGCCGAACACCAGAATCGGAATGCCGATGAGCACGCCCTTGGAAAGATGGGTAAACCAGTCGCTCACGCCGTCGCCAAACCATAACCAGGCGACCGCCGTCAAGTAGAGCGTAACAATCGATGGACCGAGCGGCTGGCTCCATGATCGCGACGTAATGAAGGTCATCAGGCAGACCAGCAGCTGGAAAATTAGGCCGCCCACCAGCATCCACGGTTTGGCGTCCCAACTCCGCGCCGCGGCGATACCGATCAATGCCGACGGCAGCAGCAAGATCGCCGCTCGGCCTATGCCCGTGACGAAAAACTCGAAGAAACCCGCCAAACGTGATGACATCGCAACGACCTTTTGTGATGTTTCCTAATGTTCTCGCAAGAGTTGTACTCGCGCAAGAGTGCAACCGGGCGGACGGTATTCGAGCGCACGGCCCAAGTTTGTCGAGCGTAGCAAGTATGGGATACGGACGTGCAAAACGCCAATCCGTTAGAAAAGAAAAAGCCTGACTTTCCGCTTTTTCGCGAAAAATCAGGCTATTGTGTGAGAACCAAACTGGCCCTCAATCCGTTTCCTCCGAAAACCTATGCTCCTTGCCCGATCCTTCGTTTAGGTCTGGGAAAAGTTGTTTTCGCTAAGGCACGGCAGCAATTCATTATCGTCAGCAGTTTTGCGTCGTGGTCGGCGTTCCAAATCGAAGTTCTGTACCCGAATACGGATAGTAACTCGTCCGTGAACTGCCCAGCGACGGGTAGAAGCTGGATTGGTACGTGGACAAAGTTACCGTAGTCTGCACGACAAGGGTGGGATCGGCAAAGTGCTTCAGCTGGCGGGTAAGGTCGCCTTCGGAAATCGTGCCGTCGTGAAAAAACGCCTGGGTGTTGCCTTCTCGATTGCTGAGCACAATTCCCTTGCCGAGAGTGATGCCAAGATCAGCGATCAGGCGTTTGTTCTCGGCTTTTTCGGAATCGAGGTACACGGGGATATATTCGTTAGCAAGTATCTTCCTGACGTCGCTGGTAAGGGATCCGTCCTGGATGAGCTTCTGGTAGCCGGTTTTGCCGGCCCCGACGATTACGGCGAGAGGCTTCTTAACCTTCTGCCCATGACTTCGGCCTTCCTGGTAGGTTGCCTTCCACGGGATTTCGGACTGAGCCGTGTCCCATGAAAAACCCGACAAGAAGCTGGCGAAGGCGAGAAACCCGACCGAGGTGTGCATCCAGTAATCCTCCTAATAATCAAGACACCTCAAAAACAGTCCAGGCCAATCCTGGACCTTCAAAAAGTGGAATCGGTATTTTCCTCCTCGTTGCGCTGCAACGATATTTTTCCTATTTTTCCCAGAATCAACATCTGTCCTAGAAATCACATTTCACGAGCATTTTACAGATCGAAATAAAACCGGCTAGTATAAGAATGAAAAGAACCAGCACACCCGGCTTGACTGTCCGGATCGGCTTCTTTCGCGAATCCGACACACGCAGACCATCTTGTCGCTGGAGCACCGCCAATTTCTGCAAAGCAATCGCGGAACTGCACTCGCCGGCGATTTGCATGGTAGGAGTAATTGATGGACCAGCGAAACATGCTGGGGTTCGACGACAAGCAGGATTCAAGGAGGCATCAATGAAACGCCAAGGGATTTGCGGAATTGGGGCATTCGTACTGATCGTGACAGCCTGGCTGTTCGATGGAAGTGCAGCCAAGGCACAGTATTATCAGCCCTACTATCAAAGCTACCAGCTCAATCGACTCTATTATTACCCCTACTACTACTTTCCCCACAACTATTGGCCCGCAATGGGGCCGCGTTGGCCGGAACCGCCCGGCGCTCCGTACATGCCGCCCCCGGCGTATATGGCTTACCCGCCCTTCCGTGATCCGGCCTGGCGGTACGAGCTATGGCAGACCAATCGCTACCACCGGGGTAACCATTTCTGGCTCGATATCTTTTGAGATCGTCGATTATTTACGATCGCGCACCCATTCCGCGACGCCGCTGTAGCCCACACCGGCGTCGTACGGAGGTGGTGCGTTGTACACACCTTCCGCGAGCCAAACGATCGATAACATCTCGCGGGTCTTGACCCGATAGCGCCCCACACCGACGATCTGGATCCGCCCTTGCGTCCGCTTCTTGGCGGCTGTGAGATGCGAGCCCGTGAGTGTGCCTTGATAAGTAATAATGGCGACGCCATTCTCGCCGCGGTCGAGCTTTGCCGTCAGGTGAAATGCTGTCACTTCACTCGGTCGAGGCATCGAATCTTCATCGCCAGGCCCAAGCAGTCGGCTGAATTTGCGGGATAATTCCTCGGAAAACTTCCACGTCGCCCCGAGTTCCAGGCGAGGCGGAGCGAATTCGCCGAGTTCGGCGGCGGATAGCGTCAGGCTATCGACAATCGGATTGGGCAATTCGCGCAATGGTATTCCCCTAATGGAGTTGCGTAGATAAATTGCCAAAGTGATGCTGCCGTCATTGTGCAATCCAACTCCCCGGAACGGCAACGGATCCACCCGGCTTACGTCGCGCGGCTTGATCTCGCCGAACGCCCGCAGGCCGGGTTCGAGGTCGGTCGCCACGTCGTGGGCCCAAGTCTTCTCATTTGCGTATTTCTGATGGCTGGCAAGCACCTTTCCTTCGGCAGTGACGAGGTAGAGACCCTGATACTGGGCAGGCCGCTGCTTCTGCACGCCGCGAAAGAAATCGCCGGATGAGTCCTTCTGGGAACGGATCTCGTAGAGGTTCAGCGCAACGGGAACCGTGTTAGTCGCTATTAACTTGATGATTGCCGGCTGGTTCAATGGGCCCGCACGGAGCCCGGACGCGTACCCTCAGCAGCGTTCGAGCGGATTGTCACCGGCAACCCAGATCAAAATTGGGCGATTCTCCTTTTTCCCCGCAGCAATTGCGTCCTTGAGATTCGTCAGCCAAGGAATCTGTTTCCATCCCGTCGGCTGAGGAAACAGCGTCGTCTCGTCGTAGAGTTGCGAATAACCGCGCGGCAACAGGCTGACATCGGGATGCCGACCCGCCGGCATGACATCAGCGCGAGCGGAATACCCAATCAAGGCGAGAATAAGCGACGCGAGAAGAAGGAATCGCTGATAGTACATCATCTCTCCAAACGAATGCAGGCCGCTAAGGAAAGAAAGCCCAGAGGTGAGGTACTCCGAACCTCTGGGATCCAATCGCCTGAAGTATAGCTCGAATGGAACGCAAAAGCCGAGATTTTGCGAGGTTTCGCCCCGTGCTCCTCCATATAGTATCAGGGAGACACAGTTACGCCTTGGGGTAGCGCACGCGCGGCACAGGCGTATCGATATTGACCTAAACCCCTGGGAAACTTACACTGATTTTTCCCATAATGCGAAGATGGCGAAACTGCACGCGCTCTTCGGTCTTTAACAACGGACGCAGGTGGTTTGAATAATGAGCACTGAAGCGAAATTGGAAGTTGGCTTTTGGGAACGGTTCACCGACGGACTCAGCGCAATCTCCGAAGGTTTCGTCGGTTTTCTCGGCCGACTCTTCGGTTCCAGCAATGACCGCCTCGTGCGTTCCGTGGGCTACGTCCGTCCGCGCGGCAGCGACACGCATGTCGTAACACCAGGGTCGCTGCTGGATCGTGTCAATTCGCTCGAACCATTGATGCAAGAACTGCGCGACGACGAATTCGAAAAGCTCACCGCTGATTTTCGCACGCGTATCGGCGTCGAACACAAGCCGCTCGGTAAGAAACTGGAGAATGCCGCGCCCGACGCCGGCGGCGAACCGACGGAAGCGTTTGGAACGCTGATCGCGACGATGGATCAGGTGCTGGGCGCGACGCCGACGCTCGACGACATCATGCCCTTCGCTTTCGCCGCCTGCCGAGAGGTCGCGCGTCGGACGAAGAACATGCGGCACTTCGACACGCAGATCGTTGGCGGGGCGATGCTCCACCAGGGCAAGATCGCCGAAATGGTCACTGGCGAAGGCAAAACGCTCGTCGCCACGCTGCCCGCTTACCTCAACGCCCTCACCGGCGAAGGTGTGCACGTCATTACCGTCAACGACTACCTTGCTCGCCGCGATTGCGAGTGGATGTCGCCTATTTACCACAGTCTCGGCATCTCGTGCGGCTACATCCAGAGCGACATGGGCGGCGATGACCGGCGCGCCTCCTACGACTGCGACATCACCTACGGAACCAACAGCGAGTACGGTTTCGACTACCTTCGCGACAACATGAAACCCGCACGCTGGGGCGATAACAACTACCCGCCGGACGCCCAGCAATGCCAGCGCGCCCTCAACTTTGCGATCATCGACGAAGTCGATAACATCCTGATCGATGAAGCGCGTACTCCGCTCATCATCTCCGGGCCGTCGTTTGGTACGCCGAAAAATTACGAGAAGGCGAATCAAATCGCCATCGAACTCACTCGGCTCGAGAAAAAGGCCCAAGAGAAACTGCGGGCTCTCGGTCACGGCGTCAACATTCCGCATCACCCACTTTCGAACGAGGCGCCCGAAGAGGCCGAGACCCCCGAGACCGGAATCAAGTCGGGAGAACCTGCACCCGAAGGCGACGAGGGGCATGTCGAAGACGAGAAAGTCGAAAGCTACGTCGCCAGCGCCAATGTCGAGAAAAAAGAGAAACGGCTCGGCTTCTTCTTCGAGGTCAAAGAGAAGGAACGTTCCTGCCACCTCACCGATCAGGGTATCCGCAAGGCCGAGGAACTCGCAGGCGTGGAGAGCTTCTACACCGCCGGCAACATGGAATGGCCGCATATGATCGATAATGCGCTCAAGGCGCATCATCTCTATCACAAGGACAAACAGTACGTCGTCATGCGCCATCCCGAAACCGGCGAGATGAGCGTCATCATCGTTGACGAGTTCACGGGCCGACTCATGGTCGGCCGGCAGTGGTCCGATGGCCTGCATCAGGCTGTCGAAGCCAAGCACGTCCGCGATGGCGTGAAGATCAAGGAAGAAACGCAGACGCTTGCCACCGTCACGCTGCAAAATTTCTTCCGCCTCTACAAAAAGCTCGCGGGCATGACCGGCACGGCCATGACTGAGGCGAACGAATTCTGGAAGATCTACAAGCTCGACGTCGTCGCGATTCCAACCAACAAAGCCCTCAAACGCATCAACTATCCTGACCTGGTGTATCTCACGGAAAAAGAAAAGTGGGACGCCGTCGTCGGCGAAATCGAACGCATCAACAAGTTCGACACCATCCACCTGAAAGACGGCACGACCCAGGTCGGCACGATTAAATCCGAGGACGAAGCCCAGCTGACGATTCAATTGAAAGAGTCGCGCGAAACGCAGACGATCAACGCTGACCAGATCGACCACATCGAATACAGCGGCAGGCCAATGCTCGTCGGCACGACCAACGTCAATCAATCGGAACGCCTGAGCAAGATGCTTTCCCGCCGCGGCGTCAAGCACGAGCTGCTCAACGCCAAGCCCGAATACGCCGCCCGCGAGGCCGAGATCGTCGCCCAGGCAGGCCGCGTCGGCGCCGTCACTATCGCCACCAACATGGCCGGCCGCGGTACCGACATCATCCTCGGCGGCAACGCCGAGACGCTCGCCTGGGCCCGCCTCAAGGACAAATACGCCACCCGGCTCGACGTGCCCGAAGATGTCTGGAAGACGACCGTCGATCAGATCCGCATCTCCGAAAAAATGGAAGAGGAAGGCCGCGAAGTCGCCGGCATGGGCGGGTTGCACATCATCGGCACCGAGCGACACGAGTCTCGCCGCATCGACAACCAGCTCCGCGGACGCGCCGGCCGCCAGGGCGATCCCGGTTCGAGTCGATTCTTTGTCTCGCTGCAAGACGAACTGATGCGCATCTTCGCCGGCGAATGGGTCGCCAACGTGCTTTCCAAGCTCGGCATGGCGCCCGGCGAAGCCATCGAAAGCCGAATGGTAACGCGCCGCATCGAAGCCGCCCAGAAGAAAGTCGAAGAGCAAAACTTCGACATCCGCAAGAACCTCCTCGAATATGACGAGGTCATGGATTATCAGCGCAAGCGCGTGTACGGCTATCGCCAGGAACTGCTCAACGACGCCAATCCGAAAGTGCGAATCGCGCGGATGCTGGTACAGCAGATCGATCTCGCGCTCGATCGCTACCTCGATCCGACCTACGGCGCCTCAAGCTTCGCCGAATTGGTAATGCAGCAGCTGAGCATCGAAGTGGCCGGCACGGATTTCGCGCACTGCTCCTTCGCCGAGGCCGACCAGGTCGCTCGCGAAAAGGCGCTCAACAACATCCAGACGCAAATCCAGGAAGCGCTTGACGAGAATCTCGATGACGAAGTCGATCAATCCGAGTGGAACTGGCAGGCGATGGCGGATCGCGTCAATAAGCTCTGGGGGCTGAAAACCACCGACCGCCAGCTCAAGAAGATCGGCCGCGACAATATCTCGCAGTACCTGTTCGCCGAGGCGGAGAAGGTCGTCCGCGCCGCTGACTTGACCAAGGGCGAAGTCTACCTCCGCCCGGACTGGGGATTCCTGTCCTTGGCGACCTGGTTCAAGCTCAAATTCCACGTCGAATTCGATGTCTCCCCGTACGACCACGACACGCCGCGCGAACGCATTCGGCAAGCTTTGATCAACGAAGTGAAAAAGCTCTACCACGAGAAGGAAGTCGAGTTCCCCATCTCGATCGCATTCGCACGCTTCATGGACGACAAGGGCCACGGCGGCTCGATTGGCCAAAAGTACAACCGCGAAGGCCTGTTCCAGTGGTACACGATGAAGTTCGGCAAGGACACCGGCATCTCCGAGGAGGAATTCCGCACCGAATCGCGGGCGAAGCTGTACGAGAAACTCGTCGCGTTGAGCAAAAAGACCTACCCAGCCGTGGATCACGACGCCATCGACGCAAAGCTCGGCGAAGCCTTTGCCGGAGCGCGCGAATCGGAAGCGGGAGACGCCCAGGAACTCGCGGAGTGGGCCAAGAACGAGCTTGGCGTCGAAGTCGAAGCCGACCGTCTCGTTGGCGTGAGCAAGGATCAGGCTCGCGATATCCTGTGGACGGCGTTCGACATCAAATACCGACCCGAAATGCGCCGCATGGAACGCAGCCTGCTCCTCAACCAGCTCGACACCGCCTGGAAGAACCACCTTCTCGCCATGGATCACCTCCGCAGCGGCATCGGTCTTGTCGGCTATGCCCAGGTCGATCCGAAGACCGAATTCAAGCGCGTCGGCATGAAGGAGTTCGACGGCCTTTGGGAAGGTCTGAGCGACAAGGTCTCCGAGATCGTCTTCCGCATGGAAGACGACGAAGCCTTCGCGGAAACCGTCTGGACCA
The DNA here is from genome assembly GCA_964484265.1 of uncultured Singulisphaera sp. Lineage (GTDB taxonomy): Bacteria > Planctomycetota > Planctomycetia > Gemmatales > Gemmataceae > SIAQ01. The sequence goes on from CAZAFH010000043.1 coordinate 44,460, forward strand.
TCGGCCAGCTCGTCCACGAATCCGCCCCGCGTCTCCAGGCGCCGGAAGGCAGCATCCAGGCCCAGCAGCAAGCCGCGATCAACAATTCGCAGCAAACCGACAAGAAACAAGAGCCAATCCGCAACCGCGTGGACAAAGTCGGCCGCAATGACCCCTGTCCGTGCGGCAGCGGCAAGAAATACAAAAACTGCTGCATGCGAGCCACGGCGTAGCAAGCTGGGAAAAGAAGCTCACGCAATGGCGCAAAGAATCCAAGGGGTCTGTTTTTCTTTGCGTCTCTGCGCCTTTGCGTGAGCTTCTTCTTTTTTCGTGAAGCGTAGCGCCCCCGACTCATGTCTCCGCTTTCTTCATCTCCGCAGGCATGCCCCACCAGCGTTCGTTGCTCCACGGGGTGCGCATTCCGATCACCCATTTTCCAGACTGCGGCAAACGACCGATCTTGATGCAGAAACCCGTTCGCCGAGTCACGCCGAGCGGCGTTTCGCGCCAGCGCATGTCGTAAGCCAGGGCTTCGACGCGCAGCGGATCCGTCGGCTTTTCTTTCTCGGCAAGCCAGGCCAAGAACGCTCGTCCGTCGGCCAGGGCATTGGCGCATGCAGGCAACGGATGCGTCGTGGCAAACTCCGTGAACTTGGCGACGAAGCTCTCGCCGACGCGCTTCGCCAAGCTCGGCCAGGTTCGCGCCAACGCCTGCCGGCGCTTGTTAACGAGCGATCGGCCGACGGAGCGCACGCGATTCTCATCGAAGCCGGCAGGAATCGGCGAGCCGAGCACCAGAGCGCGAACGAGGTCTGCCTGGGTCTTGGCGATCGATTCACGGGATGAGCTGCTCATGATCGATTCCTCGGAAATTAGGCGCGTTTAAATCATGTCGCTGGCGATCGGATGGGCGAAACCGCGCTCGTGCCGGGTGATACTGCCCCGATGCATCGCGGCAGAAATCGCGTCGAGTTCGGCGTTCAACTCGGCTTCGTCCGGGAAGCGATCGTCGCGTTCGAGCATCACGCCCGGCACGCCGACGCGCGCGTAGAGCGCCTCGACAAGCGCAACGACCTCCTCACAAATCGGATGAGCATGTGTGTCGTGAAAGATGCCATTCGCTTCGTAGCCGCCCGCAACGTGGACATAGGCGACGCGCTCCAGCGGCAAGCGATCGAGCAGCGCGACCGGGTCGCCGCCGAGGTTGCGGGCGTTGGCGTAGATATTTTCGAGGTCGAGCAAAAGCATGGCGTCGGTGCGCTCGCAGATCGCATTGAGAAACGCGGCTTCATCCATCTCGGCATCGGGCCAATCGAATAGCATAGCGATGTTTTCCAGTGCGAGGGGAACGGGCAGTTCCTCCTCGGCCTGGCGAATATTCTCGACGAGAATATCCAGCATCGCCCGAGTGCGCGGGATCGGCAGCAGATGCCCAGTTTCGAGGCCGACGGCACGGACGAATGCGATATGTTCGCTGACGAAAGGCGCCTGCACGCGTTGAGCGAGGTGGCTCAGAGCAGCCAGACGCGCGGGATCGATGCGCTCGGCGCCGCCGAGATTCAGGCCGATGCCGTGAGGGATGACGTGGACGCCGCGATCGTGAAGTTGTTGAAGCGGAACGGGGATCGCGTCGTTGAGGAAGTAGTCCTCGGCGAGGATTTCGACGAAGCCGATATCGCCGCGAGCGAGGATGGACGGGGCGAGTTGAGCGCGATAGCCGATACCGAGATTGAGAGTCGGGAGAGGAAGCGTCATGGTTTAGTCTCCGCCGCCGCAACCGCCGCCGCCACATCCGCCACCGCCGCCGCCATCGTCTCCGCCCGCGCAGGCGCCGCCGCCACCGCCGCCGTCGTCGGTGTCAACGTCCTTCCCGCCTTTTTTGTCGTCGTAGTCATCGCCGCATTTGCTGCCGTCTTTATCGTACCCGCCGCCGTAGTTGGGATTGCCCCAGCCGAGGAAGAAATACCCCCCGGCACCCGCACCGCCGATGAGGAGGATGGTGAAGCCGACGCAACAAACCAGTCCGATGATCAGTCCCATTATTTTCCCCACGCAGAGTAACGAAATGATTCGGTTTGATGATGAGAGATCGTTGATGAGATGATAAAGCGCAGACGTCGGCAACACAAGAAGGTAATTCAAAAAAGCGGCTTTTCTTGTCCGATCGAATGAAACGCACTAACCACAAATAACACTGATACACACGGATAAATACCAGAAAACGGGGGCCGAAATGCGTGCTGCCCGTCTTTAGCTTTTTTTTTATCCGTGTCATTACGTGTTATCCGTGGTGAGAATAATTCATCAAACTCCGGATCGTCACGTGGACTTTCGACATTTTGCTTTCAGCGCGCGACCGCGCAAGTTTCTGTCTCGGCCGCGTTCGACGATACGGGAGGATACCACCACTCGCGAAATCTGTATTTTCCGTTAGAATAACCGTGTTATAATGGAGAGGGTTTTGCCCAGGCCCCCATTCCGAATTGGGTCGAAGCAGGAGTTTTTTCCATGGGCAAAGAAATAGTGTTCCTCGGCTCGCTCGCACGTCGGCTGCTCCGGTCGCTGGCGATCCCCTCCGCGGTGGCGGTTCTGGCGTGTGCCGCCTTTTACCTTTTGAGCAATGCCTCCAATTCGCCGATCGAAAACACTGCGGCCGCTCAGGGCGTGCAAATAAATGGCCCGGCGATCGAACTTGAAGGCGGGACCGATTGGCTGAACACCGACAAGCCGATTCGAATGGCCGACCTCAAGGGCCGAATCGTGCTGCTCGATTTCTGGACGCTCTGCTGCATCAATTGCATTCACACGCTGCCCGATCTTGCCGTGCTCGAGGCTCGCTACCCCGGTGTGCTGGTCGTTATCGGCATTCATTCACCGAAGTTTGAAAACGAAAAGAAAACGTCGAGCATCGAGAAAGCGATCCTGCGCTACGAGATCAAGCACCCCGTTTACAACGATGCCGAGCGAAAGCTCTGGAAGGCGTACGGCGTGAACCAATGGCCGACGCTGGCGTTGATCGATCCCGATGGCAACTTCCGCGGCGGAGCGTTTGGCGAGGGGAATCTCGAACTTGTCGATCGGAGCATCAAAGCGCTCATCAAAGAGTTTCAGCAAAAAGGCACGCTGAAGAAAGACCCGATCCGGTTCAAGCTGCTTGCCGAGAACGCCGCCAGTCCGCTGTCCTTCCCAGGCAAGGTGCTCGCCGATGCGAAATCGAAGCGCCTTTTCATTGCCGACAGCACCAATCATCGCATCGTCATCACCGACCTGGACGGCAAGAAAATCGCCGTCGCGGGCAGCGGCAAGGAAGGCCTGAAAGACGGCACGTTCGCCGTCGCTGAGTTCAGCGATCCGCAAGGCATGGCCCTCGACGGCGAGACGCTTTACCTGGCCGACCGAAAGAACCACGCGATTCGGGCACTCGATCTGCAAAAAGAGACCGTGAGACTCGTCGCAGGCACGGGCAAAAAGAATCTGCTCGGCCGACTTGGCACGTCCGGATCGGCCAAGAAAATCGCCCTTTGCAGCCCCTGGGATCTACTCCTCCACAACAAGATCATCTACGTGGCGATGGCAGGCCATCACCAGATTTGGACCTTCGATCCCGCCAAAAGCTATGTCAGCGCCTACGCCGGCACGGGGTGGGAGGAACTCAAGGACGGACCGATTAAATCCGCCATGTTCGCCCAACCCTCCGGACTGGCGACCGATGGCAAATACCTGTTCGTCGCTGATAGCGAGATCAGCGCCATCCGCGCCGTGCCTTTGGTCGGCGTCAAGGGGAATGTCTCCACCATCGTCGGCGAGGGGCTATTCGAGTTCGGCGACAAGAACGGCGTGGGCAACGAAGTTCGTCTACAACACGCGCTCGGCGTCGCCTTTATCGACGGCAAGCTGCTCGTCGCCGACACTTACAACAGCAAGATCAAAATCATCGATCCCTATCGGCGATCGTGCGATACGTTTGTGGGCAGCGCCACCGAGAAGAACTTCAACGAGCCCGCCGGCCTGAGTATCGCCGACGGCAAACTCTATGTTGCCGACACGAATAACCACCGCATCCAGATCGTCGACCTGAAAACGCGCGCGGTATCCACGCTGAGACTGCAAGGCGTCGAACCCGTTCGTAGCGGTGTATCGACGTCAGGAAAAAATTGACGCGATTCGTTTCGCCGCTCGCCGTCCTGGAAGTGGAATCGTAGGATGTCCGCAGACATTTCCCGATTCCTTTTCCAGGAGGCCCAACATGAATTCTCCCAAGATTCCCGGTTCCAAGCGGCGCGGTTTCGGTTTGATCGAGTTGCTCGTGATCATCGCCATCATCGCGATGTTACTGGCGCTTCTGATTCCCGCCGTCCAAAAGGTCCGCGCAGCCGCGGCGAGAACGCAGTCCACAAATAATCTCAAGAATATCGGACTGGCGATGCACGGTTTTCACGACGCCAACAAGCGATTGCCCTTCAACGGCTCGGACGCCGCAGTGGGCGCCGTGAAGTATTCCAAGGCAGCGAAGGCGAATAGCTACCACAGCGGCAGCTGGGGCTTTCAAATCCTGCCGTACATGGACCAGACGCCGCTTTTCGCGAAGCCTTCCACCAGCGTCGGCGTCACCTACTACATGTGCCCCGGACGCGGTAGGCCGCTCGTTGATCTCGGTAAGTCCGGCGGCGGCTGGTCCGATTACTTCCTCAACAATTACATCAACGACGCCGCCAAGGCCGAAACGCCTGACAATCCCGATAACAAGCGAACTCTTGTCGGAATCGTCGACGGCTCGTCGAACACCGTCTTCGTGGGACATGGCAGCATCAACGTCACTGAATACAAATCCGACACGAACGTTGCCTTCTGTTCGACCTTCTTGACCGGCGGAACGACAGGAACGATTCGCGCCGGGAAAAATGGCGTAGCCAATCCGGCTGGAGCAACGATCCAGCGTGATGGCGCCGCCGCTCCCACGCTGGGCAGCTGGGGCGGGCCTTTCCCGCAGGGCGGCCTCATGGCAATGGGCGACGCCACAGTGCGAATGTTCCCGTATGGCATGCAGAACCTCGGCGCGCTGCTGACTCCCGCAGGCGGCGAGGCGGTGAATTTGCCGGACTTTTGAACGCGAGTTGTTTAGCCGCTCGCCTCTGGCGTGCGCGGTAATCCGCGCTCGCCAGAGGCGAGCGGCTAAACTGGAACGCTACTCATACCGCAACAACAGATCGCCCGCTTCGACCTGCATTTGTGGCCGGACGAGCACCTCGGCCACTTTGCCAGTTCGGTCGGCGTAGACGGTGGTCTCCATTTTCATCGCTTCCATCGTGACGAGCTTTTGGCCGGCAGTCACTTCTTCGCCGCCGGTAACGTTGACGCGCACAATCAAACCGGGCATCGGAGCGCCGACCTGTTTGGCGTTGCCCGCTTCCGCCTTGGGATGGTGAAGCACCTCGCCCGAGAGCAACTTATCAATGACGGACACCTCGCGTGGCTGGCCGTTCAGCTCGAAAAATATTAGCCGGCGTCCGTCGATCATCGGATCGCCGATGGAGAGGAATTTGATGATCAGCGTTTTTCCCGGCTCGATATCGACGCTGATCTCGTCACCCTTCTCCATGCCGTAGAAGAACACGGGAGTCGGCAACACGCTCACGTCGGAATATTCCGCCTGATGCGTGAGAAAATCGGCGTGGACGCGCGGGTAGAGCAATTGCGTGACGACGTCGCGATCGGACGCCGGTCGGCCGAGCCTGTCGGTCAATTTGGTCCGCGCCGCCTCGATATCCGCCGGCGGCAGGTTGGCGCCGGGGCGGCTCGTCATCGCCTTGCGATCCTTGATGACGCGCTTTTGCAGTTTCTCCGGGAACCCGCCCGCAGGCTGGCCGAGCTTGCCCTCGAAGAACTCGACGACCGATTCGGGAAACGAAAGCTCGCGAGCGCCGTCGATCACGTCCCTTGGAGTGAGGCTATTGGCGACCATGAATAGCGCCATGTCCCCCACTACTTTCGAGGTCGGCGTGACCTTGACGATGTCGCCGAACATCTGATTGACCTCGGCATAAACTCGGCAGCACTCTGGCCAGCGCGATTCGAGGCCGAGCGCCTGAGCTTGCTGCAGCAAATTCGTGTACTGCCCGCCAGGCATCTCGTGGCGATAGACCTCGGAGCTCGGAGCGTACTGTCCGGTCTCGAACGGCAGGTAGAAACGCCTCACTGCTTCCCAGTATTGCGAAGTCTGGTGCAGCCCGTCGAAATCCATTTCCGTATCGCGGTCGGTGAAACGCAGACATTCGACGAGCGTATTCAGATTCGACTGGCTCGTCATGCCCGACAGCGAGGCCATGGCCGCATCCACGATATCGACGCCCTCCTGCGCCGCCGCGATGAGCGTCGCAATCTGTCCGCCGGCCGAGTCGTGCGTGTGGAAGTGGATCGGCAGTCCGACTTCCTGCTTGAGCGTGCGGAAGAGCTTCTGGGCGGCGTAAGGTTTGCACAAGCCGGCCATGTCCTTGATACCGAGTATGGTCGCGCCGAGCTTTTCAAGCTGTTTGGCGAGATCGACGTAATACCTCAGCGAATACTTGTCGCGTTTCGGATTGAGAATATCGCCCGTGTAGCAGATCGCCGGCTCGCAGATCTTCCCCTGCTCGACGACGGCCTCGATGGCGAGCTGCATGTTCGGCAGCCAGTTCAAGGCATCGAAGATGCGAAACACATCGACGCCTGCCTGAGCCGATTCGCGGACGAAGAGCTTGACGACGTTATCAGGATAGTTTGCATATCCCACGGCATTATTGGCGCGAAGCAGCATCTGAAACAGAAGGTTCGGCACCAGTTCGCGCATCTCTTCGAGACGCTGCCAGGGATCCTCCTTGAGGAAACGCATGGAAGTGTCGAAAGTCGCCCCGCCCCACATCTCCAGCGAGAAAAAGTCGGCATGTCGCCGCGCATAAAGCGGCGCGATCTGCAGCATGTCATGCGTGCGCATCCGCGTGGCCAGCAGCGATTGATGAGCGTCGCGGAACGTGGTGTCGGTGAGCAGCAAACGCTTTTGCGCCTTCACCCACTTGGCTAGACCTGCGGGACCCTCTTTGAGAAGGATCTGCCGCGTGCCATCGGGAATCTTTTCCGCGGCGACCTTTGGCAGCGGAATCGGCTCGCGCGAGATTTTCTGACGGCGCTCCGGCGACAAGTTCCGTACGGCAGCTTCGTGGTGCCCGTTGACGATGACTTCGCTGATGTACGTCAAAAGCTTGGTCGCGCGATCTTTTCGCTCGGGCAGATCGAAGAGTGCCGGTGTCTCGTCGAGGAAGCGCGTCGTGCATTCGCCCTTCAGAAACGACTCGTGCATCACCAGGTTGATGAGAAACGGGATATTCGTCTTCACGCCGCGAATGCGAAATTCCTGCAACCCGCGTTCCATACGTCGGGCGGCATCGACAAAGCGCAAGCCATGCGCGGAGACCTTGACGAGCATCGAATCGTAGAAGGGCGTGATGACGGCGCCCGTGAAGGCCGTGCCGGCGTCGAGCCGAATGCCCAACCCGCCCGTGGATCGATAATGGCTGAGTCGGCCATGGTTCGGGGCAAATTTGTTCTCGGGATCTTCGGTCGTGACGCGACACTGGATGGCGAAGCCGTGCTGCACGATCTTCGAGGGATCGCCAAGCCCAATTTCCGGATCGGACAACGGCCTGCCCTGCGCGATGAGCAGTTGCGACTGGATCAAGTCATAGCCGGTGATCTCCTCGGTGACGGTGTGTTCGACCTGGATGCGCGGATTCACTTCGATGAAGTAAAATTTCTTGGCGTCGACATCGTAGAGAAACTCGGCCGTGCCCGCATTGTCCAGCCCGGCGGCGCGCCCGATGGCGATGGCGGCGTCCCAGATGGCGCGGCGGACGCCGTCGTCGAGGTTCGGCGCCGGCGCGATTTCGACGACCTTTTGGTGACGGCGCTGCACGGAACAATCGCGCTCGAAGAGATGCACGAGACCGCCGTGCTTGTCGCCCAAGAGTTGGACTTCGATGTGGCGCGCGCGGAGAATGAATTTTTCGAGAAAGACATCGGGGACGCCAAACGCCGTTCCGGCTTCGCGCTGCGCCTGCTCGACGGCTTCGTCGAGTTGGTCGGCCTGGAGCGCGACGCGCATGCCGCGCCCGCCGCCTCCCATCGACGCCTTGACGATGACCGGATAGCCGAGTTTCTCCGCGAGAGCGCGGGCGGCGGCCCTGTCCTTCAGAGGCTTGTCGCCTCCGGAGAGGATAGGAACATTGGCCTTCTGAGCGAGATTGCGTGCCGCCAGTTTGTCGCCGAGTTGTTCGAGCACTTCCACGCGCGGACCGACGAAAACGATGCCAGCATCGCGACAGGCTTTTGCGAAGTTTGCATTCTCGGAAAGGAAACCATAGCCCGGGTGAATCGCATCGACGCCGCGCTCGCGGGCAAGTGCGATGATGCCGTCGATATCGAGATAGGATCGCAAGGGCTCGCCGGGTTGACCGACGCAATAGGCTTCATCGGCCTTGAAGCGGTGCAGGGCGAACCGATCCTCGTGAGCATAAATCGCCACGGTGCGGATGCCAAGCTCGTGCGCCGAGCGAAACACGCGAATAGCGATTTCACTGCGATTGGCGACCATGAGCTTTTTGATGGGCTTGCAAACGTTCGATTCGGACATCAGTGCGTTCCCTTTTTACGTGGTTTCACACTGACTTTTTATTTATGCCCGGCGGATTTGCAATTGATGTGAACAAACGCCCAACGGTTGGGAGCATCACGTCCGTTGCACCATTGCGTTTGGTACAATTCGAAGGGTGCGTAAAGTGCAGCGCGGACGCGCTGAACCCTTGCAAACGCCCGGCTGTTCGCCGAAAAAAGCCCGCCGTTAATGCCGGGCAATAGGGACGACACAGTGTAGTGTCAGTGTTTTTTCTTATAGGTAAAGGCACGGATGAATCGGTTGCATCGATTTCGACATGCATAACCCAATGCAAACGTGGCCGCGGAAGAAACGTAGGTCCTTACCGAACTCACGACTCAAGCGCCAGCACGAACCAGGTGCCGTTCGCCATCCAGTCCGGTTGTCACCTGGAGATCGCGTCATCGGACCGGCGCCAAAATAACTGCCGATGACCAACCGCCGCTCCGCGGCTCAAGTTTCAGCGGGTCAGCATCGTTCCAATCCTCGTCGTCCCAGGCATTGTCCCAAAACGCCGTGCTGCTCGCGGACGCCTCGACCAGATCGCTGAACCCATCCACCTCCGGCGCGAGTACGACGATCTCGACGCGCGTACCCGGCGGCAACGGCAGCTTCAACGTCACCGTGCCGTCGGCGTCAACATCGGTCTCGTATTTGAACCCAGGATAAACCATCACGGCCTCCACGCAGGACATCAGCAATGGCATCGTAGCGCGTGCCGGTTTGCATTGCAAGCAGATTCCAGATGAACCCGCCCGGCGAGCCTAGCCGCGTGAGCGACAGGTTGACGTTGCAGTCGTGTGTTCAACTCGGCATCAATATGGCGGCTTTAGCGATGCTTTCGCTATTTCAGTATCTGCGTTATTTTCGTGTCCTGGAGAAGTGCGCTAAGAATCGACTTCAATATGTCAGCTTTGTTGCCCAAATTTTCATCTGAGAGAATTTTATCCAATCGAGCAATGAATTCGGCTATTAATGCGTCGGCGAGTGCTCCACTTTCTTCTTCTGCGATTTCTAATTTCGCGAGCAGGCCATTGACAGACGAACGCAACGCGTCGTCCTGCCTTATCTGCCGGAGAGCCGCCTTCTTTATAGCGTTAATCGGCTTTACTGTGTTCGTAAGAACTTCCAATGCCCTCGCGTTAAATTTCTCCTTTCGGGGGATCACTTTTTTGCTGATGATGTAATCTTTAATTTCGGACGAACTGGGCAAAGGACCTTTTGCCTGTAGGTCTGCGATTCCCTCGTTGATCTGCTTGTCGTCGATAATCGCAAAGGTGTCTTCAATGAATTGCTTCGCCTGCTCATTTACTTTCGGCGTGTTGTGGTTGTTCCATTCAGTCGTTCCAACCCGGCTGTACATGTGACCGAGTAGCCAGCCGAGCTTTGCTTGAAAGGTCTCTTTGAGCTGTGCGATCTTCGCACGTAACAAGAGGTCGTAATGGACCACACGCAAGCTAACTGTCAGAGGGAGGAACGCGCAACATGGAGCATGAATTCCGAGCCCGAGATCCGTATGAAGGTAAAAATAACCAGGTTTATTGTTGTCGATCAAGCTTTCAAGAAACATCGTCAGCTTGTTGTTCAGCCGACTTCCAATGACATTCGTTTCTCGCTGCCAATCGAATTGATCAGCAGCGGCCTCGATTCTGAGGGCATCGTTTAACGGTCGCACCGCCGCGAGAGTCAGATATTGTGCATTACATGATTTGCCATCACGACGGAATAGGTCGCAACCCTGCGTGATGACCATGAAATATTTGTAATCCTGATGATCCGCATAATAGGGAAAGAACTCCCTGATTTGCTTGACGAGTTCCGGTGTGCGCTGAAGCACATCGCCCTGACTCAGCATGCTGGAATTCAGATCATCTTCGTAGACATAATGTGTCGCCATGCACGCGAATTTCCTTCATCATCCTCGTCGTTTGATAAGGTCATTCAACTCTTTCGTTTCGCGCTGTTCTTTCAGGGTTTTATAACTAAAACGAAGGGTCACAACAATTTGGTTTCTCTTCTTGATGCGTACAGGAATCCCCATGAAGTCCTGATCGGCACCTTGAGTTGATGGACTGACCGTTCGCCGGTCAAGTTGAATTATTTTTTCTCCAATCTGGCTCGTTGATTGTGTGCTCGAAGACTCTGTCGTGCCTGTATCACTCATTGTTCGCTCCTTCTGCCATCACCTGCAACCGGTATATTTCGTCAAGCATGTGTATCGCCGAATCTTTCATATGAATTGCCCTTTCGGCTACAGCGTTTTTTGCCACGTCGTTATTCGTAGTGTCCGTATGAAAATTGAATTCGAAATTCACTCCATCCTTGCCATACACCAGGGAAAGATTCAATACAGCACCGTCTCTTACCATTTTCCGAGTGATGCGCCGCTCCTGTATGTCCCATCCGCTACTTCCCAATTGGGAATCATCTTCGATATTAAACAGAGACGACAAATTATCCGGCGGTGCTGATTCAGAAAACGCAAAATTAATGCCAACACCGAGGATGGGAGTGTTGTTCAACAGACTGAGAATTTTATGTGCCATTCTTTCTGCAAGAACTAAACATCCGTCGTCAGTAACGCGCGGTCGGACTGTTATGCGTGATTCCGACACCTCCAAAATAACAAGCTCGTCCCGGTAGATCAGAGGAAACTTAGGTAATAACGCAACAAGCGTTTCAATTTCCTTTCTTGCCTGGAATAGATTCTCTCCTACCCATTCTGGAGTGAAAATCATGCGATTCCAGTGGCCGGCGATGACGACATTCCATCCTTCTATTCTCGGGGTCATAATCGTCGTTTCCGTCCTTTCGCTAAAAGCCCTGTACGGGCCCATCAGTCCTCGACTATTTCATGTAGATTTGCGGATTGCGTTCCGGCAACGAATCAAAATCATCACATCCTCATTGTATTGGCACGTCAAGACTCAATCGGAAACAACAAGACTCTCACCGCCCCACCCGCGAGAACTCTACTCTTCCCACGCCCAATATCGTCTCCAGGTCGGCCTTGCTTACCGTCGTCGGGTTGATGCGCAGGTCGTCGTTGCAGCGCATCTTTAGCCACTTGCCCAGGCCATCGCGCAGGTGCACGAACACGGGCAGGTTGCCTCTGGCTCTCGTCAAGACGTTGCGGATCGAGTCGAGTTTTTTCAGGTCGGTGTTTTCGTCGTCCGTTAGATCCATCAACAGCACCAGGCCCGTGGTGCGTTCGACCTGGCCTTGCTCCATCGTCATGACGCGGGTGACTTGCAGGATTGGCTCATCGGTCTTGCGTTCGACCACGGCCTGGATGAAGCAGATGCGGTCTTCTTCGATCAACTCCTGGTACTTCACATAATCATCGGGCCACATCACGCACTCGGCTGCGCCGCTGAAATCTTCGAGCTTGAAGCGGGCGTACTTGCTGTTGCCGTTGCGTGCTTTCTTCGTGTTCATGAAGCGCAGCATGGTGATCATGCCGCCCATGCAGACCTCGGAGTTCGGCTCGCAGGCTTTGAGGTTGGCGGCGGCGTGCGAGCTGAAACGGCGCAGCGAATCCTCGTATTGGCCGAGCGGATGGCTGGAGATGTAGAAGTCGAGCGATTCCTTTTCGTATTTGAGTTTTTCGACGGGGATCCACTCGGGGATGTTGCGGAGATTGGCGTTGCCCGTCGTTTCCGCTTCGCCGTTGCCGTTGGCGACTTCGGGGGCGTCGAACAGGCTCATTTGGCCGTGCTTTTTGTCGTTCTGGGCGGCGTTGGCGGCGAGCAGGGCGTTGCCCAGGGCGTCCCAGAGTTGCGAGCGTTTGGCGCCGGTGCAGTCGAACGCACCGACCTTGACGAGCCGTTCGATCGCGGTGCGTGGCACGATCTTTTGATCGATGCGTTCGCAGAAATCGAAGAAGTCCTTGAACGGCCCGCCTTCCGTGCGGACCTTGACAATCTCATCGGCGGCATTGCGGCCCACGCCCTTGATCGCCATCAGGCCGAACACGATCTTGCCATGCTTGACGGTGAATTCCGCGTGGCTTTCCTGGATGTTCGGCGGCAGCACCTCGGCGCCGAGGCGTTTCGCGTCGTCGATATGCTCGACCATGATGTCGCGCTTGTTGCTGTCGTCGATCTCGCTCGTCAGCAGTGCCGCCATGAACTCGGCGGGGTAGTGCGTCTTGAGATACGCGGTCTGGTAGCCGAGCTTGGCATAGGCGGCGGAATGCGACTTGTTGAAGCCGTAGCCGCCGAAGTGGACGATCAGGCCGAAGATTTCCGCCGCGACGGTTTCGCTGATGCCGCGTGCTTGCGCGCCTTTGATGAAGTCGATTCGGCGAGCATCGATGATGTCGGTTTTCTTTTTGCTGATGGCTTTGATGCAGGCATACGCGCTGGCGAGTTCGATGTCGCCGAGCCGATTGAGGATGCGCATGCACTGCTCTTGATAGACAAGCACGCCATAGGTTTCGTTGAGAATCTCCTCCATGATCGGGTGAGCATACGTCGGCTTCTCGCGGCCATGTTTGCGGTTGACGTAGGCATCGACCATGCCGCCGGAGAGCGGGCCGGGGCGGTAGAGCGCGTTGGTGGCGATGAGGTCGCGAATGTTGTCGGGCTTCATGCGCTTGAGCAGTTCGCGGATGCCGTCGGATTCGAGCTGGAAGACGCCGCGTGCGTCGCCACGCTGGAGGAGTTGGTAGGTTTCCTTGTCGTTGAGCGGGACGGACTGGATGCCATATTTGAGGAGCTGATACGTGCGTGGCTCGCGGATTTTGAGTTCTTCCAAGCCCAATGGTGAGCGCAGCGAACCGTTGGGTTTCTGGCCGTGTGATCCCAACGGTTCGCTGCGCTCACCTATGGGCCTGGGTGGTTGTTTGAGTTTTGTTTTGCGCAGGAGCTTGAGCGTATTCTCGACGACGGTGA
>CAZAFH010000044.1:0-57436 GCA_964484265.1 uncultured Singulisphaera sp.
TCGCCAGCTTGAACGGCTTGGTCACGCGGATGCATTCGGACACACCGGACAGCACTTCCAGGGTGCGCGAATCGACGGCGCTCGTATTGCCCGTGATGCCAATCGCCGTTCGCGTCGCGCCAGGCAACGGGTGCGGCGTGAGATTGAGTTCGCGTATCGCCCGCAGAACCTCATCGATTTGTTCCGGCGTGGCGTGATTTTGCATGACGACCAGCATTGGATTTCCCCGATGGCGAAATATTCGTTTAGCCGCTCGCCTTCGGCGAGCGCGGGCACGACGCCCTTGCCAAACGAATGCATGTTCACAGAGCGATTAGTATATTTTATCGGAAGAGACCGTTCACCCCAACTTGAGTAAAGGCGCGAACGAACATGCGCGATTGGCTGCTTTTGCATCGCCCGTTCCTACCAATCTACGCATTCTTCGGCGCGTTCATTTTGGGAAGCTTCACCGTTTCGCAATTCGTCCAAATTGATGACGCGAGCGGACCTATCGTTGTCATCGGATTCGCAACCTTCTTCCTGGTTCTGGGATTTCTCATCCGCAAACGGTACGCAGTCTTGCATCAATATTACACGGCTTCAAACGCGCTTGCACGGCTGGATCTTCAGGCTGCCGAGGATGTGCATCGCCGATTGGTAAGCAGAACGGAACATAACAAGGAGTGGGATGCATTCAACGCCGACCTGGTCAGCCGCCTCGCTTTCGTGACGCGGATGCAGGGCAACTTTGATGACGCCGAGCAGTTCGCCAAGCGTGCCGTGGCAATGCACGAGACAAGCTGGGGCGAGACGCATGCGCGAACTCTCGCATCGCGTGATTTTCTCGCGAAGCTCTATCTCGAAATCGCACGCTACAAAGAGGCCGATGCACTCTTACAAGTCACGCTGCAACGGCGAGAAAGCACTGGCACTGGCAACAGCGTCGAAGCCGCTCAGTGTCTGAACGATCTCGGTCGCTCGGCTGCCGAGCGCGGCGACTACGTCCGTGCCGAGCCGATGCTTCGGCGTGCGTATTACATGGTGCAGTCGCTGAAGATTGATGACACGCCGCCGGGCGTCGCGATAACCTACAACCTCGTTAACTGCCTGACGCACCTTGGACGGTATGACGAAGCCGACGCTCTCATCAAATCGCTGCTGCAACGGACCGATCGCCAAGGTTCGCCAGACTCGATGATCGTGGCGTCGTCACTGTATCACCTCGCGCTCATCAAATTGTTGCGCAATGACCCCGATGCCGCGGAGCCGATTGTCCGGCGAGCGCTGGCAACGTTGCAAACCGTGGCACCGACGGATGCCGGACGAATCGCGACATTCAACGGGCTGATTGGCCGAATTCTGATGAAGCAAAAAAAGTTTGCTGAAGCCGTGCCGTTGCTGAAAGCATTGATGACGTGGCGGGAAGAATATCTCGCGCCGGAGCATCCGCTGCTCGCGGAAAGTCTTGAGTTCTACGGCGAATTGTTGCGCAGTCAGGGCGGTTTTCTGGAATCAGCGGATTACTACCATCGCGCCAAGCAGATCCGGGATTTTCACGTTTAGCCGCGACGCGCAGCGCGGACATTATCCGCGCACCGCTGCGCGTCGCGGCTAAACCTCACCACTTCAATCCCGCGGCGTCGAACACCGGGCCATCGACGCAGACGCGTTTATAGTCCCAGCCATCGGCTGTCTTGACGGGCGTCACGCAGCTGAAGCAGATGCCGACGCCGCACGCCATCGGCGTTTCCAGCGACACATGGCACTGGATGCCGCGCCTCGCCGCCTGCTCCGCGAGTGCGTGCAGCATCGGTTCCGGGCCGCAACCGTACAGGTGTTGCGGTGCTTCGTGCGAAGCCAGCAAATCGGTGATGAAGCCATGATGTCCGAGCGAGCCGTCGTTCGACGCGAGATGCACGGTCGCGCCGGCGTTACGAAAATCCTCGACGCCCGCCGCCAGATCCGCCAAGCGCACGCCGTAATAGATCGACACACGCTGCACACGCCGGCGCGGAGCTTGCCCTGCATAGCCGCGCGTGCCGAGCAATTCGCGAGTATGCGCAAGAAACGGCGTCTGCCCGATGCCGCCGGCGACAAGTGCGACGTGCTCGCTGGCGACCGGTTCGGGGAATCCGTTGCCAAGAGGTCCCCAGACGGTGAGCGTCTCGCCCGTACGCACATGTTGCAACAAGCCGGTCATCTTGCCTACGACGAGGTAGACGACATCGATCCCGATCGGCTCGCCGTTGTCGTCGAGCACTGTATCGTAGAGCGCGAAGGGCCTGGCGAGCAACGGATCGCTGCGGTGGTCGAGACGCAGCATCACGAACTGCCCCGGCCGAATCGCGCACGCCAACCCGGGGCAGCGCAGGCGAACGAGAAACGTATTTTTCGCGAGGCGCTGGTGGGCGAGTACAGCGGCGGAATGTTGATGGAAAATCATGAAGCTATTATAGCGTCCTTCTCGCGATTACTTCTTGCCCCCGTGATGCCCGTGATGCGCCGGCATGAAGATCGGGTGCTCGCGATTGCCCCTGGCGATGACATAGGCGAGCAGATCGAGCACCTCCTCGTGCGAGAGTTTATCAAGCAGCCCCTTCGGCATCAGCGAGACCGGCGACTTCACTCGCTCGTCAATGTCAGCCTTGCGAATGGTCAGCGGCTTGCCCTTGGCGAGCGGGTTGTCGATCACCTGGTACGCATCAGGCGTTTCCGATATCACCAGCCCGCTGATGACTCGGCCCGAAACGAGCGAGAACGTGATCGACTGGTACTTCTCGTTGATGCGTTTGGACGGTTCGAGAATTTCCGTCAAGATGTCGAGCGAGCTCAGCTTCGGGTCGATCTTCGTAAGATCGGGGCCGAAGTCCAAACCTTCGCCGTTGAGCTTGTGGCAAGCAACACAGTTCGCGACCTTGAACGCCGACTTGCCGACGTCGAACGATCGCTTGGCCAGCGTCTTGACGTCCGGGGCAAGTTCGTCAAACGCCCAGGCATGACCTTGACTGCTGACCTTCAGGAGAGGATCCTTGATCGTCAGATTGGTCTTGGAAGCGTAGGCGACGGGATCGGCCTGGAACGCGTCGACATCGTCCACGACGTAAAGAGCCGCGTACATCCGCCGCCAGTGGCCGGGATAGGTACACACGATGGCGTAAACGCCTGGCGTCTTCGGCACGTCGAATGCCAATGCCTGTGACTCGCCGGTTTGAAGCAGTCGGCTCGCCAGAAGGACGTGCTTTGATTTCGGAATGTAATGGCGCTTGGCGGCGTCCGCGTCCTGGCTGGTGGCCTCGGCAAGCGTGCCAATCTCCTCGAGCGTGCCTGGCGCGACGATGGCGAGGTTGTGCGGCATGAAATCGGTATTAGAGAATCGGAACTCCACCGGCCTGCCAGCCTGAACGACGACCTTATCGCGGTCGTAGATCATGCGTTCCTGCACCGTGCCAATGGCGATGACGCGCACGTCGGCATTTTTCAGCCGGAGTTCGATCTCCGCGGCCTGCGGCGCGGGCAGCTGTTTCGCGAGTTTGCGGGCCAACGCCACTGCTTCCTGTGCGGCAGGCTGCGTGCGGTCTTTCGCGGGCAGGTCCGTGAAATGAGCGACGAGTTGATCGACCAGCGAACGGACTGATCCTTTCGGCCAATATTTCTCGGGAATGTCCTTGATCAAGGCAACGGCGGCCTCACTATGCCGACGCGCCTTGATGAGGGCGGAGAGATCCTTGACGAGGTCGGCCTCGTGCCCGGGCACGCGCGGCAGGACGGCGATCGCTGCCGCGGCGGTCACGTCGTTCTTGGACGTCAACAATCCGCTCACGTGCGGATAGAGCGTGCCGCGCACCATCGGCGATTCCACCAGCAACGCGGCGCCGAGCACGTCGCGCAACCGGCCGTCGTTGCCTCGGGCGAATGAGAAAACGTCATCAGCGGAATTGTCGGCCGTCATCCAGGCGACGAATCCCAGACGGCGTGCTTCGGCGTTTTTGCCATTTGCAGCGATCTTCTTCCAACCTGCCGAGAGCGGGCGAAGGTCCTCGGGCTTTCGTTGGCTCAAGAAGCGCGTCACGGCAGCAAGACTCGAGAGTTCGCTGCCCGCATCGAGCGTAGACGCCAATTCCAGGCTCAGGGCAAGAGGCGACGCCTTTTTCGTCGCGGCAAGTCCCTTGATTGCCGTCTCCACCTGGTCCGGCTTTACTTCCGCGCGAGCCAACACGGCTCGGTAGGCGGCATCGTCGGCGCCAGGTTGCAGAAGCTTCTCGATGCTCAGGTTGCGAAGTGCATACTGCTGACCAGCCGACGATAGCTTGCCCGCCTTCTTGGCCTCTGCGAGGTAAGCGTCCACCTTGAGAGACTTGGCGGCTTCCTTTAGAACGAAATCGAGATTCGCGTCGGTCGGCAGGACCGAAGCCGCGAACACCGCCTCGGCCGCATCGGGGCCTTTGTAGTGCGTCGCGGCAATGACCGCCTCGGCACGCACGCGCGGGTGGGAATCGCGTGCCAGCCGCGCCAGGAGTGGGCCGACATCCTTGACCTTCCCGTGCCAATCGCGAAGCACGCGCGTCGCGGCGGCACGTGCGTTCGGTTCGGGCGATTGCAGCACGCGGCGTAACAGATCTTCATTCACGACGTGCAACATCGAATGCACAAACAGCGCATCGACCAGCGGTTGAGCATTCGCCGGATTCGCCGGGTCGAGCTTCGACGCAAACTTGGCGGCTGCCTCCGTCGCCTTGTTTTCTGCCGCAGCCGTCGGCTGTGCCGTCTCATACGGGTAACCCGCATGGCGAGTCAATTCCAGGCGAGCGCGATAGCGGATGTCGTCGTCCGGCGAGGCGAGATGCTGCACGACCTCCTCGACGGGTTTGCCTCGCATCTTTACTGGTTTCCGCAGCGGTTGCCCGTCCACCGTCACGCGATAGATTCGGCCGTGGCGATGGTCGCGATTCGGATCGCGAAGGTTGTGTTGCAAGTGGCCGATAAGCGGGTTCTGCCAGTCGGTGATGTAGAGCGCGCCGTCGCCGCCGATGTTGACCGAGGTCGGGCGGAAATTGGGATCCTTGGAGAACATGATCGGCTCCACCGGCGTGCAGAAAAGCCCCGAGCCTTTATCGACGAACTTGTACTGAGCCACACCCTGGAAGCCGATGGCGTTGGCAATCAGCAGATTGCCGCGCAGCTCCGCAGGAAAATGGCTGCCTGCGATCAATCCGGTTCCTGCCACGGGACGGTATTGTTTGACATAAAGCTGATTCGGCGTGCCGCGCGGCGGAAAGACGACGTGCTTTCCCGTACCGCTCGTGCCATCGCTGACGAACTGATTGCCCCAGCGGTCGATGACGTCGCCATGCGGGTTCGGCCCGATGGGGAAGTGGAAGCTGGATTGGTGTGTCAGCGGGTCAAAACGATAGACGCCCGTGCCCTTGTGACGGAACGGGCTGGACCACGGCGATTCGATGCCGAACACCTGAAAGATGCCGCTCTGGTAATACAACCCGCCATCCTGCCCGAAGACGAAGGAATTGGCGGTGTGGTGCGTGTCCGCTGAATCGATCCCACTAAGGATGCGAATGCGCACGTCGGCCACTCCATCGCCGTCAGTGTCCTTGAGAAACCATAGATCGGGCGCCGAAGCGACGATAACGCCGCCGCCCCAAAACGCAAAACCGGTCGGGTTGTGGATCTTGTCGGCGAATACCACGAGGCGGTCGGCCTTTCCGTCACCGTCGTCATCATGAAGCGTGACGATGGCGTCCTTGAGTTCTTCGTTGGGATGCCAGTGCGGATACGAGGGCCAAACCGCGACCCAGAGGTTGCCATCAGGCCCGACCGCGGACTGCACTGGATTGATGAGCCTGGGGAACTTCTCTTCCGACGCGAACAGGTTGATCTTCATACCCTTGTGGACGGTCATCTTCTTGATCGCTTCCTCGCCGCCGAGGAACGGATGCGAGCCATCGGGCATCTTCCCAGGTTTGTTCGTCTTGATCTTCAGCGGCGGCGGAGCATTGCGATCGTCGATAGCGATGTCGGTGCCTTGAGCGACGGCCCAAACGCGGACATCGCGGTTCGCGGTCTTGACGGCAACGATCTCCATCTCGCGCTTCGAGATGGTCGCGTTATTTTGTCCGTCGTACGCCCCGGTCTTCGAGCGGCCGCCGAACACGTTGTACCCGTCGGTCACGCGGTAGTAGTTGAACCAGTGGAAGTTCTTGTCGAGAATGGCGGCACGCAACCGTTCCAGGTGCAGAGGTTCTCGCTCCGGCGCCTTGCCGAAGAGCGCGGAATCGATGACCTCGGCGAGAGCACGGTTGCCATCGTCAGTGAGATGGATGCCGTTGAGTGTGAGCGGCGATTTCGCCTTGGCATAAAGCGACTGCGTCGGGTGGAACAGATCGACAAACGCCGTCTTACGAGCCGCTGCCACCTCGGCCATGGCCTTGGTGTAAAGCGCGAGCCGAGCGTTACTTTCCTTGCCGTCGGGCAGGTGCGGTGAACGCAGATTCTCGTGTGCGATCGGCGAAAAGAGTACGACGCGCGGAGGCGATTTGCCGTTGTATTGTTGCTTCGCGCAGTGATCGAGAAACGCGTGAAGTTGCTTGCGGAACGTGCCAACTCCCGCTTCGCCGCCGAATGCTTCGTTGTATCCAAAAAAGGCAAAGATGACATCGGCTTTGGAGAATGTCAAATGGACATCTGGGCCGCCGAAATTCTGTTCGCGCGGACGATCAGCGACTTCATCAGCCGCGTAGCCGAGATTGCGAATCACGAGTTCGTGCTTCGGGAAGCGATGCTGTATCAACGTCTCCAGCCAGCCATCGTGCTGCATGCGATCAGCCAGAGTATTGCCGATGATGCAGATATGGTCGCCTTTTTTCAATTCGAACTGAGCATTGGCGGAAACGGTGGTGAGAAGAGTTCCAATTACTGCAAGTAGAGAGGATCGAAAAAGCATCAGCAAGCTCCCGTCGTGAGGTCCTAGTTCGGGTTCTGAGCGCAGGTGGATAGTTTACGAACCTCCGTTGCGCGGAGCGAGCCGAATTAGCCGATTCCCGTCTGCAGTCCAGGTGCTCCATTCTAGGCGTAACGTGAGGGTAAGCGACAGGTACTCGCTGGTCGTAAACGCCCACCAAAGTGCACAAGTCGCACATGTTTAGGTTCCTGAACTTCCAATTCTTGGAGCGGTGTAAACGAAAGTTGACAATGTTCGCAAGGTAACAAAGCGCTTGAAGGCCGAATTGGATCGGACGCCGACTAAAAAGGCTGAGAGAATTCCTGCCGTAGAAAAACAGAGGCAATGATTTCTCGTGTCGCAGGAATTCGAGAAATAAGTGAAGCCCGAAAAATCGAATAATTGGACAATAGCAAGAAATATTGAAGAAAAGGAATGGAAAATGCTCAGAAATCTGATGAAATCACCAGAAAATTCACTCCATTTCGAGAAGGCGGGGGGGGATCTTTCCATGGCTAATTAATCACAAATGTGGCGGCGTTGGTTGGAGCGTCTAACCAGAAGTTTTTTCAAAAGAAACACAAGCCGGATCGAGGGCAACAGGATTTGCCTTCGCATCGATGTGCTGGAGGATCGCACCACCCCGTCCGCGTCTTTCTTGGCTGCGGTGAACTACCCAGTCGGTGTTAGCCCCAACAGTCCGGTGGTTGCCGATTTCAACGCCGATGGCGCCGCCGACATTGCCGTCACCAATTTTCTTTCCAACAGCGTCAGCGTTTTGATGGGCAACGGCAACGGTACGTTTGCTCCCGCTGTCTCCTACGGCACGGGCGCGAATCCCAGCTCTCTTGCCATCGGCGACTTCAACGGCGACGGCAAGTTCGATCTCGTCTCGGCCAACTCAGGTAATGGCGGAGGAACGACGTTCAGCATCCTTCTCGGCAATGGCAATGGAACCTTCCAAACTGCGGTTCATTATAATTCCGGCGGAAGCATTCCCGTTTCCGTTGCCGTCGGAGATTTCAACAACGACGGCAAAGACGACCTTGCTGTCACCAATCAGGCTGGCAATACTCTGAGCATTCTGCTGGGCAATAGCAACGGCACTTTCCAACTCCCAGTCAGCTACGTCGCGGGCACCAATCCAAGTTCCGTCGCCGTCGGAGATTTCAACGGCGACAGTATCCTCGATCTCGCCGTCGGCAACCCGAATAGCCAGAACGTGAGCATCTTGCTGGGCAATGGCAATGGCACGTTCCAATCCGCCGTCAACTACGGCGTCGGCTCCAACCCCGTCACGAATGCTATCGCCGTGGGATATTTCAATGCCGATAGCATACTCGATCTCGCTGTGGGCAACGGTGGCGGACATGCAGTGATCGTAATGCTGGGCGTTGGCGACGGAACATTTCAGACGCCCGTCAGCTACAACTTGGGAGTTGGAAATGGTAACTCCGTGAGGACAGGTGATTTTGACGGCGACGGACACAAAGACCTCGCCGCGGCGACCGGCCCCGGCAATGCCGTGAGCGTGTTGGCAGGTAATGGCGACGGTACTTTCCAGACCCCGCTCACCTTCGGCGTTGGCTCCGATGCGGGCATGGCCGTCGTAGGTGACTTCAACGGTGACGGCAAGCCCGATCTCGCCGTATCCAATGCCGGCAGTAACAACGTGAGCGTCCTACTAAACAATACCATCTCTCCGATAGCACCCACCGTGAACGTGACCGGCGGAACCTTCGACTACGATGGCGCCCCGCACGCCGCCACCGCAACCGCGACAGGAGTCGGCAGCGTGTCTGTCAGCGGCAGTTTTACCTTCACCTACAACGGTTCGCCAACGGCACCCACCAATGCTGGTATCTACGCTGTCGAAGTTACGTTCACGAGCAGTGATCCGAACTACACTGACGCGACCGGTTCAGGCAGCCTCACGATTTTGGCCGCTGCTTCCACCACGACCAACAATGGCGTTCCGTCCGGCGCGGTGTACTCGGGCATTGCCCAAGGCATCGTTGGAACCACGGTAACTCGAGTTGGCGATCCGAATACGGTGGCGACCACGACGGTCTACTACCACACTCTCGGCACCACTGGCACGGGCGATGATGTTCTTCTCGTAGGCGCTCCAATAAACTCCGGTATGTATCGCGTTGTTTCCACTTATGCAGGCGACCTCAACCACGCCGGCAGCAGCGACGAAGACATCTTCACCATCGCCAAGGCGAATGCAACGGTCGTGGTCACGCCCTACACCGTGACCTACGACGGCAATCCGCACTCGGCAACCGTCACGTCGATCACCGGTGTAAACGGCGAAACAGGAGCGGTCGTTGGCAGCGTGACGCTCAACACCACCCACACGGACATCGGTATCTACGCCAACGATTCCTGGAGTTTCACGGGCACAGCTAACTACGACGACATCGCCAGCACGACAATCACCAACTCCATCGTCGCCGCCTCGCCCCTGGCGAAAATCGACCTGGCGGTCATTCAGGTAAATTCGCTGGTCGTTCAAAACATCCTGAATAACGGCAATGGCAACGCCCTGGCCACCAAACTCAACGCAGCAACCACGAGCGTGAATGCCAACAACCCAAAGGCCGCCGTCAATCAATTAAATGCATTCATCAATCAGGTAAACGCATTTAAGAAAGCGGGAAAGCTTTCTAGTTCAGTGGCGCAATCACTTATTGACTATGCCAACGAGGCCATTTCCTTGACTAACATGTAATCGCGGCCTGAATCCGTGAAGGGGATGCACGCTCCTTCCGCCAACATCTCGTTCGGCCATGCCACGATATCGGGCATGGCCGATTGTTTTTCATCCCTGCTCTTCCGTCGGGCCATCCATCATCAAATTCGGGTTTGCCGGCAAGACTTTTCCCAGGTCCAATCGGCGGCGGCAGGCCGGTCGGCCTGACGGAGAGCGTGGAATCCGCCGTGAAGGCATTGGGGGATTACGGGGATGGCGTATAATACACTACCACCAATCCCGGAGACAATGCGATGGCGATTCACGATTGGACACAAGTTGACGCCGGCATCTTTCACGCCTTTCATCATATGTGGATCGACGAACTGGCTCGCAGCCTGAATCGCGGCCGCCTGCCTGCGGATTACTACGCTTTGCCCGAACAGATCACCAACAAGTTCGGCCCCGACGTGCTTACACTCAAGAGCAACTCGTCCGACGCCGATGATGGTCCCGGCGGCGTGGCAACGACCGCTCGCCCAACTCTAAAACCGGCTCTCACGATTCCAAAATTCACGATTACCGGAGAGTCAGATCTCGATTTTTTTCGCCGCAAACAAAAAGGCGTCGCGATCCACCACATATCGGGCGACAACATCATTGCCATCATCGAGATCATTTCATCTGGAAATAAGTCTAGCCGGGGCACGATGCGTAATTTCGTCGAAAAGGCGGCGGAATTGCTCGATCAGGGAATTCACCTATTGCTTCTCGACGTTCAACCTCGATCCAAACGTGATCCAGATAGTATCCACGGCGAAATCTGGCGAGAGATTTCCGGGCACGAATATCAGTCGCCAGCCGAAAGGCCATTCACTTTTGCATCCTACGAAACCGGCGCGACCGTGCGAGCTTATGTCTTCCACGCGAGTCTCGGCGACTCTTTGCCTGACGTCCCGTTATTCCTGAGTCGAGGTTTTTCCGTCGTCGTGCCGCTTGAAGCAACCTACCAAGCGGCATTTGATGAAATACCTGCCCGCTGGCGAAGCGTTCTCGCCAAATAACAATATCGTTGACACTGCTACTTCCCCTTCTCCCCAATTTGGCTCACTTTTGTCGCCGTCGGGAAGTTGTCCGGGATTGCGATCGTGACCTCGCCTGTCGCCGCCCATTCGACGCTCCGCTGCATCGTCGTGATGAAGCCGACGCAACGCATCGCCGACACGTCGTGCCCCATCGGCGTCTGCACGATGCGGCCCTTGCCAAACGACACTGTCCAGACGATCGGCTCGTGGACCTTTGTCTTCGGGCAGAATGCCGTGGCGAGCACGCGCACGTCCTCGGCCGGTCCGCGCAGATTGTGCATGAGCTGGTCTTTCGCGTGCATCCACTCGGCGGGAATGCCCTTGTTGATCGGGTGATCCTTGTCGCGCAGCACGATCGCATAGGGATGGGCCGTCTCGCCGGTGTTCAGACCCTCGCCCTTGGGCACGCGCACGACCTTGCCGGCCTCGTCCACGAAGAGACGATCACCGAACTTGGCGTTGCGCCAGCCCATGCCGATCATGCGATTGAATTCGGGCCAATCGGCAAAGCAGTTATTGGCCGCGTGAAAGAGAACGAAGCCGAGTTTGCCATCGCGCACTTGCTGCTCGAAAGTTTTGCGAAAATCGGCCGGCCAGGCGGCGCCGTTGTAATTGCTGATGACGACCTGATACTTCGTGACATCCGGCGGAAACGGAACCGTGGCCGCGTCGCCCGGCTTGTCTTTCGCCTTGACGTTCGACGACACATCAACGGTGAACTTCCCGCTCTGCTCCAGCACGCGCTTCAAGTGCGGCGTCGTCTCACGCCATTTGTGATTGTGCTGCCCGTCGATGATAAGAACGCGAATCTTGCCAGGCTCACCGGCGTCGGCCGCCATTGACGCGAGAAAGATACAGACGGCAGCGAGGAATCGGCTTGTGGTCATGAGAGCCTCTCTTCGTGTGCTCAAAAGTGAATGTGCGGGACAATTCCCTCGTATCAATTCGTTGTATCAGGGGTTCCTCGACTAGACATCGCAGAATCGCATAAGAGCCAAGGCAATTCCGCTTGCGATCGCCCGCATATCTGGCTAACATTTCTCGTCGCCATATCTTCGAGCCAGGAAATTGCAGCGCCTATTGCGATTTTCAAAAAAGTTTCTGCTTGGGGTTGACGAAATAAAGAAATGCGCATATAAACAAATGTATACATATGCAATGAGGTCACGATTCCATTCTTTTTCCCAGCCAAGGAGGAATTCAACATGGCAGTCGAACAGGATCGCGAGCTGAAAAATGCTCTTCAGCAAATCGAAAAGCAGTTCGGCAAAGGTTCGATCATGCAGCTCGGCACGGAGAGCGTGGCCGACGTGCAGGGCATCAGCACCGGGGCGCTGAGCCTTGACATTGCCCTCGGCGGGAAAGGTTTCCCGCGCGGCCGAATTATCGAAATCTACGGCCCGGAGGCGAGCGGCAAAACCACCGTCGCCCTCAGCGCAATCGCCAATGCCCAGCGTGCCGGCGGTGTCGCCGCCTTCATCGACGCCGAGCACGCGCTCGACCCCAGCTGGGCGAAACGCGTTGGCGTTGACCTCGAAAGCCTGCTCGTCAGCCAGCCCTCCCATGGCGAGGAAGCGCTCAAAATCGCCGAGATGCTCGTCAAATCCAATGCAGTGGATCTCATCGTCATCGATTCGGTCGCTGCCCTCGTACCGCGTTCCGAAGTCGAAGGCGAGATCGGCGACACCCACGTCGGCCTGCAAGCCCGCCTGATGAGCCAGGCGCTGCGCATCCTCACGCCTGTCGTTTCCAAGACAAAAACCTGCATCATCTTCATCAACCAGATTCGCCAAAAGATCGGCGTCATGTTCGGCAACCCCGAGACCACCTCCGGCGGATTGGCACTGAAATTCTACTGCAGCGTGCGGCTCGAAATCCGCAAAGTCACTGCGGTGAAGGACGGCGAGGATGTCGTCGGCACTTCGGTGCGCGTCAAGGTCGTCAAGAACAAGGTGGCGCCGCCGTTTCGCCAGGCCGAGTTCGACATCATGCACGACCGAGGTATCAATCGCGAGAGCGATGTCATTAACCTCGCCATCGATGACAAATTGATCGAAAAAAGCGGTTCCTGGGTGAACTACGGGCAAATCCGGCTCGGCCAGGGCGTGGAGAACGCGAAGAAATACCTTCGAGAAAATACAGCGGTCATGGATGAGATCATCAAGAAGATCATGGAAAAGCGCGGGTTGCTGAACCTGGCGCCGGCGTCCGCCGCACCCGCCGAGGAGTCTGCCGTGGAGGAACCGCCGACTCCGCCAGCGTCCGCCAATCACCGGGGCAAACGAGCCGCCGCCGCTACTGCGGATTAGCAGGATCGAACTTGTATCATCATGGCGCCTCGCCCGCTTTCGCCCTGGTCATGATGTGGTCGGCGATTACTTCCAGCCCTTTGGAAAAGATTCCGTGATTGGCGACGATCAGGTGCGCCTCCTCCCGATAGGGCAAGATGTATTGCTGAAAAGCGGGAAGAACGTGCTTCGTCCATTGGTATTCGGTGAAGTCGGCCGAGTAGCCTCGTTCCCGCTGATCGCGTTCGATGCGGCGAACCCGACATTGCTCGATGTCCGCATCGATGAAGACGCGCAGATCGAGAAGATTGCGAATCTCTTCGTACTGAAAGATGAACAACCCTTCGACGACGATTACGGGCGCGGGTTCGGTCGTGATGAGGTGCCCTACCCGCTCGCTCTTGTTGAACGTGTACTCCGTCCGAACAATCGTCTCGCCGCGGATCAACTGTTCGATGTCGGCGAACAGACGATCGCGATGAATTGCTGTGGGTAGGTCGAAATTGGGAATGCCTTTTTCGTCGCGATGCTGTTCGTCAATGCGCCGGTAATAGTTGTCCTGCGAAATGACGGCGCACGTTCTTGGCGGCATCCGCGCGGCAAGCTCGCGCAGAAACGTCGTTTTTCCGGAAGCACTGCCGCCGACGATGCCGACAAGATACGGTTTCGCGTTCATGAATCAGCTTCCGACATCAACTATCCCGATGGCGCCCGATCGCGTAGTAAGTGAAGCCGGCCGAATGCATCGATTTCGGGTCGTAAAGATTGCGGCCATCGAAGATCACCGGTTGTTTCATGAGTCGCTTCATGAATTCAAAATCGGGATTGCGAAACTCGGACCACTCGGTGGCGATGACCAGACCGTCGGAACCTTCGAGTGCGGAATACGGTTTGTCGCAATACACGAGTTTGTCGCCGTATTGAGCTTTCACGTTGGAAATCGCCTCGGGATCGTGTACGCGCAGGCTCACGCCTTCCTTGAGCATCTCGTCGATGAGCGTTAGCGCTGGCGCCTCGCGAATATCGTCGGTGCGCGGCTTGAACGCCAACCCCCAGATGCTAAGACATTTCCCCGACAGAGAATTTCCGTAATGAGCGCGAATCTTCGTCGGCAGCACCATTTTCTGTTTCTCGTTCACGCGATCGACCGATTCGAGCAGCGCCGCCTGAGCCCCCGCCTCTTTCGCAAGGTGGATGAGGGCGTTTACGTCCTTCGGAAAACAGCTGCCGCCGTAACCCGGCCCGGGAAAAAGGAACTGGAACCCGATGCGCTGGTCGTGCCCGATACCGCGGCGCACGTCGTTGATGTCGGCACGCAGCTTTTCGCACAGATTGGCCATCTCATTGATGAAACTGATTTTCGTGGCAAGCATGGCGTTGGCGGCGTATTTCGTCATCTCGGCACTTTCAGGCGACATCACCAAAAACGGCCGCTCGGTACGCAGAAACGGAGCATAAAGCTCGTTCAGACGCTGTGCGACTTCAGGCCTGCGTGCGCCGACGACGACGCGATCGGGCCGCATGAAGTCGTCGAGGGCGGCGCCCTCTTTCAGAAACTCGGGATTGCTGGCGACGTCGATCGGCCGGCCGGCTTTTTCGCTCATCCGCTCCATCAGCTTGCGATTGGTTCCAACCGGAACCGTGCTCTTGATGACGACGACGGCATCCGACTTCAGGTGAGGCACAAGCTGATCGCCTACGCCCCATAACGCGCTTAAATCCGCCGCCCCGCTACTCGATTGCGGCGTGCCCACCGCGATGAAAACAAGGTGCGCATCCTTGACAGCGCCAGCGAGATCCGTTGTAAATCGCAAGCGCTGTTCGCGGCGATTCCGTTCCACGAGTTCGAGAAGGCCCGGCTCATAGATCGGCAGTTTGCCTGAATCGAGTATGGCGATCTTGCTGGCATCCTTATCGATGCCAACAACCTGGTTGCCGCTCTCCGCGAGGCAGGTTGACGTTACTAATCCCACATAGCCGGTGCCTACGACTGCGACATTCAAGGGAGCTACTCCTTTTCGATTGCATTATTCTCAACACGGCAGAGCCACATCCAACTAGTACTACAGCGCCAACTCAAACAGCGATCGATCCATAACAGCAGCAATGGCCGGCATTTACTCCCCTCTCCCCCTGTATTCAGGGGGAGAGGGGTTGGGGGTGAGGGGGAGAGGCGACACAAAGCGACAAGTCCCAAACCCCCGACCCCTCTCCCCTGAGTACAGGGGCGAGGGGGAGGTGGCGCTGTAGTACTAGGTCCTGCGAGCCGAGCGGGACCGGAGTGCGCCAAGATTTTCCGAGTTCCACGGATCCGGCTCCGCTCGCCGGACCAACTTCTCCGGTATCATCCGCTCCCGCTTCGCGACGATTCGGGAAGGGATCGGCCCATTTCTCGCACCAGGAATTGCATGTCTTCCCAAACTTCTTTTTTCTTGCTCGGATCCTTGTGCGGAAGAAGGTACGCCGGGTGGTAGGTCACGAGCACCTTGCTGTCGCGGTAAGGGTGGAATCGCCCCCGTAGCTTCGCGATGGAGAGCGTGGTGTCCAGAAGGTTCGTGGCCGCACATCCGCCGAGCGCGACGATGAACTTCGGGGCGACAATGTCCAGCTGGCGATCGAGAAACTCTCGGCAGTTGGCGGCCTCATTCGCTAGCGGCGTCCGGTTTCGCGGCGGACGGCACCGCAGGATGTTGCAAATGTAGACTTCTTCACGGCGAAATCCACTGGCGGCCAATATCTTGTTCAACAATTTTCCTGCCTCGCCAACGAACGGTTCGCCCTGGGCGTCTTCATCGGCGCCGGGCGCCTCGCCGAGAAAGCAGACCTCGGCCATCGGGTTGCCCACACCGAAAACCGTCTGCGTGCGCGTCGAACATAGCTCCGCGCAACGCGTGCAAGCCTTCACCTCCGCGGCAACCGCCTCCAGTGCAATCCGTCGTTCGGCAATCACGGCATCGTCGCTCGGCGGCGAGAGTTCCTTGGCCGGCGGGGCCGCAGGCACGGCAACTTCCAAAGCCGACGTGCGAGGAAACCAATCGACGCCGGCGCCATGCAGCGCTTTCACGTGATCCAGCAATTGGCGATTCAAGGTGTCCATGGCGCCGAAATCCAGTCAAGTTTTCGCGAATACAGGCATCAAACGCCTGCCGCAGCCGAGGTATCCTCAAGGCGTTTGAATGCCGCTCCGATATCGTAAAAACCTTCCTTGATGCGTTGACATCGGACGATGTGGCACCGCACCTTCAAACCCAGCACTTTCGAGCCATGCTCGATGGCGATGGTGACGTCCGCGGGCAATTCCTGCTGCGTGATCATTGAAAGACCGCCCTTGGAGAGATCGCGCGTGTAGCCGTAGATCGGTTCCGCGGTTCCATCGAGGAAGATGCGTACTCGCTCATTGAAGACGACGCGCGGATGCTCGCGCCGCTCGTGCGTGGGCAATTCCTTCTTCTGGTAATCTTCGAGGAATGCCGTCACCGCTTCATGCACCGCCTCGATGTGTGCAGACACAACGGGAGGCGGCGGCGGCAGCGGACTGCGCTCGGCGACGGCTTCCGTGAACTGGCAACCCAACTCCATGCCGCCAGCCCCGAGCATCCGTGAATGCCTCACCTCGGCGGGGATGTGCATGATGCCGGTATCGGTAGGAACGGCAATCAGAATCTTGCCCGACTCGTTGAGTTGTCGCTGCAGGAGTGAAATGCCGTCCGACGAAAAGTTTCGCGACACCGCCTCGTAGGTCGCATTCCAATCGGGTACGCCGTTGGAACTGATCGGCGTCACCTGAAACGGAACGTTCAACGGCACGCGCACGTTGCCACGGCGCTCGGCTCCCGACTCGCGTGCCATCGTCAAAATGACGCGCCGCCCGCCGAGTTCAAAGCGAACCTCGTCGAGGAACGACTGCATCATCAATATCCCGCGGCCGCTCGCCAGCAGCACGTCAGGGTCGTCGCTCATGCAACGCGCCAGCACTTGATCGACATCGAATCCCCTGCCCTGATCCGTAATCACCCAGTGACAAACGTCGCCATTGTAATCGATGACGATCTCGACATTGCGCGAAGCCAGCGAAGGGTCCGACGCACGCTGAGCCAGCGCCATCGCGAATGCCGTGTTGTCCTTTTCCTTGAGGTCCGAGGTCACCTCGAGATTTCCATGAATCACTGCGTTGGTAACAGCCTCGTGCAGCGCAATCATCAGCTTGCCCGACCGGGTCTGCTGACAGGCGCCAGACATCACTGCACGATTGCGCAAAAAATCCACCGTGGGTTCGATCCAATGAGGCAGGCTGGGAATCACGACGCGCGTGCGCTCGGAACGAACTTGCTCGGAAAGAACCGGATTGTCATTCGTTTCAGACATGTTGCTCGGTTCTCGATGGACAGCATCGGCCATAGGCTTCGCGTTCGGATCTCCTGAGCACGAAACCCCAAGCGATCGGGAGTATCTGTGCGATGGTTATTGTGCAAGCGACCGAAGGAATTACAACCATAAAACTTCTGCCAATTCTGAGATCGCGATCCGAGTCACTCGCGGTACATCGCTTCGATCGCGTCGCGGTGATTGGCGAGAATAACGCCTCGACGCAACTTCAGGCTGACCGTGAGCTCGTCACGGGCGACGCTGAATGGTTCGGCTCGCACAATGATTTTTCGAACGACCTCCCAGTTGGCGACGTGTGCCAATGCCTTACGGATTCGCGCGAGCAAAAAATCGGCCGTCCCGGATTGCGCTTCAACCTCGGACACTGGCACGCCGAGCGCTTCCGCCAAATTGTTGACATGAGGCACGACGATGGCGCCGAGAAAATTCCGCCCCTCTCCGCATACGACAACTTGATCGATACAAGGGTCCGCGAGGAGCACTCCCTCGATCTGCGACGGCACCACCTTCTTGCCGTTCGACAATACGAGCAACTCCTTCTTTCGCCCGGTGATATGCAGGAATCCCTCTGCGTCGAGCTGGCCGAGATCGCCCGTGTGCAGCCAGTTTTCCTTCAACGCGATAGCGGTCTCGTCCGGTAGTTTCCAATAACCCGGCATGACATGCGGTCCGCGCGTGAGGATCTCGCCGTCGTCCGCGATACGCACTTCCACACCGGGGATCGGTTGACCCACCGACTCGATCTTGTACGCGTCCTTGCGATTGAACGTTATCACTGGCGAACTCTCGGTCAGGCCGTAGCCCTGGAGTAGCAGCATGCCGGCATCCCTGTAGGCCTGGGCAACGGCAAGAGGCAGCGGCGCGCCGCCCGAGCAAAGAAAATCGATCCGCGAGCCGAAAATACTACGTAGCCGCACGGGCAAATCAGCCGGGTTACCCGTTTGCAGCGATGCAAGTACTTTCTCGTAGAACCGTGGTACGCCCGACATGTTCGTCGGCTGAAACAACGCCAGATCGGCGATCACCGTCTCGGGCGAGTCAGCCAGGCAAAGCGTCGCGCCGACGACGACGGTCAGATAAATATCAACCGTGCGTGCATAGATATGGCTGAACGGCAGCCAGCCGAGAAACACCGAATGCAAGCCAAACGACGAGATGCCCGCGACCGCTTGGGCGTTGCTCAACAGGTTCCGGTGCGTCAGCATCACGCCCTTGGGATGGCCCGTCGTTCCCGACGTGTAGATGATCGTCGCAAGGTCATCTGCACTTCTATGCGCGAGCCGCCGCCGCAATTCGGCTTTGGTTTCCGGCGAAGCAGATCGGCCTCGCTGGAGAAAGCTTCGCCACGAGATCGCTTGCGGCGCGGGAGCATCATCAAAAACGACGATGCCGCGTAGTTCGGGAAGCTGTGCTCGTGCTTCTTCGATCTTACGATATTGGGAGAGATTCGATACGAATATCCACTTAACGCCGGCGTTGTCCAGTTGATAATGCGCCTGAGCCGAACTCAGAGGCGCGTGCAATGGAACGTTGACGGCGCCAGCAGACAATATCGCCATGTCCGCGATGAGCCATTCCAACCGGTTCTCGGACAGGATCGCGACGCGGTCACCCGGTTCGATGTCCGCCCCGATAAGGGATAACGCGCACGCATCCACCGCTTCACGGTACTCGGACCAGCGGAGTTCGCATGGCATCCCCCAAACCCTGCGGCGCACGGCTACGCGGTGACCGAGTCGGTCGGCTTGCTTTCGGAACACCGTCGGGAGAGTGTCTATAGACATGACGGACCCTGCTGCTCGATACCCTCCTTACTGAAGCACGGTCCAACGTGGAACTTTCAGTCGATGTCGAATCATCGACAACCACGAAGCGGGATCGCTCGGCTCATCCCTCGCAAGGAGCATCCAGTGCGCTTTTACAAACATCCTCACGCATTCTACGCAAGCCAAGAATAGTGGCGAGAAAAAAGTGGCGAGTGAGGAGAAGGACCAGCTTGTGTTTTCTTTCGCTCGCCACTCGCCACTGAATTTTCGGCATTGGCGCGCCGACCTCTGCGAAGACGAAGCCTTCACGCTCGGCCACGCCCTCTGCGTGAAAGCGATCCACGGCGGCAAGGCCAAGATCGACCGCATCGAAGCCGCAACAATCGACGGTCTCCATCGCGGCGTGGACCGAGGTTTGCCCGCCATTTTCTCGCCCCTCACCAATCGCCACTCCCTGGACCCCTGGAAGGGAAAGGAAACACTGGCGTCGCCGCGTGGGAACACGCATCGGCCCGACCCCGTTTGGCTGTTTGGCGCGGTCTAGGAAAATTTGCTTATACGTTGATTTGCTTAGTACCCGACGCAGTTGCTTGAACCATCCCGGCCCGAACTACATTCCACTTGCCCCTCGCCACTACTCAGGAGACTCGGAAAATCATTCCGAAGTGTCACCGAGGAAGGGACGTAGGTCGCCTTCAAGGCGGATATAAGGCTCAGTTCGGCGAGCCGGGAGCGTTAGTGACTGGAGGATTAGCGACGCCTGCCCTCCGGTCGCTCACGTTTTCGGCTCGCCATTGGTTTATTTCACGTCAACGAGTTCGACCTCGAAGATCAGCGTGGAATTGGCGGGGATCAGGCCGTTGCCCACATCGCGATCGCCATAAGCGAGATTGGGCGGGATGATGAGCTTGCGTTTGCCGCCGATCTTGATACCTGCGACGCCTTCGTCCCAGCCCTTGATGACTTCACCGGCGCCGAGTTCAAAGCGGAACGGCTTGCCGCGATCTCGGCTCGAATCGAATTTCTTGCCGTTGGTGAGCGTGCCGACGTAGTGAACGGAAACCGTATCGCCCGACTTGGCAGCCTTGCCGCTGCCGACAGCAAGTTCCACGTACTTGAGGCCCGATTTGGTGGTGAAGACCTCTTCCTTTTTCTTTTCACCGCTGTCCGAATCATCGACCATGCAAGCGATGAGCACAAGCGCCATGCCAAGAATCACAATAATCTTCATGTTTTCTCCAAAAGTTCCAAGTACCACGAAACGCGAATCAATTCAGGGCGATTCTATCAACGCGATCCATCGCTTCAATGCTAGATAAGGGCTTCCTGGATCGCCGAACGCAGATGGATGGTTTTCTTGAGCAGATTGTGTTCGGTCGTCATGAATCGCACGGTTCCACTCTTGGCTCGCATCAGCACGGAATGGGTGACGGCCGTCGAGCCGTAAACCTCGACGCCCTTGAGCAGCGGGCTGTCGCTGATGCCGGTGGCGGCGAAGAGAATGTCTTCGCCCCGAGCAAGATCGCGCGAACGGTAGACCGTATTCAAGCGATCGCCCCAGCCGGCTTCGACGAGCGACTGGCGTTCGCCGGCGTCGCGAGGCCAAATCTGCGCCTGCATGCCGCCGCCAAGGCAGCGCAGCGCCGCGGCGGCCAGGACCCCCTCCGGCGACCCGCCGATTCCCGCGTAGAGATCCACCTTGGATCGGCTCAGGGCAGGCGCCAGCGCCGCGGAAATATCGCCATCCGCGATCATGCGCAACGATG
This sequence comes from uncultured Singulisphaera sp., assembly GCA_964484265.1. Taxonomy (GTDB): domain Bacteria; phylum Planctomycetota; class Planctomycetia; order Gemmatales; family Gemmataceae; genus SIAQ01. The sequence continues at coordinate 20,924 of CAZAFH010000044.1, forward strand.
CGCCGACGCTTCGCACTTCGTCGATGTACGGCTGGTTCCTCGGCCTGTCGAGAATCATGACGACGACATCGCGGACGTTCTTGCCCAGAAGCTTGGCCGTGACGCGGATCACTTCCGATAACGGCACATTAACATCGATCGGCAGGGATGGGTCGGCCATCCACGCATGGCGGACCGCGGGCGGATACGATAGCTTCTTCATGTAAAACGCAGGGATGTCCTGCAGGCCGGTTTCGCCGCTGGCGTCGGGAATCGCGGCGGCGATGCAACTGATCGAGTTCGGCATGCCTTTGCTGATGTTGGTCGTGCCATCGACCGGATCGAGAGCGATATGGAAATGCGGCGACCCTTCGCGCCACATGCCAAGCCGTTCGCCCTTGAAGATGCCCGGCGCGTTGTCTTTGATCCCCTCGCCGATGACGACCTCACCGCACATATCGGTCAGGTCAAACATCCCGCGAATGGCGTCGCATGCTGCGGCGTCCGCGCCTTCCTTGTCGCCCTTGCCGATCCACTGCATGCAATTCAGAGCAGCGATTTCGGTGGCGCGCAAAAAATCAAATTCCACGAGACGTTGATAATCAGCCAGGTGATTCATCTTTCAGTTACTCCAATTCTGTTCCGACAGCATTACCGGTTTGCCTCACGGCCCCTCTAGCATATTGCGCAACATTCGCGACAATCGGCGTGGGTCCTCCGCCGCGCAAATGGCGTGGCTTAGGGCAACGCGCCGGCAGCCCGCGGCGAGAACCTCGGGAAGATTCTCGGCGTTTATGCCGCCGATCGCAAACGCAGGCAGCGACGTGGCAGCGCTCGCGGCGCGAACGTAGTCCAATCCCGCCAGGGATTCAAATGATTTCGTTGAGGAATCAAACGTCGGCCCGACGCCCACGTAATCCGCGCCTTCGAGGATCGCCTGTTGAAGTTGATCGAGATTATGAGTACTCAACCCGATCAACATCTGCGAACCGATGATTCGCCGAGCTTCGCGGATCGGCATGTCGTCTTGTCCGAGATGCACACCGTCGGCTTCGACGAGGCGTGCGATGTCGGGTCGATCATTGACGATGAACAACGCGCCTGTCTCGCGTGTGACCTGCCGCAGGTCGTAGGCCACCGCGAGCAGAGCGCGGTCGTCCAGCTCCTTCTCCCGCAGTTGCACGATCTGCACGCCGCCGAGCACGGCTTCCTTCACCGTACCGACAAGCGACGCACGACAAGCCGAATCGGTCGCGAGCAGGTAGAGCCGAGCATTCGCAAGCCGAGTGCGCGAGTCCTCGCCGAGAATCAGAGCGCGTTCGAGCGTGTAGCTTTCATAGCGAATCTTTTCCACGCGCTGGGCAAACTCAGCGGAGATAGTTTTGCCGAACTCCTCCAGGCTGCGCAGCGCTTCCTGGAGCCGTTTCGCATTGGCCTGGGCGACTGCGAGCAGCGTTGGGCGTTCCCATTCGTTGACGGTGTTGATGGACGTGCCGACATCGCCGAGCGTATCGCGTGAGTGCAAAAGCTGACCAGCGGGAAGAAGCTGAACGGCGTCGGCGAAGGCGTGCCTCATCTCTTTGTAGAGGCGTGTAATCGTCGTATCGTTGAGCGCGAATCGGCTGTAATCCTCCAGCGTCCGGAGCGCCTCGCGAACGCGGTTCGCGCCGGCATCGAGTATCCGAGCGACGTTCACTTGTTCCAGTGGCTCATCGAAATTCAACGGCACGTCGAGCGTGATTGGCTGCTGCTCGGGGATCATCTCCACCTTCATGCTGGCCATGTCGAGACCGAGCCGTTCGAGCAATTCCCGCAGTTCGGCATTCAGTGTCAGCAACGCGAACAAGACATGATCCGTCGAGATGCCGCCCTCGTCGCCCAGATGGACGGCGACTTCGCGGGCCTTCAACATGATGATGCGCAACGAAGGATGCTGCGGCGCGACGGCCGGATCGACGCCCTCTGCAAATGGCAAGCCGAGTTCGGATTGCACAGCCGGAAAATCGACGCCGAACCGCATGAGCAAGGCCGCGGGTTGTCCTTCTTCTTCCGCCAGCAGGCCAACAAGAAGGTGCTTCGCCTGGACTTCGCCCGCGCCTTCATCGAGCGCTCGTCGAGAAGCGCGTTCGTAGGCGATCTGCAAAGCGGGAGAGTACTCTGGCGTCATCGATGCGCTCGCGAGGGCTGAATGGTTTAAACTAAGACCTCGCGCCAAAGTAGAACGCGACCACGCCGCCGACAATTCCTTCCCACGTCGGTAAGAAGATCGTCTCGGCCACGCTCGTCAGCACTATGAGGTGGATCACGGCCGCGATCGTCAGGCCGATCAGGCCGATCAGCGAAATCCAGGCTTCAAAATCCTGCCAAAACCGCGGCGGATTGGTGCGCCCGACAACGGCACGGATGACTGCGCCGACCATGAATCCACCCAGAATCACCAGGGGAAGATATGGTTGATTCTGCAACTCAGCGAGCGATTGCGTGAATTGCTCCTGCAGCCCTTCCATGTTGCTGTACAACTTCCAGCCGATGCATCCCGCCAGGGCGATGATGATGAGCGCCCGCACGACGCCGCCCGGAAGGTAAAGCGGCGATGGCGAAGGGTCGTCTCGTGTCGCAATCGTCACGCCGTGCGCGGAGAAATAATGGCCTAACAGCAGAAAGAGGAGGTAGAGCAGATAGGGCGGAATCGCCACCACGCCGCGCGATGGCACGACGATAATCGCGCAACTCAACGCGACTACCCCGAGAACGTGGGCGGCGCGGATGCTTCCTGCGGGAAGCCCGAGGGCGTGGCGTTTCACGGGGATGGGGGCTGTACTCATGCGATGTTCCTTTCGTGATGTAGCGAGTCTTCCTCGCCGGCATTCTTACGCCGGCCTGGCCAGCGTCTTCCGCCACGCTGATACTTCCTGCTGCACTTGCTCGCGCGTGGCACGCGGACGATAAGCGAGGCGAGCGCGGAAGGTGTACTCTCTACGTAATTCGTATCGCGGGATGATATATTGGAAATCCCAGGCCGGGTTTGTCGTTTGCAGCTGGACGTTTGTTCCGCCACCCGAGGGCGAATGGGTAAAACGGATGCCTTCCGGACGCTCAAACATGAGGATTGCCGTCATGTTTCGATATTGGCCGTAATAGAACGCTTCGTCGTATCGCAGCTGGGAATAATTGCGAAACAAACATTGCGGAAATTCTTTGTGAAAGCGCAATTCCGTCTTGTCGTTGACGTGTCGAACGGTGCTTTCATCGTTGTGGCGCTGCGTGCAGAGTTGCTGCCAAACTCGATTGCTGCGGAAATAGATGCTCCGATCTTCGGGTGCGTTGATGTAGCTGGCCCAGAATAAACCGATGTAGCCGTGAGCGAAGAGATGCTGGTGGGGCACGCAGCGGAACGTCATATCGATGAAATGTGGGGCCGCGAGGCGAAATCGCGTCCAGCTTTCGAGGCGAAATGTCGGCGTCGGCGCCTGATGCAGTTCAGCCTCGCCGTCGGAGATTCGGCGATACGTCATCGGAGCGATACGTGGCTCGAAGAAGATCGTGTTGGTCCGATCACGATCGAAGCGTTCACCATCAAAAATATGTTCGAAGTTCAGTCCGGCGACCGTCGGTACGAACAGATTCGTGGGTTCCTGGCGATGGGCCAGGCTCCAGACGCCGTTGTAGCCCGCGCGATGCTGTTCATGCGCGGCATTGTCGCCTATAATCGCCGTCAGGTCGCCGACGCGGAATGTGCCGTGCGCCATGCATCACCTCGTTTGGGACTTGGCCAAAAATATTGCGGTTTGCCTTGACGAATCGCGTTCACTCTCTATGGTATATATTTCGAAACAGGCCCAGGAAATTGAGATTCGGAATCCAAAAATGGCGACCTACATGGCAAAGACGGATGCCGATGGCATCCCCAGTAATTTCGAGCAGCAGTGGCTGGTTATCGACGCGACCGACATGGTCGTTGGCCGGCTGGCGGTGACGATTGCGACGATTCTGCGAGGCAAACACAAGCCGCAGTTCACCCCGCACCAGGACACGGGTGATTTTGTCGTCGTTACGAACGTCGAAAAAATCAAGTTCACTGGCCGAAAGCTGGAGCAGAAGTCGTATCAGACCTATTCGCATCATCCCGGCGGGCAAAAAATCATACCTGCCAGCGAATTGATGGAAAAACACCCCGAGCGCATCTTGCTGGCCGCTGTGAAGCGCATGGTTCCGCGCACGCCGCTGGGCCGCAAACAAATGGACAAGCTGAAGATCTACAAGGGCCCGCAGCACCCGCATCAGGCGCAGCAGCCGAAAGCCTTCAAAGCGTAATCAAGATTCAAGAGCCGGAATTTGACGATACGGAGACATCATCGTGGCGGAAACCGCAGTCAAGAAGAAAGCATACATTGGCACGGGGCGTCGCAAGACCGCCGTCGCTCGCGTTCGCCTGTATGACGGCACGGGCAAAATCGAAATCAACAAGCGACCGCTCGAGTCCTACTTCACCGAAGTAAAAGACCGCAACGCGGTCTTGGCGGCGCTACTTTTGACGGAGATGCAGAACAAGATCGACGCTCGCATTCTCGTCAATGGCGGCGGCTTCACTGGGCAATCCGGCGCGATCTGCCAGGGCATTGCCCGCGCTCTCAAGAATATGTTCAGCGAAACCGCCGAGAAGGAAGGCCTCGGCGACGAAGGCCCTGCCGGCGGAATGGTCAAGAAACTCCGCGACTCAGGCTACCTCACTCGCGATGGTCGAATGAAGGAACGCAAGAAGTACGGCAAAAAAGGTGCTCGCCGCAGCTTCCAGTTCTCGAAACGCTAATTCCAGTTCGACAATCCCGCAGCCAAAACGCTGCGGGATTTTTTCTTACTTCTCGCTTCCAACCTGGCTCTTTCGCTCGATTTGCTCCCGCAATTCCAAGAAATGCGGTCGCGGCAATTCCAAATCCGCCGCCGGCGTCGTGCCCGTCGCGGCCTGGTATGCCATGCGAGTTCCCTCGAGTGTCGCGATCACATAAATGGCAACGATCACGAGCAGCACGAATGGCATCAATACGACGATCAGGATCGGAACCAGTATCACCCTGGCCAATCGCAAGCTCGGCGGTAATTCGACCGGCTCAATGAGTGGCGTGCTGTCCATGCGCTGTTCTCTCGTGGTGGATCTCGTAGCGGGAATGCGTTATACATTAAACGTCATTGATTGAGGTATTGGTGGCACAGACATTCCTGTCTGTGCGAACTCAGGCACAGACAGGAATGTCTGTGCCACTATTCCAAGATATTTCATTTCCGCCCGCTCAAAGTATGTTGTACTTGTAATCGAATTCGGCCTAAAAACGCAACTTCAATCTTCCGAGGCGAGCTTCCGTCTCTGCCATCAACTCGTCCTCTTCGCGTTCGTCCTTGGCCAAATAGGTCACTGAAAATCGCAGATAAGGCCCGGCGTTGTCCCACGGCACGCAAATCACCGACTGCTCATGGATGAGGAACTGCGAAGCCTCCTCGCCGTTTGCGAAATTGCGGTCGCCGCAACCTGTCGGTGCTTTGACATAGAGGAAATAGGTCCCGCCAGGCATCTTCGCCTTGAAGCCGACCTTGTTGAGGACGTTGACAAGCTTGGTCAATCGGCGATGGTACTTCGCGCGGGTCTCGTCGCCGATCTCGGGGTGATCGAGCGCCGCCTTGGCCGCCAGCTGGATTGCCATGAATTGACCGGAATCGCTATTGTCCTTCACATCGGCGAACGCCTGAACAATCTTTGGATGGCCTGCGACAAACGCCATGCGCCATCCGATCATGTTGAATCCTTTCGACATCGAGTGGATCTCGACACCAACTTCCTTGGCGCCGTCGATCTCCAGAAAACTCAGAGGCTTTTCGCCATAGCTGAGCAGCGAATGAGCTGCGTCTTGCACGACGACGATTTTGTACTTGCGGGCGAAGTCGATGACCCGCTTGTAAAAATCGCGCGTTGCGACGGCCCCTGTTGGACTGTTCGGATAATTGATGACAAGCAGCTTCGCCTTCTGCTTGACGTCATCAGGGATGCCGTCGAGATCGGGGTAGAATCCATTTTCTTCGCGCAACGGCAAGTCGTGGACCTTACCGCCGTAATATTTTGTATGCGTTCCTGCGACGGGATAGCCAGGCACGGTCATGAGGGTGATGTCGCCCGGATTGATAAACGCCGCCGGGATCATGGCGAGGGCCGGCTTCGACCCGATTGCGTGGTTGACTTCCGTCTCTGGATTCAGAGTGACGCCAAACACCTTCTTCATGAAATTTGCGGCAGCTTCCTTGAACGCTGCGATGCCGTTGTCGGCGTAGCCGCGATTTTCGAGTTTGTCGATTTCGCGTTTCGCCACGTCGCGAACCAGCGGGGCGGCCATTTCGTCGTTCTCGCCGATGCCGAAGTCGAGCAGTCCGCGCGTGGGATGAGCAGCAAGGACGGCTCGCTTGGCGCGTTTAATCTTCTCGAATTTATAGATTTCGGTCCCTTTACCATAGTTTGCGCCGCCGATACGATCGGCAAAAAGTTCCTGGAACCACGGATCGGTCGTCATCGTCATTGATCCTTGCTATCTCAAGTGGGTTATGGTGTTTGCGCGCCATCGTCGGGCTTGGCTGTTCGGTGTATCTTATGCGGCAAGATGGCCATCGTCCGCGCCGACCGCAACGTATGTAGCGCGTCTGCCAAGTGAATGCCGAATGAAAAATCAACAGGCGGGCTTTCGTAAATGACGTTTTCTGATTAAGATAATGGAATTGAAGACTGGCTAGTATTGAAATGCAGCAAGCGTGCGAGTCCTGCACGCCAATCATCAGGTGTTGTTGGTCGTGTCCACCCGTTCGAGGGAAGATCGTGGGATTGATAGCCCGTGACCGGGAATTGATCAGGCGCTGCCTGCACCATGAATCCGGGGCGTGGAACGATTTCGTCGATCGTTTCCTCGGACTGGTGTATCACGTTGTTCAACACACCGCTGATATGCGCAGTCAACCGATCAAGCCGGAGGACAAGGAAGATATTGCCGCTCAAGTGCTGTTAAAGGTTGTCGAGAACGACTATTCGGCATTGCGGCAGTTTCGAGGCAAGAGCAGCCTGGCGTCGTATCTGACCGTCATCGCCCGGCGAACCTGCGTCAACGAATTGGCGACACGTACGCCGGCCAAGACCAACTCCGTTAGTGCCAACGAACACACCACCGAGGCCAAAAACCAGGCCAAGCCAAAACCAGGATTGGAAACCCTCGAAGAGGTCGCCAAACTCTTGCGCAAACTGCCAAGCCGTGAACGTGCCGTGGTGAGACTCTTCTACCTGGAAAGCCGAAGCTATGAAGAGATCAGCTCGAAGTTGAACATTCCCGTCAACAGTATCGGCGCGATTCTCGCGCGAGCACGCAAGAAGCTGCGCGGCGAGGATTGACTTTTCCGCTTGGCGCTGTTCGGATCGCTAAACCGCAAGCGGATGTTGGCGAAAGCCAAAACCCAAAAAAACGGCGGCGAGATTTATCCTGTCGCCGCCACGAATCATCGAAACTAACGAACTTGGATCACTTCTTCGCCGCGCATTCCGCCGATTCCAGCACGGCACGGATGATCTTGTCATATCCGGTGCATCGGCAGAGGTTGCCAGCGAGGAAATGCCGCGCCTCGTGTTCCGTCGGGTGCGGGTTCTTTTCTAGCAGGGCTTTGGCGGCGACGATGAAGCCCGGCGTGCAAATTCCGCACTGCAACGCCGCCCCCTCAAGGAAACACTGCTGAATTGGGTGCAGGCTATCTTTATTCGCGACGCCCTCGATTGTCGTCAGGGATCGGCCCTCGACTTCGGCAGCCATCACCAGGCAGCTATTGACGAGCCGACCGTCGATGATGACATTGCACGCCCCGCAGTTGCCGTTGTTGCAGCCTTCTTTCGCGCCGGTGAGTTTCAGCTCATCACGCAGAACCTCGAGCAAACTGTTGCGTGGTTCGCAGAGGAACTCGGACGCATTGCCATTGATCGTGCAGGTGACGTGGAGTTTTTTCGACATTTGGATATCCTCGGAAAACCCCAACGGTTCGCTTCGCTCACCATTGGGCTTGGGTGTGCTAGGCGGTTTTTGCTCGTTCGATGGCAACCGCCAGCGCGCGTTTCACGAGCACGCCGACGAGGTGCACACGGTACTCGGCATCGCCGCGCATATCGCTGATCGGCTTTGCGGCGGCCTGAGCGAGACTGGCGGCTTTGGAGAGCGCACTGTCGTCAAGCGTCGTGCCGACCAAGGCGGCAGCGGCGTCGAGCACGATCAGCGGGATCGGTGCGACGGCAGCGAGCGCGATGCGTGCCGCCGTGCATTTCGATTTCGCCGCGTCCAGTTCGACGGCCACACCGGCGCCGACGACGGCGATATCCATCTCATTGCGAGGGATAAAACGCAGATAAGCCGCGCTGGAGTTTTTCTTCGGCGGAGGGAAACGCAACCGCACGAGGATTTCGCCACGCTGGAGTTGGTTCTTGCCTGGGGCGGTGCAAAACTGTTCCACGGGAACGCTGCGATTTCCGCTCGGCCCGGCAATGTCGCACACGCCTTCTAGCGCGATCAGCACAGGGATGCCGTCGGCCGCCGGCGAGGCGTTGCACAGGTTTCCGCCCAGGCTGGCGCGGCTTTGAATTTGGATGCCGCCAATGAGCGAAACGGCGTCGATGATGCCTGGATAGGCCTTGGCGATGACAGGATTCTCGTAGATGAGGCAGCACGGGACCGCGGCGCCGATGACCAGGCCCTTCGCAGGATCGTAGCCGAGCTCGTTGACCTCCGGCACGCGTTTGATGTCGACCAGCGCGTCGATGTCGCGCCGCCCCTCGCGCACCTGCACGATGACATCGGTCCCGCCGGCAAGTATGCGAGCGCGATCGCCTTTGTCGTTGAGGAGTGCCGTCGTCTCGGCCAGCGTACGTGGGGCAGCGTAGGTAAGGTCTTTCATGGATTATTCCTTGGTCCAATCTTCAACTTTCAATCCGGGAACTTTTGAAAAATCACAGAGATTGCGAGATATCAAAGTTGCCGAGCGAGAAATTACGATCGATGCAATGCGAAGGTCAAGCGTGCCGATTCGGATCTTTGCCCGTCGCAGCCGATCGAAATGAAAGTCTGCTTCCGAATCGTAGGGGAGCACATCGATCTCCGAGAAATCCTTCAGAATATCTGCAAGCTCCATGTAGGCTCGGATCTGGTCTTTTGATATCTTTGCCTTCGCCAGATAACTGAGCCAACCGCGAGTTTGCTCCTCGAAGGAACCAATTGAAATTTTCACATCGTCGGGCCGAACTTGGCAGACACGGTTGATTAGGGCTGGAAACTTATCTTTTTCAGCACGCTGCATTAGCGAAAAGATGTCCGTGTCAAATACAATCATGATTTTGGCTTCTTGGGTTTCGCCTTCTTTGCATTCGGGTGGAGTGAATCTCGGTACTGCTTACCAAGTCTAATAATTTCGTCAAATACGGGGTCATTCGCATGCCGGCCGGTCCCTGTCATCCACCACGGGAGGCCTTCCGGCTGCTTCTTGACCTGGTTCTTCACGTCCTCAAGTTGCCGTTCCAGTTCAGCGACCCGCTTGGCGAGTTCATTTAGCGTCATGTTCAATCCCTCAGCTTGAAGCTCACGTACTTCGTCTCAAGATAGGCTTCCAATCCCTCGTGGGCCAGCTCGCGGCCGTAGCCGGATTCCTTCATGCCGCCGAACGGGCATTGCGGCGCGGCTGGAACGGGATCGTTGATGCCAATGATACCTGCTTCCAATCCCTCGGCCATCTTCCAGGCGATGGTCAGATCGTTGGTGAAGCAATACGCGGCCAATCCGTAGCGGGTGTTGTTGGCTGCCTTGATGACGTCCTCCAGACTCTTGAAACCGAGCACCGGCATGACCGGCGCGAACGGCTCCTCGGTCATGATGCGAGCGCTCATTGGCAAATCGCCCAGCACGGTCGGCTCGAAGAAGTAGCCCTTTTCGAAGCGTTTCGAGGCCCCGCCGCCGGTGAGCACCTTGGCGCCGCAGGTTTTGGCGTCCTCGATGAGGCTGATCGTGCCGTCCATCGCGCGTTTTTCGAACATCGGCCCGATCTCGACGCCGGCGTCGAGACCATTGCCCAACTTGAGTTGCTTGGCGAATTCGACGGCCGCCTCCGTGAATTTCTTCTGCACATCCTGATGCACATAGAATCGGCTCGGCGCGATACATACCTGTCCGTTGTTGCGGAACTTGCCCGTGACGGCGAGTTTCGCGCCGACTTCGGGATCTGCATCGGGAAAGACGATAAACGGCGCATGTCCGCCCAATTCGAGGCTGATGCGTTTGACCTGATCGGCAGCGCCGCGCATCAGCTGTTTGCCTACCTCGGTCGAACCGGTGAAGCTGATTTTGCGAACGATGGTGTTCTCTAGAAACTCATTCGCAATGTCCTGTGCCGGCCCAACAACCAGATTCGCGACGCCCGTTGGAAGACCTGCGTCGACCATGCATTCGAATACCTGCACCAGGCACAACGGCGTCTGGGTGGCGGGCTTGCAGACGATCGTGCAACCCGCCGCCAGCGATGGCGCGATCTTGCGAGCCTGAAGAGTGATCGGAAAATTCCACGGGCTGATTGCACCGACGACGCCGACCGGGTGCTTCAACGTCACGTGACGTTTGCCCGGAACCGAATTCGGGATCAGCTGACCATAGGCACGCTTGCCCTCCTCGGCGAACCATTCAAACGTATCGGCTGAGTGCAGCACTTCGGCCTTGGCCTCGGCGAGCGGCTTGCCCTGCTCCATCGTCAGCGTGCGAGCGATGGCATCGGCGCGGTCGCGCATCAGATCGGCGGTTTTCTTCAGCACCTTCGCGCGGTCGTACGGCGTCAGTTTCGCCCAGGCCGGCATTGCCTTGCCCGCGGCTTCGACAGCGCGGCGTGTATCACTCCTGCTGCCAAACGCCATATCGGAGATGACTTCCTCGGTCGCGGGATTGATGATGCCGACGGTCTTTCCGTCCTGGGCGTCACACCATTGGCCATCGATGTACATTTTCTTGGATGTCGCCGTAGCGGTAGCAGTTGCCATGGGAAGCTCCAGCAAAGGATGATTAGCGTGGAACAGTATTATATGAGGGTAGACAAGTCCTAACAAAATCAGAGCGATTGACGAAGGTCATGCGATTGCACGATTGACCCTCACCAATCGCTCTGCCCGTGCTGGGCGTTCACGTCACGGCATCGTCAGTTGCCGGTGCGTTTCAAGGTTTGCATCGACTTCGCACCGGTTCGCAAAGTTGCTTCTCCGACGATGCTGTTGAAATCCTTGACGGTTCCGCGAAAATCCATGAGCTTATTGGCGGGAGTGGTCCAGTAGGTAAAGATGAGCGTGTCGCCCTCCAACCGCCAGGAGCCTCGGTTCTTATAGATCGTCTTGGTGGTGGTTTTGTAGCTCAGCGTGCCGTCTGGCTCAAAAATGTAAGTGCGCGTGGCGGCGCTATATTTCCCAAGCCATGCGGTGCCGCGCATATCCTTGATGATTGCTGGTAGGACCGTTTGCGGGCGCGTAGGCTTTGGCACATAAAGCGGCACGGCTGGCACGCCGCGACTGGTGGCGGCGGACAGGACGAACAAGAGTGCGGTGAATGAAATAAGTCGAATCATGGTGCCCCCGGCAAAAGTCAGTTTACCCTCCCGAATCGCCAACGCGGGGAAAAATCCCGGCTGCATTTCGGATCCTCGAAATCACGGCTTGGGCGGATCAAACCACTTCGGCAGCGCGGTCTCTAATTCCTGTGTGAACTTGCTGCGAGGCCAAACCAGATCGCAACCCGCATCGCGAGCGGCATTCAATGTCTCGGTGTACACGTGCGAACCATATCCAACGACAAACGGCTTCGGTTGAAGCGCCCCCAAGACCGATAGCATGTACACGATATCCAGCTCGCGGATATTTAGGTCTATGATAACGAATTGTGGCACACTTTGGCGAGCAAAATCCAGCAGGGAATCGATTGACTTAAAGGTCCGCATTTCCGAACCCGCAGCACGTGCTGTACTGGTGATTCGGCTCGCGAAAATGAGATCATCGCACAGGAGCAGCCCGAACGGCGGAGTCATGGTGTCGCCTCGGTAATGCGGGTGTCTACCGCGGGTTTATTTTCGCTCTGGTTCGGCAGCCATCGATGTTCTTCAACCATGATGTGGGACAGAATTTTCACAAGCAACGGAAAAGAAACGCGAGAAAGTGGCGCCTCCAGCCAGTAATGCGCATCGCCGCGATCGATCAGGAGATTCGATTCGTCGCTGACTACCTTTTTCACTTCCTCCCACGGTGTTCGTATTGCGCTGCCGATGAGTATTCCTGCGCGATTGAGCGTAATCACATTGAAACGGGTGCCATCACCTTCGACAATCGCGCGAAGCCGCGGAAGAAATTGCGCAGCCGTGGCTTTTGATTCGACGAATTCGATCACAGGCATTAGTCGTGGATCGAGCGCGGCATCGAGAGCAATCGACGGCTCGTTACCGACGTCAAGTCGGCAACGCCATGCCTGGAGCTTGATGTCAATTCTGAAGCTCGTGATATCGCTCCATTCGGCGGACCGAATACCGGACCCAGTCCGCCAGAGTACGCCGCCGTCGAGGATCCAACAGTCCTGCGATGGAACTCGACGCTGCAAGAAACGCTGAGTGGCCGCGACGGCGACGATGACTCCGACAACCAAAGGAATACCCATCATTAATACGTTTCTTGGAAAATCCGTGAGGATCGTTGGAACAGCGATTCCGATCCACGCCACCAGAGCACTAACGCATACAAAGGCTAACAGAAAGGCTGCCCCATCCATCCGACCCGGAATCGAGAAACTCGCCACGGGCAATCCCAACTTCGCGGTTTCGCTTGGTAGGTCCGGCGGCAACGGCAGGCATTCCGCGTTGCGCAGGTCCGGTAATGCACGTGTCGCCACGTCGGCCAGGGCTTTCTGAACTGCAGGTGAATTGGTGCGGAAATCGTCCCAGTCGGCGTAACGCTCCGAACGCGGGCCAGCGGATACCGCGCCAATCGCGGTGGGCACACTCAACACGGGTTCGGCCTGTATCGCATGTTCAGCTTTTATCGCGACAGGTCGGCCGCAGAAGGGGCACGTCACTATCGCTGGATCGCCGGGGATCTGTGTTTGGCAGTTTCCGCAACGAGTCGATTGCACAATTTCATTCCGGGTGATTTGTTTGGCCGCGCTCGCCAAAGGCGAGCGGCGATACGTCAGATCGCCTCGGGGCCACGTTCGCCAGTGCGGATCCGAATGCAGTCTTCGAGAGGGACGACAAAAATCTTCCCGTCGCCAATGCGGCCTTCCGGTCCAGTGCGGCCCGCTTCCATGATCGCGTTGACCGTCGGTTCGACAAAATCATCATTGACGGCGACCTGCAACTGCACCTTGTGAAGCAGATTGACCGTCAACTCATGTCCGCGGTAAACTTCCGTCTGGCCTTTCTGCCTACCGAACCCACGGCAATCAAGCATCGTCAGGCGGAACACCTCAACCTTGTTGAGAGCTTCCTTGACCGCCTCGACTTTCGCGGGCTGAATAATCGCAATGATAAGTTTCACGACAGAACACCTCAACAGTAGGCACGGGAGAGAGGTGGTTATTCTATGGGCCGACAGGCGCATTGCGCGAGTTGGAATTCGGCGAGCCTAGCCACGTAAGCGGCAGGTTGACGATTTCGATCATCGTTCCCATGTAACGGTCACGCCAGCAGCGCGTTCGGCGAGCCGCAACCGTATGAACCCGATGCGGTCCTGCCCCCACTCGGCTCGCTCGATTTGCACACGCGGAAGTGACGCCCGCATTCCCGCTTGATAGTGGAGGCTAATCACAACCTCGCCGTTCTTGGGCACGACATTGCCCAGAAAGATATTCCGCCCGTCACAGCCGAGGAAATCGGCACTGCCCTTCAGTGCGAAACTCGGCGTTCTATCGATGACGAAAAGCCAGCCGGTCTCGACATCGGTGAGGGCTTCCAGCTTTTTCGCGGCCGACCATTTTTCGAGCCGCTCGATCACTTCGGGCGACCAGGCGACGATCCAGCGGACGTTGTAACACTGGCAGTACTCGGCGATGTATTCGTCAGTCCAGGTCGCGATCGGTTGGCTGTCGAGCGATTTCTTCATGAGGCTGATTGACGAATGTTCCATGAATCCATCCGGATCGAGACCGCCGATGTAGCTGCGTTCGGTCAGGATCGGCAAGAGTGCCGCCCAGCGTGACGCCTGCCGACTGCGCGTGCGATCTTCCCACAGGATTCGCGCATCGTCGGTCGTGTGATGAATCAGCGCATCCACGATGGCCTTGCGGTCTGCCCCAAGCCCGATATCCAGACCTTCGCCCGGCTGTGCACGCACCCAAAGATTCGCGGGGAGATCGGTCAGTAGCCCGACCGACCCGGCAATTCCGAGCACGCCCAGTATCAATAGACCTCGACCGGTTTGGCCCTTTTGCCAAAGCCATTCCCCCGTGGACACCCAGGCATAGGCCGCCAGGACGCAACCGAACCACAACGCCGGCGCGAACAAGATCGACGTGCCCAGCAAGCCCAACGGCTCCCAGGAGACACCAAGTAGCGCGAGCGCCAGCGACCCCACGCAGCCCGCACTGAGCAGCCGGGCGGCGGCGCGCTCTCGCCTATGGTTCAGGACAATCGCACCGATCACGGCGCTTCCGAGGAGAATCGCTGCAAGACTACGATTTTCGCATCCGCACCAGATCGGCGCCTCCCAGATCGTTTCAAAGGTACGATGCTCGAGCATGTCCACCGCACTGGGCAGCGGCGTGCGGAGCCACCACGAATCGACCCAATCGATCAGCCATGGCAGATTCACGACGACGGCAAAGACTTCGACGCACCAGAATGCGATGTGCCAGGTGAGGAAATCATGCCGTGTGCCGACCGACAAATAATACATCAGCAAGATCGGCAGCGCTATCGGAAATAGCAACGGCTGCAAAAACCAGCCGATGGCGCCGGTAATGAACAGGCCGATCCACGACGAGACGCTCGCGGATTTGTGAAACGCGATCAACAGCCCAATATGCGCTAGCGCCGACAGCGAGGCCAGGTAAAGCTCGCAATCGCCCGTGACGACGGAAGATCGCCCGTGCTGCCCCCACCAGACCAGTTCACCGAGCAACGTCGCGAGCAGTGTAGTAACGGGGCCAAACCCCAGAGAATAACACGTCACCAGGAGGAAGATCGGCACCAGCATGCACACTGCGACGAAGCCGATCTTGTAGAACGCCGGTTGATACGTGCCGCCGCCGAGTACGAGAAAGAGTTCGCCGAGGCGTGCCCCGTCGAAGATAGGGGTTTTGGGGTATCCGATCTGATAGCGGTCGTCGTATACCGTGGTTCGCCCATGCGCGACGATCGCCTTCGCTCCAACGCTTGCCAGGTAGAGGTGCTGCGGATGCGCCCCTGACATGATCGGTTGGGCATTTGTCAAGCGTTCCCACGGTTCATCGCCAAACAAGGCCAGCAACAGCCAGCCATGCCAGACGATCAGCGCGGCAGCGCCTGCCAACCAGGCCCACGTCGGCAAAGTCCATGGCGCCGCGTCGGGTATTGTTCCAGGTCGTTCCATCGTCCCGGAATCGTAACGATTTCGCCGTCCGCGTACAAGATCGACCCATGACGCATTTGGGGCGAGATCGGCAGACCGGGGGAGATATGGAAAGGTGCGGATCGGCCGCAGTATCGCTAAGAGGGACCACCTAACACCGCTGCGACCACTCGTACGGCTTCGCCGCGCGAGGTCGGCGTGCGGGTTGGCAGCGACTTGCGTGCATGCTCGGGCACTCGGCCGCGAACGGCGTTCCATTCGCGTTCCCTCATCGCGGCATCCGGGCGAAAGAAAACACTCTCTGGATCGGCTTTCCAGATGCCCCTTATCGAAAGCTCATTGGCGGCGATGAAGGCGGGATGATCCGGCGCGAGATCGTGGTATGGCCAAAGCAACAACCCGGGACCGCCGATGCCCTTCAGCAGGAGCGACTGCACCTCGATAACGCGGGCCGGCGTCTTCGCAACATCGCGAGGCTGAATGCCATGCTTCAGGGCAACAAAGGCGACGGTCCCCGATGCCTGACCGCAATGCATCATCTGGCCATGCAGTCGAATCGCACTGCTGACGATGCTGCTCACGCCGATGTTGCGTGAAGCTCCGAGCAGGCCGTCACGTTCGATTGGAATCAATCCGCGCAGCGGGAAAATGCTGCGATCGGTATGGGTGCTCCAATTTCGTGTCGCGGTGTGGATTGTCGCCCAGGCATTCGCGGGGTCTTCACCCAAAAACTGGCGGCGTGTCGGGTGAAAATCGATATTGAACTGAAATCCAAACACGCCGTCGCCTGGCATGACTTTCGCCCACTTGGGTTCCTTGTGCGGCGTGCGCAGGTCCTGTTCGCGCAGCATCGATAGCGCTTCTAGCCGCAGCCCTTCGCGAATGTAGGGTTTGGGCGGCAACCGGTCAGGCGTGCCAAATTCGTCCGTCAATCGCAACCGGCGGAACTTCGGCTCGATCGTTTGCAAATGATGCAGCAAACCCAGCGAGTGCCGTTTGGCGTCGGCCAACACCATTCGGCGTTGCGCCGGCGAAAGCTCGACGATGCTCTTTTTCGACGCTCCCTTTTCAACACCCTCAAGTGCATCCGCCACGGCCTTGGGCCAATGATCGAGCGGATAATCTTGCACAGGCCAATTGAGAAACAAACACTCGTCGCGAAAATCCCTTTTCAGATGAACCGCGTCTACAATCCGCCGATGCGTGTAGACATTCACGGGCGGCGAATACGGCCCATCCTTGTGTTCCGTGTCGGCGAACGCGGGCACGTTCATCCGCAGCACGCCGCGAGGCCAACCGATGCGATCGTAATCCTTCGCCGTCTCTCGACTTACTCCCGCATAGCGCCTGCGATCGAATCCCGGCGGTTCGGGAATCGTTTCGTCCCTGTCGCTGCCGCGCAGGGTCACGCAATAGGTGAGCGGGTTCATTTCACGGCGATTGTCTTCGGTAATTTTCGCCGGGGCGCTTGGTTCGTCGAATCGTGCCTTCGCATCGGGACCCGCCGACCATTTCGCGCCGCCGAGACGGATGATGTCGCCCCAGTCGCTGGCGTCGATCGTAAGGCTCGCTAGCACGTGGAGCTTTTTCTCACCGTTTTGGAAGCGAACGCCAATCACGCGATTCTTCGCGGCGTCAACGGCCACGGGTTCCCAGCCGCGTTCGATGCGTAATCGCCCCGCGTCGACCTGCGGTTTGACGAGTGACTCGAAGATGTTTGCCGCCTCGCGCGGTTCGATGGTCAACCGTGCGCAGAAGCTATTGCCCGGTTGCGCTGTGCCGTACTTGCGTTGGTTGACGGCATGGATGGCGCGAACGACTTCAAGAAACATGCCCGAACGCGGGAATTCGACGCGTTTGCCGTTTACGGTGGTCCATTCGTCGACATTGCCGACGCCTTCGCTGCTGAACTGCCCGCCAAGCCAGTCGATGTCGTTGACAAGGATGACACGCTTCACGCCCAGCCGGCACGCCTGCACTGCCGCCGCCACGGCCGATTCATTGCCGCCGACGACGAGCAGATCGCACGAGACCGATTGCGCGGAAATGTTGGTTGCCGCCAGAAGAACAAGCCCGACCAGGGCGATACGAATTCGCTGCATGGAGAGGTCCTCGAATTCAAGCCGAGGCGAGAGGTTCATCTGCAAAGACCAGATCATACGCCGCGACTGCTGACGCGCCAAGACGCTCGGCGATCGCGCGATAGGCCGAGCGGCGGTAACCGTAGCCGCGCCGGGAACGGGGTACTTGCTCCAGCCAATCGAACAAATGAATTCGGCAAAGGTCCGCGAAGTCAGCCGAATCGAGTGCTACCTGATTGCCTGTAAACCGGTCGCGCATCGGATATGGCGCTTCTGCGAGAGACAGCGACACATCGAACGAGGCTCGGTCCATCGCGCAATTCAGATAGGCGAGTCGCTCGGCTCGCTCGCCGATCAGCGTACGAATTTCCTGGCGTCGCTCGAGCGGCAGCTGAAACCGCTGGAATTCCTCGGTGCCGTAAATCGAGTGGAACATGCCTGCCCGGCACGCGTCGAATTCGCAGCCGGCATCGAGCATCAGGCGATGCACGGCGATGAGATGCCCGAGGTAGGTTTTCCCGGTGTGGGCCATGTCGGTTATGCCGAAGCCGATCAGAAAATCGATCATGGACTTGTAAAGCGGATCGGTCATGTGTCCCTCGACAAGTGCGCGGGCGGACTTTCCTCAATTCTACCGAACCGCGAAATCAAGTGCACCACTACCCGATAGAATTCGATAAGGCGAAGCCGCTGTTATCGTAGGCATCACGCTCCGCGTGATGTATTCTAGCGGCGCAACCAATATCGATCGGAGACACGATGATTCCTCAACACAAAGCGATGACGTGGGCTGGCTGGATTCTCACGACCCTGGTGTTCGGCATGCTTTGCTTCAGCGCGGTGATGAAATTCATGAGCCCGGCGGAATTCAAGGAGCAGTGGGTTACCAAACTCGGCTATCCCGAGCAACTCGCGCTGGCGATCGGCATCGTCGAATTGGTTTGCGCTATTATCTACGTGATACCGCAAACAGCGATTCTCGGCGCCGTCCTGCTGACCGGCTACCTCGGCGGCGCGGTGGCGACGCATGTGCGCATCGAAGACGACTTCTTCGGCCCGATCATCGGCGGCGTCCTCGTTTGGCTAGCCGTGTTTCTGCGAGATCCGCGCGTGCGTGCCCTGTTGCCGATTCGCTGCTCGGCTAGCGATGCGGGCAAATGATCATCCCTGCCTCGAATAGAGCGGCGCCACGCGCTTCGCATATTGCGCGTAGAAATACTCCAACTGCTCCTCGACGCTTCGCGAACCCACGAACTGATGGCTCGGCAGGAATACCGGCTCGATGCCGCGCTGCATGAGGCGCTCGGCGACTTCGCAGCGCAGCATGTTCATGACCATCGCGCCGCCGAGGGTGCTGAACGGGCCGGTCTTGTTCTTGCAGCCGTCGATGGAAATGATCGAATCGCCAATCGGCGCGCCGTTATCGAGCACCACGTCGGCGATGTCCATCAGCCTCTTGCCCGATGGGTGCGCCGGCTTCGCTTGCTCACAGTGCGCTTTGCTCAAGAGCGCGATGACGCCCAGGCCTCGCTTTTTCGCACCGTCAGCCATCTCAACGATGATCTCGCGGATGCCGCTCGTCGAAACAACGATCATCACATCTTTCGGCCCGAATGCGAAGTTGCGCAGAATCTGCTCGGCATAGCCAAGCGTCTTTTCGAGGTGCAGGCTTTGCCGAAGACCGTTCGGCCCAACGATGAGATTGTGGAACGTCAGCCCAAGCTCGACGATCGTATGCCAGCCGACGAAGCAACCCTGCCGCGGCGTCATCTCTTCGCACATCATTCGGCTATGGCCGCAGCCGAACAGGTGTACGAGACCATCGGCCGCGATGGCATCAGTGCAAAGCGTCGCGGCACGATCCAGTGCGTCGCGCTGCGTATCCATCAGACCGTGCAGGCGTGAGAGTGAATCATCGAAATAGCGTTGTGCGGCGGGGAGGTTCATGAGTGTGTGGTTTCCAATAATCATTGCTTGCCGTCTAGTAACTCTCGAAAAATAACTTTCCGAATTGTCGAACCCTCTTGCTCCCCTCGCCCCCGGTACTCCGGGGGAGAGGGGTCGGGGGTGAGGGGGAATAGAGCCCGTGCGAAAACTAATGTTTCTGCAAGGCTCCAAGACCCCCTCACCCGCAACCCCCCGGAGTACCGGGGGCGAGGGGCTTTAATTTCGGGAAGTTATTTTTCACGAATCACCTAACGCTCGGATTATTCCACGCGAGCGCTAAACGGCAAGCAGCAATCAACATTTTGGTACACTATCCAGTGTACGAATCAGACATTCGTTTTCGCGAGGTCGGTCATGCTTGAGGAGTGGATCGGCGAAATCGTCGTCATTGATCTGCGCAGTCCGTATGTTTGCCTGGGCACGCTCAAATCGGTGCATCCGGATTACGTCGAAATGCGCAACGCCGACCTGCATGACCTGCGCGACACCGACACGACGCGCGAGAACTATATCGCCGCCTCGGTGGCCACGGGCGTGAAACGCAATCGCAAAAAACTGCTGCTCATGCGCAGCGATATCGTTGCCATCGCACGGGTTGCCGATGTTTGCGAAGTCTGATGCAGCGGTTCCCGTGTCGCCTATCCATGCCGAATACGAGGAGTCTCGTCCATGAACCCAGTTATCGTTTGGATATGTTTCGCGGCGGGCGCAACCCACGCACAAGTGGATGTCGTGCTTCGCGAGGGCAACGTGCAGATTCGAGAGGATACTGAGTATTTCAGGGATAAGCCTGATTTCCGCCCCACTCGGCGAATGCTGATGCAGAATCGAATTAACGTCGGCACAAACTACACTAAGCCGCGCGACGAGCGTGATCTCGGCAAGATCGATCGTGATCTTAGCCGAGTGCCGACGACATACTACAACACCGAGAGCCCGTTGGGAGTCGTGCTTGGCCGATACAACTGGTTCCCCGGTCCTGAGAACACCTTTTACGCGGACGCCCGGATGCCGACGACGATGGTCGGACAGGGGCTGAGTCCGCTGTCGCAGCTCGTGGCGCTTTGGGCCGAGCCGCCCATCGCGGCAATCGGGCTGGATATTGGCACGCTTGCCGCGTACGCCCGACCTGGACAGATGATCGATTTCTACGAACACGAACCGATTTTTGCCAAACTGACTTGGCCAGGCAAGAACGGATCAGCGTGGTTCCATTATGTCCCCGATGCAATGGCGCGGGGGGCCAGGCTACGGCTTTTCCAGGGAGAACCTCGCGAGCAGGTCGAGAAACATGCAGGCATCGGCTTCTATCAGGTGGTCCATATCAACACTTTCAAGCTGCCAGTCGTCACGGTTCATAAAGACTTGATGACCATGGAAGGCATGCGAACTCTAATGGAACGGACACGCGAGGATGGCATACTTTGCTACCACACCTCCAATCGGTACTACGATCTGAATCCGATTCTCGCCAGCGTGGCCAAGGAACTCGGGTATGCATCGATCATCGGTAGGGCCGACGGTTCAAGGGACCGCGAACCGTGGCGTTTTTCGTCCGACTGGGTAATGGTGGCACGCGACAAACGCTACCTCGCGCATCTGAAGGCGCCGGCAAAAATCGAGCCCCCGCAACCGAATGCGCAACCTTTCTGGAGTCCGGAGGGCAGGATTGACAAGCGTTTTGCCTGGACGGACAAGGGCGAAAAATCGTTCGGCGGGTTGTATCGCAGCGATCCACGCATCGGAGAATTTGACAACATGCTCGGTGATCTCGAACGCCGTATCTCAGATGCAATCGGCTGGCAGAATTCCTATCGCTATACGGAGAGATTCCACAATGCCCTTCGTTCCTGGGCTGCTTCAAATGGCCAGGCCATGAATCGTGCGTGGGAAAATGAAACCAAATTGCTCAAGAAGTAAACAAACGATGGATCTCGATGCCAAAATCTGCTACTGCTTTCACGTCACCCGGCGGAAGCTCGTCAACTTCATGAGGCAACGCCAGCCGAAGGTGCCCAGCCAACTCTCCGAGTGCGGCGGCGCTGGCACGGGATGCGGGTGGTGCATCCCCTTTCTGAAACAAATCCACAAACAGGCCGATGCGGAGATTGAAACGCTAACACCAGAAGAATATGCCAAGCGGCGAGCTGAATATATTCGCGCGGGCAAGGGCAAGCCGCCGCCGGGCGCGGAACCAATCGCTGACGGAAAACTGGCGGAATGAGTGACGAAATCACTTCTTCGCGTTTTTTCCCGCCGCCACGCGAACCTGCGTGCTGAGATAGTAACTAAAACCGCCGACCTCGTATTCCATCTCGGCGTAAAGCACTCGAAAGCCCTCGGCAGGAACGGCAAGCAACCCCACGGGTTCCTCCTTCGTCCCTTTCATAGGCTGAGACTTCCAGGTGCTCTTGCGAAAATCGCGTGTCGGCGCTTCGGCAACCCAGAGCAGCGCGGCCTTGGGCGGTGGGTCGCTCTGCACGGTCAGCCGCAGCTTGCCGTCGTGATCGTCGTGCTTCCATGTCAGGACCGGCATCTTGGTTCCGTGGATCTGATGTCGAGCGAATGCGGAAAGCGAATTGCCCACGCGCGTCGGATCCGCGCTGCCGTCGGGTTTACGCTGCACCAGGTTGTGGCCTGCGTTTGGAATGATCTCTACCCAGCGCGGCGATTTCAGATCGTTCCAGTAAAGGTTGAGCGCATCGACGGTCCAATACGGATCGTTGGCCCCGTTTATGATCATCGTCGGCATCGTCAGCCGTTCGCGATACACCCACGGATCGACCATCGCCCACAGTTTCTTCGCACGCTCGGTCTTGGGCAACGGCACGAGGTCGCGCTTCACGTAATCGTCGATCATCTCGCTAAATCGACCAAACGATTCCACCTGGTGCGGCAACTGCGCTTGCATGTTGAGCGTATCAATTACGAGCGGCGCAATCGCCTTGACACGAGTATCAGCCGCGCCGGTCAGCCAGGTGGTCCAGCCTCGCTTCGAGGCGCCTGAAACGAGAAAGTAACGCACGACGAAATTCCACTCGCGCTGAGCAAACGCCTGCAGAGCATCCATCGCTTTGACCAGGCTCTTGACCATGGGGAAGAGCAATGGCCAGGATCCGTCGCCGCTGTTCAGATAGCGGACAAACGTCTCTGCGATGAGGGCGTCTTCGCGTTTTCCGTCGAGCAAGGGCTGATTCGGGATGCCGTAGAGAAACGCAACAGGGGCGTTCATCTTTTTGGCAAGCGCCATTCCAAACAATGCGCTCGAGAGGTTCGGTTTGCCGCCCTGATTCCAAAGGAACATGGTTTCCGTCGGCTTGACGTCCTTGGGCACGAAAACCTGAATCTGGTGCTCCCACTTGATTTTCTGCCAGGTCTGCGAAGTCATATCCAGCGTGTAGACGACGCCGTTGCCCGTGTCGATCTTGCTGTTGAGCTTCCAGGAGAACGAAGGATCGGGCTTCTTGACGTAGTCGAGAAGTTGCGCATCGGCGTTGGATGCGCTGGCGAGTGATAGGAGAAGCACGAGCAACGCGGAAGGTCGAATTTCGGTCAACCTGTTAATCATGACAATTGCACCTATAGGTTGCGAGAAGTTTTTACCCGATTAGCCGCGTGCGCTTGCGGTTTAGCGCTCGGCATGGCGCCCCATGGATCGCTAAGCCGCAAGCGGCAGGTGAAAATCCGGAGGTTACTTTTCGATCTCTGCCCAATCCAGTGACTACGAAACTTCACCTAGAATTCGATAGCGACGGGATTCACCTTCCAAATATCGCGGCAGTAGTCTCGAATACTTCGGTCGGATGAAAATTTCCCCATCCGGGCCGCGTTCAGAATCGACATTCTCGCCCATCGATCTTGATCCTGGTAGGCGAGACCGGCTTCTTCTTGGCACTTGATATACGCGGCGTAATCGGCCAAGACGAAGAACGGATCGTGCTGCAACAAATTTTCCACCAGCGGGCGAAACAGACCCGCACTGCCATGACTGAATGCGCCGCTGGCGACGAGGTCGATCACGCGGCGCAGTTCGATGTTGTCGCGATAGATTCGCCCCGGATCGTAGCCGCGCGACTGGGTGGTCGCGACTTCCTCGGCGGTCAGGCCGAAGCAGAAGAAATTGTCGGCCCCGACTTCATTGCGGATTTCGATGTTGGCGCCATCGAGCGTTCCGATGGTGAGTGCGCCGTTGAGCGCAAACTTCATGTTACCCGTACCCGATGCTTCTTTGCCGGCCGTGGAAATCTGTTCGGAGAGATCCGCTGCCGGGTAGATCGGCTGGGCATTCGTGACGTTGAAATCGGGCAAGAAGACCACACGCAGTCGGCCGTGGGCATCGGGATCGGTATTCACGACATCACCGACGGACGTGATGAACTTGATGATGAGCTTCGCCATAACATATCCCGGCGCCGCCTTGCCTCCGAAGACAAAGGTGCGCGGCGTGATGCTGTCCGATGGATTGTCCTTGAGTCGCAGGTACTGCGTGATGATGTGCAGAACATTTAGATGTTGGCGTTTGTATTCGTGAATACGCTTGGCCTGCACATCGAATAGCGAGTCGGGATCGACCGCCACGCCAGTTCGCTCGCTGATGATCGCCGCAAGGTCTTGCTTGGCGGCACGCTTGACGGCTCGCCACTCGGCGCGGAAGCTGGCGTCATCGGCGTAGGGTTCCAGGCGGCGCAGTTCGTCCAGATTCGTGATCCATCCATCGCCGATGACGCGATTGAGCAGCGCCGCCAGGCGAGGGTTGCTCAGCACCACGAATCGCCGTGGCGTGACACCGTTGGTCACGTTCAGGAACTTGTCCGGATCCAGGTCCGCGAAATCCCGCAGGACGTGCTCGCGCAACAGCCGGCTGTGCAGTTCGGCGACACCATTGACGGCGTAGCTGCCCACGCACGCCAGGTGCGCCATGCGTACCGAACGCCCGCCGCGCTCGTCGATGAGCGACATCCGGACCACGCGCGCCTCGTCGCCAGGAAATCGAGCACGAACGCGTTCCAGGAATCGACGATTGATCTCTAGGATGATCTCCAGGTGCCGAGGCAGCAGCCGGCGAAACATCTCCAGCGACCAGACCTCGAGCGCTTCGGGCAGCAGCGTGTGATTGGTGTAGGCAAAAACGCGGCGTGTACATTCCCACGCCGGTTCCCAGTCCATCTGATGCTCGTCCACCAGAAGCCGCATCATTTCCGCGATGGCGATCGACGGATGCGTGTCATTGAGTTGGACGGTGAATTTCTGCGTGATCTGGTTCAAATCGAATTCGCGCTGGCGGAACAGACGCAGCATGTCGCGCAAGGAGCACGACGCAAAGAAATACTGTTGCTGCAAGCGAAGCTGCTTGCCCTTCATTTGCTCATCGTTTGGATAAAGCACCTTGGTGATGTTCTCCGAAGCGATCTTTTCATGGACAGCCCCGTAATAGTCGCCGACGTTGAATGCCTGGAAGTCAAACGATTCCGTCGCCTGCGCATGCCAAAGCCGAAGGAGATTCACGGTGTTTACGCCGTATCCGAGAATCGGCGTATCGTAGGCGACACCATGCACGACCCAGTTTGGCGTCCACGTGACGCGGTAGCGTCCAGAGGCGTCCACGGCGCCGTGCGTCTCGCCGCCGAAGCCTACGGGATAGCTGATTTCGGGCCTGGGGATTTCCCAGGGGTTGCCATAGCGCAGCCATTTGTCGGTGATTTCAAGCTGCCAACCGTCGCGGATGACCTGATCGAATATGCCGAACTCGTAGCGAATGCCATACCCGATCGCCGGGACTTGTAGGGTTGCGAGAGAATCGAGGTAGCAGGCAGCGAGTCGGCCGAGCCCGCCGTTGCCGAGGCCTGGTTCTTCCTCCTGTTCGAGCAAGTCCTTGAGGTCTAGCCCCATTTCGGTCATCGCCTGTCGGGCCTGGTCGAAGATGCCCAAGTTGATGAGGTTGTTGCCAAGGTGTGGCCCAAGCAAATACTCTGCAGAGAAATATCCGACAGTCCGGCTTGCCTGTTCGTAATAGGTTTGAGCCGTCTGAATCCAGCGCCGCAGCAGCCGATCACGTACGGTGTAGGCCAGCGCCATGTAATAATCGTTGCGTGTGGCAACGGCCTGAAACTTGGCCAGTACGTAGTGCAAATTATTGACGAATCCTTGCTTGAGCGCGGCGACACCCGCTCCGGTTCGGATTTCGTCTTTTTCGTGGGGTAAATCGATCACGGCTTGATTCCTGGTAGAGAGAGTAGATCCGCGAATCGAACGCTAGATAAGATGAACGCTGTTAGCGAACTCAAGTATTGTATCTGATTCCGCCCAGCCAAACCTGGACTACTTCTTCTTGTCTTTTTTCTCCGATTTGCCGATGTTGCGAACCAGGCGCCACGCGATTCCTAGCGAGAGCACAAGCCCGCCGGCGCCGAGTATCGAGACGCCGCCTAACGCCGGTGGAGCGGCGTTGCTGTAGAGCATGGCCGAGCCGACGAAAAAAGAGGCGGAAAGTATTCCCATGACGAGCCGATTGATCGTGGTTTCGAGCTGGTGGTGTTCGTGTTTCAGTTCGAAAGTACCGTTTCGCACGCGCCGTAGGATTTCCGTCAGGTCACGCGGAAGAACTTCTATCAGGCGATCCCAGTCCCGATACGCGCGGTACAGCTTGCGCAGGAGCCGACCGACCGACAGGCGGTGCCGCAGCACCTTCACCTGATACGGCTCGATCAGCGCGGCCAGGTTGAAATTCGGGTTGAGCTGGCGCGATGTGCCCTCGAGCATCACCAGCATCTTGAGCATCATCGCCAGCGAACTCGGCAATAAGATCTGGTAACGGCGAATGATATCGGTCATCTGATTGAGCGCGGCAGAGAGATTAAAGTCCCGCAGAGACCGGCTGCCGTATTCGCTGACGAAGTTGCTAATCTCCGCGCGCAGGGCATCGCGATCAAGATCGGGCGGCACGGAGCCGAGCCGCATCACGCTGTCGGTGAGTTCGATGGCGTCTTTGTTGATGATGGAGAGCAACAGCGACTCGACTTCCTGTCTCATGATGTCATCAAGCCTGCCGACCATGCCGCAATCGAGCACGCCGACGACGCCGCCGGGCAGCATCATCAGGTTGCCCGGGTGCGGGTCGGCGTGGTAGAAGCCGTCGCGGAAGATCATGTCGAGATACATATTCGCGCCGCGCTGGGCGAACTCGGTAAGATTCACGCCGGCGCTTCGCAACCCTTGCACGTCTTCTCCAGAGATGCCGACCAAAAGTTCCATCGTCAGCACTCGGCGCGAGCAAAGGTCGAGATATACCTTGGGAAAATGAACGTGCCTGTCCTTCTTGAAATTCCCGGCAAACTCCTCCAAATTGCGGCGCTCCGCCGTGAAATCGAGTTCGTTGATGAGCGTCCGGCGAAATTCGCGTAGCGTTGCGACGGGCTGGTAGGCGCGGACATAGGAAACATGCTTCTGGGCCAGGTCGCCCAGGATGCCCATGATGTCGAGATCGCCGAGGACTTTTTCTTCGATGCCTGCGTGTTGAACTTTGACGACGACATGCTCGCCCGTATGAAGACGTGCGCGATGGACCTGACCGATCGACGCCGACGCGAGCGGCTTTTCCTCGAATTCCGCGAAGAGGTCGCCCGCGTCCTTGCCGAGCTCAGCCTTGATACTCTCTTTGATCTTCTCCGACGGGTCCGGAGGCGTGTGCGATCGCAACTGTGCGAGCTCGTTGGCCAATTCCGGACCAACAAGGTCGGCACGCGTGCTGAGCATCTGGCCGAACTTGATGAATGTCGTGCCAAGCTCCGTCAACGCAAGGCGAATGCGTGCTTCTTGTGTCAACCGGCCGAGACGCTCGCCATCGAAGCTGACGAGTCGGCCGTGGATCCAGTCGTAGTTCAATCCGCTCAGCCAGTCGGCCAGGCCGTAGCGTCCGAGAATCGCCAGAATCTCACCGAAGCGTTTGGCATTGCGATCGAGATTTCCAAACATCGCGGGGGCACTCGGTGGGTGACGCGCTCGGTTGATTTCGTTTAGCCGTTCGCTTCCGGCGAGCGCGAACGATACTTCGACCGCGCCTGCCTGATCCGAACGCCTATACAGATAATATCCTATTCACCCCCGCGGCCATTGCAAACACCAGGGCGGATTGTAAAACCTACGTTGTACGCCGCACCGGAGCCAACAATGTCCATTCTGACCAAGATATACTTCAACGCGGTCTTTGGCGCGCTGGGCGGCCTGATCGGTTGGATGCTGTTTGGCGTGCTCGGGGAGAAGAATCCGAACGACCAGGAACGCGTCATTCTCTTCTTCACCGCGCTCGATATCAATCTACTGCTCGGCGGCGGCATCATCGGCGGGGCCATCGGCTATTTCGTCGTCAGTGTCGAGGCCATCCGCGACCAATCGCTCATCCGCTTCGCACGCCTTGCCTCCTACGGCGTCATGCTCGCGACCATCGGCGGAGCGCTTGGCATGTACGCCGGCGACCTCATCAACACCGGCATCCTCGCGCTCTTCCGATACATGGGCTTCACGCTCGACACGCAAGGCGTCTTTTACCTGATGCTCGCCATGATCGCACGCGGACTCGGCTGGAGCTTGCTGGGTTTGAGCATCGGCGCCAGCGAAGGCATCGCCGCACGGTCGTTAGGTAAATTCTCTTACGGAACACTCGGCGGCTTGCTGGGCGGATTCGTCGGCGGCATGCTCTTTCAGCTCTTCTATTTCTTCGCCAGCCAATCCCTTTCCACCACCTACCTCTGGAGCGCGCTTGGCCTGGTCATTCTCGGCGCCTGCATCGGGGCCCTGTCAGCGCTTGTCCAGACCGTGTTTCAGCCGGCCAATGTGAAAGTGCTGCGCGGATGGCAGGAAGGCCGCGAGTATCCGCTCGACAAGGCGGCGAACCTCTTGGGCAGGGACGAACACGCCGACATCGCTCTCTTCCGCGACATGAAAGTCGAAAAGCAACACTGCTTCATCAAGCACGCGGGCGGAAACAAGTACGTCCTAGTCAATAATGGAGCACCGCCCGAAACGACGCGCGTCAACGACCAGCCGGTCGCCAGTCAATGCGAACTTGCCGACGGCGACCGCATCCAACTTGGGAACGTGATCCTGAAATTTCAGCTTCGAGCCGCGATCGCGGCGGGAAAGAAGAAGGCGCCGGCCGTCAGTTGAATTCTCATGCAAGTTCTTCGGCGCGGACCATTGCCTTCAGGAAAAAATTGAGATCCTTCGGCATCTCGTTGTAGCCGATGACACCCAACTCGGGAATTGCGCGGACGAGTAGTTCACGCAGCGTGAGCCGCAGGCCTGAATCGGTCATCAGGGCGGCTTCTTGCCCATCCAATATTGATTTGTTCCAGGCATTGGAAACCACGTTACGCAGTTTCTCCAAACGCCTGACGTCGAGCGGGAGTTCCTTTTTATCCCTGATCGCCGTCTTCCACTCCTGCTCCAGGCGTGGATCGATGATGATCGCATGGATTCGTCGTTCGGCGTCCACGAATCGCTCGCAAATGATCTCGCCAATGTCGGCGCGAATCCGCTCCGCGAGTTCCACCGGACTAACAATATTCTTGGGCTGAATCGCCAACGCCTCCAAGATTCGAGTAAGGTTGATGATCGGAATCCGCTCTTCCAGCATCAACGTCAACACACGATGCAACATGCCCATGCTGACGACGCCGGGTATCAGTTCATCCACGAGACTCGGCGACGATTCGCGGACCTTGTCCACGAGTTGCTTCAAATCCTCGCGGCCAAGAAGTTCAGGCGCGTGCTTGCGTGCCAATTCGCCAAGGTGGGTGACGAGGCCGGCCATCGGTTCAACAACCGTGTACCCGGCGAGTTTCGCGCGATCGGCATCGGTCGGCGCGATCCAAAGTGCCGGTAGATTATAAGCCGGCTCGCGCGTCGCCTCGCCCTCGATGGTAAAGAGCGGCTTCTCGTTGTTCACCGGCGGCAGCGCGAGCTTCTGCCCCACTCTGAGCGTCCATTTCCCGGCTTCGCGCCCGTTAATGAGGATGCGATACACTTCGCCATCGAGCGTTGTATTGTCGCGGATGCGAATCGCCGGGATCCAGATGCCGTTCTTCTTGGCGACATCGCGGCGAAGCCTCATGATTTCGGACGTCAAGCCATCGGGTTGATCGGCTCTGACGAGCGGAATGAGTTTAGCGCCGATCTCGATGCCGACCCGATCCGTGCTCAGGAAGTCATTGAGAATCACCTCGGAAGTCGGACGCGGTGTTTGTTGCGCCTCCTCCGCCGTCTGAGCAGCGGCTGCGCTGAGGGCCTGTGCTTGCTTCCTTTGATCAGACCTTCGGACTTGCCAGATCAGGAGCCAGAACGCCGCTCCGAGGAAAAAGAGCGGGATTCGAGGCAAGCCAGGCAGGAGGATCAAGGCAAAGATGATGATGCTGCCGACGACCAGCGATTGTGTGTTGCCGAGAAACTGCATGCCGAGTTCTTGTCCGAGGTTGGACTCCGATGTCGATTTGGTGACGATGATACCAGCCGCGATGGAGATGATGAACGCTGGAAGCTGCGACACGAGACTATCGCCGACGGTAAGGACCGAATAGGTCTGCACGGCGCCGAGAATATCCATGCCATGCAGCCAGCCCGTGATGATGCCGCCGACAAGATTGATCGCCGTGATGATGAGGCCCGCCACGGCATCGCCGCGGACGAACTTGCTGGCGCCTTCCATCGCGGCATAGAATTCCGACTCGCGTTCGAGGTGCTTGCGCCGGCTGCGGGCCTCGGCCTCGTCGATCGCACCAGCCGTGAGCTGCGCGTCGATCGTCATCTGTTTGCCGGGCATGGCATCCAGGGTAAAGCGTGCTGCGACTTCGGAGATACGGCCAGCACCCTTGGTGACGACGACGAACTGGATGACGACGAGAATGCCAAAAATGACCAGGCCGACGAGCAGATTTCGCTGCACGACGAAATCACCGAACGCGCGCACGATGCCGCCGGCCTCGCCATTGACCAGGATCGCGCGCGTGGTGGCCACGTTCAGCGTCAAGCGAAACAGCGTCAGGATGAGCAGCAGCGATGGGAACACGGAGAAATCGAGCGGCTGCTTGGCGCTCATCGTAATCACGAGCAGCATCATCGTGATGGCGAGGTTGCAGGCCAACAACAGATCGATCATCAGGCCTGGCAATGGCACGATCAGGATCGCGACCATCAGGAACAATGCCAGCGCCATCAGGTTTTCGCTGACCTGTCCGAACAGGCCACGAAGCGGAAACGCCGACTGTGTTCCTGCGCTTGCCATGTTCGTATCCCTTCATCTCAATCAGATCACGATCGACTATGCCGCCGGGCGGCGCGGCATCTCGATTCCCTTGACTTCGTAGACATACTTGAGCAGTTCCGCGACCACGACGTAGAGAGCGAGCGGAATCTCTTTGTTTACGCGCCCCATCTTGTAAAGCGCCCGCGCGATCGGCTTCCGCTCGACCACCAGGACCTTGTTCGCGCGCGCGATGGCGACGATGCGTGCGGCGACATGCCCTGCCCCCTTGGCGACCACCACCGGCGCTGCCATGCCCGGCTCGTACTTCAACGCCACGGCGATATGGGTCGGATTGGTGACGACGACAGTCGCCGTCTCCGTCTCCTTGAACATTTTCCGCTTGCTCGCTTCGAGACGCAATCGGCGCATTTGGCCTTTTACCTTCGGGTCCACCTGATCGTCTTTGGCTTCGCGCTTGAGTTCATCCTTGGTCATGTACAGCGACTGTTCAAATCGCCAGCGTTGCCAGGCGTAATCGACCACGCCGATGGCGAGAAGCACCGCCGCCATCGCGAGTGCCAGCCGCATGATGATCGCCCAGGCCTGGCTCACTCCTCCGCCCAATCCGAAGTCGCCGATGCGGCTGATTTCAGGTCCGCAATCGCGCAGCACCCACCACGCAGCCGCGCATACGGCGACGAGCTTGAGGATCACGACGAATCCGCGCGGCAATTTTCCCCAGCTAAGCACGCGGCTGACGTCCCAGAGATTCATCTTCTCCGGATCCGGTATCAGGCGATCGGTGTTGAAACGCAACCCCGCCTGGGCGATATTCACGCCGATCGCCGAGATGAATAGCGCTCCGACGACCCCGCCGATGATCAATGTCGCCTGTAAGAACAAATCCCCGAGCATCGCCGGCACGACTTCCATGGTGATCCGCGGATGCACGCGAAACGCCAGATCTTCGCGTAATCGCCGAAGGAGAAATCCGCCGATCGTGTGCGCCATGTAAGCCAGCACCGCGATGCCGACGAGAACCAACACGCCCGTGTTTAGCTCGCTGCTGAACGCGAACTGGCCTTGCTCGTACGCCTCCAGCAATCGCTTGGGCGATGGCGGTTCTGTCTTGGATTCACTATCCTGCTCTTCGGCCACGAATCAGCTCCGCAGTTGTAATAGATCAAGGAAGAAGTACATCAGATTCCTGATGCCGCCAAGCATTGTCGGCAAGAGCAACAACACGGCGCCGAGGCTGACGATCACACGCATCGGAAATCCAACGGAGTACATGTTGAGCTGCGGCGCTGCACGCGTCATGAGCGAGAGCACGACCGTCGTGAGAAACAGACAGACCGCGACGGGCAACGCAAGAAGCAGCCCGCCTTCCTGGGCCTTGCTTGCGATCGTTACTAAATCCCAGTCCGGCAGAGACACCAGTCGGCCCGCTGGATACGCGTCAAACGTCGCTCGCAACGCCATCAGGAATACATGATGCAGGTCGGACGCAAAGAACACCATCCCGGCCAACAATTCCATGAGCACGCTGATCGGATTGGTTGATCCATCGCCGGAGGCGCCGACAACGTTCGCAAACGTCAGGCCTGATTCCTGCGCGATAAACTCGCCCGCTATGCGCGCGGGCATCATCATCACGCTGAAGGCCAGGCCAAAGACGCCGCCGAGCAGCGTCTCCCGCGCAAGCCCAAGGCCGAGGCTCAGCCAGTGGAAGGTGAGTCCACTGTCACCTTCGGCGGCTGGGTTGTAGCTTGTGAAAAAAACCGCCAGGGCGAACGACAGTCCGACCTTGACGGTGCGTGGAATGTTCGGCCCGCCGATCAGCGGCGCCGCGTAGAGAAACGCTCCGACTCGCGTCAACGTCAGCGCGAAATTCGCCACGGCGGCTTCCATCAGCGGATCGCCTCCGGCACGACCATGATCATGCGCATCGTGAAATGAACGCTCACTTGCAGCGTCCACGCCAGGCTGATCAACACGACGGCGCCGACGACCAGCAAGCGCGGCACGAAGTTCAAGGTTTGATCCTGAACGCTCGTGATCGTTTGCAAGATACTGATGAACAGGCCGACGATCATGCTCGCCGCCAATGCCGGCAGCGAGATCAACAGCGCGGTCGTCAGAAATTCCTGGGCCAGGTAGAGAACCAATGCCATCGTCATCCGCCGACTCCCTGCGCAAAACTGGCGCCGATGGCGCGAGCAATGAGATGCCAGCCATCCGCCAGCACGAAGAGAAGCACCTTGAAAGGCGCCGACACCACGACGGGCGGCATCATTACCATGCCCATCGACGTGAGCACGCTCGACACCACCAGATCCACGAGCAAGAACGGCAGGTAGATGCAGAACCCCATGATGAATGCCGTCTTCAACTCGCTGATGACGAACGCCGGCACGAGCACGCGCAGCGGAATATCGCTGCGTTCCTCGGGGCGTTCGATCCGGGCCATCTCCATGAATAGGTTCAAATCCGCATCGCGCGTGTTGGCGAACATGAATCGCTTCAGGATCTCCGAACTTTTCGCGAGTGCTTCCTTGGCTTCCATCGTCTTGTCGAGATACGGCGTGATGGCCTGGCGTTCCAGCGCATCCCAGGTCGGGCCCATCACGAAAAGCGTCAAGAAAAGCGACAAACCCAGAATTACCTGATTGGGGGGAATGTCTTGCGAGGTGACAGCACGGCGGGCAAACGACAACACGATCACGATCCGCGTGAAACCCGTCAAGCAGACAAGCAGACTTGGCAACAACACCAGAGCGCCAAGAAAGAGAGCCGTCTGAAGCGGCGCTGGCAACTCTTGCAACAGCCCCCATGGCTGGGCGGCGTCGATGATCTGCGCGGCCATGGTCAATCCTTTCCCGCAGCGTCTTTCGCTTCTATTGGACGAGGCTCGCTTTTATTTCAAGCCGCCAGGCGTGACGATGGCGCTGCCGCCGGTAGGATCGGCGGTTCCACGACGGGCTGCTCCGCCAAAACTTCGTCAAAGGCCCTGGCGATCGTCGATACCGATTTGATCCCGGCCGGATCGACGCCGACAAGTATTTGCTGCTCGCCCAGTTGAACGAGATGCAAGAAACAGCGATTGCCCAGGTGTAGAGACTCGGCGAGTTGAAGTTTGCGCTGCCCGTTCTCGGTTGCCAGCGTCGGCTGCATCCAGCGGCGCATGATCCACATCGCGCCCACGCACAGTCCCAGCACGAGAATCGTCCCGTAAACCAACCGCCCCACCATTTCGCGCAGGTTCGGCGCCTCAGGCATCGGCGGCGGAGCGTATTCGCGTTTCGATGATTCCTTCGATTCCGCTTTCTTGACAGAGGTCAAAGGAACCGGCGACGCTGACGATGGTGGCGTTGGAGATGTCGGCATCAGCAGCGGCAGCATCATCCCCGCCAATACCGCAACCGCGACGACGCTGACCCACGGCGAACGCAGATTCCACTTCGACTCGGCATCATTGCCTTGTTTCGCCTGCGACATGTAAGTCACTCGTGCGGCAAATACCCGTTCGGATGCCAACGCGGCACAAGCCTATCATCGGCTGGCAAAATGAATCGACTTGAGAAGATTTGGCGATTGTGCCAATTTTGACAAGGCTAACGCGCCGAAAGCCAGGCGACTGCGTCCGAAACGGCATCCTTGGCCGCGCCGCTCGCCTTGATATCCGCGAGCAATTGCGGAAGATTCGAGGCGAAAGCGTCCAATGCCCGCTGCTTTTGCGCGGTGGACGCAGTCGCGGCGGCCAGCATCTTTGTGCGTTGCGCGATAAGAGACGCCGGCGCATTATCGCCAAGACGCCAGGCCGATCGATAGACGGCGTAAAGCTGCGCGTCGCCCGGATTACGCCAGCGATTTGGCGGCGCGGGTACATTTGCATCGGACTCTGCGTGAATCGGCACGTCGATGTACGGCGTGACATAATGCAATCCGCCGCGCGACAGCACCGCCATCGGCTTCGTCAAGAGGCGTTCACGCTGCGCCTTCGTGATGGCTACGCGCGTCGTGTGCTCGCTCATCTTGCCTGCTTTCCCGGCTCGAAGGGTCACTTCGAGCGCTTCCTTGCCAATCTTGACCGTGAGTCCGACCTGATGCCCATTCGCGGCGATGGCCTTTCGCAGAGCATCGGGCAAGGGCGTCTCCTGCTTTTCACCGCCGAGGTCCGTGCCATCCACGATCAACCGCTTGTCGCCATCGACAAGCACCCGCCAGGAGGAGCGATCTTCAACGCCGAGACCGAGACCGGCGTGCCCTCGGCCAGGATTTCGGCGAAAGCCAAGAACGCAGCCAACGGCAGGCTCCTCGCTGCCGCGCTGCACGGGGCCGACAATCGGCGGCGCTTCCGCGAGACGAGCGTAATCCATGAGAAGCGGATCGCGATACGGTTTCTCGCCCGGCGGATGAAGCAGATCGGTCTGGGAATGCGTGCCCTTGTTCGGAAAGCCGTAGGACATGAGGGTATCGCCGTCCTGTTCCCAACCCCATTCGACGTAATGGAACGACGACCGCCGCGCACGCGCCCAGCGCAAGAAATCTTCATCAAGCTTTTTCCAGGAACCAAACAGATCGTCGAGAAGACGATGGGATCGCTCCCGGTACGCGCCGCCGAGTTTTAGCCGCAGCAGTTCGTCGCGCCAGATGCGGTACTTCAGCGAGCGTTCGATATCTGTATTGAAATAGGTCACGAGCAGGAAGCCGACATCGCGCCCGCCGAGGGCTTTCGCCTTGGCGTCACGCGGATTGGCGGCGCTCGGCGCGAATGGTTCACGCTTGAAGCGGCGCAGGCCGTCGTCATAGAAGTTGTTGACGGTCGGCTTGTCAACGACGTTCACCGTCAACCGCTTCGCCGACTCGTCCCACACATGATTGGCCAACGTGTCGGCAACGCCTTCCAGCCACCAGCCCGGCAGATGGCTGAAAGACCCCATCAGGCAAACTTGATAAAGGTGAGCACATTCGTGAAGAAGGATATAGCGAAGATGGTACTGCAACCCGCCGCTCGGAAACTGATAGGCGGCATTGTAGCCCTCGTAGGTGATCCCGCCGCCGTTGAAATTCCAGACGATGCCGTCGGACTTCAGCGCGGCTTCGAGCGACTTTCGATCCTTTGCGTAGATCACGGCCATCCGCTTGCGATCGAGATCGGGCAGTTCACGTCCAAAGAGCTGGACATAATGCGGAAACGCGAGCTCGAGCAGCGACAGATAGTGCCGAGCACGTTCCTCGGAGTGATTCGTCTTCAGGGCGTAATGACGGCTGACATACCAGGTGAAGCCCTCGGTGTTCTTGACGCGCTTGCCCGAAAACGTCTCCGGGATTGTCTGCCCGACCTTGTGGATGGTGATGCTTTTCAACGTCGAAGTACGCCCGGAGACCACAATCTCCACCGGCGTCTGAGCAGGCGCGGGCACGCCGTCGCCCGCGCAGGTCGCACTGACACAGGCAGACGCAAGAGACAGAGCCATCACGACAATCGGCCAAATTTTTTGGCGGGACTTCATGCGAATTCCTTTGACGTCTTCCAAGGCGATCCAACCTCACAATTATACTTATACAAAAGATCGCCTCGAGGTGCGGTTGGCCAGCAGGGCGCTTGGCCAACAGCAAATGGCCAAGCGCTTTCGCACTTTTTCGGCCTTTTT
>CAZAFH010000045.1:0-56715 GCA_964484265.1 uncultured Singulisphaera sp.
CGATGGAGCCGCGCACACGATGCGGTCGTCGAGAGCCATGAGGTACGCGGTGAGCGTCCCGCCGCCGGAGTTGCCGGTGCAGCCGATGCGCTTGGCATCGATCTCGGGTCGGCTGACGAGATAGTCGATGGCGCGGATGCCGTCCCAGATGCGATAGCCCGCCGTCGATTGGCCAACGAGCAGCGCCCCGACGCCGACCATCGTGTGCTCGCTGGTGCTGCCCTTCACGCCTGGCTTGCCTGCGGCATCGAGATATTGCACGCGTTCGCCCTGCCCGATCGGATCGTAGCAGAGGGCGGCCAGGCCGTTTTTCGCCATCAGGATGCACGCACGCTGATACGCTTCCGCCGCCTTGCCGTTGACGCTATGCCCGCACGGTACGAGGACGCCGGGGAATGGGCCTTTGCCGTCAGGTAGGTAAAAATTCGCAGTCACGTGATGATTGGGCCGGCTCTCGAAAATGACGTTCTCGACACGGAAGCCGTCAGCCTTGACGCCGCCGACGGTCTTCGCATTGAGCGGCGCCTTGTCCGGAAACGGCCCGATCGCGGCGAGAAACTTCGCCTTCAGCTCTGCCTGGCGTTTGCGAATCTGTTCCGGCGTCTTGAGTATCGCCACGATTTTCCGTCGAGCGTCGAAGTGCGTTTTCGCTTCGCCGAGTAGAAACGCGTGCAACATCTTGCGAGGTTCGATTTCCGGCGGCAGGATTTGCAGCGGCGCCTGCGCGCATGCAAAGGAAGCAACGGCGAGAAGAACAAGGCAACTGACGGATCGCATGACGAAGACTCCGAAAACATTGAAAGGTCCGAACGCGGCAAAAGCCGAAAATGGATTCATCGCGTCTTGCACATTGAAATGCATCACGCGAAGCGTGATGCCTGCGATAACTGCTGCGCGTGTAAGTACCACTAACGATGTTATACGCACGCACGATCTCCGCGCGAGATTAAGAATTCGGAAAAATCTGGGTCACAATTCCGCGGCGGGCGCGTGTTGGGATCGGCGAGCGCGTTTGCCTCGCTGCGCCGGCGACCTCGCAGGTGCAATCCAATCGGTTTTATCGGAGAATGGTCATGAGCAAACAAAAGCAATCGTTCCAGCCTCGCCTCGAAGCCCTGGAAGCACGCGATTTGATGGCTTGCAACGTATTCTTGGATGCGGCCGGCGCCCTCCATATCGAGGGCGACGCCGCCAACGACCAAGTCACCGTATACGACAGCGGCCAGGGAGCGGTGCTCGGCGTCGTCAGCGGCTACGGGCCATTCGCCTTCAACAATGTGCACAACATCGTCATCGATACCGGCGCGGGCGATGACGTGGTCAATTACCAATTCATCGGCGATATCCACGATCCGATGCACACCGTCGACGTGAACCTTCGCGCTGGCAACGATACCTTCAACTGCACCTTCTACGACTACTGGGCTAGCGGATACCATGATGTCACTCCAGGGTCCTTGCTGCTCATGAAAGTCGTCGGCGAAGACGGTAACGACCGCATGTTCTTCGACGCCGGCGGCGGCGTTGACATGGATCACTCCACCATGAAAATCGCCTTCTACGGCGGTCAGGGCGATGACATCATCGGCATGTCGTACCAGGGCCTCAACGATCACGGCGGCGTCTCGTTCTTTGCCTACGGCAACGAGGGCAACGACACCATCCGCATGTCCATGGTCGCCGATCGCGGCAGCGTCGCGCCCGCGCCAGGCGGTTTCCGCGGCATCATCGAAGGTAACGACGGCGACGACGACATCTACTTCCACCTCAGCGCGTCGAGCGATGTCTCCACCTACCAAACCAGCATCAACGGCGGCCGAGGCCGCGACCGCGCGACCACGAACATCGACCCGACACACATCACCGACGTGGAAAGCATCTCGCTCTACTAGCAAAAAACCCAGCAAGCCCAGGGATGAGCGCAGCGAATCCCTGGGATCGCGGCAAGTGGTAAATTCGATCCCAGGGATTCGCTGCGCTCATCCCTGGGCTTGCTTTCAACATTTCTCAGCAAAATTCATTTCTCCGCGAACCTCTTTGGCGTCTTTAGTGTCACTAAAGTCACGTGAACGTCTCATCCCTCTTCACAGGAGACCCATCCGATGCGCCAACCGTTCATTGAGCTTATTCCTCTTCGCCAGGCAGTTCGCGCCGACGGACCTTGTTCCCTGGATGTGATGATCAAGATTACCCCGCCGGCGGGCGAATTGAACGCTGCGCGCCCCGCGCTGAATTTGGGGCTGGTCCTGGATCGTTCCGGCTCCATGGAGGCGAGCAACAAGATCAACTTTGCACGCGATGCCGCCATCTTTGCCGTGCAGCAGCTCATGCCCAGCGATCGGGTGAGCGTGACGATCTTCGACGACGAAGTGGAAACCATCGTCAAGAGCACGCTCGCGGAAAACAAAGTCCGCATCGTGGAAGCCATTCGCCTCGTTCATCCAGGCGGGTCCACGGCCTTGCACGGCGGATGGAGGGAAGGCGGGAGCCAGGTCTGCCAGCATCTGCTCAAGGGCGGATTGAATCGCGTGTTGTTGCTATCGGACGGGTTGGCGAATGTCGGCGAGAAAGACCCCGATGCGATCGCCTCGGATGTTGCCCGACTCGCCAAAGAAGGCGCCAGCACAAGCACCATGGGGCTCGGCGACGATTATAACGAAGACTTGCTCGAAGCCATGGCGCAGGCCGGTGACGGGAGCTACTACTACATCGAAAGTCCCCAACAGCTCGCGGACATTTTTCAAACCGAACTCCAGGGCCTGATGGCGACATTCGGAAGCGCTGTCCGCCTGGCGATCGAGCCGATGGAGGGAGTGACGGTTGCCGATGTGCTGAACGACTTCGAGAGAACCGAGGACAACGAATTGAAGCTGCCCAATTTGGCCGACGGCATGCCGACGTGGGTCATGGTTCGGCTGAATGTTTCAGCCCAGACGCAGGAACGCGACTTGTGCCGATTCCGCCTGACGTGGGAGGCGCCAAAGCAGCCGGCTCGGCAAGAGTTGGCGTTTACTTTGCGGCTGCCCGCCGTCTCCGCGTCGATCTGGGAGTCGCTTGCTGCTTCCGTGGAAGTGGAGGAACGGGCGGCATTGCTGCTCATTGCCCGCTTCAAGAAACAGGCGACACTCCTGCTCGAACAGGGTAACATCGACGCAGCGAAACAATGTCTCGCCGAGGCAAGGCAGGTCCTGACCGCTGCGCCGCGGACGCCGGAAGTGGAGCGCGAAGCCGAGGCGTTGACTCAGGTTGAGGCATATGTCCGGGATGGCGAATACCTGAAGTTCAGGAAGACCGCCAAATACCATGCTCGCCAACGCCGGCACAGCAAACCCTATGCGTAAAAAAATCGAAAATCGAAAACCGAAATCCGATAGTCAATCCGGATTTCGTATTTCGTTTTTCGGTTTTCGATTTTAGTAAGATGACGGCATGACAGTGTCGTTCCTTCACGCGTTGCAGGCCACATTTCACGCGCGGGCGTCGTGCCGCGCGGTCGTTCATTCGTCATGCAGCTACACCTACGGCGAGCTGGACGCTCAGGCTCGAAACGCTGCGGCGTGGCTGCGCAGCCGCGGCGTGATGCCGGGCGACCGCGTCGTATTGTGTACCGGGAATAAGCTGGCGTTTTTGCTCGGCCATCTCGCCGCACTGTACGCGGGCGCGATCTCATTGCCGCTTAATCCTCGCTTTACGCGCGAGGAATTGCGGTTCTTTCTTTCTGATAGCGGCGCCCGCTTGGCAATCGCCGGTGCGGAGGCGGCGCCGCTGATCGAGACATTGCGGCCGGATCTGCCGGACCTGCGCGACGTTCTGCCGGATAGCGCCATGCTCGACGTCCCGCACGGAACTTATCAGGAGCCGGGCGTTGGCGCGGACGATGCGTGTCTGATCCTTTACAGCTCTGGCACGACAGGCTGGCCCAAGGGTGTCGTGCACACGCATGCAAACGTGGCGTCAAGCTTGAAAGCGTTGCAAGAGTGCTGGCGCGTCACGCCGGACGATGTGATCTTGAACGTGCTGCCGCTATTCCACATCCACGGACTGTGCTTTGCGACGCAGCTTGCACTGCTGTCCGGGGCGTGTCTGATCCTTGATGAATTTCAGCCCGAAACGACCATGAAACGCATCGGCGAATGCACGGTGTTCATGGCGGTGCCGACGATCTATTACCGATTCCTCGAGACGCCGGGCTTTCGTGAGGCTGCTCAGAAATGGTCCAACATTCGCCTGTTCACCTGCGGTTCGGCGCCGATTCGGGCGGAGGTCTTGCCGGAACTGGAAGCGATCCTTCGGGCACCGGTGATCAATCGCTACGGCATGACCGAGGCGTTTGTCATCACGAGCCTGCCGCTCGAAGGGCCTCGGCCATGGGGATCGGTCGGCCTGCCGCTCGCGGGGATCGAGGTTCGCATAATGGGCGAAAGCGGACCTGCGGAGGTCGGCGAAGTCGGCGCGGTGCAGCTTCGCGGGCCGAATCTTTTCCGCCAATACTGGAACAAGCCGATTTCAGCCATCGACTGGTTCGATACCGGCGATCTCGGGTTCCGCGACGCGGCGGGCTATCTTACGCTGGTCGGCCGTAAGAACGATCTCATCATCACGAGCGGCTTCAACGTTTATCCGCAAGTGGTGGAGCGCGTCGTGAATGAATGCCCCGGCGTACGCGAGTGCGCGGTGCTCGGCCTGCCGGATGAGCGCAAAGGCGAGCGTGTCGCCGTCGTCGTGGTGCGCGACGATCCGTCGCTGGACGAGGAGCGCTTGCGGAATTTCTGGAGCGATCGGCTCGTCGAATACCAACGGCCCAGGCAGGTCGCATTCGTGGAGGCGCTTCCCCGCAACGCGATGGGCAAGGTACTGCGCCGTGAGCTGAACCAGTTCTTCGCCCCCCTTTCCAACGAGGCAAAATGACTCTAGCGGATCGCGTCGCCGCGCTGCGGCCCACGGCTGTCAATCGTGTGTTGGAAGAAGTTCGGCAGCTCTCGACCGCCGGGAGCAAGCCGATCTCGCTCATGCGAGGCCAGCCCGATTCGCCGACGCCGGCGCACATCGTTGCAGCGGCAGAGAAGGCATTGCGCGAGGGCCAGACGGGCTATCCTGACAATCAAGGCGAGCCGATTCTGCGCCGGGCGATTGCCGAAAAATTGCGACGCGACAATGGCCTCGCCTACGATCCGAATCAGGAAATTCTGGTCACCGACGGAGCGACGGCGGGCATCTTCGCGGCACTCGCCGTTTCGATTCAGGCTGGCGACGATGTACTCCTGCCCGATCCGATTTATGACGCCTACGCTTCGCCAATCGCGATCTGGAGTGGCCGAGCCGTGCCCGTGCGGAGCGCGATTCGTGGCGGGCGATTTGTCGTCGATCGCGCCGCGCTCGAAGCTGCGTACACGCCGAGATCGCGCGTGCTGATGCTCAATACGCCGTGGAATCCGACCGGAACGGTCTGGACTCGCGACGAATTGACAGCATGCGTCGACTTCGCAGCGGCGCACGACCTTTGCATCATCAGCGACGAAATCTACGAGACGCTGATTTACGACGGCCGACGGCATGTTTCGCCGGCTTCCCTCTCGCCGGAGGCGCGAGCGCGAACGATCGTCGTGAATAGCCTGTCGAAGACCTACGCGATGACCGGCTGGCGCGTGGGTTATTGTGCTGCGCCGGCGGACGTGATTCGGGCGATGTTGCTGGTGTTGCAACAATTCAGTCGCGGACCAGCCACGTTCGTGCAGCACGCCGCCGCGGCCG
The DNA here is from genome assembly GCA_964484265.1 of uncultured Singulisphaera sp. Classification (GTDB taxonomy): domain Bacteria; phylum Planctomycetota; class Planctomycetia; order Gemmatales; family Gemmataceae; genus SIAQ01. Next base: position 5,752 of record CAZAFH010000045.1, read on the forward strand.
CGCTCACGGGCGCGCAAGGCTGCGTGCAACAGATGACGGCGGAGTACCAACAGCGGCGCGACAAGGTGATTCGAGCGCTCGATGCTCTACCCGGTGTCGTGCCGCTGATCCCCGAAGGCGGGCTGTTTGTTATGCTCGATATTCGCGCTCTCGGAATGCCGTCGGACGTGGTTCGTCGGAAGCTACTGAGCGAGGCGGGCGTCGTCGTTATCCACGGCGCTGCTTACGGCGAAGGTGGCGAGGGCACTTTGCGCGTTTCGTTCGCCGGCGGCGGCAGTGTGCTGGACCAGGGCCTCGAAAAGCTTCGGCATGGGCTAGCGCGGCTCATCGATTCCCCAACCGGAAAGGCCAGCCCATGAGCCTTGCGTCATTGCCAATCGTCGAGCAGACGCCCGGCGTCGATCACGCGACGCTCCGAGCGGAGCTGGAAAAAGCGGGCGTCGGCGAGGCGCGCTTCGAGAGGCTCGATCGCGCGTTGTATTCGACCGATGCGAGCGTTTATCAGATCGTTCCGCTGGGCGTGTTACTTCCCAAAACGATGGAGCATGTGATCGCCGCGGTGAAAGTTTGCGCTCGCCTAGGCGTTCCGATCACCGCGCGGGGCGGCGGAACGTCGCAGGCCGGGCAGTCGATCGGACCGGGCGTGATTCTCGATACGTCCAAATATCTACACAACGTCCTTGAGATCAATGCCCAGGAGCGCTGGGTACGCGTCGAACCGGGCTGCGTGCTCGACGACCTCAATCTGCAATTGAAACCGCACGGCCTGCTGTTCGCGCCCGACATTTCGACTGCGAGCCGGGCGACCATCGGCGGCATGGTCGCGAACAATTCGTCGGGCACGCATTCAGTCATCCAGGGCAAGACTATCGATCACGTGCTGGAGCTGAAAGTGTTGCTTGCTGACGGCAGTGTGATTCACGCGAAGTCGCTGCTTGCGGAAGAATGGGACGCAAAGTGCTCGCAGCCGAATCGGGAGGGAATAATCTACAGCACCGTGGGGCGGGTTGCACAGGAGCAAGCGGAAGAAATTGAGAAGCGGTTTCCGAAAATCCTGCGGCGCGTCGGCGGGTACAACCTTGATCGATTCGGCCCGGCATCGACCGATCCTCTCAATCTCGCGCACCTCTTTGTCGGGTCCGAAGGCACGCTCGGAATCGTTCTCGAAGCGAAGCTGCGCCTGGTGGAACTGCCGCGGGCGAAGGCGCTGCTCGTCGTGCAATTCGCCGACCTGCTCGACGCTCTCGCGGCCACGCCGATGGTGCTGGAGCATCACCCGGCGGCGGTGGAGGTGATGGATCGCTTCATCCTCGATTGCACCAAGCTCAACGCGGATGCGGCTCGATTGCGCGATTTCATCCAGGGCGATCCCGGTGCGATCCTCATCATCGAGTTTTACGGCGAAAGCGCCAGCGATCTCGTGCCGCGCCTTGACACGCTGGAAGACTCGCTGCGAACACGCGGTATCGGAACTCATCTTCATCGCGCGACCGATGCAACGGCGCAATCTCGCATCTGGAAATTGCGCACTCTCGCGCTGGGTCTATCGATGGCGGAGAAGGGCGACGCCAAGGCGATCTCGTTCGTCGAAGACACGGCCGTCGCTCCCGAAAAGCTGCGCGATTACATCGCGGATTTCCTTGCCGTGATCGCACGCCACGGTACATCCGCTGGAGTTTATGCACATGCGTCCGTCGGCTGCTTGCACGTTCGGCCGATCGTAAACTTGAAGACCGCGGAAGGCGTGAGGCAATTCCAGGCGATCGCGGATGACGTTGCTGACTTGGTCCTCAAGTACGGCGGCGCGTTGTCGGGCGAGCATGGCGATGGGCTCGTGCGCAGCCCGTACCAGGAAAAAATGTTTGGTCCGGCGCTCTACCAGGCGTTTCGCGAAATCAAGCGTCTCTTCGATCCGCAGAATTTGCTCAATCCGGGCAAGATCGTCGATGCGCCGCCGCTGGCGTCGAACCTGCGTTTCGGCCCCGCCTACGTCACGCCGGACGTGGCGACAACATTCGATTTTTCCGCTGACGGCGGCGTGACACGCGCTGCCGAGTTGTGCGCTGGCGTCGGCGAGTGCCGAAAGAATCGCGGCGGCACAATGTGCCCATCCTTTCAGGCGACCTGCGACGAACAGCACAGCACGCGAGGCCGGGCGAACGCGCTGCGCCTCGCGCTGACAGGGCAACTCGGCATGACGGGGCTGACCGATCCGGCCGTGCTGGACGCGCTCGATCTCTGCCTTGAGTGCAAGGCTTGCAAGAGCGAATGCCCGACCAATGTGGACATGGCCCGGCTCAAGTCCGAAGTGCTCGATCAGCATCACAAGAAGCACGGCCTGCCCTGGCGAAATTGGCTGTTTGGCAACGTCGCGACGCTCAGCAAGTGGGGTTGTCGATTGGCGCCGATGTCGAATTGGTGGGCACGCGGTTGGCTCGGGCGCTGGCTGAACGAGCGGGCGTTTGGCATCGATCGCCGCCGGCTGCCGCCGCGCTTCGCCGCGCTTCCTTACACGTCCGGCCCCGAAGTTGAGCTTCCGAAGCAAGCGAATTTTCCAGAAGTGCTGCTGTTCGCCGACACGTTCATGAACTTCCACGAACCGGAGCTTGGCCTGGCGACGCTGCGGGTCGTGCAGGAATTGCTGGGTCATCTCGTGATCGACGGCTTGCCAGGGTCGCGCCGCAGAACGACGCCGGCAGGCAACCCCTGGCCGGACCAGCTACGTTGCTGCGGCCGACCGATGATCTCCAACGGCATGCTCGACCAGGCCGCCGCCAACGCCAGACACAATGTCGAACGGCTGTATCCTTGGGCGTCGCGCGGCCTGCCGATCATCGCATGCGAGCCGAGCTGCATCCTCACGATCAAGGACGATTACCCGGCACTGTTGCAGGGAGATAGCCGAGCGAAGGCGCGCGTCGTGGCCGAGCGCTGCTTCACCTGGGAGGAATTCCTGGAAGCACGCCTGACGGAGACGAAGGCCGAACTGCGCCCGGGACCGAAACGCATCCTCGTGCAAGGGCATTGCCATCAGCGCTCGCTCGTCGGCATGGGGCCGCTGCTCAAGCTGCTGCGGCGCATCCCGGGCGCCGAAGTGATCGATCTCGACGCCGGCTGCTGCGGCATGGCGGGATCGTTCGGCTATGAGAAGGAGCACTACGAAATATCACGTAGCGTCGGCGAACAGCGGCTTTTCCCCGCGCTGAGAAAAGCAGACGCCGAGACGGTCGTCGTGGCCCCAGGTTTTTCGTGCCGAATGCAGATCGAACACTTCACGGGACGCATCGCGCATCACCCCGCAACGCTGCTGGCGTCCTTGGAATCGCCATCTAAATAGACGACCTCCAACTGACGAATGGCCTAGATTTCTCACCACAGCCGCACGAAGACATAGCGCGGCAAGCCGCAATCTATTCTTGAAAAAAAGGGGATTCCTTTCGCATTGATGGAAGTATCAACGCAACCATCAGGAAAAGGGAACTCCCATGAGGATTTTTCCGGGCGTTTCTATTGCTTTCTGCGTCAAAAAAAGACCGCACAAAAAATGGATTTCATGACGGATTTATGGAGCAAATCCGCATCCTATTTCTATACCGGCATTGCCCTGCATCCGTCGGGCGATGTTGAACTTCCACGAATCGAAGGAGTCTCTGATGGTATCTCGAACGTTTAATCGTCTGGCGGCCATTGCGATAGTTGGGGGCAACGATTCCCGCATCGATTACGAGCGAGCGCGGCAGTACCTCCGACGGTAGCGCTCCTGATATTCGTTTAGCCGTTCACCTCTGGCGAGCGCAGACGCGACATCTTGACGATCTGCATTACGCGCCGCGCCCACGCCCGCCGAAGGCGATCGCATAAACGAATATCGGGAATTATTCAATCGATTGACGGATTCGGCCTTGGAATTCGCATCTTCTATTGAGTCGCTGAATACAGCAACTCGAAAAACACCACATCAAATGGAGGTAGAGATATGCCTATCCGCTTCAGATTTATTTTCAGTTTGTTATGTCTGCATGCCGTCACGGCAGCTTATGCCGGCGAGTTTGATGCTTCCAAAGAAGCCACGTTCGAGAAAGTCAAGGGCACGGACAATGTTCGAGTCGTCGTCCCCAAACTCGGCTTCGAGGCGACGTTTCCGGGACGCCCGGCATTCGTTGACGGACAGAAGATTCTACGCTACACCCAGGCAGCCGCCGATGCGGAATTCGAAGTCGTTTGGAACACCTATGGCGGCTTGCTCCAGGCCAACCAAGGCAATCCGATGACAATCAACAAATTCTACAATGCGCTAGTCGCTTCGATCATGCGAGGCAAGCAAGGTGAACTTCAAAAATCCAACCAGTTTTTGCATGAGGGCCGACCGGCCATGAGCATTCAGTGGCGACAGCGGATAAACGGCGAACCGCGGTTTGGATATGCCTTGATGATTGCCGTTGGCGATACGCTGTATATTTCCTCGGCCAATCAGGGTGCATTCAAGAACATCAACGATGCAGACATCGATGTATTCCTCAAATCCCTCAAGCCGCTGGCGAAGGCGCCTACGCCCAAGCAAGCCGACAAGAATAACCTCGACGCTCTCAAAGCCAAGATCGTGGGAAAATGGAAAGGCGGCCGATACCTGCTCGGCGGCGTGCGCGACGATCGGGCCCATGACGAGTGGTGGATCATCCGTCCCGATGGAACCTATGAGGGCACCAAGTTTATCGTCACCGCACAGGTCACCGAACGAGGAAAATGGCGAATCGTTGACGACAAGACACTCGAATTGACGACGCTCAAAGGCAAAGCTTACCGCTGCGGCTTCACTTCCGCAGATCGGTCGTTGTGGCTGCGCTTTCAGGGTTTGAACGAAGAGGTTCGCCTGTTCTTCTTCGCCGCATTCCCTCAGGCGCAACCTGCAATCGATCAGGGCGACAACAAAGAAAACGGCCGCAATCCGCTGAAGAGCGCGAAGGTCGGCGACTGGGCGCAATATGATCTCAAGATGGATGGCGACATCGTCTCCAAGCTGACGTATTCCGTGACGGCGCACGACGGAGCCAAGGCCACGGTGGACCTGGCTTCCGAATCGGTCGCACGCAAGGAGTCCAAAACTACCTCGCGGACCATCGACCTGACCATGCCATATCCGGTGGCTCTTCTCGCGGGCTACCGGGAGGACCAGAAGATCGTTTACACGAAAGTCGGCTCGGAACCGGAAACCATTAACATTGCCAACCGGGAATTCAAAGCCACGCGCACCGACTATTCCTTTCGGCAATCGACGAGTGGCCTGGTCGGCAAGGTAACAATCTGGACCGCGAACGATGGCCCCTTCGACACGTTGCTCAAGCGAGAAATCGTCGTCAATGGCATCCTCACTGTCCGTTTTTCAGCAACATTGACAGCCTTCGGCTCGAAAGATCAGGCGCCTCCGCGTTAGGACACGTCGACATCAAAAAGAGCGAACACAATCGGCAAAACGGATTTACGCATCTATTTCCAGGAGCGATTGCGATTGTGTTCGCATCGTATTGAACGTTCCTCTACCTCGACTGGAGATGTTTCGATGAGAACCACGATTCAGCGTGCCATGACGTTTATCGTCGCCGCGACGTGCTTGGCTTCCGCCGGCGTCGCTCAGGACGCCGCCCAAAACGCCACCAACCCGAACGGTTGGCCGACGATGCCAAATCCTTACCTCAATTCTTACGTCGGCGAGACAGTCAAATACAAAAGCACGTCTCGCGTTGGCGGTACAATCCTCAGATCAACTGAGACGCAGACGGTAACGCATCACGACGGCAAAATGATGAAGCTCAAGACCACTCGCGTCCTCAGCCCTCAAACGACCACCGAGACCGAAGTAACGATCGATCTGACCAAGGACATCGTCATCCCTTACCTGATGGGGTACAACCCCAAAACGCCGATCAAATTTAGGATCGTCGCCACGGGCAGCACGGTACTCCCCATAGGCGGCAAGAACTTTCCGGTTCAGTGGACGACCTACGAACTCTCCGGCGGCGGCACGCCGGCTACGCGTAAGATCTGGTTCGCCAAGAACGGTCCGCTTTCCGGCATGCTCAAAGATGAGTTGTTCACCAGCATTCACGCCGTCACCGAAATGGTCGAGTTTTCTCTGAAAGTGAAAAAGGATTGAGCCGCCCAGAACGAATTTCGATACAGCGCACTTCATCACGACCACGATTCATGCCAGATTCCGAGTGATTTCCACCTGCCGAGTGCAGACGGCGGTCACACGGAATCTGGCATTTTGGCTTTTTGGCCGCACGTTCATTCAGATTATCCGCAACTCACTTCGGGCACCGAATCGCGGATCTTTTGTGGGCATTACTTGCCCGGGTACGCCGATCTCCGTTGTGCCTTGATGGGAGAAGAACCATGGAGAAAATCGTGCGAACGATGCGAAAGATGGCCGGCGGGCTCCGCTGGCTTGTCCTGGCGGCAGCGCTAACCTTCGGAAGCGAACCATTGCAGGCCCAGCAAAAAGCCGTCATCGAAATCACTTCCAAAAGTATTCACGCCATCGTTTATCGCCTTGACGCGGCACCCTGGCAACCGCAGAAGATCGATGTGCAATGGAGCCGGAGTGTAAACATCTCGCTCGGATTCGAGTTGAATCGCTACGGTGTTTTCGGCGATGACGCAGTGCGCGAGACCGTCACGGAAGTTGCACGAATGCTCAAGATTTTGCAAATGGAGCGCGGTTTGGCACGCGACGCCATCACCATCGTCGGTAGCTCGAACCTCGCCAAGGCCAGCGATTACAAGGAACTGGTCGATCGTATCAAAGCTCGCTCCGACAGGCGGCTCATTATCGCTCGAGCCGACACCGAACTGTTCTACACGATGCTCGCCGTGATGCCGAAGACCTACATGGCAGAGGCGTTGTTCCTGGACGCCGGCAGCAACGATACCCGCATCGGCTACTATATCCCCGGTGGAGCACGCAATCTTTCGCAGTTGCAATGGCAGCGTCTCAATCGAGGCAGTGCGAACTTTGCCGCTCAGATCAAGCGCAGTCGTCAGCCTGGTGAATCATTCGCCGACGCGGCTCGCCGACTTGGCAAACAGATGGAAGCAGAACTCATCGACGGCGCCGGCAAACACCCCGGCCTGGTCAATCGCGAGAAAGGCTTGCTCAGCGGCGGAACCGCGTGGGCTTTGGTGACACTCCTCTTCCCCGGCCAAGCCGAGAAGAAGTTCGTCGCAATCACCGCTCGCGACATCGACGACTTCGTGCGGCTTTTGCGTGCCAATCCCGGCCGAATTCCCGAAGTGGATCTCAGCCGACTCTCGACAGCAAGCCGAGAGCAAGCGCGCAACGAGATCCGGACCCTGCGAAACAAGTTCACCCCGGAGGACTTGCTCGCAGGCGCCGAGATTCTCCGAGCCGTGAGCAATGCGTATCGATTCGACAACAAGAGCATGTATTTCATCCGCGAGGGCAATATCGCGTGGGCAGCGCTCTTCGCCGCGGGTGGCTGCCGTGAAGTTGATGTCGCTGAATCCACTCGTTAAGCGTAGAACGGCGCAATTACATCCAGGGTGGATGCCCAGTCCGCCATTTTTAACCTACCCTGTGGCAGTTCGTATTTTCCGCTTGCAATTCGGCGCTCAGGTTGTCCAACCGGGGCGCCAAATAGCAAACGGAAAATCGCTTTTACGGCCATCATTTCTACGCACCTCGTAATATGGCCTCGAAAAAAGGCACTTATCTCACCTTTTCAAAGGAGAAACGGATGTTTCGCAACGTCGCACGTGTGGCCGCCTCATTGCTCGTCTTTTCTTTGGCACCTGCTTTCGCATTTGCCCAACAGCCTACAAAGACCGCCTTGCACGGCGGGATTGAAGTCGGCTCGAAGGGCGTTCGTGGTGTTGTGCTTGAAATCCAGCACGTCAACGGCATTCAGCAGATCACACGCCGATTCGCCAAATCGGTGAACACCACCGTTATTCATGGCTCGCACGACTCGAAGACGCTTCGGCCTGACAGCATTGCCGAAACCGTGCAGCAAGTTGTCCGCTTCCATCAGATCATGATCGAAGAGCAGAAACTTCAAGCGCGGAGCATCGAGATCGTCATCAGCAGCGGCGTGGCTTTGGCCTCGAACAAGCAAGAGCTTGCCGATGCGATTCGCGCAAAGTTGGGCCTCCCGGTCACATTCATGACCTATGAAGAGGAGCTGAAACGCGTCTTCTTCGGCGTGGTTCCTTCGGATCAGATCAACCATGCAATGCTCTACGACCAAGGCAGCGGCAATAGCAAGACCATCGCTTTCGGCGACCGTGGCCCGGGCAACTGGGGCTGGTACGTTCGCCAGCATCTCCCGCTCGGCACCGTCTCGCTTACCCAGAAGATCGATGCCGAAGCGGAAAAATCCGGTCGCTCCTTTGCCGACCAGATCGCGCAAGCCCGGGGAATCTTGGACGCTGATTGGGCAGGGCTGGCGGACGGCACGCCTACATTGCGGCTGCATCGTCCAACGGCGTATCTAACGGGCGGCGCGGTTTGGGCCCTGGCAACAATCCTTCACCCAGAACGCACCCATCAATCGATGGTTAAGCTCTCGTATAAGGACTTCGACCGTTTCGTCGAACTGCTTCAACGGCAGCCGAACGATTTTCCGAAGGTTGACGTGAGCCACCTGGACGAACGCACGCAAAAGGCTGCCGCCGAGGAACTCCAGCGTGTTCGAGACACCTTCAGTGTCAAGAACCTGTTGGCCGGCGCCGAGTTGCTGCGATCGGCGGCCAAAGCAAACCGCTTCGACACCAAGCAACTCTACTTCGCACGAGACGGCGTCTTCGCCTGGATCGTCGGCGGCGTCAACCAGGCGCATCACGATGCCGATGTCACCCTCGGCCACGCGACCGACGCGGCGCGCGTTCGTCGCACTCGCCGATAACGCCTCAATCGTCGCCGGTCATATGCGTCCACTTCCACATCTGGCAGTGGACGTTTTTTTTCCAACCAATTCCGCATCTGAGTCATAGACAAGGGATTTTTCAACTTCAACCCGACTCACAAGGAGCATCCCATGCGGAAATGGCTGCGTGATCCGACCCAGACTGTGTTGGTCCTTGGCACAGGAATACTCGTCTCCTGCTACCTTATTTCAGAAATGGAATTCGGAGATCGACCCGAACGCCCCAATAAGACAGAACGCAAACCGCAAGAGGCGGAACGCCTAAAGAAGCCGATCACCAGGGCGGATCCGATGGTGCTGGAATCGGCGAAGAATCTGATTGGGAAGCAAGTCGAATCGATAGTCGCAGGAAATCTGGAGAACCTGCGACGGACCTTTGTTCCACGTCTCCACAATGCCATTACACGCGACGCGTTGAACGCCGGCAAACGGCAGTGTGCGGCAATGCCAAACCATGAGCTCGCCGCCGGAGTTCAGCTGGACGCCGACGGCGAGCGAGCCATCGTTCTTACTCGACAAGGACGTGTGCTCACCGCTCTGGTGAAGTGGAAAGGGCAATGGCTTTGCGACTCGATTTGGTTCGATTGATCCTCCGCGAGCCAGGAGCGCCAGCGACTGATTTATTGACGAAGTATCCGGTCGCTCCACTGGTCGCTGACGCTCTCGGCTCGCCAAAATCTTCCCGGTTCGTCAACATCGTTGTTGGCCGATACTACCGCGATTGCCCAGTCAGCGTGAAACCAGCCCAGTAGAACGGGTGCGGCGGGCCACGTTCTGCCCCCGGCTGGCGGAAACGTTGAATCATATCACGCTGGGCGCCGCACAAGGCAGCCGTTCGATCCTCGTTCTTTTCAAGTCGCGTCCAGAAATCGTCCATCAACGTGGTGCTGTCGGTAACGGAAACCTTCCACAATGTCGCGACCACCGAATCCGCGCCGGCCAGCAAAAACGCCTGGCGTAGGCCAGTAATCCCTTCGCCAAGTTGTATGCCACCGATTCCCGCCTCGCACGCACTCAGGATGACCAGTTCAGTGCCTCGCAGATCCAGACCAGTAATCTCCAGCGCCATGGCAATGCCGGCCTCCGGCCCGATTCCTGGAGCGCGATGATTCGCGCCTGCGAACGCCAGGCCTCCTCGAAGCATTGGGTTTACGAGCGGTTTGACTGCTTGTTTGTCATTGAATCCGCCGAACTCGCCGATCTCGCCTACTTCCTGATCCTTGAGAAAAAATCCATGGCTTACGACCATCAATACCCGCGGCCGGCGCGTTCGCAGGAACTCCGCCTTGGTTGCACGGTCCTGCGTGAATACCTGGACTTCGTCTTGCACGAATTGCTTGAGCCGTTTGCTCAGGACCTGGGCGTCTTTCTGTCCTCCTCGAAAACTTTCGAATCGCTTGTTCAGCTTTTCGTTTGGCAAGTCGTTCAGCCCGAGTTGCAAAGCCCATTCCGGGCGATTTATTCGCGGGGCGGGAATCTTGGCATCGAAGTCGGGATCGGCAAATAGAACTCCACCTTTACCCTTGATCGTCCTCGCCGGTCTGAGTACATCGCGAACGCTGGACACAAAACCGATATCGTGCTTCTCGACCGCGAACGTCTTGTCATCCAACGGCAATGCTGCCCAGGGCATCAGCCACAACGGGCCATCGGCGCCAATCAGCCAGCGTTTGTGTGGCCGCATCTCTTTCAGGGCGGGTTCGAGGCGTTTCGCCAGTTTGGCCAGGCTCGCTTGCGCCTTCTTCATGGCGTCGTCGCGATCGGCTTCGAGGTCCTTTTGCGACTTCGCAAGTACCGTTTGCCATTCCGCGATGTCGGCGTCGAGCGCCTCCGTCAAGCCGAGGTCGATGAATTTAACCGGACCTTCTTTGCCGTAAACACAGCCCAGGTATTTCGGCGGCCCATAGGGCTTGGCGTTCTTGAACCGTGCGTGAGGATCGTGAATACTGACACGAACGAGGTCGAGCACTACCGTGTCCTTGTCGAGACTCTTGCGAACCTCTGCAAGCGACACCCACGGTTGATGGACGACGCGTTCCAGCCCCGCGCGGCGAATCTGGCTCGCCAGATCCTCTTGTTGCTTTGTCAGATCCGCGAGCCGTTTTTCCCAGGCGGGCATAAGCTCCGAGCGCGGCTTGGCCAATACAAGCTTGGCAAGTTGTGCACGGCTTTCGTGCAGTTCCTTTGCTTTTTGCATCAGTACCCTGTCGTCCAGATCGCGTGCCAGCAAGCTTGTGGCGGCGGTGGCCTCGTGGTTGATCGCCTTGCCGTTGATGAGCCATTCCGCCATGCGTTCGGGAACGCCATCACGTTTGTGTTCGCGGGCGCAGAAAGAAAGAGGTCCGTGGAAATCGGCATGGTAGCGCGACTGTAGATAGGCAAGCTGCTGCGATTCGGGCAGCGCCGGCAGCGTTTTCAGAACGTACCCGCGCGTCGCTTTGCGGGCCTCGTCAAGCTTCGCAAGAGCCTCGGCGGTGCGGCCGACGATATCGAGGAAAATGCCGTAGGAATTAAGGGCTAAAATATTCTGTTGATGTTCCCGACTAGCGCTTTTGGAATAAAGGTCGAGCGATTTCTTGAAAAATCCATCCGCGACCTGATTCTGTTTTGCGAGCATATTCAAGACGCCTAGCAACTGGTTTGCGTCAGCGGCCGAGAGTATTTGGTTTTTATTTTCACGATCCTTTGCAAGATGCCTATAGATTGTTTCCGCTTCGCGAAGTCTTCCCTGCCAGCGATAGAGTATCGCCTGATTCTGAAGGACGAGATGAAAATGCCGATGCCCCTCGGGCAGTTTCTCGTGTGCCTTGAACGCGAGCGTGACGTAATCTTGAGCATCGCCGAATTTTTGTGCGTCGATTAATACACCGGCGAGATTGTTATAGGTGACGGCCATTAACTCCGGGTCATTTCCCAGAAATCGCTTACGAATATCAAGACAATTTCGATAGTATTTCTCAGCCTCACCGTACTGATACATGTCGTGGTAGAGTACTCCAAGAGCGTTCAACGTTCCGCTCAATGGTCGAAAATGGAAGCGTGCACCGCGTTTTGCGATCTCGGCCTCGGACCGACTCGCGTGATGCTCTAGGTTCTGCCTGTGCAGATCCAAAGCCTTGGCATGATTGCCGAGGTTCTGATAGGTGAGTGCCAGGATATGACGGGTCTCGCACGCCTGGAACTCATGCATCGGATAACCGCGACGTTCATGGCTTGCCATCGATTTCTTGGCGAAATCGAGCGCCTGATCGTGTTGTCCCAGATCGTTCAACATGATGGCGATCTGAGATTCCAGAAATGCAAAAGCATCATTACTTCCGCGGTCGAGATACTTGTTCGCGATCGCATAGGCCTGCTGGAGTTTCACGAGCGCTTCCGCCGACTTGCCTATCGGGCGAAGCTTCGTCGCCTCGATGACTAGCCGATTAACTTCGAGATCCTCCGGAGTCATCCTGGGCGCCTGGCTCTGCGCCAATGCAACAACGGCGAACCAAATCGAACCGCCGGTTGGAGAAGCGGCGCGCGCGGCTGACGCAGTAAGACCTATTGCAATAATTACGAGATAAGAAAATGAGGGAACTCGCATCCGATTCTCCTTGTTCAAACCTGGGTGAGTACGCATCAATGGTGGCGATAGCTGTTGAGTAGCGTGTGAGGCGCGTTTCGCGGCGCCTTGGAGGTGTTTCTCACCTACTGCGGCCGCGTGTAGCGTACGGTAACACTCGCGCGTACGGCGCCGATGAGTCGCTCAACGGGTTCGTACTTGGCATCGACCTTCCGGCCGATTCCTGTCGCGACGTCATCGCCGCGCGTGAGCCGAATGTTGAGCGCGGATTCATCCTCTGGAATGGGGTCCTTCTTCCCATAAGCATGAGCAAACACCGCCGTGATGGTGCCGACCTGGGCATGGGTGACGAGGAGCTTTCCTGCGGGCGTATTCCCAAAACTCATGATCTGGAACCTCGCGCTTTTTTCTCTCGTGAAAAACCAACCTGGGATCTCGACGGGAATCTTCGTTCGTTTGGGAATCAGCAGATTGATCGCTCGACCTTCCTCGCTGAAATGGAACATACTTAAGCCGTCAATCCAGAGCGACACGGCAACATCGTAATCGGATTCGTTGATCAACCCGACGGAATACTCTTCTTTTAGCTTGAGATTTGAGAAAAGCTTTCCGTTGTTTACAAGAATCGCACGCGGCTCATGGTTGACGATCAGGCGAACTCCAAAGGGTGAATTCCGCGATGATCGCGCAGTAATGTTTTTCTCGCTGAAGGCCGTCGATTTCATGTCTTCCTTGAACATATCCTGCATTCGCGATTTGTTATCGCGTCTTGGATTGTGCTCGCCAGTAAAATTGGCGGTAATGATTCCTGCCGTCACAACATCTGTGTTTTCGTTGCCTGCGCTCGGACCGATAAATTCTTCATCGATGATGACGGCGATTTTTTTGTTCACTTCATCACGAACAACGCCTTCGAATTTATAGAGGATGCCATTCTTCGCCGAACCAATGACATATTCGCAATGAAACGTCAGCTTCGCACCTTCGGTCGAACGGAATTTCTTTTTGCTGACCTGATCGAGTTCACTTTTGAGGCTGAGCGCCAATCCGCCATGACCGGTATTACCCGCGCCGCCGAAGGGACGAATGGAAATCTCGGAGGAATTATTTTCATCGAGCCATTTCCAGAGTTTTCCTGCGAGCGATCGGCAGGTGGGAAATGGCGATTTTGCAATGGCCTCGACGGCCTGCGAGACCAGGCTCTCACCGCGAACAATTGTCTTGTATTGCCGCATTCGGCCTTTGATGGCGTGATGCATCGCAAGATTGATTTGGACGAATTTCGATTGGGCATTCGCCTTCGCCAGATCCGGACTGCTCAGGTGCAGTTCGAAGGCGGCGTCGGGCGTCACTTGAATCTTCAGCTCGGCAAGAAGCGACTCGACGGCGCGCGCGACCGACCCCATGCCGAACGCCGGCACGATGCGAATCTCCGAAATGCCGGCATCTTCGCGCAGATACCCCGCGATCTTCGTGACTGGATCGCGTAAACCCCGCTCGAACACGCCGGACGCAGTTGCACATTCGGAAAGAAATACGCCTATCCCAAATGAGAAACACAACATACTCCAGTGAAAGAACCGACTCGCCATCATGATCGACTCCTCATGTTTGTGCATTGAATTGCGAATACCCAAACGCGTACGGCAAGGCCAGAATAGTCATTCAGCGTGAATACGCACGATCTCGGGAACACCGACATTTAGCGCTTCCGCGAGGCGTTGAAAGAGCGAACAGCCGTGGCGTGTTGCCGTCCAATCGTGGCGAGGCATAACGCCTTCCTCATACACGAGAGGGCGAATCTTTTCGCGAAGGTCCGGCGGCAGGCTCTCGGCTTTCTTCTGAAGGTCCTTCTTGGTCATATACAACTCAGCCGCGATCGCATTGCCGTTCAATGGAGCCTGATACTTGGCCAATACGCGCTGTACGGCCGGATCATTTTGTATGCCTGCCCTGGCCGCGATTCCGAGAGCATCGCGCACCTTCGCATCGGTGCAGACGCGAACGATGAATGCATCTGCACGCACGAGGGATACTTCCAGGCCAGGGAGTTCCCGCATCCCGTCCAAAGTAAGCAAGTATGGGTCTCCTGCGACCATTTCCAGCCAGGCCTCCGATTGCGAGAGCAGACGTAGATCGAGCATCCAAATCGATTTTTCCGAATCAAGCGGGATCAACGACGCCTGGCGATCCTCGGGAGTAAGCGATTTGATGATCGCGCGTAGGGCATTTTGGCAATCCTCGATATCCGTATGTGCATACCGATCCGGCTGTGCAAGCAAGGGCATCATCGTAAAGATGCGAAAATGCCTGGCGTTCGGACCGGCGTCAGCCATGCTTTTGCGAATGACCGCGCGCGTTATTTCAAGCCGATCCAGTGTTCCCGAATTTGAGCGTCGGTTGATGTAGTGCAGACTATACCACACGCCGATGACGAGAATGACGGCGATAAAGCATGCAAAAACCCAGCGTATGCCAAACTGCTTGACCAGCGTGGTGACGAATCCCCCAATCGTGAGAATCGCAATCGTCACGATCGGCAGGACTCTTACCAGTTGTTCAAGCTCCGTCAGCCATTGCATGACATCAATTCCTTTTGTGATCTGGGCAAGGTACATGACCTCCCCGCCCAGGGCGACCAAAAGGAGAAGCGCAATTACGCCATAAATTGGCACACCGGGCTTCGCAGATTCTTTTGCCTCAGGCACGACCTCGATTGGCGGCGGCGCCGAATTCGGCTGCGGTGCGGGCGCGTTTGGCGCAACGCAGGCATCCAGGGCCGCGATGAGTGCCGTTGCGTTGGCGAATCGGTCCTCAGGTCGCTGCGCCATCATAATTCGAACGACACCCCAGATTGCATCCGAAAGCCCTGCGGGCCGAACCGACATGAGTTGTTCGCGATCTGTCAGATCTCGATCCCGAGCCGTTTCTTCTGAAACGGGCACCGCGCCCGTAAGCAGAAAATAGAACGTACCGCCGACGCTGTAGATGTCGGCACGGTGATCGACTGCGGCAGGGTTCTCCCGTTGTTCCGGCGCCATGTAGTGCGGCGTTCCGAAAGAATGGCCGTATTGCGTCAATCCATCGTTGACATCGGAACGAGCGAGTCCCAGATCGACTACCTTGAGCACACCGTTGCGATCGATAATCAGATTGGCCGGCTTGATATCGCGATGGATTATCTTGTGCGCCTCGAGGCATTGCAGCGCGAGGCCAGCTTGACGAATCAAAGCGAGGGCGGCGAATGGCGGCAGAGGCCCCTTTAGCTCGACGAGATGTTGGAGGTTCTCGCCAATGACAAGTTCCATGACGAGGAACAGGATGTCGTTCTCGGCGCCGCCTTGGTAGGCCTTGGCGACATTCGGATGATCGATCTTCGCCTGCAGTTCACGTTCACGCCTAAATCGTTCGCGCAAATTCGGATTGCGCCGAGACGAGATGCGCTGCACCTTGACGGCGACTTCACGCTTCAACACGTTGTCGTAGGCACGGTAAACTTCCGCCATACCGCCTGTGCCGAGGCGTTCCAAGATCGTGCAGTCGCCGAGTTGCTCGGGAATGGCCTGTTCTTTTCCCTCGGAAATAAAGGTGCTATCTCGAGGCTCGTCGAAAAGCGAAATTACCGCGTCGGCTAGCTCCTCATCTCCATTCGCCTCGGCGCGCACGACCGCCGCACGCTCGCCAGAGGAGAGTTTGCGAACTTTTTCGCGGATCCTGATGAACAGTTGGTTGACTGCGATGGAATCAGCCGGCATCACCCTGTTTCCTCAGATTCTTGCGAATCATTCTCCGCCCAAGATCCACATACCCTTCGACCGTATCCGCCGTGAAGAGTTTGCCATCCAGATCGCAGAGATTTTGGCTATTGAGTTGATTGGCAATTTCGGCGAAGGAGAAGCCTTCGACGCGAAACATGCCGAGAATCAGGCTCATCGTCGCGTCCTTTTTCGCCAATTGTTCGAGAAAATCGAGCCAGGCAATGGCGTCGTCCACGACGTCCGGCGTAGCGGCGTCATCTTCGCGTATTTGGCCGGTCGGCGGTTTCTTTCGTTTCGTAGCGCGCTTCTTTCGCCCATGATCGATCAACACACGTTTCATTGCCACGTAAGTAAATGCGTAAAACTGCGTTTTGCCATTCCAGGGAACCTTGACCCCGGAAAATACACGCAGAAAAGATTCGCTGATCAAATCCTCCGGGTGAACGGAATTCGTGTTCAATTCCTTGGCCAACAGGCTTTGAGCACGTTTGATGAGTTCGTCATAGGTGATTTCGTAGAGTTGCCCTCGTGATTGCTCGTTGATCCAGTATTCTTTTAGTAGTTTTTCGATGAGTTCGTTTTTTTTTCTCAGATTGCTGATGTCGCTCATTTTTGTTCTCCGTCGGGGTTCGATTGCGCCGCGCTCGCCTTGAGTTAGGCATTGGCCGATATGCCTCTCGGGCGAGTTCAGAGGACTCGGCTAAAAGTAGGTGCGGGAAAAGCGAGCAACGCGGTAGAGAAAATGCGGTTTTATTTTGCCGCTTCGAGCCTAGCGCTCAGATCGTCTCTGCCGAGCGTTAATCCGCATGCGGCAGAACTTCCTCAGTCATCGATTTCACACACCACGCGGAAGCCCGTGAGAGAATTGCGAAACGATGGCGGATTGCCCGAACGGCAGGCACAGCCGGCAGTCGCGGGATCGCTGAACCAGTTGCCGCCCCGATGCACGTATTGCACTTCATTCTCCAGCGGCAGCTTCACGATATTTCGGATTGGATCGAAGAAAGAGAACCGATCTGCGCACCATTCCAGCACGTTGCCGTGCATATCATACAGCCCGAAGGCGTTGGGCTGAAATTTGCCGACAGGCGCAAGATACTCGTGGCCGTCGTTGCCTTGAAGCGCCCAGGGCAGGCCCGGGATCTTTTTGCGGAGAGCTTGATCGGCGAGGTTGCCAAACTTTATCAAGCCGGCGACATTGTTGCCGTGAGCGAAAGTCGTTTTCGCTCCTGCCCGGCAAGCGTACTCCCATTCGGCCTCGGTGGGGAGTCGGAAACGTTTCTCGGTCTTCTTGCTCAGCCAAACGCAATAGGCATTGGCATCATGCCAGCTGACATTGGCAACGGGGTGATCGTCGGTAACGGGAAAGCCGACTTCCTTCCAGGTAAAACGAGCAGCCGCTCCGAATTTGGCGGGTCCGAGGAGACCGGTGCCGCCTTGCCCGTCCTTCTCCGCGCTGGTGACGTAGCCTGTTTCCTTGACAAAGGCACGAAACTCGCCGATCGTGATTTCATGCGATCCCAGCATAAAGCTGCGTTCGATCTTTGCTTTACGTATCGGCGGCGTTTCGGAGAGGAGCAAGAAGATTTCCGTCAGGTCATTCTTGACGGCATCGAATTTCTTCAAGAATTCAGCCATGGGAATCGATCCCATCTCGAATTCACCGGCTGGAATCCGCACCATTTTCGGGCCAGCTGTCGTCGCGAAGACTGCTGGCTTCTCCGGAACCCCTCCGGCTTTTTTTGACATGACGCCAGCTTGCCCTGATCCGAATCCAACAAGCGTTGAGACAAGACGCGTTCCTGAAAATCCGCTGTCGAGTTCGAGCCGCACGATTCCGGAGAGCGGAACGCCCCGAGCACGCCAGACCTTGATTTGGCCATCGCCGGCGAAACCGGGCGTCGTGATTCGGTAATTGATCCAGAAAGACGCCAATGACTTTTCGCCGACAGATCGGGTTTCTCTGCCTTCACCCGATTTGGTTAGGGTGACTTTCTGGTCTAATCCGTAATCAAGAAGTTGCGACGCGGCAATCGGTTGCGTGCGATCAATTGTCAGTGAGCTTTCGTCTTCCTTTCCGTCGTCGAATCGGGAAACGCGTTTCAGCTTGATGGACTTGGCATCGACGTAGGTGACAGTGCGAGTCTCGTGCCATTTGATCGTTAACTTGCCAATGAAATCCGTGTGCTCGAAGCGAAGCCAATCGCCGACTTTGACGTCGGAGTAGGGGTTGGGAAAATAGCCGCCTGCGGAAGGTTCTTTGTCGTCCGCTTTGAGGCCGTCCGTCGGCTTCTTTCTGGCATCGACTTTGGGAGGTGTTTGAGGTGTAGCGCCGTCAACGGCGACGATCCCCGGTCCGGCGATGGTGAGTCTGAATCGGCCCGTCTGCCCAGGAATATAGGTCGTGGCGATGACACGGTATTCAGCGGACTTTGGGGCCGTGAACACAAGGCGCGAATCGAGCGTACCGCCGCCCGGAGCGTCGTCGTTATAAGCCAACTCGCGGCCATTGGCGTCTTCGATGCGGAGATAAGAATCTACCTCGGCGCTTTTGAGATCGAGCTGATATCGCTTTCCGCCTTGAAGTTTTACGGTGAATACCTTGCGAAAAGAGTTTTGTAGGATGGAATCTTTTTCATCGGTACGATCGACGGCGCCATTGCGTTCGTACAAATCAGCCACGGCATTGTTAGCGACGGGCATGTCGCCTCTAGCGGCGCCGCTGATTGATTTGCGAATCCGGTCGTGTGTGGCCTTCGCTTCGTCACGGACATACAGAAGTCGCTCGACGGCGCCCTCGCCGGCGGGGCCGAAGCGCCGCCGAGTCTCGGCCACTATTCGCGGGACATTTGCGATAAACATCTCGAGCGGATCGATGGCGGGGGCGCCGACACCTTCAATTCGCCGGAACGCAACGCTGATATCCTCGATGGTCGCATGAGGATGCAGCGTGTCGGGGATCAGCACGGTCGCCAGCGCTCGAAGTTGTCCGACGGCTCTGGCTTTGACGACCGGATCGCCGCTCTTGCTCTGCGATATCAATTCGGGCATCTTGCCGAGTAGACTATCACGAAGCGCCTGCATCAATTCGGTTTTTTCCGCGTCGTTCAACGGCTGTGCGAACCCGGCGACGCCGCTCGAGAGCCAAACTGCGACAATGGTAATGGAAATTCGAATCCGCTTCATATCAACCTCCGATCGTGACAATTCGTCAGCACTATTGGAGATGCGAAAAGAAACGAGCTTCCCTTCTTCCTTCTCGGTTTTTTTGAAATGAATTGCCTCTCCGAGCGGTCTTACAAATTTTAGTAACACCTTAATCGGCTGGCCGGTAGCATCGCACCATTGCCGCGGGGTCATCCAGAGCGGCGAACACACATGATAAAGATGAACCAACATCATGGCCGATGAATCCGAGGATTGCCAATGATGTCGATATTCGTTTCGTTCAAGGAGAGACTCTCGCGTTGGAATGCGGTTCCGCATCGAGAACCAGTTCCGCGAGCCAGCGCCGAGAAGGGGGCGACAAATCTGTCCGCCCATAGGCGACAGACGCCCAGCAGACGTCAATCATTGACGACGACTTGACAGGAAGAACGCTTGCTGTTGCGGGTCCATTCCCAAAAAGGGCTGCCGGCCGGCGCTACGGGCTACGCTGGCGTTCGCTCACGCTTGCTTGTCTTGCTACCGGACGGGACCTCGGGCAAGCTGGAAGCCGATGCCGCCGTTCCGGTTCGTCGGCGCGTCCCTGTAGCGGAACGCAGCCTGGCAGAAGATGCCGTAGAAGACCCAACCGCCGCCCCGGAGCACCCGGTCCGAGTCCCGACGAGGTCTTCGCACCATTGCCACACGTTGCCATGCATGTCATATATGCCCAGTTTGTTTGGCGCGTACGATCCCACCTTCGTCGTGCGACCCAAGTACGGCCCCTTGTCCGCCTTGCCGACCGGATATTAGCCGTGGAAGTTCGCCTCCTTCGATGACAGCTTCATCTCCGCGAGCAAGATCAGGTATAACGAAACCTCGCAAATTCCTTTCGGAATTCTTCGGTGTCATTTGCCATGCCAAAGATTTCTACTACGCTAGACGCAAAAATTGCTTCGATCAACCGCGCAATTTCATGTGCGGCCCGATTTTGGCGTCCAGCATAGTGTACGGCGGTCAGCGACGAAAATTGCCGCAGATCAGCCGGAGGGCAAAAGGAGGGCAGCATTTCCTCTTCACCTAGCCCACGGCTGGCTTGGTCGATTACTTCGCACTTTTCATTATTCACGTCGGTTCGCGCCAGGTTGTTTTGGCGGGCATAACCTCGAACACGACTGCGGCTTGGGTCGCTCAACAAGCACGCAACGTCGTGATGGAACTCGACAAGTTCGCTCACACGCCGACTCATCTGATTCATGACAACGATGCAACGTATCACAAGCTTTTCGACGAAATTTTCGAGGCCGAGGGCTTGGAAGTCGTGTGGACCACCATTCAGGGGCCGAACATGAATGCCTTCATCGAACGCTGGATTCAATCATTCCAGGTCGAGTGCCTCGATCACTTTGCCGTCTTCGGCGAGGATTATTTTCGCTATCTCATCGACGAATACCTGGATTTTTACAACGGCCAAGGGCCACATCAATCGCTTGACAACTTACCGCTCGTCCGGTTGAACCGGTTTCACGACTCATTTCCTCACGCCAGCGATCAAGCGCCCGGACCCACAATTTGCGCACTGCCGACTCCGTCCGTCCCATGGCGGCAGCCACGTCAGGGAATGGGCGGTTGTCGCGATGGCGCAGCTCAATTACACGTTGATAGTCCTCCGGTAAACGCGCCAGCGCGCGCTCCATGGCCTGGGCTGTTTCCTTGCGCATGACCTCGCCGCTGGGAGTTTCCACGGGCGCCGCGAGCTGCACCCCCCCTCGGCGCCGCTACGTTCCGCGGCGTCGAGCGAGATTTCTCGCTCGACGCGGCGTTTGTCGGTTCCGCGATACCGATGCACGAAACTGGCGATGTTGTGGCGCAGGATCTGTTCGAGCCACCCGGCCAGCTCCGCCTCCGACCGCCCGCGAAATTGCCCGAAGTCATTGAAGGCCTCGGCATAGGTTTCTTGCACCAGATCCGAAATGCCAGCTTTCGCACGCAGGTCCAACGGCAGATCCTTCTCTGCCAACATGTGCAAAAAAGGCCGATACGCCTCCAAGAGGGAGCCCAGCGCAGCTCGCGAGCCAGCGTGGGCGGCTGCAATTTGAGCCACAATATCAACTTCCATTGGCCTCTTCGACTCCTCTCATTTCCCTCTTTCTATCTTGGGTCCCGGATCCACAAAAGAACTTTCGCTGATAAAATAATTTTTCCGATTTGTTGTCTCAAAAACAGGACGAATCGGCCTATAAGGATAGGAGGTGTAGCACAACCCATCTCCTGTCGCCTTCGCAATCAACCAGAAACCTCAACTGCTGGCGCTTTGTTCGCGTCGCCCGCGCTGTTTCTAGATTCGCATGGATGCCAAGCGCCGGAAAATTCCGTGAGCTACAGACGATAGATTCGCTCTCACGATGAGCAACAGAGACGCTGCCCCGCGATGACGGCGAGATCTTGTTGCATTGGCATTGGCATTGGCATCGGCAACAACAAGAGGATGTTACATGTTCCCGTATTTTCGATCGGCAAGCCAGACTATCCGTTCCTGGTTCGCACGCCGCAAGACGCAGCCGGCAATGAAGAAAATGAACGCCGTCCAGCTGCGAGTGGAAACCCTTGAAGACCGCTTCGCGCCCTCGGCGAACTAGGGCATCGATTTCACCGCCCCCACATTGAACACCACCAATGGCAGTTATTGTCTCGGTTACGCTTTTCAAGCCACCACCAACACCACCGTCACTCAGCTGGGGTTCTACGATGACTTCCAGAATGGACTCTTCCAAGGACATGACGTTGGACTGTATAACAGCGGTGGCAGCCTGATTGCATCAACAACCGTGATCAACAGCGATCCATTGGTCGGGTTCTTCCGCTACCATTCTATCGCTCCGGTTTCCCTGACCGCCGGCCAAACCTACGTCGTCAGCGCCGTGACGGGAGCCGAGGAATACACGTACAATCCCATCGGCTTCTCGGTGGATCCACGCATCAACTACTTGGGCGATCGCTGGGTCCAGAGCGGAAGCTTGCAGTTCCCCACGAACTCAACCGGTCTCACGGGTTATTTCGGCGCCAACATTCGTTTCGGCGACGGCGTGCCGACCGCCGGGGCGTTGACGCCGCCGACAGCAACCGAAGGAGTGCCATTTAGCAATGTCACAATCTTTCATTTTACGGACGCTGATCCCGGAGTGCCGAGCGATTTCACGGCGGTGGTTCATCTCGGCGACGGCAATAGCGTGGCGTTGACCAGCACTCCGAGCGTTCGCGGCCAGATCGTTGCCAACGCCGGAGGCTTCGACGTGCAATTGTCCTACACCTACGCCGAAGAGTTAACCGGCCAGTTCAGTGTCACGGTCACGGACTCTGGGGGCGCCAACTCCATCAGCGCCAGCACCGCTGACCTGAGCGTGACTAGCGGTTCGAATCTTTGGCTACGCGCCGACGCCGGCGTGACCACGAATGAGTCGGGCCTCGTCACTGCCTGGGCCGACCAGTCGGGTCAGGGGCATGACGCCACTCAGAGCAACAGCAGCCAGGAAGCGCAGATCATCGCGTCGGCTATCAACGGCCATGCCGCCCTGGCATTCAATGGTTTCTCCGATTTCTACAGCCTCGCGGGCCAGGTGCTCACCTCGCAACAATTCACCATCTTCGCCGTGGCCAACGACACCGGAGGTTCGAGTAGCTCTCCAAGCCAACGAGAGATCTTATCCAACTGGACTTCCGGCAACGGGACCCAGTCGGTCTTCTTCGGCACCGCCACCGGGACACCGGGAACAAGGTCCGCCCGGCTGTCGGATGATTTCGGCGGCTCATCCGGCCAGGGCGTCGGCGTGCTCGCCAATCCTGCGACGCCTTTCGTGTTCACGGGGATCAACAGCGCCAGCGACACTGTCATCTATCAAAACGGCAACGTCATCGCGGACAAGGGCTCGCCTTTGGCAACGCGCAGTCTCACGACGAATTACGTCATCGGCCAACAAGGAAGCCTCAACAGCGAGTTCTGGGCCGGCGACATTGCCGAGATCCTGGTTTACAACCGTGCGCTGTCCACGACGGAACGCCAGAGCGTGCAGAACTATTTGATGAACAAGTACGTCAGCACCGTGTCGACTTTTACCGTGGGTGATGCCCCGTTGAGCAATCTAGTCAATGTGCCATTCAACGCCACCGAAGGCACGCCGTTTTCCGGAACCGTCGCCAGTTTTACCGACACCGATACGGGGACGGCCAGCGATCCAACTACCAATCCCACCGACTACTCGGCGACCATCAACTGGGGCGACGGCAGCACTTCCGCCGGCACGATCGCCTATTCGGGCACGCCGGGGAACTTCGCTGTCAACGCCAGTGGCGCGCCGCATACCTATGCCGAGGACGGATCGTATTTCGTCTCCGTTACGGTCACCGACGTCGGCGGCAGTACCGCGACGGCGGCGCCAGGGCTTGTCGCTCTATGGAAGGGAGAGAGCAACCCTCGCGATTCAGTGCGCGCAAACAATGGCGCCCTGATCAATGGCGCCACTTATGCGCCAGGCAAGGTTGGGCAGGCGTTTAGCTTCGACGGAGTGAATTCGTATTTCACGACCAGCAACCCCGTCCTCTCCGCGAGCGGTCCGTTCAGCGTCTCGGCCTGGGTCAAGCCAAACAGCGCGACGGGCGCCTATCAGCCGATTATTAGTGAGATCGGTCAAGAGAACACGCCGGGGCAGTTCCAGCTCCGGATCGATCCGAACGGCAGCCTGACCTTCTTCCGACGCTCGGGACTGTTCAATCCGAATTCCGGAACGAACAGTTATGTAGACGGCTTCACGACCTCCAGTCCCATCACGGCAGGCGGTTGGTCACAGATCACGGCGGTTTATCAAGGCGGCACCAGTTTTCAGATCGATGTCAATGGCGTGCTGCAGGCCGGCACTTCATTTACGAACAGCAACTATTCGAGCAGTGTCGCCGCACAAACCCGATTCGCGACCAACGATACCGCCACAGAGCAATTCGGGGGCCTCATCGACGAGGTTGGCCTCTACAGCCGCGCGCTGTCAGCCGCGGAGGTGCAGGCCGCCGTTAGCACCAGCGGAGCGGGAATTGACGGCGCCGTGTCCGTGCCCGACGCCGCGCTGAACGCTCAGTCGGTTTCATTGAGTTCCATCAACGAAGGTGCCAGCACCGTCCCCCTCACCGTCGCGTCGTTCACGCACGGCACGATTGCGGAGTCCGGCATCACTGCAACGATCAACTGGGGAATCGCCGGGCATACCGCCGACCCGGGCACGGTCGTCAGCGACGGTAACGGCAAATACCACGTCACCGGCGTCCGGCCCGTATATGCCGAAGAAGGCACGTACTCAATCACGGTGAACATCAGCGATGACAATGCAAGTGCCACTGCCATGTTGACATTATCGGTTCAGGACGCACCCCTGCTCGCGGCGGTCACGCCGACCGTGAGTTCCGTCACGGCCTCCTCCTCCTATGTCGGGTTCGAGCCGCAAAAAGCGTTCGACGGCAGCACCGCCGATTGGTGGAACTCGCTCGGTGTGTCCGAATCGATCACGGCGCGATTCGCGGCGCAGCAAACTTTCGCTGGCGTCTCGCTCTACGCCGTCGCAGGACCGACTTCTCAGGAAACCTACTCGATCTACGGCAGCAACGATGCCGTCAACTTCACGTTGCTGGGTCAGTCGACGCAGACCGTCGTTGAAGGCCCGGTCAATGCGCTTTTGCCGATCACATTCCCGACGGCAACCTATCAGTACCTGCGAATTTCGGTGAGCTCGAACGCGTCGTATGTAGCCTTGAACGAGGTGCAGTTGCTTGTTCCGGCGACCACCAACGGAATTGTGACTCCCCCTAGTGCCGTCGAAGGACAACCGGTAAGCAACTGGAACGCGTTTCATTTCAGTGACACCGACCCGAATGCCGTGGTTGACGATTACCAGGCAACGGTGCACTGGGGCGACGGCAGCCCCGATACGATTCTGACGAACACGCCAAGCGCGGCGGGCAAGATTGCGCCGACCAATCCGAATGATCCCGGCCAGGGCTTCGATGTGCTCGTATCGCACACTTACGCTGAGGATATTAGCGGCGCGAGCTTCTCGATCCAGGTCCAGGACACGGTCGGCACCACCGTGGGCGACAGCGGTTCGGTGACAGTGGCCGAGCCGGCCTTCGTGCAAAGCTCTAACATTTTCTTCTCGGCCAACGAGGGCAACGGTTTCGGCACTGTGACTGTCGCTTACTTCACGCACGGCACCCTTCCTGAAACCGGCCTCACCGCCACGATCGACTGGGGCATTGCCGGCCATCACACGGATCCCGGCACGGTCGTCAGCGACGGCGGTGGTAACTACCGCGTAACCGGCGTCAGCCCCACCTATGCCGAGGACGGTACCTACACGATCACCACGACCATCGTCGACGACGGCGTAAGCAGCGCCGCCTTCACGGGCACGGTGTTCATGACGGAAGGATCGCTCGACGCCAACCCGGCCACGCTGGTTGCGATCAACGAGGGCACGAGCACCGCCACCGTGACGGTCGCCACCTTCGCACACGGGACGACGTTGGAATCCGGCATCACGGCCACGATCGACTGGGGTATCGCCGGCCATCACGCGGATTCCGGCACGGTGGTCAGCGACAACTACGCCAACCTGTATCACGTCACCGGCGTCCGGCCCGTATATGCCGAAGAAGGCACCTACACAATTACAGTGAACGTCAACGATGACAGCATCAGCGCAACCACTAGCACGTCACTGATCGTCAAGGACGCTCCGCGACATCGATTGGGGCAATGGCAGCCCGCACACCGGCGGCACCGTGTCTTATAGCAGCGGCGTCTGCACCGTCCACAGCACGCGAACTTTCGCCGAGGAAGGAACCTACCCTCTGACGATCACCGTAACCGATGACGCCAACCAAAGCGCGATCATCACTGGCACCGCCACAGTCGCGGACGCCGCGTTGACGGCCGGCACGCTGACGCCGCCGAGCGCGACGGAGGGGTCTGGGTTTATCAATGCGGTAGTCTTCCACTTTAGCGACGCCGATCCGAATGGCACGGTCAACGATTACGTGGCGACGGTGAATACCGGCGACACAACACTCGACAGCGTCGCCAATCCGAGCAACGTCCAGATCGTCGCCAACAACGGCGGCTTCGACGTTCGGCTGTCGTACACCTACGTTGAGGAGTTGACGGGCGCCACGTTCAGCGTGACAGTGACCGATCACAACTCGACGGCTGGCTCCAGCACGACTTTTAACGTCACGGACGAGCCAGTGAATGCAGCGGGCTTCAACATCTACTCTACCGAAGGCGAATCGTTCAGCGGCGCGGTCGCGACCTTCACCGATCCCGATCCGAACGGCGCGAACTCCGATTACAGCGCTACCATCGACTGGGGCGACGGCGCTCCCGCCGAAACGGGCGTTATCGGCACCGGTTTCACCGTCTCCGGCGCCCACACCTATGCGGAGGAAGGCCATTACTCGGTCGCCGTCACCATCCATCACGGCACGGCGAACGACACCACGGCATATAGCTCGGCGAACGTCGCCGATTTCAGGCCTGTGATCGACAGCCTCGTGCCAAGCTCGACTTCAATCCAGGAAAACGACTCGGTTTCAATTGCCGGTCGCTTCACCGATCACGGTTTGGCCGACGCTCATACGGTCACTGTCTCGTGGGGTGATCCAAACAGCGTGGCAGCTTCGACGTTCGCGCTCAACGCCACCAGCAGTTTGTCGGCAGGGCAAATCTATGCCTCTTCGACGGACACCACGTCATTGACGATTGTGAGCGCGAACCATGTGACCGGTGTCATCTGTTTCACCGTGGCGCACCGCTACCTCGACGACGGAATAGCGCCGGGCAACGGCACATCGTCCGACGTGAGCACCATTCGGGTCACCGTGTCTGATGATGAAGGCGTCGCGAGTGCCGCTGCGACCACAGACGTCGTGGTGGCGAATCTAGCGCCTTCGCTTAGCGGCATGACAAATAGCTCGCCGGACTGCGGCAACGCATTCATGGGCATCAATCCCGTGACCATCTCTGCCGCCTTTACCGACGTCGGCACACTCGACACTCATGCCGCCATGGTCAACTGGGGTGACGGGCACACGACCGCGGGAACCGTTTCCGAATCCCAAGGCATCGGTTCCGTCAGTGGTCGCCATGTATATGCGGCAGGCGGCATGTTCACGATCACCGTCACGCTCACAGACGACGACGGCGGCATGTCTCAGATCTCCACCAGAACGACCATCGGCGGCGTCGGCCTGCATGACGGCCAGCTCCAGATCATCGGCACCGATGCCCGCGATATCGTGCATGTCGGGCTTGATGACGAGAATGACCACGGGCACGCCAACCGCACGCTTCAGGTCCACGTGCAGTTCAACCTGCCGAATCCGGGACATGCTGATGACGACGATGACGACGACGCCCACGGCACCTGGTTCACCTATGACGCGAGCGCTGTCACCAGCATCCTGATCCTTGGCTGCAACGGCGAAGATCATCTGCACGTCGATGACAACGTCGTCGTCCCGACGACTATCGACGGCGGCGCCGGCAATGACAGTATCTGGGGCGGCGGCGGTCTCGACACCATCATCGATATTCTCGGCAACAATGAAATCCACGCCGGCAAAGGCAACGACGTCATCACCGTCGGCAACGGCGCCAACAAGATCTGGACCGACGGCGGCGCCGATCTAATCACCGCAGGCAACGGCAACAACGAAATTCACAGCGGCCGCGGCAATGATGTCGTCGTCGTCGGCAACGGCGCCAACAAGATTTCGACCGACGGCGGCAGCGACACCATCACTGCCGGCAATGGAGCCAACGAGATTCATGCCGGCAGCGGCAATAATGAGATTCACACCGGCGATGGCAACGACTCCATCTCCACCGGCAGCGGCAAAGACAAGATCTACTCCGGCGGCGGCAATGACCACATCGACGCCGGCAACGGCGACAACTACATCGATGCCGGCGCCGGCGACGATATCGTCCGCGCCGGCTCAGGAAACGACACCATCTACGGCGGCGCTGGTGATGACATCCTCATCGGCGGCGCTGGTGATGACATCCTCTACGGCGGCAACGGCCGCAACATCCTCATCGGCGGCGCCGGCGCCGGCGCCGACAAACTCTACGGCGGCGGCCAAGATGACATGCTCATTGCCGGTTCCACCGCCTATGACGCCAATGACGCAGCACTCGCAGCGATCATGAGCGAATGGTCTTCCAACCAGAGCTATGCTGACCGCGTCATGGACCTGATGGGCGCCACCGCCACTAGCGTCGTCGCCGCGAACGGCCTGACGCTTACCCGCTCCACGCCGTTTTCCGCTCGCTTAAACGGCAACGTGTACTTAAGCGGTGCCGATGTCCCGGGATTGGGTAATCAGACTGTCTTCAGCGACGTTTCCTATTCAGGCGGCGTTTCCCCTCATTCTGTCAAACTTGGCGACTTCAACAACGATAACATCCTCGACATCGGGACCGTTACCAATAACAGCGCGAGTGTCCTGTTGGGCAACGGCGACGGCACGTTCCAGGCTCCGCTCACTGTTTCGATGATCGGCAATAACATCAACCTTGTCGTCGGAGACTTCAACCGCGATGGCAACCTGGATATGGCCTCCTCGAACACCGCCAGCAACGGCACGATCAACGTGCTTCGCGGGCATGGCGACGGTTCGTTCGATCCCTTCACGAGCTACTACGCCTTCTCCGCACCGGTTTACCTCGCCAGCGGCGATTTCAACCATGACGGCTACGACGATTTCGCGGTGGCCAATTCGTACTCAGCAACGTCAATGAGCGTAATCATGAACAACGGGGATGGAACCTACGCCGCGCCCCATTCCTATGGCATCGCAGCGACCGGTTACGAGATCGAAGTCGCGGATTTCAATAGCGACGGGAACGATGATTTCGCCGTTCGTAGCAATTCACTCTACATGGTAAGCCTGGGTAAGGGTGACGGAACCTTTTATCCATCGGTGAACTACTCGACACCGGCCGGTCGTTTCGAGGCGGGTACGCATGGCGACTTCAACGGCGACGGCTCGGTCGATCTCGCGTATCCGACCTCCACGGGCGTGACCGTGCTTCAAAACGATGCCGCCGACGCCCAAAACCTGGCGGGCGCGGTTACGTTCCGCGTTACCGCCCCTGCCACGACGACCTCTGGCTCTGTTCTGCCGATGACGATTACCGCAGTGGACGCCGACGGCAACGTGGCCACCGGTTTCCGCGGACTGGTGTTCATCTCCAGCAGCGACCCTGCCGCAACCACAGCCGCCGGATACGCCTTTAACCCGAACGATGCGGGTATTCCTTATGTCTTTTCCGCCAGCGATGCAGGGACGCATGCATTCACGGGCGCAATCCGACTCGTTACCGCTGGAGACCAGACCGTAAAAGTTGCGGCCCCGAATATGGTCACCGGCACGGCGACCGTGACCGTCACTGGACAGATTACGCGATTGAATGTATCCGCACCGACCGCCTCGGTTGCAGGCGACACGCTCAGCGTAACAGTGTCAGCCATCAACTCGGAAGGAGCCGTCGCGACGGATTATACCATCGTGGTTCATTTCACAAGCACGGACACGCTGGCCGGCTTGCCCAGCGACTACGCGTTCACAGCGGAAGACGCCGGTTCCCATACCTTCACTGTGACCCTCAAGACAGCGGGCATCGACACCATCAACGTGAAAGAATCCGGCGGAACAATCGGCGGAAGCGCCAACATCTCGGTCAGCCCGGCCGCTGTGACATCGTTCGCGCTCGCCGGTCCTGGCGGGTCCATTGGCGTGGCCCGACCGGTAACCATTGTCGCCCGCGACTCCTTCGGGAACACCGTGACCGGTTACAACGGGACAGTGAACCTCTCCAGTTCTGACCCGGCAGCAGTGTTCCCCGCCGCCGTCAGTCTCGTCAACGGCGTGGCCACCATCAATGTCAAATTCCTTTCTGTCGGCACTCAGACGGTAACCGCGATCGACACGGCGGACGCGACGATCTTCGGCATTATGTCGAGCGACGCGACTCCACCGGTTGCTGCCCTGTTCACAGTGACAGGCTATCCGGCGACGACCGCGGGTGTGGCGAACACCTTCACGGTCACGGTTCGCGACACAATTGGGCAGGTCGCGACGGATTACGCCGGTACGATCTACTTCAACAGTAGCGACGTACAAGCCGGACTGCCCACAAGCTACACGTTCACCGCAGCAGATGCCGGGACACACACATTTGCTGGGACGTTCCGCACCGCCGGTTCACAGTCAATTTCCGTCCGCGACACGACCGGGTTGTTGATGGGCGCCGAGGGCGGCATCGCGGTCAGCCCGGCAGCGTTCTCCAAGTTCATCCTCTCCGTACCCAATGGAATGGACAGCAAGGGGCACATCCTTGTGACGGCGGACGACACGATCTCTCTCACGATCAAGGCCGTGGACACGTTTGGAAACGTCATCACGAATTATTCCGGTACAGTCACGTTCAGCAGCACGGATGTACTGGCCGGGTTGCCCGCCAACTACACGTTCGTCACCGCCGACGCGGGGGCGCACACGTTCAACGTCGGCCTGCACACTGCGACAGTAAACGGGCAGGTGTGGTCGATTACCGTGACGGACGCGGTCAACTCCGCCGCCCTCGCCACGATCACGAACTTCGAGGTGGTCAACGGCGTCGCCACGAATTTCGTCGCCTCGGTCCCCTCGCAGATTGTCGCCGGGACCGCGTTTACGTCTAAAGTGACGACTCGCGACGCCTGGGGAAACACGGTCAAAAACTACTTCGGCACCGTTCACTTGAGCAGCAGCAGTGCGAATGCCTCGCTTCCCACGGACTACACGTTCGACGCGTCCGACCTGGGCGTACACGATTTCAGCATCGGGTTGAATACCAGTGGAGCACAAACACTCACAGTCACCGACGCTGGGAATTCACAGTTGGGCACGACCGCGTCGGCAACGGTGAAGGCCGCCGCGGCCAATAGCACCGCGTTTGCCCGTTTTTCATCCGGCGTGAGAGTCCACCCACTGCTGCACGTGGAAGGGCCTGAGATCGGCGATCGTGAGGGTTGTCGGAATCGACTTGGTGAACGACTGCAAGTAGTCGAAGTACCACTCGTAGCTCCGACGGGCCCGATTCTGTTGGCACCATTCCAGGAAGAGATCAAGTGTCGTGACAACGGCGGTGCTAACAAGACTTCGAGGGGCGAGACTCGCCCGCTCAGCCATGAGCTAATGATAGAGGGTGAGTGCTCCCGTCTTGTCAGCGCCGAGAGTGATCTGCTTGCCGTCAAACTGAACGCACCAAGTGCCGCGTTGGGAGCAGAAATAGGGCATCGGATGTTTGGCCAAAGAGAAACCTCCCTTAAACGTGTGACCGCCAAGGAAGGCTCGTTCCCGCAGGGAGTTGGTAGCTCTCTGGGGAATTATTCTCTGACCAAATCTCTGACTATGCTGGTCAGGGGGAAGAGTGAGTCGACGCAAGTCTAATCATATCAAGTGCCTCCTGTAGGGCTCGAACCTACGACCCGCTGATTAAGAGTCAGCTGCTCTACCAACTGAGCTAAGGAGGCGCGAACAAAAAATGGGACACCGCATGTTTCGCAGTGGTTCATCCAGTTTATCGGCATTTTTTGGATTCGACAAGAGTTTGCTGCGAAATACGCCAATACCCGATGCGAAAACAATCAAATTATCATTTGAACAACCTGCCGATCGGCTTCCGAAGCATTACAATGTCCCAATCACACATTGTTTTTCGGCAACGAACTGGGAGACGCCATGTCCACGATCCGATTCATCATGCTCGGCGGCTTTTTGGGGGCGGGCAAGACGACCACGATGGCACGGCTTGCCAAGCATTTCACGAGCCAAGGCAAGCGCGTTGGCATCGTCACCAACGATCAGGCCGAGGATCTCGTCGATACGCATTTGCTGCGCGAGCAGGGCTTTTCGGTCGCCGAGGTTGCCGGCGCCTGTTTTTGCTGCAAGTTTGATGACCTGCTGTCCAAGGTGGGATCGCTCGAAACGGATAAACATCCCGATGTGATCTTGGCGGAACCGGTCGGCAGTTGTACCGATCTCGTGGCGACAGTCGTGCAGCCGTTGAAGGACCTGTACGGCAAGCGGTTTTCGGTCGCTCCGTATGCCGTCTTGTTCAAGCCGAGCCATGGCTTGAAGATTCTGCGGAACGATCCGCGCTCGGGATTTTCCCCCAAGGCGGCGTACATCTTTCGCAAGCAGCTGGAAGAAGCCGACGCCATCCTGCTCAACCGCGTGGACGAACTCGAAGCCGGTCAGATCGACGAGATCGCGCGTCTGGTGGCCAGCGAGTACCCTGGCGTTCCCGTGTTGCGCGTCTCGGCGAAGATGGGCGACGGCTTTGATTCCGTGCATGCGTTGCTCGATCAGCAGGGCGCATTCGGAAGCAAGATTCTCGATATCGACTACGACACCTATGCCGAGGGCGAAGCCGAACTGGGCTGGCTCAATAGCAGCATGCGAATATCCGCACCCGTGGCTTTTTCGCTCGATCAGCTCTTGCTCGACGTGGTCGCAAAACTGCGAAATTCTTTGGCGGCGGCCGGAGCCGAGGTGGCGCATCTGAAAGCGATTGGGCTTTGGGAAGGATTCTTCGGCGTCGCGAATCTGGTCAGCAGCGATACCGAACCGACCATGTCGCTGCCTTCGCGATGTGAAGTGAAGGAGACCGACCTGATCGTCAATGCTCGCGTGGCGATCGATCCTGCCGTGCTCCGCGAGCATGTGGCTAGCGCGGTGCAAAGCGCGTGCGCGGCTCGCGGCGCGACATCATCCGAGGCGAAGACGCAAAGCTTCCGCCCCGGAAGACCGACTCCCACGCACCGCTATGCGGAAGCCAAATAGGTCAAATCCCGCAGCTTTTCGGCTGCGGGCGTTTTTTACATTTCTACTTTGCGATGCTGAGTTTGGTGGCCGTTGGGAAGTTCGGCGGGAGTGCCAGCGTCACTTCGCCGGTGGCGGCCCATTCCGTGCCGCGGTTAAGCGTAGCCTGGAAGCCGATGCACATCATCGCGTTCGCGTCATGTCCCATTGGCGTGTGGAAAACTCGCCCTCTGCCGAAGGTCACGGTCCAGATCATCGGTTCGTGGACTTTCGTTCCCTTCGAATAGGCGGTTGCGAGCATGTGCACATTCTCGATGGGTCCGCGCATGTTGTCGTAGAGTTCATCTCGGTTATGCAGCCATTCGAGCGGCATGCCCTTGGTGACGGGATGCTTGTCGTCGCGGATGGTGACGGAAAACGGTCCGGTGTAGCGATGCCCCGAGCCCATGCCCTCTCCGGACTTGACGCGGACGGGTTGGCCCTTGTCGTCGAAGAGCAGCCGTTCGCCGCCCTTGGGATTGCGCCAGCCCATGCCGATCATGAGGTTGTATTCCTTCCACCCGCCGAACGCGTTGTTGGCGGCATGGACGATGACGAGGCCGATTTTCGCCTCGGAAAGCGCCTTTTGCAGCTGACTATTGAAGTCTGCAGGCCAGCTGGCGCCGTTGTAATTGCTCACGACGACATCGTATTTCGAGAGGTCCGGCGGAAAAGCGACCGACTGCCAGCCTTCCGGCGCCTTGTCGCCCTTCTTCAGATTCGTGGAAACGTCAACGGTAAAGCGCCCGGCGTCGAGCAAGGATTTTTTCAGAACCGGCGTCGTCGCCCGCCAATTGTGATTATTCTGGCCATCGATGATGACGACGCGGAGTTTCTTGTCGCCGGCTTCAACACGATTGGCAGCGGCGAATGAAATCACGGTAGCGAAAAGAACCATCAGAAAATAGCGCATGGTAGTACCTCATGGAAGTGGGAGAGAGACACCCGGGAAGAAATCTCGGGATAGGCGTGCGGGCGGTGCAATCGCGGCGTTTCGCGTGAATTCGTGGGATATCAGGCGAAAAACCGGCTCGCCGGCGAACCAATCTCTGCGGTTCGCCAGCGAGGAGGACTTTACTTGACCATTTCCTTCAGAGCCTTCAGCGCTAGCACCTTGACTACGGTGCGCGCCGGCTTGGCCGGGAACGTCATTTCTTCGCCGGTTCGCGGGTTGCGGCCTTTGCGGGCTGGTTGCGGCGGCTTCTTGTGGCGCTTGATCTTCAGCAAGCCCGGCAGTTGGAAGATTCCGGGCCCTTTTTTGCCGATCTGGCCTTTGATGAAATCGGTCAGACCGTCCATCACGGCGCCGATCTGCTTTTTGGTAAGACCCGTGCTGTCGGCCAGAGCCGCGTACACTTCCGTTTTCGTAGCTGCCTTCGGCTTGTCGCTCATGGAAACTCCTTCTAGTGGAAAAGTTCAACACAACGTCAGATTTGTGAT
The DNA here is from genome assembly GCA_964484265.1 of uncultured Singulisphaera sp. GTDB lineage: Bacteria > Planctomycetota > Planctomycetia > Gemmatales > Gemmataceae > SIAQ01. The sequence continues at coordinate 40,551 of CAZAFH010000045.1, forward strand.
TCAGTGGATCAAACTAGATTTCCGCGCGGATTTTGTCAACAAAAAATGCAAAAAAACTAGGTTTTTTCTTCTTTTCCGATTGTGTCGGCTGCGTTGACGAGTGCCGCGCGAATCGTGCCCTATCCGATCCAAGTTGCGTCCGCGGGTTGCCAATTCACGAGATCGCTCGAGGTGAACCACAATGAAATCTCGGCAGCGGCGTTCTCGACGCTGTCGCTGCCGTGGATCAGATTGTTTTGCACGGAGATGCCAAAGTCGCCGCGAATCGTGCCTGGCGGAGACTTCGCGCCGTCGGTCTTGCCCATCATCTCGCGGACGACGGTGACGGCTTCGCGGCCTTCCCACACGATTGCTACGGTCGGCCCGCTCGTCAGGAAGCTAAGTAAAGATTCGTAAAAGGGTTTTCCCTTATGCACGGCATAATGCTTCTCGGCGAGTTCGCGGCTTGCTTGAACGAACTTCAACGCGACGACGCGCAGACCTTTCTGCTCGAAGCGCCCAATCAGCGTGCCGACGAGACGTCGCTGCACGCAATCGGGTTTCAGTAATACGAGAGTACGCTGCATGATGAATCTCCAATTCAGCGGTGGTGTGTGATGGTCGGGTAATGTTTTCCATCATCTTACAAACGTATTCACCTTCGCCAAAAAGGTGGCGTTGTCGGGGTACTTCGCTAATTGCTGCACCAGCGATTCCATGCCGGCTTGCGGCGCTAGCTGCATCAAGCTTCTGCGGAGCAGAGTCACTTGCGGAAACTCCTCGGGCGTGAAGAGTCGTTCTTCCTTCCGCGTGCCGGACTGCGCGATGTCGATCGCGGGAAAGATTCGACGGTCGGCCAGCTTGCGATCGAGGACGAGTTCCATGTTGCCCGTGCCTTTGAATTCTTGAAAGATGACATCGTCCATGCGCGAGTTGGTCTCGATGAGCGCCGAACCCATGACGGTGAGCGTGCCGCCCTCCTCGAAGGCACGCGCCGAACCGAACAGACGCTTCGGCACTTCCAGCGCTCGCACGTCGACGCCGCCGGACATGGTGCGGCTTGAACCGGAAACGTTCTTGTTGTACGCACGAGCCAGGCGAGTCAGGCTATCGAGCAGGATGAAGACATCCTTGCCCGCTTCGGTGAGACGTTTCGCCCGCTCCATCGCCAACTCCGCCAGACGCACATGTGCCGTGGCGTCGCGATCCGAACTGCTCGCGATGACGTCTCCCTGCACGGTTCGGCGAATCTCCGTCACCTCCTCGGGGCGCTCGTCGATCAGCAATACGATGATTTTCATTTCGGGGTGATTCTTGGCGACGGCCTGAGCGAGATGCTGGAGCAAGATGGTTTTGCCCGTTCGCGGCGGAGCGACGATCAGGCCGCGCTGCCCTTTGCCGATCGGCGTGAGCAGGTCCATGACGCGCGTCGTCAGAGGCTCCTTGCCGAACTCCAGCCGGATGCGCTGATTCGGATCGATCGGCGTCAGCTCGTCGAAGTCGCGCTGCGGAAACTGAGCTGGCGGCATGCCTTCGACGGTCGTGACATCCTTGAGCTTCGGCCCGTTGCCTCGAGGATTCGGCTCCGTCGGACCGGCGATCAGCAGGCCTTCGCGCAGCTTGTATTTCTGGAGTAGACGCTGTTCGACGAATGCATCGCCTGGCTGCGGCGCGTAGTGCTTGGCAAGGCTACGGAGAAAGCCGTAGCCCTTTGGATGCATTTCGAGGACGCCTTGTGCAATGTTGGGTGTCGTCATGAGGATTGCCGTGATTGTGGGCGACGGGCTTTCCATTCCGCCTGCGGAAATGCGCTCGGCGTGGATGGCGCGAGCGCATGGCCGCAAGCGGCGAAAACGGGGAATAAAACGATGCGCGGAATCTATACTTTGCGGTGCGGCGTGGTTGCTTCGAACGTGCCATCGCCCAAAGGAACGAGTTCGTAGTCGCCAAACAGGTTCGGCGCCTCGGTCTGCATGATCCGCAAGACGGCGATGGCGAGCTTGCGAATCTCGGTCTCGGCATGGCGATTGCCGCGAAGTTCGATGAAGTGCCGCAACGCTCGTGCATTGGCCGTGACGAAGATCTTCGTCTCGGTGGCGTTCGGCAGCACGCTGCGAGCCGCCTGACGCGCCAGCTTTCGGCGCAGCGTCTTGTCAGGCTCCGATTCAAACGCCTTGAGCAGTTTCTCCGTCAGCTTCATATAGGCCTGATGCGTCTGGCTGACAGTTTCAAGCCAAAGCTCGTGAAGCTCGGGATCATTCGCGATGCAATCCGGCTCCACGTACTCGGCAATCGATTCATCGACATAGCGCTGACTTAGTTGACTATAACCAAAACCGGCCCGATGTCGAATTAATTCGTGGGTCAACGAGCGAGAAACCCCGGTAATGAGCAAATTCCAGACGGCGTGTTCGAGCACCGAACCGTGGCCAACTTCGAGAATATGCCCGATGTACGCCTGATTCCCGCCAGGCCGGGGCTTGGCGAACGACATGTAGCAGATGCGGCCCGCCGTCTCCACCAGGTGCTCGCCGGCGACGAGCGTGTCAGTCTGCCAGGCCACGCCGTGATCGTCGAGAAATCGGTCGATCTCCGCCAGGTTTACATTCTGCCGGCCGGTGACATAGACGGTCGGCTCGCGCAGAATTTTCATCGCGGCGTTCGGAATCGGCTCGGCCATGCGCATGATCCTGAAGACAGGGCATTTCACTGTTATACGCGAAGAGCAAGTATTTGCCGAGTCCGTGTGCGCACATTATTCGGCAAACCTCACAACCCGCCGCGCGACGGTTTCATTTGACCACGTAAATTGCGAAAAATGACCTCTCGATTCGTGTTTGCCGCTTGCGGCCTAGCGCTCAACAGGGCGCCATGCTGAGCGCTAAGCCGCAAGCGGCAGAAACCGAAGGTATTTTTCAAACTTCCGTAGCTACCTCCACTTGCACGAGGCCTTGAGTTTTCGCCATAATAACATCATGGCTTCGCAGCCTGCGCCACTTTGAATTCTCGCCCCACGCCTACCTCGAGAGCGAACGACCATGAATCGATTCCGCTTTGTCCTCCTTTTTGTCGTCGGCGTTGCGGTTCCGTTTTCGGCATCGGCCCAGGAAAGGCTCGCTTCTCCGGAAGCGGTGCGGTTCTTTGAAACAAGCATTCGGCCGCTTCTTGCTGAGCATTGCTTGAAATGCCACGGCCCGACGAAACAACGCGCGGACCTGCGACTCGATTCCCGCGCGAGCCTATTGAAGGGCGGCGAATCCGGCCCGGCCGTCGTTGTCGGGCATCCCGACAAAAGCCTGCTGATTCACGCGGTTCGGCAGGTCGCCGGTGCGCCAAAGATGCCCGAGGGCAAGAAGCTTACCGACCGCGAAATCAACGACCTGACACGCTGGGTGCAAATGGGGTTGCCGTTCCCCGAACCCGTGGCTCAGGCCAAAACGGACCCGAAAAATTGGTGGGCGTACCAGCGAATTATCAAGCCCGAAACGCCGAATGTTCGCGATGCGGCATGGGTGCGCTCGCCGATCGACACGTTTGTCCTTGCAAAACTCGAAGCACGCGGACTCAAGCCCGCGCCGCTCGTGGATCGGAATACGCTTATCCGGCGAGCAACCTTTGACCTCATCGGCCTGCCGCCGACGCCAGACGAAATAACCGCCTTCGTCAACGACACCTCGCCGAACGCTTTCGCGAGAGTTGTCGATCGCTTGCTCGCCTCGCCGCACTATGGCGAGCGCTGGGGCAGGCACTGGCTTGATGTCGCTCGCTATGCCGACTCCAACGGCCTCGACGAGAACGTCGCGTTTGGCAACGCCTGGCGCTATCGCGATTATGTCGTTCGCGCCTTCAACGAGGACTTGCCTTACGATCAATTCATCGTCGAACAGCTAGCGGGCGATCTGCTCGAATCGAAGGACACCGAATCGCGGCATCGTCGGTTGATAGCAACGGGGTTCCTGTCGCTGGGTCCGAAAGTGATTGCCGAGGTGGATGAGAAGAAGATGGAGATGGACATCGTGGACGAACAGATCGACACGGTGGGCCGAGCGTTCATGGGATTGACGCTGGGCTGCGCGCGCTGCCACGATCACAAATTCGACCCGATTCCGATAGCCGACTATTACGGGCTGGCGGGTATCTTTCGCAGCACCAAGACGATGGATCACTTCAAAAAGGTGGCGCGCTGGCATGAACATCCGCTCGCGTCGGCGAATGACTCGGCGATCAAGGCGGCGCACGCCAAGGAACTCGCCAGGCGAAAGGCCGACATCGAGGCACTGGCGTCGAAAGCGACGGATGACGCCGCCAAGGCCAAGCTCAAACGGCTGCGCAGCGATCTTGCGAAGTTGGAGAAGGCCGGGCCGGAAATCCCGAGCGCCATGGGCGTGGCCGACGCTGCGGCCGTCGATACGCCGATCCATCCGCGCGGCAACCATACGAAAATTGGCAAGATCGTGCCTCGCCATGTGCCCGTCATCCTGGCAAAGGAACACGCGCCGACATTTGGTACAAAGAGCAGCGGCCGACTCGAACTCGCTCGCTGGCTGACACAACCCGACCATCCGCTCACGAGCCGGGTCATGGTCAACCGCATCTGGCGCTGGCATTTCGGCGACGGCATCGTACGCTCCACCGACAACTTCGGCACGCTGGGCGAGCTGCCATCGGACCAGCAGTTGCTCGATTATCTTGCGTCGCGATTCATTCATGACGGCTGGTCGATCAAATCGATGCACCGCCTCATCATGTTGTCGAGCACCTATCAGATGAGTTCCCACGCCGACGCGAAATCGCGCGAAGCCGACCCAGAGAACCGCCTACAGGGCCGGGCAAACATCCGGCGACTCGAAGCCGAGGCGATTCGCGATGCAATGCTCTTCGTCGGCGGCGTGCTCGACAAAACCGCTGGCGGGTCGATGCTGCACGTAAAGAACCGGGAATACTTCTTCGATCACACGTCCAAGGACACAACGAACTACGATAGCCGACGGCGTTCGATTTATCTGCCCGTGGTGCGAAATAATGTGTATGACGTATTCCAGCTGTTCGATTACCCCGACCCTGCCATCCCCACCGGCGACCGCGCGACCACGACGGTCGCCCCGCAGGCGCTGTTCCTGATGAATAGCGACTGGACGATGAAAATCTGCGAAGAGCTAGCCGAAACGCTGCTCAAGGAATCCGACACAGCCGAGCGCGTGCGTCGCCTTTACGTTCGCGCCTACGGCCGCCCGGCGACTGACGTAGAGATTGCCAGGGCGACCTCGCTGGTAAGCGAAGTCGAACGTGCCCTGCAAAAGCGCGAGCCAAACGCCGACCGCCGCCGGGTGATCGCGTGGTCATCGCTATGCCAGGTCGTAATGTCGGCGAATGAGTTTGTGTATGTAAAGTAGGTCCCGCGAGCCGAGCGGGACGGCCTGGCTTGGCAGGCCTATCTAGCGGCGCTCGTGTCCGATGCTTCTACCAGGTTTGAATAATGGCACCTTGGCCTTATCAGCTTTGTCCACACCCAGCCTGCCTGCAGCCGATTCGCGATTTGTTGGCGGAGATGATCCCGAGCACGGATCAAGCCAAACCAGAATTCAAGTCGATCGTTCGGCAAACACCCGGAGGCGCAATTACGTGTCCCTACTGTCAAGGCGCGGTAGAATATGATACAGACGGAAAGAGCTTGGTCGTCTCGGCAATGATGCCACTCCGTTACTCAAAAATGAAGATGACGATTCGCGCCAAAGACTATGGAGACCAGCTAATTCCACCAAAAAACGAGATGACGCCAGAACAGTGGATCGCGGAGGAAAAGCTGATGCCCGGCGCATTGCACAATTACAACTACGTCGAGGATCTTACGCCATGAAACTGACGAATAGCGAACTGGCATTCCTTGCGGCTTGGGCACGCGAAGAGTGGGAACCGGCGTGCTACCAGTTGCCAGCACACAAACTCCAACTCTCGCATGGTGTTTCTGGAGCGCTGCTCATTGAGATCATTAAGGCATGGATTGAAACGAATGGCATGAGAGATCAAGATATTCAAATGGCATCTTCGGATCGAAATTTCGATTGGCCGTGGTCATCCATCGATGAGTTCCAATCTCGATTAGACGAAGCCGTCTGCCAACGTGTTTAAGCAACGTTTCACGGAGTGTAACAATGTCCTCCTTTCTTTCCCGCCGCGAGATGCTTCGCAACACCGCCGTCGGGTTCGGGTCGCTGGCCCTGGCGTCGCTGCTGGCCGAGGAATCGGCTCGCGCGCAGCCTGGCCTCGATCCGCTCGCGCCGCGTGAGCCGCATCATCGGGCTCGGGCGAAGCGCGTCATCTTCCTGTTCATGAAGGGCGGGCCCTCGCATGTGGATACGTTCGAATACAAGCCGAGGCTACAGCGCGATCATGGGCAGCCGTACCCGTTTGAGCGGCCGCGCGTTACCTTCGCACGGACGGGTACGCTCCTGGCGTCGCCGTGGCGGTTTCGGCAGTATGGTGCAAGCGGGTCCTGGGTAAGCACGCTCTTTCCGAACGTCGCGCGCTGCGTGGACGACATCTGCTTCGTCCACTCCTTGCACGGAACCAACGCGGCCCACGGCGGCGCCGTGCTCAAAATGCACACTGGCAGCGACAACTTCGTTCGCCCCAGCATCGGCTCCTGGGTGACCTACGGCCTTGGGAGCGAAAACCGCAACCTGCCCGGCTTCGTCACCATCTGCCCCACGCTCGCGCACGGCGGCGTCAACAACTGGGGCTCGGCGTTCCTTCCCGCCGCCTACCAGGGCACGCCATTGGGCAACGCCAGCATTCCCGCGGATCAGGCCCGGGTTCGCTACATTCGCAACAGCCGACTGCCTGCCGAAGTGCAACGGCTCCAGCTCGACCGCTTGCTCGAGATGAATCGCGAGCACCAGGCACGCGCCGGGGCCGAGGCATCGCTCGAAGCCCGGATCAATTCGTTCGAACTCGCCTTTCGCATGCAGCGTGAGATGCCCGAAGTGGAAGACATCGCCAGCGAATCACGAGCGACACAGAATCTATACGGTCTGAACGACCCGATCACCGCGAACTTCGGCCGGCAATGCCTGCTCGCGCGCCGCTTTGCCGAGCGCGGCGTTCGATTTATCCAGATCTCGCATAGCGATTCCCTGGTGCAGTGGGATCAGCATGGCAATCTTCGGCAGGGCCACGAGGCCAAGGCTCGCGAAGTCGATCTACCAATCGCAGGATTGCTCACGGACTTGAAAGCGCGCGGCATGCTCGAGGATACGCTCGTCTGGTGGGGCGGCGAGTTTGGCCGCACGCCGACCGTCGAAGGCGGCGGAAACGACGGGCGCGATCACAATCCCGAGGGGTTCACGCATTGGCTGGCGGGCGGCGGCGTCAAAGCCGGCTACCACCACGGCGCCACCGACGACTACGGCTGGCATGCCGAGCAAGACCGCGTGCACATCCACGATTTCCACGCCACGATCCTGCATCTTCTCGGACTCGACCACGAGCGCTTGACCTACCGCTACGGCGGACGTGACTTCCGCCTGACCGATGTGCACGGCCATGTCGTCGATGGGTTATTGGCATGAAAAAAGCCGTACGCCTTCGAAATTCTCAGGCGAACGGCTCGACATTATATCATTGAAATTTGCAGCGATTAGTTGCTTCGGCTGACCAATTGCACCTGGCGATTCTGCTGGCCGTTGACATCGATTCGGCTGTGGTGCACAGGCACGTCGTCGTTGCCATGAAGGTACACATGCCAGCTTCCCGGCTGCAGATCGACATTGAATCGGCCCGCGGTATTGGCGTTCACGTTCAGGCGTTGACCCGTCGATGCATTCACGAACATGACCTTCGCATTGGCTTTCGGGCTCTGGTTATTACCAACGACCTGACCCTCAACCTGCGAGCTGCCATTGACGGCGATGCGGTCGAACTTCACCGGCGGCGGCGGATTTGTCGGCTGCTGCTGCATCGGCACCGGAGCGCCAAGTTGCGGCTGCCAGGACGTGCCCGGCGTCGGCGTGACCTTGTTGATCGGCGGATAGAACTGATCCCACATGTTCGTCTTCGGCGCACTCGTCGTTCCGGGCGTCTTCGTGCCCGAAATCGCCGGCGGGGCATCCGGAGTGATGTTCGGCACGCTCGTCACCGGCGGCATCTGTGTTTGCGGCGGAACGCCGCCGCCCGGCGTCATCGGAATCGGAGCGCCCTGCGTCGTGTTGCAGCAGGTCGTTTGCGGCTGCCAATAGTTCACCTTCTGATAACCCTGCACCGGCACCTGGACGCAGCGCGACACCCAGTTTTCCACGGGGCATTTTTGTTCACGTAGTTGATACGAAACCGATGGAACCGCAACCTGGGTATAATTGCAATTACACGGATCATAGTAGGCGCTGTAGCGAACCGTCGTCACCGGTTCATAGTAATAGCTCGTGCGATAGCTCGTGACCTTTTCCATCACCGTTCGCGTTTCCATCGTGGTCACGGGTTGATAGTAACTGCGAAGCGTGTAGCTCGTCTGGCATTGATTGCACGGATTGGCAGGCGGAGATTGCGCGACATAAATCGGCGACGCCTGCGCCACCACCGGAGCGGCGACAATCGGCGACGAATACACCACCGCAGGCGGCGCGTAGTAATTCGTCTGGGTACGTTGACGGTTGAACAGCGTCGGCTGGAACACATTGTCCCAACCCGCACTTGCCGGCAGCACTGCCGCCGACCAGATGCCTAACGCACAGATACTCGGCAAAAGGTTTCTCATGGCCCACGTCTCCTCTTGGAACTTGACCCAATTGTTTCGCGAGATCAAAATCCGTGGCGCACGTGGGCCTACTTGCCGGGTCATTCGGTAATGACAGCGCCGTCCTCACTATCAGCTTAATTCTACCTGCGAATAATGCAAGGACGCGCTGGGGGGAACCGCGAATTTTGCAAAATCAACTAGGTAAAAGATAGCATAATCGTTAAACTCGATGCAAGTCCTACATCTTAACTTTGTGGAAAATGCGCAAAATAATCGATTTGATTAGAGATCGTGAACAATGTAAGAATGGGCAATTATTCCAATATTGATAGGAATGGCTCCAGAAACCCGCCCTTGCATCTGGCCCTCATGCCATTCCATTTTCTCTGCAACCAACCTAGGCACGGCGCATCCCGGCGATTAGAATCGTTCGGATGGACGAAAATCATCCCAATGCCGACATGGCGCTTTGCGAAAAGATCGCCTGCCTGGTCCGCGAGCGCGGCTGGAATATCGACGAATTCGCACGGCACTCGGACCTCAATCGGCTCACGATTCGCGGTATCGTTCTCGGACCATCGCGCCGCCTCCATCATGCCACCGTCGCGGCTTGTGCGCGAGCGCTCGGCCTGAGCGTGCACGACCTACAAACCCTTCCGCTCGAAAAGTTGTTGCCGCGAATGCGCGTCGCGGACCCGGGCAGTGATTCTCAGCGTGTGCTTTACGAGCGCGCGACGCAACCCGAGCTTTTGGCCTGGCTGGAAGCGAACCGCGCCCGCGCGGACCGCCTGACGGCCGAGGAGATCGACGAACTGCTTTCTCTGCAAGGAACCGGCGGCCCTCTGACGGAGCTCGGCGTGGAACATCACGTCGCCCATCTCGAACGCCGCCGGTTATTGCTGGAAAAAGCCGCTATCGTCGCTGGCACGGAGTACGTGAGTTTGCTCGAGCAGTTCGTGGACCTGCTCTACGAAAAGATTCAACCCTACCACGCACGAAAAGGCGCGAAGGCGGATCACGAAGGCCGATGAGAATATCACGTCTGCGGCTTGGAACGATGGAAGTGCACGTGCTTCCACACGCCGGCCTGCTTCTGCCAGACGCGCGTCTCTTCGACGCCACGCGTCACCGGCGAGCCATCGGCCTGCACGCGCTGATTCAATCGCACGTAACTGACGACGGCGACATCGCCCATTACGCGCACGTGGGGCGACGCCATCGTCGTGTTGTGCGGTTCCTTGGCCGGGCCGAGATGGAAGTAAAAGCGGTGGAACTCCATGCCCTCGACGAGCTGGCCTGCCGCCTCGGGTTCGAAGCAGGTCAATGTCGCATCGCAGAGTGCGTCGTAGGTCTTCCAGTCCGCCGTCGCGATGCTGTCGAGCAAGCGCTGGTTGACTTCAAGCAATTCACGAACGATCGGATCGGTTGGCATGATTTCCTCGTTGCCATTCTTGCGGTTTGCAAGTGCCGCGGTTTGAACGCCATCCGCGGCGTGTTGAATAGAATAAGGAAAACCGACTCGCCCGTAGAGGTGCCAACATGAGTGAAAACAGCGAACTGGTTTTCGACGTGACCCAGGCCGACTTTGAAGCGAAGGTCGTGCAGAAGTCGCATGACGTGCCCGTCGTCGTCGATTTCTGGGCGCCGTGGTGCGGCCCCTGCCGTTCGCTCGCGCCGATGCTGGAAAAATTCGTCAGCGACCGCAAGGGCACGGTCCTCCTCGCCAAGGTCAATACCGACGACGAACAAGACCTCGCCATGCAGTTCGGTGTCAGCGGCATTCCGCATGTCGTCGCCTTCCGCAAGGGGCGTCCGGTGCTCCAGTTCACGGGGCTCCTTCACGAATCGCAGCTCACCCAGTTCTTCGACAAGCTGCAACCGTCCGAAGCCGAGCGCGAAGCCGAGAGCGCCAGCCAGCTCGAAAAAACGGATTTGGCCCAGGCAGAGCAGCATTATCGCCTGGCCCTGAAATCGAATCCCCTCCAAGAAGACGCCATCGTCGGCCTGGCTCGCGTGCTGATCCAACTGCAGCGCGACAAGGAAGCAAGCGATCTCCTGCTCGAAGTAGGTACGCACGGCGAATTTGGTCAAGAAGCCGAGAAGCTTCGCTCGATGCTTTGGCTTCGCGAACAGAAGGCCGGTCTTCCAGCCGAGGCCGATCTCCGCGCCAGAGTGAAAGCGAATCCGCAAGACGCGCAAGCGCTCTGCGAACTCGGCCTGGTTCTCGGCGCCGAGGGAAAGTCAACCGAGGCACTGGAGACGCTGCTTCTCGCCGGCCGATGCGACCGCGACTTGGCGAAGACGCGCGTTCGCGAGGCGATGGTAAAAATCTTCCACATCGTCGGCGTTCGCAGCGACCTCGCCGACACCTACCGCGACAAGCTCACGGGCTTGCTCTATTGACGATGAAACGCGCGGCTTAGACCCCGGCACTTCCGCTACGAGCCGTTGCCTGCTTCGAAGCCGGCACGCCGTTGATGCTGGACGAATCGACAAGCAAGGCGATCGAGGCGTTCCGCAGCTACGAAGAGTTCGGCGACGCGTGCGATTGGATTCTGACGCGCGACGAAAACGACCCCGATGGCCCGCTTGTTCGCAAACGGGTGCTCCGCAGGTTCGAGCGTGTCGCGCCGCTTCTCGACGTGCACGTCCGTGATCGGATCATCCGCACGACAGCCGAGCATCCGTTCTACGTCGCGAACAAGGGTTGGCTCGCGGCGGGCAGCATGCAAATCCGCGGGGAAGAAGTAAGTATGGTGTCCCCCGAAGCCGGAACCACGCGAACCGGCCGGTTTAGCCTGCGCACTAACATTCCACAACCGCGACAAGGAGGCGCCTTACAGTCATCACCTTCGACGGCAAAATATCTTGACATTCAGAGGTTCATCTTTTCTTCTTTCTATCTCAGGTCCACCACACGTTTTCCAGTTTCCTTGTCGTATACACGTAGGAATCCAGGCGACTGGGCGGTAACTCCGAAGCCTGCGGCGAGTAGTTTTCCGTCAGGAGAAGACGCTACACAATTCACGCGAGTTTTTCCGCAATCGAAGGTACGGACGGATTTCCATTCCTTGGTGTCAAGCAATTCAATTCTTGTGTCGCTTGCAATTACCGCCAAATTGCCATCGCCCACGAAGGCAATCGGTCGCGGAAATCCGCCATACTTTTCAAAAGAAAAATTCTCGAACTGCTTTGAGAAGATTTGCTTTGAGAGATCTGGTTGGAAAATTAGCAGAGTTCCGTCTAAGCAAACAGCGGCGAGCAACTTCCCGTCAGGTGAGAATTGAATGGCGCCCACAGGTGAGCGGAGTTTCGATGATTTGACCAATTTCCCCGTGTCGGCGTTGTGGAGTTGCATTTGGTAAGGCATGCACGCTTTGAATGATGCAATGTTCTTTCCATTAGGTGAAAATTCGAAAACCGGTACAGCATTGTCTGCGTCGAGTGCTTTTGGACAGGCCGAGAATTCCTGCAAATCGACCGTCCTTTTCCAGGTTCTCAAGTCAACAACAAATGGGGGCGTCGGTTCACCGGAGCCGTCGAGTTTATAGGCGCATAATGAGCGATCGCTAGCACAAGCCATGGCCCATGGAAGAAAATTCTGATTGTCTGCAACTTGGTTAATAACGTCAATTTGCTTCCGTTCCATAGTCACAGGGTTGAATTTACAGAATACCGGTTCCCCCAGTGGATTGCTTGAACCCGTACCGAATCGATGAAATCGTTTCCCCTGTGCAAACCAAGTATCTGTATTTGACGCTACGAAATACAATCCGACTTGAGATAATTCACCCGTGTCACCAACCAATTTCCAGTTGGCGGTATCCCAAGCCCTAAGTCGGCCGTGGCATTCCCTGCGATGTCCGATGAAGTACTTAAACTCGTTGGTACCAACGAGGTATTTTCCATCTCTGGTGAAAGCAAGTTGCTTGACCTCGCCGGATTTCAAATCCCCATCCGTGCACCGTTCAGAAAGCTGGGAAGCGTCGTTTGGTGTACCTGCCTGGGATTCGTCCTTGCCAGCACAGCCCATCAATCCGACTGCCAAGGACAGGCCGAGCGTGATCGAATATCCCTCTCTCATGACGGTTCTCCTATGCGACTGTTCGTACGTGTTTACTTGGCGATTCGTTTGAGTTTGGTAGGCCAGCTATCGTTCGTAATTAGCTCCCTGGAACCAGTCGTTGAAATTCGTCAGCGAAATCCAGAAATCGGCTGCGCCACCTGCTCCGAGTGGTGGGCGCCGAATCGTGATTGAACCACCTCCCCCGAGTTGATTTGAGGGCGCGGGAATGAAAACGGATTCCCCCCAAGCGGCGGTGAACCCGTGAGGGTTGCGTAGATGCACCATGTTGGTGGCCGCGTTAAATCCGAGAACCGTATATTCGTGGTTGCTGATCAATCCGTGCTCGTCACCGTCCTTAGCTGACGCGGTTACGATAATACCGGCGTTGAATGAATCAATCAGGTCCTGCCTAGTCGTTTCGATTGGCGTGACAGAGAAATGGTTGGCAAGACCCGGCAACCCGGTAAGAGCCCGGATCCCCATTATGCCCAGAGATTGGTGGTCCAGAACTTCTTTGATGTCTTGCGCCCAAGTGGTGTTTGCAGCCGAGGCGTTGCGATACGCCCATGCTTGCTCCAGGATGGCGCTCCAGTCCCCATTGTTGTTGGTCGAAGTGGAGAGAGTCATTGTGTTTTCTGGATTTTCTGGATCAACAAAATTGCGCCCAGCGAGTCCTGGCATGAATGTAAAAGTGACGGAGCTACGACCGGGGAACGTTACCCTGTATCGCTCCCCACCGGCATCGGGACCGAGGTCCACGATAATTGGGGTCTGATTCGCTCCCATGCGAGCAGCAAGAGCATTCGGCACAGCCTCAGCTAGCCCAACTGCGGCCGCTACAAACCAACAGTCATTGATGTTTCCTTGCCTAATGCCCATCCCGGTTGGCAGACCATTGAAATCTGCCCCAACTAAGGCACCAAAGCCCTGAACGTACGAATCCGTCGCGAAATTCGTGGTGTCGTCATACACCAGAATATCGACATACACGCTCTGACTGTAGGTCGCCCCGTCGAAATACCGAACGGTGAAATTGTCTCGACCAAGATACGATGTGTTAGCGTGGTAGTCATACCTTCCGGTAGTCGAATTGAAATCGAGCGAACCGTACTGAGGCCCGCTAATGATCTCAATAGTTAGCGCGTCGCCGTCTGAGTCGGTGGCGTTTGCGAGAAATTCAACATTCGAATAAGCTTGGTTATAAGCTTCAAGCGAGAAAAAGACGTCTTTCGCCACTGGTGCAATATCAGTGACGTTTATCGTCACCACGACTTGGGAACCACCGTTCGCTGAAATGGTAACGGTATCGGAGCCGACGAAATCGAGCGGCGCGACGTAGCGGTACGTACCGTCTCCATTGGGTGTCAATGTTCCATAGGTTGGTCCGCTTTCGATGACAATTTGCGTCGGGTCGCCAAGTGCATCGTTATCATTGACGGAGAAGTCGATGGTAGAGAGCGAGTGCCCGTGTAGCACGGAATAACTGCCGTCCGCATTCGGCGGCGCATACGCAGTGACTGTGATCGTAAAGGTCGCCACGTTGCTGTCCGCGGCGCCGTCGTTGGCCTGGATCGTGAAGCTGTCGGTTCCGGTGAAGCTTTCGTTTGGAATGTAGTTGTACGTACTGTCGCCGTTCGGCACTAGAACGCCATACGTCGGAGTGCCGACGATCGCTTGCAGTTGGTCCCCGTCGGCATCGGTCAAATAGGCGTTCAGGTAAATCGCCGTGATCGCGTGGTCACGCTCGACAAAAAATGACTCGCCAGCCGCAACCGGCACCATGTTGGTAACCGAAACGGTAATCGATACAGCGGAACTGTCGCCTGAACCATCCGACGCAAATATGACAAATGTGTCCGTTCCTGCCCAACCGGGATCTGGATAATATTCGAGTTTCCCGTCCTGTCCTTGAATGGCCAGTCCATGGCTGGGATTGGAGGTAACGACATATTCAAGTTCGTCGCCGTCCGCATCGGAAGCAAACGGAATATCAGTTGCCATCGTGTCATGTGGCATCGAAAAGGCAAGTGCGGTGGCAACCGGTGCGCTATTAACAACGTTCGCGGAGGTGTTGACTGTGTTGCCGGTGTTGCTGTTGTCGAAGGGGGCGACGATGACGTTGACGACGTCGCCCTTGTCGCCGAAGCCGGATTGTGAAAGGTCAAGCGAGTCCGATACATTCGTGGTCGTGGTTGTCTGAACAACATTTCCATTCACCGACCAGATGTACGTGAACGAAATCAGGTCATTTTCATCATCCAGGGCATCGATGACTTGAACCGTTAGAATGTCGTTTGTCTTTGGATTCGCGTTATCCAACAACAATGATCCGATCACCGGAGCCGTGTTGGTGACGCTGATGTTGATCGTGACGGGGTCGCTGTACTCGGCGCCGTCGAAGATGCGGTAGGTCAGCGAATCGCTGCCGACGTAGCCGGGCGTCGGGACATAGAGCAGATTGCCGTAGAAGTCGAAGCTGGCCACGCCGTGAGTCGGGTCATCTACGATGCTCGGCGCAAGCACGTCGTTATCGGCGTCGCTGTCATTGCTCAATGGCGACACGTAGAGCGAAACATCGTGGTGTGTCGAATAACTATCGGTGACGGCGACAGGAATCGTGTTGGTAACGCTGATGTTGATGGTCACCGGATCGCTATACTCCGCGCCGTCGAAGATGCGGTAAGTTAGCGAATCGCTGCCGACGTAGCCCGCTGTTGGTACGTAGAGCAGATTGCCGTAGAAGTCGAAACTGGCAACGCCGTGCGTCGGATCATCAACAATCGACGGCGCGAGCACGTCGCTATCGGAGTCGCTGTCGTTGCTCATCGGCGACACGTACAGCGAAACATCGTGGTGTGTCGAATAACTATCGGTGACGGCGACAGGAATCGTGTTGGTGACGCTGATGTTGATGGTCACGGGGTCGCTGTACTCCGCTCCGTCAAAGATGCGGTAGGTCAGCGAATCGCTGCCGACGTAGCCTGCTGTTGGCACATAGAGGAGATTGCCGTAAAAGTCGAAACTGGCCACGCCGTGCGTCGGATCATCGACGATGCTCGGCGCTAGCACGTCGCTGTCGGCATCACTGTCGTTGCTCATCGGCGATACGTACAGCGGCACGTCGTGGTGTGTCGAATAAGTATCGGTGACGGCAACGGGAGCTGTGTTCGTGACGCTGATATTGATCGCGACCGTGTTGCTGCAGTTGCTACCGTCATGAACGCGGTAGGTCAGCGAGTCGCTACCGACGTAGCCGGGTGTAGGCACATAAAGGAGATTGCCGTAGAAGTCGAAGCTGGCCACGCCGTGAGTTGGGTCATCGACAATCGATGGCGTGAGGGCATCGTTTTCGGGATCGGAGTCGTTGGCGAGCGGGCTGTCGTAGAGCG